>NZ_RQRT01000009.1 GCF_004335005.1 Paracoccus nototheniae | reverse complement strand
GGGGGCGGAGAATTACAGGCCTAGTTTGTTCCTGTCGCGGCAAGGAGTCTACGGGCGGGCGGAAATCGTGATCTAGGCCGGAGCAGGGGGTGTGCCATAGTCTGTTGCCAGAGCATGAGAGAGGCTGCGACGTCTGCAATCTTTACAACCTGACCACCAATCAGCAGGCGATCCGTGACTTCGTGCGGATCACCCACGACATCGCTGGTAATCTGGAGCCCGACCTCGACGTTTACCCTGATCGTTCGGCGCCCGTCGTCCGGCAAACGAAGGACGGGCGCGCGCTGTCGCGAATGACCTTTGGCATGCCCACTCCGCCGAAGTTCCTGAAGACCCCGGATGCGCCCGACACCGGCGTCACCAACATCCGCAAGCCCGCACTGGCGGCGCTGGCTGGGGCCGGAAAGCCGCTGCGTGATCCCCGCGACGGCCTTTTCGGAATACGGGCAGACGCCACGACCGGGGGGCATCAGTTGTTCGGGTTCCTGATCACCGCGCGGAAGGCTGTCGTGAACCCGATCCACCCCAAGGCCATGCCGGTGATCCTGACCACGCCGGAGGAGATCGACGTCTGGCTTAACGCCGACTGGAACGATGCGAAGGCACTGCAAAGGCCGTTGTCGGATGTGGGGTTGGTGCCGCTGGCCGGGAAATGACTTACCAGAAACGCTGGACTCAGCACGTCTACCCGAAAGGCAGGAGGCCGACTGATGGTGGCGGTCAATGATGTCTACAGCACACAGACAATATGGGCATCTGCTATCGGCGCATTATAGTCTTTGCAGGCAGCAGCCAATGACGAGAGTCAGATTGACAGACGGTTTGACTGCAGGAAATATTTTTTAAGAACAATCTGCTACTCGGTGTCAGATGCCGTACTTTCGCGCAAAATCAGTCTGCCGGTCACCAGCACCTTCATCGGCGGCTGAGCGTGACCGTTGCTGATGACATCATCGAGCAGATTCACCGCCATGGCGCCGATCTGTCGCTTTGGCACATCGACAGTCGACAGGGCAGGAGACAACAGGCTGCTCATCGGCAGATTATCGAAACCGATGACCGAGACGTCATCGGGGATCCTGTGACCCAGCTCTTGCAAGGCCCGCATCAGCCCGTGGGCAACAATATCGTTCACACAAAAGTAAGCGTCGGCTATGCTGTCCTGCGCGGCAAGGTGCTGAAGAGCCTCGGCATAGGCTCCGTCACGTCTGGCAGAAACGTGCAGGGTGTCTTCCTGCGCGACCTGGCGCTGCAATCTTGCGCAGGCGCGGGTGAAGGCCTTTTCGCGCAGCCGGAAATTCGTCACATCAGAATGGCTGCCGACAAAGCCAATGCGATCGAAGCCCGATGTCGCAAGGTACGAGGCGACGCAGAACACGGCCTGATCGTTGTCCATGTCGACGAAATTCGCGGTCAGATGCCGGTAATACGTGTCGATGAAAACGACTGGCTGCCCGCCACGCGAAAGCGTCAGGATATCCTCTTCCGACAATTCGGTACCAAGAATGATCTGGCCCCTGCCATCGGCTGTCGCCAGCAAGGCCGAAATATCGACCCCGTCATGGGCCACGACCTCCAGATTATAGCCCCGGCGCGTGGCCTCGTGGGACATGCCGTCGATATAGTCGGAAATGAAGTGGTTGTGATCGCGGTTCACCGTGTCGCCATGCTTCGAAAGCTTGAGAAAGCGGATCGTCTGCGCGGCATCGGCCCTGATTTTGGGCGTCCGGGGGGCATAAGCAAGATCCGTCGCCGCAGCCAGCACACGGTCCCTCGTGCTCTGCGTGATGTCGCCCTTGCCATTAAGCACAAGTGAGGCCGTCGAGGCCGAGACGCCGGCAAGATCGGCCACTTGCCGTAGGGTTGCGGGTTTTTTGACTGGTTTATCCATGTTTCGAACGCCCGCTCCTTCAGACGACACCATCTTCTATACAACACCACCCCGGAGCCAAGGCCGACCGACGGCCTGACACCTGCAAAGCCGGCAGGTTCGACAAATCCGTTGCATGGCTGACAACTTGCTGCTAGCGTTTCACTAAATCAAGCGTATGTTTTACTAAATCCTGGGGAGGAGAAGTAGTGAAACGCGATGCGAATCTGCTGGTTCTGTGTGTCCTGACTGTGGTGCTTTTGGCCCTTGGCGGGGTGGTTTCTGACGGCGCGTTCCTGTCGCCCTTCAATCTGCAATCGATGGCGACGCAGGTGCCCGAGATCGGTCTGCTTGCAATCGGGGTCATGCTGGCCATGTGCGCGGGAAACGGCGGGATCGATCTGTCGGGCATCGCAAATGCCAATATGTCCGGCGTTGCAGCAGGGATCTTTGCAATCTCCCTGTTTGATGCGTCCGCGGCGCCCGCTTTGTTCACCGTGACATTTGCGGCCGGCTGCATGATTGTCGGCCTTACCGCCGGGATCCTGAACGGGATCATCATCTCGCGCTTCAACATCACACCCATCCTTGCGACTTTGGGAACCCAGATGCTGTTCACCGGCATCGCGGTCGTGCTGTCGAACGGACGGTCCCTGACCATTGGATCGCCTGATCCTCTTTATGCCTTGGGCAACGGGGTGATTTTTGGCCTGCCCATCAGCTTTCTGATCTTTGTCGCGATCGGGACGGTTCTGGCGGCGGTCTTGCGCCTGACGCCTTACGGGATGCGCCTGATGCTGACCGGCGCGAACCCCAAGGCCGCCGTCTTCAGCGGATTTCGCGGCGTGCGGATCATCACGACCACCTATGCGGTATCAGGGCTTTTGGCGGGTATCGCCGGGATCATCATCGCGGCCCGCAACGTCAACGTGAAGTGGGACTACGGCACCTCTTATCTGCTGGTCGCGATCCTGATCGCGGTGATGGCAGGTGTCCGCCCCCAAGGCGGCCATGGCCGGGTCGTCAACGTGATCCTGGCGGCTGTCGTGCTGCAACTTCTGTCCAGCCTTCTGAACTTTATCGGGCTGTCTAATTTCGTTCGAGATCTGGCCTGGGGCATTTTGCTTTTGTGCTTCCTGGCCGTGGCGCGTTTCGATCTGATCAACCGGATCACCGCGTTCGCACCTTCCCGGCGACCCCCTCGCGCCGTGGAATGACGGGAGGATGAGGGTTTTCTACTGAGGAGATAGAAAATGACGACCAAACACCACCTGCTGACCACCGGCCTGAAAGTCGCCCTTGTCACCACCGTGATGAGCGTGGCGGGACAAGCGGCCTGGGCACAGGACGGCAAGACCATCACGACCGTCGTGAAGATCAGCGGCATCCCGTGGTTCGACCGGATGGAGACCGGGGTCGAGCTTTACGCCGAACAGCATCCCGAGATGAACATCTCTCAGGTTGGCCCGGCCAGCGCCGATTCAGCCCAGCAGCTGCAGATCGTTCAGGATCTGATTGCCAGGGGAACCGACGCGCTGGCGGTCGTGCCGATGGATCCAGGCGTGCTGGAGGGGCTGCTGAGGCGTGCCATTGATCGCGGAACGATCGTCGTGACGCATGAGGCGGACAATCAGGTCAACACCATGGCCAATATCGAAGCCTTTGATAACGCAGAATACGGTACCGCCCTCAACGAGAGACTGTCCGAATGCATGGGTCAGGAAGGCAAATGGACGACTTTTGTCGGCTCACTGGGCAGCCGCACGCATATGCAGTGGGTCGGTGCGGGCGAGGAGAACGCCAGCCAGTATCCCGGCATGGAACTGGTCGATCCGAACAACGAATCCTTCGATGATGCCAATGGCACCTATGAGACCGCCAAGGAAATCCTGCGCAAGCATCCCGACATCAAGGGCTTTCAGACCTCGGCCGGGAACGACGTCCTGGGCGTCGGCCGCGCGATCGAGGAAGCGGGTCTGACCGGGCAGGTCTGCCTTGTCGGGACTGGTCTGCCAAACCCCTCGGCGGCCTATCTGGACAGTGGCGCCATCACGGCCATCGGGTTCTGGGATCCGCAAAAAGCCGGAATGGCCATGAACGAGGTCGCCCGTATCCTGCTGGAGGGCGGAGAGCTGGAGGACGGCATGGATCTGGGCGTCGAAGGCTATGAAGCCGTCTCGGTCACCCAAGGCGCTGGCGAGGGCAAGCTGGTCGTCGGCAACGGGATGGTGATCGTCGACAAGGACACCTACGCCGAACGCCTGTTCTGATCCGCGACCTTTGACAGGGACCGTCCGGAACGGGACCGCAGCCTGCCTGCGATCATCCGGACGGTCCGCCACCAAGTCCTTGTCCCGACGGAGCCTTTCTTCGATGACAAACCGATTCAGTACTGATGCTCCCTTTCTGGAACTTCGTGGAATCCACAAGCGGTTCGGCGGGGTGCGCGCCCTGTCCGGGGTGGATCTGACAATCGAAGCGGGCAAGGCCTATCATCTTCTGGGCGAGAATGGCTGTGGCAAAAGCACGGTCATCAAGATCATGTCTGGCGCCCATGCCCCGACCGAAGGCAGCATCTTTCTGGATGGCAACCTGGTGCCGAAGCTGTCTCCCATGGCCGCGCTGGAGGCGGGGATCGAGACGGTCTATCAGGATCTGTCCCTGCTGCCGAACCTGACCGTGGCCGAGAATGTCGCCCTTGGCGAACAGCTGGTTGCCGGACACGGGCGGTTGCTGCGGGTGTTGGATCGCAAGCGCGTTCACTCGACGGCGGCGGCGGCGCTTGCCAAGACGGGGCTGGAACCCAGTAAATCCCTTCTGAACAGCGTTGTCGGCGATCTGCCTCTGGCCATCCGCCAGCGTGTCGCGATCGCACGTGCCATCGCGGCCGAGGCGCGCCTTGTGATCATGGACGAGCCGACAACGTCGCTGACGCGGCACGAGGTCGAGACATTGATCGAAGTGGTCAACCGCCTGCTGGACAGCAATGTCGCCGTGCTGTTCGTCACCCACAAGCTGGAGGAATGTTACCGGATCGGTGGCGATGCGATCGTGTTCCGCGACGGGCTGAGCGTCGCGCAGGGCCCTATCGAAAGTTTCACGCGCGGAAGGCTGGCCGAGCTGATGACCGGACGCGCCATCGAGTCCGTTCGTTTCCGCGATGGCGCCCCGGAACCCGAGGTGCTGCTGACAGTGTCCGGCCTGAGCCGCGCTCAGGGGTTCCGGGACATCGACTTCAGTCTGCATCGCGGCGAGATCCTGGGGATCACCGGGCTTTCGGACTCGGGTCGCAACGAACTGGCGATGGCACTGGCCGGTCACCTGCCGATTGATGGCGGCACTCTTTGCCTTGATGGAAAGCCGGTCCGCATCGGATCACCCACAGAGGCGATCGACCACGGCATCGGCTATGTCCCCGAGGACCGGCTGTCCGAAGGGTTGTTCATCGAAAAATCGATCTTTGAGAATGCCGTGCCGCTGATCCTTGGTCGCATTGCGGGTCGCTTTGGCCTGATCGACCGCGCCAGGGGTCGGGGCGCGGCCAGGGACATCGCCGCCGGGATGAACCTGAACACCGCCGATATCGATCTGCCGGTCGGAGCACTGTCGGGCGGCAATCAGCAGCGCGTCCTGATCGGGCGCTGGCTCAGCATCAATCCGCGGCTGCTGATCCTTCACGGCCCCACTGTCGGCGTCGACGTTGGATCGAAAGAGACCATCTTCCGGGCGATACAGGACATGGCCGAGCGGGGCATCGGCCTGCTGATCGTGTCGGATGATCTGCCGGAATTGCTTCAGAACTGCGACCGAATTCTGGTCATGAATTCTGGCCGCGTCGTCGAGGATCTTCGGGCCACGGAGGTGGACGAGGATCGCATCTATCAATCCATGCTCGCCAGCCAGAGCGAGCTAGCAGAATGACCGTGGTGCAGCACATGAATGACAGTCTTTCGACCGGAACCGAGCCCGCGACAAGCGTCGGCCGAAGCGCCAGGTTTTTCCTGTTTCTGAGGGCCCATCCCGAAACGGTCAGTCTTTTTCTGCTGGTCGCGATCTGCGCATCGGTCGCCGCAATCAACCCGGCCTTCCTGCAACCCTCGTCCTTGATCGACATGGGGCGCGCCAGTGTTGTAACCGGTCTGTTCGCTTTGGGCGTGTTCACGGTACTGGCCTCTGGCGGCATCGACGTATCGTTTCCTGCAGTCGGAGCTGTGGCCATGTATGGGATCAGCACGCTGGTTCTGAACGTCTTTCCAGACATGCCGATGGCGCTGATCATCTTGCTCTGCGTCGCCACGGGCATCCTGCTTGGTGCCGTGAACGGTGTGCTGGTTCATGAACTGAGGGCGCCGGCGTTGATCGTCACCATCGGTACGCTCTATGTGTTTCGCGGCGTTCTCCTCGTATTCGTGGGGACGGTCTGGTTGATGGAAATGCCGCCGCAGATGGTCGCCTTCGGGCAATGGTCGCTTGTCGACATCACCACGCGCAGCGGTGCCACCGTCAGCCTTCCGGTTTATTTTCTCAGCCTTCCGCTGGCTGCGGTGCTGACCTGGTTCGTCTTCAACCGGACGCTTATGGGACGCGCGATCTTTGCGGTCGGCGGCAAGCCCGATGTCGCCGCCAGACTGGGTTACAACATTCGCGCCGTTCACGTCTTTGCCTTTGCCTTTGCGGGCGGGCTGGCGGGCATGGCAGGGGTCATTCAGGCTTCGGCCAACCGGATGGCCAATCCGTTCGATTTTGCTGGAACCGAGATCATTGTCATCGCAGCCGTGATCCTGGGCGGGGCAAGGATCACGGGCGGCACGGGATCTGTTCTGGGCACGGTCATCGGCGTCCTGCTGGTGACGGTCGTGAACAACGTCCTGGTCCTAGTCGGAATTCCCAGCACCTGGCAGCGCGTCGTCGTCGGCGCCTTCATCCTTCTGGCCGCCGCGTTCTTCGTCCTGCGGGACCGCAAGGCCACCACCTGATATTCGGAGTAAGCCAATGAAAAAATTCATCAACAATCCCGAGGATTTCGTCGACGAGATGCTGGAGGGTATCTATCTTGCCCATCCCGAGGTGACCCATGTCGGCGACGACCTGCGCTGTTTTGTGCGCTCTGATCCCGTGCCCGGCAAGGTGGGGCTGATCACGGGCGGCGGCTCTGGGCATCTGCCGCTGTTCCTGGGCTTCGTGGGCGAAAACATGCTGGATGGCGCCGGTGTGGGTGGCGTCTTTCAATCGCCATCATCAGAACAGGTGCTGGAGGTGACGCGCCATGTCGATCAAGGCGCGGGCGTGCTTTACCTTTATGGAAACTACAGCGGCGACCTGATGAATTTCGACATGGCCGCAGAGCTGGCCGATCTGGAGGGCATCGAAACCATGACCGTGCTGGGTCGTGACGATGTCGCGTCGTCAGTCGTCGGCGAAGAGCACAAGCGCCGTGGCGTCGCGGGAATTTTCTTTGCCTACAAGGCTGCGGGGGCTGCGGCTGCCGCCATGAAGCCGCTGGCCGAGGTGGCGCGGCTTGCGGAAAAGGCCAGCGACCGCACGCGGACGATCGGGGTGGCCCTGTCGCCATGCATTGTCCCGGAAGTGGGCAGACCCAGTTTTCAGATCGGCGCGGACGAGATGGAAATCGGTATGGGCATCCATGGAGAGCCCGGCATCACCCGCAAGAAGCTGACGCCCGCAAACGAGATGGTCGACGAGATGATGGCGCGCATTTTGGCCGAGCACAGCTATGACAAGGACAAGGACGTTGCCGTTCTGATCAACGGGCTGGGTGCGACGCCTCTGGAGGAGCTGTACGTCATCTATCGCCGCACCGTGCAGGTGCTTGAACGGGCGGGCGCTCGGATCCGGCATGTTTTCATCGGAGAGTTTGCCACGTCGATGGAGATGGCCGGGGCATCCATCTCGGTCCTGCAGCTGGACGATGAACTGGAACCTCTGATCGCCATGGGTGCGAACACGCCGTTCTTCAAACATATCGCACGCTGACGGAGCTGATGATGGAAAAATTGACCGCTCATGACATTCCGGTGCTGTTCGCACGCCTGTCCGAGGTCTTTGCAGAGCAGAAAGAGGCTTTGATCACCCTGGACGGGCAGGTGGGCGACAGCGATCTTGGCCTGACGATGGCGAAAGGTTTTGCCGCCGCCGACAAGGCCGTGGCCGGGCTTGACGATGCGACGATCGAGGCGCAGCTGAAGACAGCGGGCGCCGCCATTGCCCGCGCCGCACCCTCGACCATGGGTACGCTGATGGCGACAGGGTTCCTGCGCGGCTCGGCTGCGGCCAACGGGTGCAGTGAACTCGGCACGGCCGAGATGGCGCAGTTCTGGTCGTCATTTTGCGATGGGGTCGCGCAACGGGGCCGTGCACAGGTCGGCGACAAGACTGTTCTGGACGTGCTGCACCCCATTGCCCGGACCATGGAGGACCAAGCCAGGGCGAAAGCGGCCCTGCCGGATGCGCTGGACAGCGCCCATGCCGAAGCCGTGATCGCCTTGGAGGCCACCAAGGATCTGGTGGCCCAGCACGGCAAGGCGGCGGCCTTTCAGGAAAAGACCCGCGGCATTCAGGATGCGGGCAGCACCGCCGCGGTCATCCTGATCGAGGCGATGGCCAATTTCGTCCGCAACAATGCGGCGAGCCCCGCCGGATCCTGACCGCAGGACAAGGAGAGCGACATGGAATATCGGATCTTGGGCCGCAGCGGCCTGAAGGTTTCTGCCCTTGCCATGGGCACATTTTCCTTCGGAGGCAGGGGGCCGTTTGCCGCCATCGCCAGTCAGGGCGTCCCCGAAGCTGCCCGATTGATCGATTGCTGCATCGATCACGGGGTCAACCTGATCGACACGGCCAATATGTATTCGACGGGCCTGTCCGAAGACATCGTGGGCGAGGTTCTGGCAGACCGCAGTCAGGACATCCTGATCTCGTCCAAGGCCCGGATGAGGATCGGCGATGGTCCCAATGACGAAGGTGCCAGCCGCTGGCACCTGATCCGCGAATGCGAGCGTTCCCTGAAGCGGCTTCGCCGCGACCACATCGACATTTACCATATTCACGAATGGGATGGGCAGACGCCTGTCGAGGAAACGATGGAGGCGCTGGACAGCCTGATCCGGCAGGGCAAGATCCGCTATGCGGGTTGCTCGAACTACACGGGCTGGCAGGTCATGAAGTCGCTGATGGCCAGCGAACGCGCCAATTTTCAACGCTTCGTCACTCAACAGATCCACTACACCCTTGAAGCACGCGAGGCGGAATATGAACTTCTGCCGCTTTCGGTCGATCAGGGCATTGGCGTCACGGTCTGGAGCCCGCTTGCGGCAGGGCTTCTCAGCGGCAAGCATACACGTCAGCAACCGGTGGCCCCGGACAGCCGGCAGGATCGGGGATGGAGCGAGCCGCCCATTCGTGATCAGGACCGCCTGTGGCGGATCGTGGATGTCCTGAACGAGATCGCCGCAGCCCATGATGTCGAAGCTGCGCAGGTGGCATTGGCCTGGACACTGACCCGCCCGGCGGTTTCGTCGCTGATCGTCGGAGGCACATCGGTCGAGCAGTTCGAAGCGAACTTCCGGGCACTGACCCTGAAGCTGCTGCCTGAAGACCTCCAACGCCTGGATGCCGTCAGTCGGCCGCCCCAGATATATCCGCTGTGGCACCAATCGCAGTTTGCAGCCCCACGCTTCGGGGTTGCGGATCAATCAGTCGCCTTCGAGGATTGAACCTTTTGATGGTTCCGCCTTGCAAGAAATGTCGACGGTCAGTGGCAGTGGCAGTCGCTGTGGAAGTGGATGGGGATGGGGATGTGCAGAGCCGTGTGCAGGGGTACTTCCGGCATTCGGTCGATCATGTTCCCGCGCCGGCGAAACGCCTTTTCTTTGCCGATGTTCACAGCGGTGATAGGGAGGCGCCACATGCGCGCCGCAGTGATTTATATGACGCTTGGGGAAACGGGAGGAGCCCGAAGCAACACGCTGAGGTCAGTTCATCCTCGTTGGTGATGCTTCTGAATCGCTAAATCGATCTGCTAATGCATTAGCATCAAACGTTCAGATCGGGGGTTTGCAAGTGCGTGGGCGCGAGGAGCGATGTCTTCCAGACGGCTGGGTCCAGCTGAGGGACGTCAGGTCCACTCTTCAGAAGCCTTGTGTCAGACCGGCTGCAGTCATGGATGCGCGCTGTATGGTTTGAGCAAAAGCCGTTGATGCGGTCGGCGGAGGTGACATGAAAACAGTGGCAATCGTCGGCCTTGGGATGGCTCTGGCGCCGCATATGGCGAGCCTTGCCGATCTGAGAGGCCGGGCGCATCTGGCCTATGCGGTCGCGCGCAGTCCCGCCCGACGGGCCGCGTTTGACGCGACCTATGGCATGGCTGCAACGGCTGATCTGGACGCTGTTCTTGCCGACCCTGCCGTGGATGCGGTGATCCTGCTGACCCCGCCCGACACCCACCACGATCTGGGCGCGCGCATCCTGTCTGCGGGCAAGCACGTGCTGATCGAAAAGCCCGGCGGGTTGGTGACCGACGACACCCGCTTTCTGGCGGACCGGGCAAAAGCCCTGGGCCTCTTCGCCGCGCCCGTGCTGCAGCATCGGTTCCGACCGGCTGTTCGCGCAGTGGCGGTTCAGCATGCTGCCTCTTGCCAATGTCAGCACGAGTGGCTTGCATGCCTGAATGGTAAACTTGGTTCTGATGCACAAGGCAGAGTCGATCTACGAGGATGAGCTCGACTCTGCCTATGATTTCCCACGGTCTTATCTCAAGGCTCTTGAAGCGGCCGTGGGCGACTGGATCATCTATTATGAGCCCGTCAAGGCAGGGGCACGTGGCTATTTTGCCGTTGCCAAGATTGCGCAGGTCATCCCAAAGCCAGGTGTCGCAGGCCGATATCTCGCGTTGATCGAAGCGCGAAGCTATCTGCCGTTTGACAAGGATGTGCCGCGGTTGCTGAACGGCCAGCCTTTCGAAGCCAGCCTTGCTGACGCGGCTGGGGCTCCCCTCAAGGGCGGCGCTGTCCAGCTTGCCGTGCGGCGTCTGTCAACGGGCGATTTCGCCCGGATCGTCGATTTTGGGCTGCCACAGGACCTCGAGTGGGCCGAGGCGCACAGATACGACAAGCATGCAGCAGGGCTGCAGGAAGAGCAGCTGGTGTTCCAGCGGCCCGTGCTGGAACGCCTCGTACGCCGGAAGTACCGCGATGTCGCCTTCAGCCGCAGAGTCAGGGACGCCTATGACTATCGCTGTGCCATGTCGGGGCTGCACCTGCGCAACGGCGGCGGGCGGCCCGAGGTTCAGGCAGCTCATATCCGCCCGGTGGAGATGAATGGCAGCGACTCCGTGCGCAACGGCTTGGCGCTGTCGGGGACCTTGCACTGGATGTTTGATCGCGGGCTGATATCGGTTGCCGAGGACAGCGAGACGATCCTTGTCTCGCAGAACAAGGTACCGGTTGACGTGGTGAAGCGGCTGCTCCGATCCAATGGGAAGCTGATGAGACCGACAGACCCTCGACACCATCCCCACCCCGAAAACCTGCGCTGGCACCGTGAGAATGTCTTCGGACAGGGTGTGTCTGACGGAAAGCTCCTTTGGGACTGACGCCTCGGCGCGCTATGCAAAGGCGGCAAGGTCAATGCCGGAGGGCCCGGATGCAAACCCCGATTTTCCGAGATGAGCTGGAAACTTTGCAGGACAATGCGATCGTAAATGAAGCTCTGCCCGAAGGAACCAGGAAGGGGGCATTGAAGGTCGACTGCCGGGTGCCTACGATGGTCTCTGCTACTACTTGGACAGCAAGTTCACGTCTACTGTTGAGTGGCGTCATGTGCGTCTGGATTTTCCAGTCCAAAGGACGCCCGTGGCCGACTGGCCGCAGCATTCGTAACTGGACTGCTAATTTCAATAGGCTGCCAAAGTTGTCATTCGTCTGACTGAAAGGGTCTGGCGGCGGAAATCTCGTCGTCGTCATGAGGTCGGCGTCGCACGTCCCATCCTTGGGTAGCCAAAACCGGAAGATCCTTCGCGAAAGGTCGAGACAGGATGACGATTTGATCAATACAGATCTTTTCAGAGACTTTCTGCACCTGGTACAAAGCCGCAACTTCTCGACGACGGCACGCGACCGCGGCATGTCGCAATCGACCCTGTCACGGCGCATTGCGACTCTCGAAGACTATGTCGGGGCCGATCTGTTCGACCGAGGGATCCAACCGGTCGCCCTGACCGAGGCTGGCGAGATGCTGCTGCCTTTGGCCCAGGACATCTTGGAACGCATGGAAGAGGTCCGTGGTATCGGCCATCCCGACGCGCGACGGCCCGACCAGAAATGCCATCTTATCGCATTGAGTACGCTGGCGTTGCATTTCTTTCCTGACTGGCTTGCCCAATATGCTGCGGAACCTGTCTGGCAGGTGGACCTGCTGAACACCGAGCCGTTGCTGGCCGCTAATATTCGCAATTTCCTGCTCGGCCAGGCCGAGTTCCTCCTGACCTTTGCAGACGACCGGGTTCCCGACCTGCAAGCGTTGCGTCATCACCGCTACATCGTTCTCGGGCATGAGACAGCAGTCCCGGTCACGCGCCCAGACGCACAGGGTGGCCCGCTGTGGCCGCTGGAGGGCGGGGCAGAGATTGCCTATTGCGGCTATACCAAGGGCAGCTTCTTCCAGCAGGCTCTGGCACCCCATTTCGACAAGCTGGGGGCGCGCATCCGCAAGGTACGCGATAATTCGATGGCGGCGGTGATCCACGGGCTCGTTCGCCAAGGGCACGGGATGTGCTGGCTGCCCAGCGTCATGGTCGAGGATGACCTTCAGTCAGGCGTCCTCGTGCGCGCCGGAGGGCACGAATTCGACCTCGAGACCGAGATTCGGCTGTATCGATCGCACAACATGGGTCGCTATGCCCAAAGCATGTGGGGTGCGGTCAGCGCGGGTCATCAGATCTGCCGAAAAGCAGTGCGTATGGCCTGAGGTCGGATGCCTCGTCCAGCGCCATCAAAGCGTCATGCACGCTGCCTGCCCAAGGCGCATAGTCGCAGCAGGCATGGAACTTGTCTTTCATCGCGGCATCGGGAAAAGGCTCGCGCAGATCGCCGCGCGGGAAAAGCCGTTCGGCGCGGTGCGTATCCCCCGATACCATATGCAGCGTGATCTGGTGAGGCAGCCGGGTGCCGTCAGTTCCCGCCTCGTCTTCGGCACTCCACGAGGTCATGCTCAGACGCGAAAGCAGCGGGTCGTGCCGGCGGGCGGCGACAGCTCCGGCGGTGAAGTCATTCAACGTCAGTTTGCCACTGCGCAGGGCAACCGCGATGCAATAGTTCATTGAAAAGCGGGCCTGCATTTCGTTCTCGGGATGCGTGTAGGGCAGGTTGCGGTGGTTCGCGATGCCGACCTTGACATCGATAGCCTTGACATGGTCGGCGTGTATGGGGGCTGCGTTGCGCAGATCGGCCAAGGCATCGACGATCAGATGGGTTGATCCGCAACAGGGATGCAGCTTGGGAACCACGCCGTCAGTCTCGATCACATGGACCGTGGTGGCGTCGATGGCGTCCGGGACGTAGCCGGTCGTTCCCCGGCCTCGGAACATTTCGGCAAAGCCCTGGGAACCTTCGAAGGCCTGCGGGCTGCCCTCCAGCCCGGCCATCGCCAGCCGAGCAGCCTCCACGGCATTGCGAGCGGCGAGGCCCGCATGGAAGGGTTTGGCCGGGGTGCCGAACTGACCTTTGGTCCCGCAGGCAAAGCTGCAGGCCAGCGTCAGGGCACGGCGCAGTCCTTCGGCATCGCCGCCCAGAAGATGCGCCACCCCGGCCGCCGTCCCCACCGATCCCACCGTCGAGGTGCCGTGCCAGCCGGCCGCGTAATGGCCGGGTCCGACGCCGGCTCCGACAAAGGCCTGCGCCTGCAGTGCCACAAGATAGGCATCGACCAAATCGCGCCCCGGCCGCGCCCTGTCGCAGACGGCCAGCAGCGCGGGCACGATCACCGCTGAGGCATGCGACATCCCGGGTGTGAAGTTGTCGTCGTAATCCAGCGCATGCGCCGCCGTGCCGTTGACCATCGCGGCCATGGCGGGATCGGCATCCCCCCCCGTTACCAGCCATGCCATGCCGGGGGCATGGGCCGCGCCTGCGACCTTGCGGACCGTCGCGTCATCCCGTCCGGCATAGAGGCAACCAATCGCATCGGTAATCGCCATCCGAGCCAGCCGTCGGCCCTCGGGCCCGGCGGCAAAGGGGCCTCGATTGTGGCGGGCATGCAGCCACAGGGCCATGCGGCCCGCGATCGTATCGTCATGGATCATGGCTTAGTCCAGATGTTGAAGGATTGCGGACAGCAGTGACCCGAACTGGAATCCCGAGACGGTGTCGCCCCTGTCTGTATCGACGCGGTGCAGGACGATCGCATCGCGGTCAGGCATGACAAGCGCGTAATGCCCGCCTGCGCCGATGGCCATGAAACTTCCTTTGGGCAGCACCACATTCGGCAGCCCGCAGCCGTCGCGTTCCAGCCACCACATATAGCCATAGGCGCCGCGCGGCCCCGCATCGCTGTTGCGAAGCGTGCAAAGCTGCGTCCAGCTGGCGGGCAGAACCTGCCGCCCCTCCCAGACGCCGCCCTGCAGATACAGCTGGCAGAACCGCAGCAGATCACGATTGGACAGCCGCAGCGGATAGGCATCATGGCACGACTGCGCGAAGGTCTCGACCCAGGCATCGGTGCCGGGACGGAAATCCTGCAACCCAAGGGGTGTCGCCAGATGCCCGGTGAACCCCTCGGCGACGCTGTGTCCGCTGGCCTTCACATAGATCGTGCCAAGTGCATTGAAATCCCAGTTGTTATAGCACCAGAAGGTGCCCGGCGCATGGGAATGGCGACGTTCCTTGATCATCCCCATCCATTCGGTCTCGTAGCCCGCCGGATGATAGATGCCCGAACGCGCGGTCAGCAGGTCATAGACGCTTGCCTGCCGCTCGACCGAAGACAAAGGATCCTTGTCGTCGATGCCAAGGCTTTCCAGCGTGGCACCCAGATCCAGACGCCCGGCGTGCACCTCGATGCCGATCAGCGCGGCGAGGATGCTCTTGCGGATCGAATGGCACAGGAAGCGGTGGTCCTGCGGGCCGAAGGATCCTGTGACCTGGCCACTTTGCCAGACCGTCAGGGCGGCGGTGGGCTGGCGATCGATCAGGGATTTCAGATCGTCGATCATGCGGCATCTCCCTCCAATGCGGCGGCGAAGGACGCGCTGGCGTCCAGAAATTCGCGTGTATAGGGATGTTGGGCCTGACCGTTTCGCACGGATTTCGAGGTCATTTCCTCTATAATGCGGCCATGCTGCATCATCCCGATGCGCTGGCAGACATGAGCGATGACCGCCATGTCATGGGACACCAGCAGATAGGTCAGCCCCCGGTCGCGCT
This sequence comes from Paracoccus nototheniae, assembly GCF_004335005.1. GTDB lineage: Bacteria > Pseudomonadota > Alphaproteobacteria > Rhodobacterales > Rhodobacteraceae > Paracoccus > Paracoccus nototheniae. The sequence goes on along the minus strand of NZ_RQRT01000009.1, from coordinate 63,115 downwards.
GGATCTGGGTCAGCAGGTTCAGGATCTCGGCCTGCACGGAAACGTCCAGCGCGCTGGTCGGCTCGTCCAGCAGCAGAACCTCGGGTTCCATGATCAAGGCCCGGGCGATGGCGACGCGCTGGCGCTGCCCGCCCGACAGCTCGTGCGGAAACCGATAGCGAAAGGCGGGGTCCAGCCCGACCTGCACCAACACCTCGTCGATGCGCTGGCGCTGGCGATCGAAACCATGGATCTGCAAAGGCTCACGCAGCACCTTCTCGACCATCTTGCGCGGATGCAGGCTGGCATAAGGGTCCTGAAACACCATCTGCACCCGGCGCAGGAAATAGGCACCGCGTTTCGCATTGGGCTGTTCCTTGCCCTCCAGCAGGATCGCGCCCTCGTAATCGGCGTTCAGGCCCGCGGCGGCGCGCAGCACGGTGGACTTGCCACAGCCGGATTCCCCGATCAGCCCATAGCATTCGCCCGGCGCGATGCGAAAACTGACATCCTTGACGACATGGTGGCGGTCGTCCTCGTCGCCGAAGGACACGTTGAGATTGGCGGCTTCCAGAATGGGTCGGTTCATCAGTGATCCTCCAACCGAAAGACCGGTCCGTCCAGCCAGTCGGGATCGCGCTGCGGGACCCGCAAGGTCTCGACCTGCCGGTCGAGGCGCGGCAGGCTGCCCAGCAGGGCACGGGTATAAGGATGGCGGGCGCGGCGCAGATCCCTGGCGGCGATCTCCTCCAGCACGCGGCCCGCATACATCACCAGAATGCGGTCGCAGAAGCTGGCGACAAGGTTCAGGTCATGGCTGATCAGGATCAAGCCCGTGCCTTGCGCCTGCACCAGTTCGTCCAGCACGGACAGCACTTGCCGGCGCACGGTCACGTCCAGCGCCGAGGTCGGCTCGTCGGCGATGATGATGTCGGGTTCAGGGATCAGCATCATCGCGATCATGATGCGCTGACCCATGCCGCCCGAGACCTCGTGCGGCAGCAGGGAAAAGACGCGTTCGGGGTCGCGGATATGAACCGCCTCCAGCATCTTCAGGGCGCGGTCGCGGGCGGTGCGCTGATCGGCCTTGTGGTGGACGCGGTAAGCCTCGACGATCTGCTCACCCACCCGCATCAGCGGATTGAGCGAAAATTTGGGATCCTGCAGGATCATCGAGATGTGGCGCCCCCGGATCTGGCGCATGCGCCGCTCGGACGCGGCCAGCAGATCCTCGCCGCGATATTGCAGCTTGGTGGCGGTGACGGTCGCCGAGTTGGGTGTCAGTTTCAGCAGCGCGCGACCGGTCTGGGATTTGCCCGACCCGGATTCGCCCACGATGCCCAGCTTTTCGCGTCCGACGCTGAAGGACACGCCGCGCACCGCGTCGCGGCCAGTGCGGTTCCCGGCAAAGCGGATGCGCAGGTCTTCGACTTGTAGCAGGGGATCAATCATGGCGGGGGTCCAATACGTCGCGAAGCCCGTCGCCGGCCAGATTGACGGCAAGGCTGGTCAGAAGAATGGCGATGCCCGGCACGGCGGCGACCCACCACGCGTTCATCATGAATTCCCGACCCGAGGATAGCATCGCGCCCCATTCCGGGCTGGGCGGCTGCGCGCCGAGGCCCAGAAACCCAAGACCCGCCGCCGTCAGAATCACGATCGCCATGTTCAGCGTCACCCGCACGACGACCGAAGGCAGGCACATCGGCACCACGTCCGACAGGATGATGCGCAGGTTGGACGCGCCCTGCATCCGCATTGCCGCGACATAGTCGGACTTGCGGATGGTCAGCGTCTCGGCCCGCGCCAGGCGGGCAATGGGAGGCCATGCCGACAGCGACAGGGCGATGACCGCGTTCTCGATCCCCGGGCCAAGCGCGGTCACGAAGGCCAGCGCCAGGATCAGAGAGGGAAAGGCCAGGAACACATCGACGATGCGCATCAGCACCAGATCCAGCCAACCCCCGAAATAGCCCGCCAGCGTGCCGACGATCAATCCGACCGGGGCCACGATCACGGCCGTCAGCACGGCGATGTACAGGGTGATCCGGGTGCCGTGGATGATGCGCGACAAGATATCGCGGCCCAGTTCGTCCGTGCCCAGCCAATGTGCGGCCGAGGGCGGCAGCAGCCGTGTGGAAAGCGATTGCTGAAACGGGCTGTACGGCGAAATGACGGGCGCCAGCCAAGCCACCAGCACCAGGATCAGCAGGAAGACCGCCCCGGCCAACGCCGAACGGTTGGCCGCGAAACGTTTCCATCCCAGCACGAATTGCTGCACGCGGGCCTGTGTCGCCGTGGCGGGGACCGGCGCCCGCAACCAGCCTCGCAAGCTGGGTGTGTTTGTCGTGTTCATGGATGTTACCGGGTTCTGGGATCAAGGACGCGGTAGAGCACGTCGCAGATCAGGTTGATGGTCACAAAGATCAGGCCGATGATCAGCGTGCAGCCGACGACCGCATTCATGTCGCCCGCCAGAAGCGCGCTGGTCAGATAACGGCCAAAGCCGGGCCAGGCGAAGACGGTCTCGGTCAGCACGGCGCCCTCCAGCAGGAAAGCATAGGACAGCGCAACCACCGTCAGCACCTGCACGGCAATGTTGCGGAAGGCGTGGCGCCAGACGGTGCGGCGCCAGGACAGGCCCTTGACCCGCGCGGTGATGATGTATTCCTGCGTCAGCTGCGCCGCCATGAAGCTGCGCGTCATGCGGCTGATATAGGTCATCGCGCCAAAGGCCAGGATCGAGGCCGGCAGCACGATATGGGACACCGCATTGCGGAACGCATCCCAGTTTCCGGCCATCGCCGTGTCGATCAGCAACAGGCCGGTACGCTGCTCGAATCCGTATTCGTGGATAAAACCGATCCGCCCCGGCCCCGAGACCCAGCCGAGCCCCGCATAGAACACCATCAGCCCCATCAGCCCCAGCCAGAAATTGGGTGCCGAATAACCGATCAGGCAGACCGTGCGGACCAGATGGTCGATCCAGGTATTGGCATACATGGCCGAGATCACGCCCAAGGGCACGCCAAGGCCGGTGCCGATGATCATGGCCACGGTCGCAAGCTCGATCGTGGCGGGAAAGACGCGGGCGATATCCTCCAGCACCGGGCGGCCCGAGGTCAGCGAGTTGCCCAGATCCAGCGTCAGCGCGTCGCCCAGATAGTTCAGGAACTGGATGAACAGGGGCCGGTCCAGCCCCAGTTCCAGATACACCCGGTCATAGGCCGCCTGCGGGGCGTTCTCGCCCACGATCTTGATGACCGGGTCCAGCGGCAGCATCCGACCGATGAAAAAGGTCAGCGCCACCAGCCCCAGCAGCGTCACGCCGACCGAGCCGATGGTCAGCACAGCCCCGCGCAGCTGTCGCTTGCGGCGTCGGGTCAGATATCCTTTGGGCGCTGCCACCTGCATGGTCGGTTCTCCTTTCTTTTCAGGGAACCGCGACGCCCGGCGGGCATCGCGGTCAAGCATCGCGGTGGGGCCGCTTACTTCGAGACCATGTTGTAGAAGGCCTTGAAGCCATGCGCCGTCCAGCCCTGCAGCGCGGTGCGATAGGCGACGTTCTGACTGGTCTGGAACATGAAGACCTGCGGGCCTTCCTGCATCTGGTCCAGCTGCAGCTGGCGATACAGTTCCTCACGCGTGTCGACATCGGGTTCCAGCAGCGCTTCCATCACGCGCTGGTTGTACTCCTCCGAGAAATAGGCCGAACGCCAGCTGGGATATTGGGTCAGCTGCGCTTCGGCGGCGTTGTCGGGGTTGTAGATCTGGCGCGAGGCCATGCCATGCGCATCCCCGACCGAGGTCTGCCAGCTCATCACCGCCATCTCGAACTCGCGGCCCCGCACGCGCGAGAACAGCTGCGCATTGGCCATTCGCTCGACCGAGACATTCAGGCCGACTGCCGCGGCGTTTTCCTGAAAGTGCTGGCCGATGGGCATGGAATAGGGATGGGTGCCCAGGATCAGCGAGATGTTTGTGCCCTCGTCGATCCCCGCCTCGGTCAGCAATTCGCGGGCGCGGTCGGTGTCCAGCGCGAAGGGGCGGCCCTCATCCTCGGACAGGGCGCCAAAGGCCCCCAGCTGCACCGGGCTTTGGCGAATCACGCCGATATTGCGCAGGAAGCTGTCGCCCATCGCGTCATAATCAAGCAGATAGCGCAGGGCCAGCCGCACGTTCGGGTCGGTGAAGGGGCCGAATTCGTTGTTCAGCGCCAGATAGGTCAACTGGGGTTTCAGCGTGGTGGCGACCTCGATGCCCTCCATCGCGGAGACATCCGCGATATCCTCGGGTGTCAGGTCGCGCGCCACGTCGATGTCGCCGCTGGTCAGCATCAGGCGCTGCGTACCCGCCTCAGCCACATGGCGGATCAGGATGGTCTGCATGCCGGGGGCCTCGCCCCAGTAATCCTCGTTGCGTTCCAGGATCACGACCTCGCCTGGGTTCCAGCGTGCCAGATGATAGGGGCCAACGCATTCGGTGCGGGTGGCCAGATACTGGTTGCCAAGATCGCCATCGACCTCGTTTTCCATGATCGTGTCGCGGTCCAGCATGGTCGCCACCGGATAGGCGGCAATCGCCTGCAGCACCAGCGAGGTCGGATAGGCCTGATCGAACTGCATCACCAGCGTGGTGTCATCGGGCGCTGTAATGCGCTCGGCGGCGTTCTCGGCGGTAAAGCCGTATTCTGTCAGCGCGGCGGCGGCGCCCAGTCCGACGTTCAGCACGCGGTGCAGCGACCACATCATTTCTTGCGCGGTGGCCGGGTTGCCCGAGGGGAAAGTCAGCCCTTCACGGATCTTGAAGGTCAGCGTTGTGCCATCCTCGGACACCTCATAGCTTTCGGCAAGACCGGGCAGGATGTTCGTTTCATCCTCGGGGGCGTATTCCATCAGCCTGTCGCAAGTGTTCGACAGCATCTCGATGGTGACGACCTCGCCCACCTGCGCGGGATCGAAGGTCGAGATGGCGTCGATGTTCCACGCCATCACCATGACATTGGGCGGCGTTTCGGCCACGGCGGACAGCGGCAGGGCCGCCGCCGCGACCGCAAGCACCGAAGACAGCATCCGGGTTCTCAATTTCATCTGGGTCTTCTCCTTGTTGGGTCGTTTTTTGGTTGTTCAGGCGGCAACCGGTCTAGGCTGCAGGGGGGGCGCGACCTCCGCCGGGATCGGGCAGATATAGGGCGTCGCGGCCAGCCGCGCGTCCAGATCGGCACGGGCGCGGGTCAGCAGGTCGGGATCGGTCAGGCAATCCTGCGCGGTCGCAGCCATCACCTTGGCCACCCAGGTCATCGCCTTATGGGCCTGCGCGGTCTTGCCCTGTGCCGTCACCTGCCAGCTGTGGCCGGGCGTGCCGATGGCCAGCGTCGCCGCATGGGCCTGCACCGTGGGCACGATCCAGCTGACATCGCCGACATCGGTCGAGCCGATCATCGGATCGCGCATGGTGCCGCGCGGCACGATGAAATCGCATAGCGCCGTGTCGGCGGGCGTCAGGCCCGCGCCGCGATAGGCGCTGGCGATGTCGCCGGATGTCAGCGTCGCCTGAATTTCGGCGGCAAAGGCGCGGTCGGCCTCATCGAAAGGCGGCGGGCCGAGGCGTTCAAGATTGGCCTGCATGGTTTCTTCCAGCGGACCGTTGGGCAGCAGGTTCGACACCGCGCTCATGATCGAGATGGCGACCTTGGTGTCGGTCATCATCGCGGCACCTTCGGCGATGCGCTTGACCCGCTCGTTCAGCTCGAACATGCCCGGCAGGCTGGTCGAGCGGATGGCAAAGCGCAGCGTGGCGCGGGCCTGCACAACGTTCGGGGCGACCCCGCCCGCATCCAGAAAGGAATAATGGATCCGGCTGTCCTGCGGCACATGTTCGCGCAGATATTGCACGCCGGTGCACATCAGCTGCGCCGCATCCAGCGCCGAGCGGCCCAGATGGGGCGCGGCGGCGGCATGGCTGGCGCGTCCGGTAAAGGCGAAATCCATCCGCGTATTGGCCAGCGACAAGGCGGGGGCCACCTCGTTGAAGCAATGCGGATGCCAGGTGATTGCGGCGGCCACGCCGTCAAAGGCGCCCTCGCGCGCCATGAAGGATTTCGCCGCACCGCCTTCCTCGGCAGGGCAGCCATAGTATCGCACGCGTCCCGGCGTGCCCGTATCGGCCAACCAATCCTTGAGCGCACAGGCCGCCAGCAGCGCGGCTGAACCCAGCAGGTTGTGCCCGCAGCCATGGCCCTGCCCATTGCCAGGCAGCGGGCGCGGCTCTGCCACCCCGGCCTCCTGGCTCAGGCCCGGCAGGGCGTCGTATTCGCCCAGAAACGCGATGATGGGGCCGCCCTCGCCTGCCTCTCCAATGACCGCCGTCGGGATGCCCGCGACGTTTTCCGTAACGCGAAAACCCTTGTCCTTCAGCATCGCCGTATGCTCGGCAACCGAGGCATATTCGGTATAGCAGATCTCGGGCATGCCCCAGACGCGGTCGGACAGGGCGATCAGGTCCGGGGCGTGGCGGTCCACGCCGGTCCAGATGTCGGCTTTGTTCTTCATGGTCTCTCCTCAGAGCTCTTTGGCGATGAAACCGGCCAGCGTCCCGAAGACGCGGCGGATGTTGTCGATGCGCTTGAAGCCGTGGCCCTCATGCGCGATGCGCAGGAAATCGCAGCGCTTGCCCAGCCCGAACATCAGCGAGTTGATGATCTCGCTTTCGCAGGGCGGCACGCGGGGATCGCGGTCGGCATGCACCATCAGCAGCGGCGCCCGCACCCGGTCGATCCTGTTCACGGGCGAGATGCGCCGCAGCAGGTCGGCGTCCTTGTCCGGGTCGCCATATTCCGCCACCCGGATCATCCGCGCCCAAGGACCGGTCGCCATCAGATGGGTGAAGAAGTTGCCGATACCGTAAAAGTTGACCCCGCAGCGCCACAGGTCGGGATCTTCCGTCAGCGCGGCCATGACCATATAGCCGCCATACGACCGCCCGAAGACGGCGCACCGGGTCGGGTCCACGTCGCCCGCGCCGGTCAGATGCGCGCGAAGGGCGGTCAGATCCGACAGGCTGTCCAGCCGCTTTTCACGGTCGTCCAGCCCATGATAGGCTCGGCCATATCCCGTCGATCCCCGCACGTTCGGCGCCACGACCATGATGCCTTGCGACACCAGCCACTGAACATCAGCGCGCCATTCGGGGCGCCACTGCATCTCGGGGCCGCCATGGATGATGAAGACTGCGGGCCAGCCACCCGCAGGGCAGGCGCCCCGTGGCGTATAGGTGAAATAGGGGACCGACAGACCGTCAAAACTGTCAAACCGCGCAAGGTCGGGTTCGATCCCGTTCTCCAAAGACTTTGCACCATGCAATGTAAGGCAAGGGCCCCCGGCAAGCGGAATCTGGAAGACTGCCGGAGCCGATACAGGCGAACCGATCGCGCAGAGGGCGGCATCATACCCTGCCGGAACCGTCAGGCCGCTGACCACGCCGGGCATTGGCAAGGCCAGAGCGCGCACCTGCCCTGACGCAAGATCGACGTGATCGAGTTGGCTGAAGCCGTCGCGGTTGACCGTGACCACGATGCTTTTCTGATCGGAAGACAGGGCAAAAGCCTCCAGATCACAGCCCTCGATCTGATGGACGCAGCCCTGAACGACGCCGTCCGAAGCGAACCGCCACAGCGCCATCCGGTCACCGTCCAGATCGCAAAGGGCCAATCCACCACCCGCCTTCAGCATCCGCGCCGCCGCGAACCTGACCCGGTGGGGCGCCTGCAACACTGGCATCCGACGTCCCGACGCAATCTCGACCAGATGCAGTTTCTGATCGCTTCCTGCGCCCAGGATCAGGCGCACCAGCAGGCTTTCACCATCGGGGGAAAAGCCCAGAACCTCCTGATGACCTGCCGGCGTCGAGACTGGGGTGACGGCACGCGTCGACAGATCCATCACCTGCAGATCCAGCCGGTCCTTTTGTGGCGCATTGGCCGAATAGGCGATGCGCGCACTGTCCGGTGAAAACGCGCCCCACATATGCACGGTCATCGGATCCCGGGTCAGTGCCTGCACCTTGCCCGTCGTCGGGTCCAACAGGTGCAACTGCCACCGCTCGTCGCCACCGCAATCTGCGGTGAACAGGATGCGATCCCCGGCGGGATTCCAGGCAAAGCTGTTCACCGGTTCAGGGCGGTCGGTCAGCGGCCGCGCTCCGCCTGCATCCGACATCCACAGCTGAGGCATGCCGGTAGCATCGCTGATCCAGACCAGCGTCCCGGTGCCGGGCGAGCGGGCCGGGGCACGGCATGACGGGATGTCCAGAAGCGGGACGATTGCAGCCGGGTCAATTGCAGACATGGGTGGTGATCCTCTCGGCCAACCGGTCAGAGGCGGCGCGTTGCGCGGCCAGCATGTCCGGAGATGGTGTATGATTTGCGCAGGTGACGATTTCGAAGCGCGCTTCCGGCCAAGCCTGATGCAGCGTCCAAGCCGAAGTCATCGGCGTCACCATGTCATAGCGGCCCTGCAGGATTTCGGCTGGAATATGGCGGATGCCGTCGATCCCGGCCAGCAATGCCCCTTTTGGCAGAAAGGCATGGTTCATGCAGTAATGGGTAAAGAGACGCGCAACCGGAAGGTACTTCTCGGGGCTTTCCAGCAGCCGCGCGACATGCGCCGCATCGGGCCCGAAGGTCTGCGTCCGCGCCGAAAAGTTGCGCAGATGCCAGCCTGCCAACCGAGCGACCTCAAGATTGGGCGACATCAACCGGGTATGATATGCCTGCAGCAGATCGTCGCGTTCGTCTTCCGGGATATGCGCAGCGAACGGGGCCCAATGGTCGGGAAAAATATGGGCGACGTCATGAAACCACCAGCGTATCTCTGACGGCCGCGCCAGAAAGATGCCATGCAGACGCAAAGCCAACACGCGATCCGGGTGTGCCTGAGCATAGGCCAGCCCTAGACAGCTTCCCCATGAACCGCCTGCGACCATCCATGCATCAAACCCGAACAGCGCCCGGATCGCCTCAAGATCGTCGATCAGGTCGACCGTGGTATTTCCCCGAATGTCCGCCAGCGGTGTGGACTGACCGGCACCGCGCTGGTCGAACAGCACAATGTCATGCTTTGTCATGTCAAAGCCGTCCAGCGCTGAGCGGGTCAGCCCTCCGCCAGGTCCGCCGTGTAGAACGACCGTCGGGATCGTCCCGCGTGTGCCGTGCCGTTCGATATGAAGCTCATGGCCCCCTCCCACCCGAAGGCGGTGCGTCGATCTTTCGAGAGCATTGTCATCCGGTCGTGATGAATTTGTGCATATCATAGCTGAATTGCTAAGGGGGAAATGTGCCGCTAGCCCAATGCAAAATTTGCATGGGCAACCCGTTTTGTGCATGGGGCTGCGACGAGACTGCTCTTATCTCTTGTTCTGTGGGTTATACGGTTGATTCAGCCGGCTGCTTATTGTGTGTGCACAGACCAATTGGCTACGACGCAGGCGGCAAGGGCAAAAAAGAAGCAGTATGCTCAATTCGTGCCCCATCAGTTTAAGCTTCTCGGTGCAAACTGTATTCAAGCCTTTGACGACGGGTTCGGCCGACGCTCTGCATAGGGTGGTTTCAGAGAAGGTTAGACAGCAGGTCCATTCCCTCCGCCATTTGTTCATTTTATTGAACGAATTAAGGTATTTAGATGAGAAATCGGGTTCCTTAACGTGACACATAAGGTGACACACCGTGGTTTTACCACTCGACTCACGGGCTTTCCGCTTATCTGCCAAATCCATCCAGAAAAAGAGCAATGTCTGGTGCTTCCGCCGCCGCGTGAAGGCTGGGTGCGAAGGTCTGCACAGGGATGCGAAGGGCAAGCCGCACTCGGTGCTGTTCTTCTCCCTCAAGACTAAGGATCAGTTGGAGGCGGCCAAGAAGGCCAATGAACATGTCCGCAGGCAGGATGCTCGCTGGGCCAATCATCTCGACGGTGGGTCTGACGGGGCAGGGGATCCTAAGGCTGCGCTGGGGCGTCTGGAAACTGCGGACCTGAAGCGGGGCGATGGGCTGCGCGATCGAAGCGTTCCTGCGCTTGAGGACATAGTGCAGGCCCTGACGGGGGGGGGCCTGCGAGCCGGGAGAATATCGCCCAGCACCAGACCCCCAAAGCAGGCTGACCCTTGACCTTCTGATGGCCAATCAGAGGCCCCGGACGTTGAGCGAAGATCAGAACAAGCATAGTGCCTTGGGGAAGGGCCCAAGGAACAAAACCGCCCTGCAGCAGTATGACCGGCCATGGTCGGTGCTCACGACGATCACCGGAGATGCCATCCTGACCGATATCCGCACTGAGCATGCCAACCTGTTTGTTAAAAAGCTGCGTGAGCGGGGCATTACTGCCGGAACGACCTCCAATTCCGTCGACCAGATCAAGCCTGTGTTCGACACGGTGATCAGGGAGTTTGAGCTTGGTGTCCCCAACCTTTTTGAGAGTCTGACCATGACTGGGAAAGGCCTTGAGCAGCCCATGAGCGGCTGCCCTATGCCCTGTCCGAATGGCAGGCCATCTGGCGACGGTGCACGGAGGACAAGCAGACATGAACCTTAGAAAACGCGTGCGCGAACAGCGCTTTCCGATGATGGCACGTCCCTCAGAATTCGCGCCATGGATCTGAAAGACGTTCTTGGCGAGATCGAGCCCGGCGATGGGAATATCTTCCATCGACATCCCGCCTCTGTGGCGATTTTGACAACATCACCTTGCCACATTGCAATGCCGTCGGGCGGGGGTGTCCACACCATCAAAATGGATCGCTGCGTCCTAGAACACCGCAGGGCGGCCGATGCCGCGACGAACACCCGCATGGCCTGTCGCTGGCCCTCAATATCGGCTTTGTCCTTGTCGGCGGTCTTGTCGCCGCGTTGATCCGGCTGCTGCCGACTGAGTTGAGGCAGGGGTTTCTGCTGTCACCAAAGACGCCGATGGGACGGGCCGAGTGGGTCTCGATGGGGCTTCTGGCCGGCGCGATCCTGATCGGCAGCATCGGGGCCGCCATCGCGTATCAGAACGGCCCGCCCGCAATGATCGGGGCCTTCGATTTCGCCTATGTCGGGTTTTCGGTCATCTGGGGCATCGTGTTCTTCAACGAGACGCCCGACCTGATTGCCTCGGTCGGCATGATCTTCGGCGCTGGCGTCTTGTCATGCGCCGGTGAGGGTCGGGAATACCGGGCATTTGCGGAATGTCCAGATCGTGACCATTCTGGAGACCGTGACCAGTCCGGGGGGCGTTGCCTCCGAACCCGAACCCGAACCCGATAAGGCCTTCTACATCTTCGACAGCCCGGGTCATTGGATGACGACCGCGCCCAGCATGACCATCGCCACGCCTGCCCGACGCTGGATCACCTTGGGCCGCCCGCCAAGAGCCTCTGATCCTCGGCCCCCCGGATGAAGATCAGCGACGCCTGGTCGATCGTGTGCCGTGTTTTGCAGCGCGGATGGGAACAAACGGCCTGTAAATAATGCAGACAGCGGACCAGCCGAAAATTCTTGCCAAAATCTCTTCATGAATTTCCGGAACGGGATCTAACCTGACTTACAGCGCAGGGAGGGCGACTTTGCCCGATGAGACTTTGCCTTCGAGCACTGTTTCACCCTCTTCTTCAGGTTGGCGTGCCAGTTGTCATCGACGATGTGGTGGACTGCACCTGAATGATGCGCTCGCCCTGTCGTCACGCTTCAACAGCGAGGTCTGGACATGTGCGATAGATGCGGAACCACCTATAACTCGATCATGCAGGCAAGCCGCCGCGGCTTTCTCAAGGGCGGTGTGGCGGCGGCGGCCAGTCTGGCCATTCCAGCCGGGCTGCTTGCACCCGGTCAGGCAGCCGCCGCGGGCCTGACGACGATCAAGGCCACGCATGGGGCCGGGCTTTGCAATCTGGGCATCTTTCTTGCCAAGGAACGAAAGCTGACCGAGGCGGACGGGGTGGAGCTGGATTTTGTCGTGACCCCGACCACGACCGACGTCGTCACCTTGTTCGGCGCGGGCATGGTCGATGTCTCGGTCATTCCCTATTCGAACTTCATCACGCTGGTCGATGCCGGAGCGCCGGTGAAGATGGTCGCGGGCGCCGGTGTCGAAGGCTGCATCCTTGTCGCGGCCGAGGGCATCCGGTCTGCCGCCGATCTGAAGGGTAAATCGATCGGCACCTTTCAGGCCGACACGCTTGAGGTTCTGGCCTATGACTACATGGCAGCGGGCGGCGTGTCCTTTGCTGATGTCGAGATAAAATATTTCAACACATCGCCGGAAATGGCTGCCGCCTTCGTCAACGGCGCCATCGATGCCGTGTGCCACATCGAACCCTATGCCACGCAATGTCTGGAACAGCGCGCCGGATCGACGGTGCTGACCGACGGTCTGGACATCTATGGCCAGGGATATGCCGATTGTGTTCTGGCCGCGCGCACCCAGTTGCTGGAAGACAACCCCGGTGCGGTCAAGGCCGTGATCAAGGGCATGATGGTGGCGCAGCAGCAATCCGAGACCGACACCGCCAAGGCCCTGGCGGATACGGCAGGCATCTATTACCGGACCTCGCTTGAGGCGCTGACGCTGGCGCAGTTCCGTCAGCCGGTCAAAATCGACCAGCGCAGCAACACCCAGTTCTTTGCCGACCGCTCTGCGTCCATGAAGAAGATGGGCTATGTCCGCAATGACCTGCCGCCCGAGGCGGTGGATTGGTCCCTGCTGGACGAGGTGATCGCCGAGAACGCCGATCTTTACGCCTCGCTGCGCCTCAAGTCGGCCTGATCCAAGGACATCCCATGACAGATGGAAACGCGGACGCATCCCGCGACAGATCGATCACATCCAGGGTTCGCCCGATGACACTGCATCGCGGAATTTTGAAGCAGGTCGCCCCCCTGCTTTGGTCCGTCGCATCGCTGTCGATTTTCGTCGGCTTGTGGGAATTTGCGTGGTGGCGGGGTTGGGCGGACCCCCTGCTTTTGCCGCCACCGCATATCTTCCTGGCCAACCTTTCTGAACAGTTCCGCTTTTTCGACCCGAACGGCGATCGCGCAGGCGCACTCAGCGAGGGCGGCTCGATCTGGTCGGTGCTGGGGGTGATCGGCTGGACCTCGCTGCGCGTCACGACAGGGCTGATCCTTGGATTTGTGCTGTCGCTGATGACCGGACTGGCGATCCGATACTTTCGGATCTTCGGAAAGCTGACATTGCCGATGATCACCATGCTGGCGCCGATCTCTCCGGTGGCATGGATCCCGGTCGCCGTCTTTGTCTTTGGTATCGGCAATCCTCCGGCAATCTTTCTGGTGCTGATCGCGATCTATTTCGTGATGACGCTGGCGACGCTGTCACTGATCGACAACGTGCCGAAAAGCTATGTGCAGCTTGCGCGGATCATGGGCTGCTCCAAGCGGCAGATCTATCGCCATGTGATCCTGCCCGCGATCCTGCCGGATCTGTTCGTCACGCTTCGCATGAACCTGTTCGGGGCATGGATGGTGGTGCTGATTGCCGAGGCCGTCGGCGTCGGGTCCGGCCTTGGGCAGATCACGATGATGGCCCGCAACACCTTCAACGCCAATCTTGTTTTCCTGACGATGACCCTGATCGGAATCACCGGCTTTCTGTTCGATCAGGCTTTGAAACTGATTCAGCGCAAGGTTCTGTGGTGGATCGGTCCTGGCAATCCTGGAGGAATCTGAGCCATGCTTGGTCTGTCAATCAAGGACGTGTCGAAAATCTGGAATCCCGGCGGCCCCGACCCCGTTCCGGCGGTCAGCAACCTGACGCTGGACGTGGCACCGGCAGAGTTCGTCGTTCTGCTGGGGCCGTCCGGCTGTGGCAAAAGCTCTCTGCTGTATATCGTGGCGGGGCTGGAGCAGCCCACAAGCGGCACGGTCACATTCGATGGCCTGCCGATCACCGAACCCTCGCCCGAGCGCAGCCTGATCTTTCAGGAGGCGTCGCTTTATCCCTGGCTGACGGTCAAGGACAACGTGACCTTCGGGCTCAAGATCAACCATACGGCACCTGCCAAGCGCGAGGCCGCGGCCCAAAAGCTGCTGAAGCTTGTCGGGCTTGGCAATGCGGGCAACAAACGGCCTCATGAACTGTCCGGGGGCATGCGGCAGCGGGCCGCGCTGGCCCGTGCTTTGGCCATGCGGCCCAAGGTCATGCTGATGGACGAACCGTTCGCTGCGCTGGACATCCAGACCCGGGCCCGCATGCAGGGGCATCTGCTGGACATCTGGGAAAGCTCGAAAGCTTCGATCCTTCTGGTCACCCACTCGATCGACGAGGCGCTGGCGCTGGCCGACCGCATCGTCGTTTTCACGTCCCGCCCGGGTCGGATTAAGGCTGAAATCACGCTGGATCTGCCCCGTCCGCGCGATCTGCGCAGCCCTGAAATGGTCGACTATGCCCGCCGTTGCGAGGCCCTGCTGGCCGAAGAGGTCGAACGCGCATTCAAGGAACAGGAACTGGCATGAGCATTCAGATTGTCACTGCCCGCTGGATCGTGACCGGCGCGCAAGCCGACGCCACACCGGTCATCCATCAGGACGCCGCCCTGGCAAGCCGGGATGGCGTGGTGCTGGAGGTCGGTCCGGCCGATGACATCAAGGCCCGGTATCCAGACGCGATGGTGACGGATTATCCCGATCACCTGATGATGCCCGGTCTGGTGAACAGCCATCACCATCTGGGCATGACGCCCCTGCAGCTGGGGGCGCCCGATTACGCGCTGGAACTGTGGTTTGCCGCCCGGTTGTCGATGCGAAAGATCGATCCCTATCTGGATACGCTCTATTCGGCCTTCGAGATGATCTCGTCGGGCGTCACGACCGTGCAGCATATCCAAGGCTGGGCGACGGGCGATTTCGATCAGGTTCTTGGCGCCGCCACGGGGGTTCTGAAAGCCTATGACGCGGTCGGTATGCGCGTGTCCTATTGCTATGCGGTCCGAGAGCAGAACCGTTTCGTTTATGAAGCGGACGAGGATTTCTGCGCCCGCCTGCCGCCCGCCACCGGCAAGGCGATGGCAGAACATCTGGCCGCGCAAAAGATGAGCTTTGCGGATTTCATGGCGCTTTACGACGCGCTGAAAAGCGGTAACCGCAACCCGCGTGCGCGCATCCAGCTGGCCCCGGCCAACCTGCATTGGATGACCGATGACGGGCTGCTGGCCATGAAGGAAAAGGCCGACAGCGAACAGGTGCCGATGCACATGCACCTGCTCGAGACCGCCTATCAAAAGGAATACGCCTTCAGGCGAACCGGGACCAGCGCAGTCAGGCATCTGGAAAAGCTGGGCCTTCTGGGGCCGCAGCTGACCCTTGGCCACGGCGTCTGGATGACCGAGGAGGATATCGAGATCTGCGCGGGGACCGGCACCTGTGTCTGCCACAACTGCTCTTCGAATTTCAGGCTGCGCTCGGGTCAGTTGCCGCTCATGGATCTGCGCAAGCGCGGCGTCGTGGTCGGGCTGGGGATCGACGAGGCCGGGATCAACGACGACCGCGACATGCTGCAGGAAATGCGGATGGCGTTGACGGTCCATCGGGTGCCGGGCATGGACGCTGCGGATGTGCCGAACCCGACCCAGATCCTGCAGATGGCGTCGGAACATGGCGGCCTGACCACGGCCTTTGGGGCCGAGATCGGTCGCCTCGATCCCGGACGTCAGTTCGATGCCGTTCTTCTGGATTATGGATCGGCGACTTGGCCCTATCAGGATCCGGGCATTGCGCCTCTGGATGCGATGATCCACCGGGCAAAGACCAGGGATGTCCATGCCGTCATGATCGGCGGCGAGGTGGTCTTTCGTGACGGGCGCTTTACCCGGATCGACCGCGCCGAGATTCTGGATCAGATCGCAGCGGCCATGGCCGCGCCCCGCGACGAGGATGAACGACACCTGGAATGGCTTCGCGGTCAGGTTTTCCCAGAGGTCGAAAAATTCTATGCTGGCTATATTCGGGACACCGCCGAGCGTTCGCCCTTTTACAAAACATCCTCTCGTCTGTGATGTGAGTTAAGGCGACATCATGCAAACGATCTTTCAAAACGTCCGCCTTTTCGATCCAGATCGGCAGGCGGGGATGACCGCACCCTGCGATCTGATGGTGTCAGAGGGTCGCATCGCGCGGGTCGGCAATGACCTTGCCATTCCGCAGGGTGCCGAAATCGTCAAAGGCGCCGGAAACCTTCTGATGCCCGGCCTTGTCAACGGGCATTTTCATTCATCCGTCAATCACATGAAGGGCCGGCTTCCCTCGATGCCGCTTGAAATCTTCATGCTCTATGAATGTCCCGAGCTTGAAGTTCTGCGCCCCACCCCGCGAGAGGCTTATCTGCGCACGATGCTGGGCTGTATCGAGATGCTGAAATGCGGCACGACCTCGGTTCAGGACGATTGCTTTTTCGTGCCGCGCCCCGAACCCGACATCATCGACGCCGTCGCGCAAGCCTATCTGGACAGTGGGATGCGTGCGCGACTGGCCCTTGATCAACCCGAACTGTCGGAACTGGATAAATTGCCCTATCTGCGCGATCTTCTGCCGGCAGATCTTCGCGCGGAGCTGGCCCAACCCACGTCGGCAGGACGGGATGACTTGCTGGAGCTTTACGACCATCTGCTGTCTCGCTGGCATGGCGCTGCAAACGGACGCATCAAGGGCGCCGTGTCCTGCTCGGCGCCGCAGCGTGTCAGCCCCGCTTATTTCGCAGCGCTGGACGATCTGAGCCGCCAGCACGACCTGCCTTTTTATGCGCATATGCTGGAAACGAAATTGCAGCGCGTCTTCGGGCATCAATGCCTGAACGGCGCGTCACTGGTGCGTCACACCGCCGAGATGGGCTTTCTGTCCGACCGGATGAACGTCATTCATGCCATCTGGGTCGATGACGCCGATCTGGATCTGCTGGCCGACAGCAAGGCGACGGTGGCCCACAATCCTGTTTCCAACCTTCGGCTCGGCAGCGGCATCATGCCCTGGCGGGCGATGCATGACAGGGGCATTCCCGTTTGTCTGGGCGTGGACGAGGCCATCGCCGACGATGCGATCAATATGTGGTCGGTCATGAAGACCGCCTCGCTTGTGCATTGCCTGACGGATCCGGATTACACGCGCTGGCCCGCACCAGACGAGATCCTGCGGGCCGCGACCATTGGCGGTGGGCATGCAATGCGCGAGCAGGGTCTTGGCAGCCTTGCAGTCGGCGCCCCGGCCGATCTGAACCTTGTCAATCTGAACGCCATTTCCTTGACACCGTTGAGCAATCTGACCCGGCAGCTTTCGCTTTGTGAAAACGGCAGCGCGGTTCTGACGACAATGGTCGCCGGAGAGATCGTCTGCCGGAATGGCTGCCTGACCCGTGTCGATGAAGACGATCTGCTGGCAGAGGCCCGGCAGATCTTTGGTGCAAAGATCGGGCTGATGGATCAGGCCGATGGCGTGGTGGCCAGAGTGCTGCCCTATTATCAGAAAATGTACCAGATGGCATCCGAACAGGACGTCGGATTCGAGCGTCGGGTTCCGTTGCCGAAGACCAGATGAAAAGCCCTAGTCTTTCCCCCGCCGCATGCCGGGGTTCCGTCTTGCAAGCGCCTGTCGCAGATCACCGACAGGGGGCAGACAGTCGATATCCCCTTGGCAAACGGATCGCTGGCGCGATGATCAGGCCGTGGAACCGGCTTTGCCGGATGCGCCGTGACGACCGCCCGCGCAGCCTGCGTCCTGACGCGCGGCTGTGCGATCCTGGGGACGTCGGCAATGCTCTGCTCTGCCGGCTTGCAGGCCCCCCAAAGCAATGCGACTGAGGCCCATGACCGCGACAGACAGCATCACGGATACCGCCCCTGACCGCGTGGCGATCGATCAGTTGGTCCGAACAGGCCAGCCCGTCACGCTGACGCAATGCGATCTGCAGGGTCTGGATCTTTCCGGCCTCGACATGGTCGGCTGGCATTTCCAGCGCTGCAATCTGGCGGGCACCGCGTTCGAGCGCGCGGTCCTGGAGGATGCGCGGTTCACATCCTGCCGGGCGGGCGCCGCGCGCTTTGACGGGGCCGAGATGTCCGACATCACGATCGATGGCGGGGATTTCAGCAATGCGGGCTTTCGACGGGCTGTCCTCAGCTCGGCCCGGATCGCCGGCTGCAAGATGACCGGCGCCAATCTGACCGATGCCCGGACCGATGGGATCGGGTTGCAGGATGTCCTGCTGGTCCTTGCGGTCCTGCCAAAGCTGTCGCTGAGAAAAGCCGTGCTGAGGCAGGTGAACTTCAGCGAGGCCGACCTGAGCCAGTGCGATTTCAGGGATGCGGTGTTCGAAGGCTGCTCGCTGCGCGATGCCAATCTGACCGACAGCCGGTTCGAGGGCGCCGATCTGCGCGGCGCCGATCTGGGGGGCGTCCGGCTGACCGATGCCGGTCGGTTCCGGGGTGCCGTCATCTCGAAACAGCAGGCGGCGGATCTGCTGGGCCAGATGGGTCTGCGGGTTTTGTGACCGATCAGCCCAGATGCGGGGCGGTTCCGCCCGGCACGTCAAACGGGGCCGGTCAGGCCGATCCCGTCACTCAACCCGATAAGCGTCACCCCGTCGTCACCCCGGCGCGGCCTAGCGGCCGAAAAGCTTGTTCAGCAGCCGGGCAAACAGCGATCCGCCCTCACTGGCTGGTGGCGTCGGGGCCGGTTGGTGCTGCGGCCTTGGGGATGCGGTTTGCGAAGCCTTTGCGGCAGACGGTGGCGGCGTCGGTGCCGCCTGCGTCTTGGCCGCATGGGTCGCGATCGCATCCATCAATGGTGGCGACAACGTGTCATAGGGATGAAGCCCCAGTTCGCGCAGCCGCGCCCGGATCCCGTCCATTCGGGATGGATCGACCCCGGATTCGATGACCGAACTGACAAAGGCCGCAAATTCCGGCGCGGACCAGCCGTCTTCGCGTGACAATTCGGTATGCACGAAATCCAGCCCATGGAACGGATGGTCTCGATTCTCGATCCGCCCATACAGATGCACGCCGCAATCCCGACAGCGGTGACGCTGAATGGTGGCCTCTGCGTTCACGATCTCCAGCTTGTTGCCGTTCTCCAGCACTTCGACCGCGTCGCGCGAGACGACGGCGACCTGACTGAAGATCGCACCAGCCGGTTTCCAGCATTTGGTGCAACCGCAGACGTGATTATGCGCGGTCTGCGCCCCGACACGCAGCTTCACGGGATTGCTGGCGCAATGACAGACCAGAACGCCCCCGGAAAAACCCGGATTGCCCCGTTTGATGCCAGAATCGACGGCAGGATGTATCAGCACGCTTTCGGTGTTCGCCATGGTCCTCTCCTCCGATGACCAGATCAGGCCAGCCTCTGCCGGACGAGAGAGTTCGGCAAGCTGGCGGAAGGTGGCAGATGCAGGCAGATGGTATCCTGTCGCAGCGGGCGGATGTCGCGAAGGTCTTGACCGATCGATTGCAGGATGTCGCAAGGGCAGACCTGCGGGGCGATGCCCGGAGTCTTGGCGGTTGATCCAGCGACTTTGGGATCGGGGAACGATCACGGCAAGGCAATGCTCGGGCTGATGGCTGATGATCATTGGTTAGGTGGACGGTCGGCGGCAGACCGCAGGCCTGTTGACGGTCAATCAGGCTGATTGATTGGGGCTGAGATCAAGACGAACGCCGTGACGCTTGTGTCATCCTTGCATGATCGCATGGCGATGCCCCGGCTCTGCACGCGGGTTCCACAGTCTTGACGTCCCGCGTGCCGGATGCATTGACCCGCCAGTGCCTTGCGCAACACGGCCTGCTGACGGATGACAGCGGTGGGGTTGCCTTGATGTGGCCAGCGTTCCCCTTGATCGGGCTGGATGCCTCGGGGCCGATGCTGTCGGCCTGCATGACGGGCGACCGGCTGGATCGCGGGGGTGGCTGTGCCACCGGGGCCAAGGCGGTGCCCGCGACCCTGTCCACCCGCATCAACGCCCTGCCGATCCGACGTGCGCATAAGGTGCGGCTGCCGCGCGACGTGCCGATCCGGCCTGTCCTCGACGCATGCCACGTCCCGCCGGCATGGCTGCGGACAAAATCGCGCAGGCCGTCGGGATCGTTCACCAGCCGCCCAAGCGTCCAAGGGGTGGCGCCTGGATGGTTGAATGTTGTCGGACTTTGGCTCAGCATCGGGTCGCTGATCCCGGTTATCCCGGGTCACCATCGCATCAGGCGGTGCTGCCAGTTCGTCAACCTGCGTGATCAGCCGCTGCCACCGGTGGCGCGCGCTGTCAGGGACTGGCGGATCGCCGAGATGCGGCAGGATATGGAGACTGTGCGCGACCGCTTTCCCGAACTGTCGCTGTCCTCATGGGGCGATCGCGATGCGGCTTGGCGGCGCTGCGTCCCCGGCAAACGGAACTGATGACAAAAGGCCATGACATGACGAATCTTTCCAAGACGCAGCGCATCCGCAAAGAGGTCGTCTGGACCGATGGCGGCGTCGTCGCCTGTCAGCACCGCAAGGCGGCCGAGGTCGGGGCGGCGGTGCTGGCTGCCGGAGGGGATGCGATGGACGCGGCCGTCGCGACCTCGTTTGCGGTCGGCGTGGTCGAGCCGTGGATGTCTGGGCCGATGGGCGGCGGCATGATGACCCTGTGGCGCGCGGATGATCAGCGCGCCGAGGTGATCGAGTTCGGCATGCGCGCCCCTGCCGCGCTGGATGTGGCCGATTATCCGCTGGAGCCGGGGCGGCAGGCGGCGGATCTGTTTCCCTGGACGCGGGTCAGGGACGACCGCAACATCTATGGTGCGACCTCGGTCGCGGTGCCGGGCACGGTGGCGGGAATGGCGCTGGCGCATCAGCGGTATGGCCGCAAGGACTGGGCCGATCTGCTGGCCCCGGCGGTGGCGCTGGCGGATCAGGGGATGGCGCTGGATTGGTATTCATCGCTGCTGATCGCCTCGGGCGCGCGGCAGCTGGCGCGTGACCCGGATGCGGCAGCGCTGTTTCTGGCCGACGGGCAATGGCCCGATATCGCGGGCTGGACCACGGCGACCGATGCCCGGCTGGATCAGCGCGCCCATGCCGCCACCCTGCGCCGTCTGGCCGATCACGGCCCGCAGGATTTCTATGATGGCGCGACTGCGCGCATGCTGGTCGAGGATCTGCGGGCCAAGGGCGGATGCCTGTCGCTGGACGATCTGCGCGATTATCGCGCAACCGCCGCTGTGCCCCGGACCGTCCGCTATCGCGACGCGGTGATCCATGCGCCTTCGGGCCTGTCCGCCGGGGCCGCGCTTGTCCAGACGCTGCAGCAGATGCAGGGGGCATTCCAGCCGGGCGATGCGCCCTCGGCCGCCAGCTATGGCGCGCTGGCAGCAGGGTTGGGCGAGGCCTATCGCGACCGGCTGGCGCAGGGGGGCGATACCGGCGAAAGTCCCCGCGCGCCCGCCTGCACCACCAGTTTCAGCGTGGTGGACCGGCATGGCAATATGGTGAACGTGACCCAGACCCTGCTGTCGATGTTCGGCAGCCATGTCGTGTCGCCCCAGACCGGGATGCTGCTGAACAACGGCATC
The DNA here is from genome assembly GCF_004335005.1 of Paracoccus nototheniae. Lineage (GTDB taxonomy): Bacteria > Pseudomonadota > Alphaproteobacteria > Rhodobacterales > Rhodobacteraceae > Paracoccus > Paracoccus nototheniae. Next base: position 41,557 of record NZ_RQRT01000009.1, on the reverse strand, counting down.
ATGTGGTTCGATCCCGAACCCGGCAAGCCGAACTCTCTGGCGCCGGGCAAGCGGTGTCTGATGAATGTCTGCCCGACCGTGGGGCAGGTGGGCGACCGAATGTTCGCCATCGGCGCCTCGGGCGGGCGCAAGATCCTGCCTGCGGTGGCCAATCTGGTCAGCTTCATGGTCGATTTCGGCATGGATCTGGAGGCCGCGTTCCACACTCCGCGCATCGATGCGTCGGCTGCCAGCGGGACCGTGATGGACGAGGATCTGCCCCCCGATGTGGCCCATGCGCTGGCCGCCCTTGGACAGGTCACCACCGCCAGACGGACGGTCCACCCCTATGCCTTTGCGGTGCCCGCAGGGGTGATGCGCGCGGCAGGCCGGAATTGCGGCGCGACCGAGATCATGAGCCCCTGGGGTGATGCGGTCTCCGAAGGCGAGATATCGCTGCCCACCGCCTGATCGGTCCTTCGCCCTACCGCCCGGCAGACATCGTAAAAACCGGTCAGGCCCGGCATATCCGGCGCCTTGGTCAGGGCGGCATCGCTGCCTTGATCCTGCCCGCGCCGGATGGACGGCCTTGTGTGTGTTGTTTTCGGCAGCGGCGGGTCGGACCCGGCCAGCGTAGGGCCGCTGGAAAACGCGGTGCGGCGTTTGCACGACCGCGTTCCGGACCATGATGTCCCGCAGCCTGCCCGCGATGGCGACCGGGATGTGCTCAGCGCAATCCATGACCCATGCGATCCAAAACAGCTTAAAAATCCCGCGAAAAGACGCGATCAGCGCCTGCGACGAAATCAATCAACCTGCAAGGAGAGTTTAAGTGGTGGAGTCAAGGGGAATCGAACCCCTGACCTCTTGAATGCCATTCAAGCGCTCTACCAACTGAGCTATGACCCCACCGAAGGTCCGCAAGGCGCCTCGGCGCCGCTGCGTGTGGGGTCTATAGGATCGGGCGCCGGGGGGTGCAAGAGGAAAATTTCACCCCCCGGCCAAGTTTTCGGGCGACCGCCTTTCAGCGGTGCGGGATCAGCCGTCGCGCCCGCTGGCCCGGTCCAGGCTGAAGGCGCCGGGGCCTGAAAAGACGAAATACAGAAACACGAAACAGAACAGGATCGCCGCATCGCCACCGTTCAGGGCCGGGAAGGGGCTTTGCGGGGCATGGGCCATGAAATAGGCAACCGCCATCTGACCCGACAGCACAAAGGCCACGGGGCGGGTGAACAGGCCCAGAATCAGGGCCGCGCCGCCGACCAGTTCCAGCATCCCGGCGATCCAGGGCAGGGTCAGCAGGGCGGGTGACATGTCGCTGGCCGGAAAGCCAAGGATCTTCTGCGTGCCATGGGCAAAGAACAACAGCGCCGCGACGATGCGCAACAGGCCCAGCATCTGCGGGCGATAGGCGGACAATCCTTGAAAGCTCATGGCGATACCCCGGGGATAAGGAAAAAGGCCGCGCCTTGGGGGCGCGGCCTTGGGATCATTCTTCTTCGTCGCCTGCGACATCGGCGATGTCGTCCAGCGACACGTCGCCGTCGTCATCATCCTCCTCCAGCAGGTCGTCGTCCAGATCGCCTGCCTCGTCGGCGATATCCTCTTCCTCATCGACCAGTTCGTCGTCATCGGTGGCGGGCACGGCCTTTTCGGTGACCAGCGTCTTGCCGCGGCCATCGGTCAGACTGTCCAGCGTGAACCGGTTGGAACAGGCCGGGCAGGTCATCGGATCTGCCTTCAGGTCGTAAAAGCGCGTCGCGCAATGCGGGCAGAGGCGTTTGGTGCCCCATTCCTCTTTGGGCATGGTATTCTCCTTCAGCCGCGATTAGGGGAAATCGGGCGTTCCCCTGCCATAGCGGCCAGAGGGTGTCAAAGGCTTTATCTGGCAGGCCAAGGCGGGCATGGCAAGCGGCGATCAGCGGATCATCCTGGAAGACGGGCTGCAGGTGCGGCTGAAACGCTCGGTCAGGGCGCGGCGGATGACGTTGCGGGTGCCGCGCGACGGGTCCGGGGCGGTGCTGACGCTGCCTGTGGGGGTGCCGCTGGCGCAGGGGCGGGCCTTTGCCCTGTCGCGCGGCGACTGGCTGCGTCAGGCGGTGGGACGGCTGCCGGCGCTGCAGTTGGCCCGTCCCGGCGCCCTGCTGCCGGTCGAGGGGCAGCCGCTGATCCTGACCCCCGCAGCGGTGCGCCGGGCGATGGTGCAGGACGGCGCGCTTCTGATCCCCGAGGGGTGCCCCGCAGGCCCGGTGGCCGCCGCCTGGCTGAAGCATCTGGCGCTGATGCGGCTGCGCGCGGCCTGCGACCGGTTCTCGGGCGGGCTGGGCCGTCCCTATCGGGCGATCGTGCTGCGCGACACGCGGTCGCGATGGGGCAGCTGCACCCATGACGGGCGGCTGATGTTTTCCTGGCGGCTGGCGATGGCGCCGCCTCTGGTGCTGGACTATGTCGCGGCGCATGAGGTCGCGCATCTGGCGCATATGGACCATTCGCCCCGCTTCTGGGCGGCGGTCGAGGCGCTGATGCCCGGCCATGCCCCACAGCGGGCCTGGCTGAAGGCGCAGGGCGGCGATCTGATGCTGTGGCGCTTCCGCGATTGACGTCTGCGCCATTTGTGATCACATCTGGACAATGACCGTCACACGCCCCTCTGATCCGACCGCCCATGAACGGCTGTATCGCAGCCTGCGCAGCCAGATCATGCTGGGCGAGCTGCCGCCGGGCATGGCGCTGACCCTGCGCGGCATCGCCCGCGATCACAACCTGTCAATGACCCCGGCACGAGAGGCGGTGCGGCGTCTTGTGGCCGAAGGCGCGCTGACCTTATCGGGATCGGGCCGCGTGGCGACCCCCGCCCTGTCCGACGACCGGATCGAGGAACTGGCCGCCCTGCGGGCCTTGATCGAGCCGGAGCTGGCTGCCCGCGCCTTGCCGCGCGCCCATTTCGCGCTGATCGACCGGCTGGCCACCATGAACGGCCGCATCGCCGACGCGGTCGAGCGCCACGATGCGGTGGGCTATATCCGCTGCAATCTGGATTTTCACCGGATGCTGTATCTGCGCGCACAGGCCCCGGCCATGCTGGCCATGCTGGAGACGATCTGGCTGCAGCTGGGCCCGACGATGCGCGCGCTTTATGGCCGGGTCAAAAGGAACGAGCCGCCCCGCCATCACCGCATGATCCTGGCCGCGTTGCGGGCGGGAGACGAGCCGGCGCTGCGTCTGGCGGTGCGGGCCGATGTGACGCATGGATTGCGGCACCTGACCTCTGCCTGAGCGGGTTTTTCGGTCAGAAAAAAGGGGGGCCAGCCCCCCGTCCTTGCGGACTCCCCCCGGGATATTTTAGCCAAGATGAACGCGGCCAGTTCTTTCATCTTGGCTAAAATATCCCGCAGGGGGTCCGGGGGGTGTGAAACCCCCCGGCCTTTCAGCCTGCGGGGGCCATCGGGGGCAGGCCCATCGTACCGAAGCGCAGGTCCGGCAGGGTCGAAGGGATGATGCGGGTGTATTTCGTCCCCTCGATCGAGGCGCCTGCGATCAGGCCGGACTGGCCGAAGATCATCGCCACGACGGGGAACTGGGCCGAGAACGTGTCGGCGCCGACCGCCATACCACCCGAGGGGATGGCGTAGAAGGCACCGGCCCCTGCGGTCCAGCCGGGGGCGGCGCGGAAGGCCGCCAACGATTCGTCGGTCTGGAAGATCAGCACATGCGCATATTGCTGCGCGCCTGCCTGAAAGCCCACGGTCGCGCGCGACGAGGAATAGTAATCGACCGTCTGCCCGCCGATGCGCAGCGCGCCCTGACCATAGGCGCCGCCGAAGCCCAAGGCGGCCTCGGTCATCAGGGGCATGTAGAGGACGCCGCGCGCCCCCTCGACCAAGGGTTGGGCGGCGGGATAGGTGCCGATCAGATATTGATGGGTCTGGTCGACCCGCGCATCCAGCTGGGCTGCGCCGTCGGTGCCCACCGCATTGGTGCAGCCGGCCGCCAGCAGGGCGGCGCCGCCGGTCAGCAGCAGGGTGCGGCGGGACAGGTGATGGGAATTGCTCATGTGTCGCCTCGTGTCGGAATGCGGGGCTCGTTCCGGCCCGTTGCGCGGCAGGATACGCGAGCCGCGCGTCTCATGCCAGCATCTCGGCGACGGTGGGCGCGAAATAGCTGAGCACCCCGTCGCAGCCCGCCCGGCGAAAGCCCAGCAGGCTTTCCACCATCGCGTCGCGCGACAGCCAGCCGTTGCGGATCGCGCCCTCAATCATCGCGTATTCGCCGCTGACCTGATAGGCGAAGGTGGGCGCGCCGAACTGATCCTTGACCGCCCGGCAGATGTCCAGATAGGGCATGCCGGGTTTCACCATCACCATATCCGCGCCCTCGGCCAGATCGCGGGCGACGCATCGGATCGCCTCGTCCCGGTTGGCGGGGTTGATCTGATAGGTCGCCTTGTCGCCCACCAGCCGCCCCGAGGCGCCCACCGCATCGCGGAACGGACCATAAAAGGCACTGGCGAATTTCGCGGCATAGGACAGGATCGCGACATGCTTGTGGCCGTCGCGTTCCAATGCCGCGCGCAGGGCGGCGATGCGGCCATCCATCATGTCCGAGGGGCCAAGGATATCGGCGCCGCATTCGGCCTGGATCAGGGCCATGCGGACCAGCGCCTCGACCGATTCGTCGTTCAGGATCTCTCCGTTGCGGACCAGACCGTCATGGCCGTTGGCGTTATAGGGGTCCAGCGCGATATCGGTCATCACCACCAGATCGGGCACGGTCTCCTTGATCGCGCGGATCGCGCGGTTGCCGATATTGTCGGGATCCCACGCGCGGGCGCAATCGTCGGTCCGGCTTTCCGCCGCCGAATGGGGAAAGACGCAGATCGCGGGGATGTTCAGCCGGGCCGCGCGTTCGGCGGCACGGCGCGCGCCGTCCAGCGTCAGACGTTCGACGCCGGGCATCGAGGCGATCTCGCCCTCGGCCCCGGCCACCTCGGTCACGAAGATCGGCCAGATCAGGTTGGCGGGGGTCAGGTTTCGTTCCGACACCATGGCGCGGATATTGGCGTTGCGGCGCAAGCGGCGCAGCCGGGTGGCGGGGAAGGGGGCGATGATCGGGCTGGCCATGGGGGCCTCCTGTGACAGCGTGGAACAACCGGGGCGCTTTTCCTTGGTCGCAACCCGTTCTAAGGTCCGGCGCAGCCAAGGACAAGGAACGGACCGTGCCGCAATTCGACAGCCTGATCGGGCTTCTGGACAGCCGGTCCTTTTCGACGATCTGGTATTGGCTGGCGCTGGTGGGCATGTGGTCCACCACCGGGCGCAGCGTGCTGGGCGTCCCGTCCGAGGTGCTGGCCCGCGCCAAGGCCACACAGGCGGCAGGCGAAGGCCCCGGCGCCGCCGTTATCACCCTGCTGGACTGGCTGTCGCTGGTGCTGCCGCGCTGGCGGCTTGGCCCGCGCGAGGGGGCGGTGTTTCTGGGCGTGACCAGTTTTCTGATGACCTCGCTGATCGTCCTCGGCTTTGTCTTCTGGCTGGAGATGGCGCAGGCGCTGGTCCTGTTGCTGGCGCCGTTCTGGGTGCTGTTCTGGATGCGCGTGCGGCTGGCCCGCCGCCTGTCGCCGCTGATCGAGGCGGCGCAGGACGCCCGCAGCCCGCTGCCCGAGGTGGCGCAGGGCGTGGTGCGCGCGATGACCTGGCACCGGCGATGGGTGACGCTTTTGTCGATGATCTCGGTCGCGCTGGCGGCTTTGTGGGGGGCCTTGTGGTCGCTGCTTCATCCGGTGGGGTTCTGAGGTGCGCTTGACTTCCCCGCGCATCGCCTTAGGTCAGCAGCCATGTCCGACCAGCTGATCCTTTCCGGCGCGCCCGAGGGCTATGACGCCGCCCTGATCGCGCGCGAGGCGCTGCGCCCCGAAAACCGGGGCGCGCCCGTCATCCATATCGCCCGCGACGACCGTCGTCTGGCGGCCACGCGCGCGGCGCTGGCCTTTCTGGCGCCGCAGCTGCCGGTGCTGGATTTCCCCGCATGGGACACGACGCCCTATGACCGCGTCTCGCCCGCGCCCGAGATTCAGGCGGCGCGCATGGCCACGCTGGCCGGGCTGGCGCAGGGCCGGGTCAAGGGGCCCTTCGTGCTGCTGACCACGCTGAATGCGGTGTTGCAGCGGGTGCCTGCCCGCAAGCTGGTGCAGGGCACCGCCTTTACCGCCCGCGTGGGCGACCGCATCGACGAGGCGGCACTGCGCGATTTTCTGGTCAGGATGAGTTTCGCGCAAAGCCCTACCGTGACCGAGCCGGGCGATTACGCCGTGCGCGGCGGCATCATCGACATTTTCCCCCCCGGTGCCAGCGGCCCGATCCGGCTGGATCTGTTCGGGGATGTGCTGGACGGCGCGCGGCGTTTCGACGCGGTGACCCAACGCACGACCGAGAAACTGGACCGGATCGAACTGGCGCCCATGTCCGAGGTGATTCTGGACGAACCCTCGATCACCCGGTTCCGGCAGGCCTATCGCACCGAATATGGCGGTGGCAGCAGCGATCCCCTGTATGAAAGCGTCAGCGCGGGGCGCAAGACCGCCGGGATGGAACATTGGCTGCCGTGGTTTCATGACCGCATAGAAAGCCTGTTCGATTATCTGCCCGGCGCCTCGGTCGTGCTGGACGATCATATCGGGCAGGTGATCGACGCGCGGCGCAAGACCATCGCCGAACAGTTCGACGCCCGCCGTGCGGCCATGTCCGCCAAGGGCCGCGCCGATACCGTTTACAAGCCCGTCCCCCCCGATGCGATGTTCCCGACCGAGGCGGAATGGGCCGCATGGCTGGCCCCGCACCGGGTGCTGCGTCTGTCGGTGTTGCAACAGCCCCCCGGTCCGGGCGTTCTGGATGCGGGCGGCCGGCCGGGCCGCAATTTCGCGCCCGAACGGCAGGCCGAACAGATCAACCTGTTCGGGGCGCTGGCCACCCATATCAAGGCGCTGTCCAAAACCCATCGCGTGGTCATCGCCAGCTTTTCCGACGGCGCCCGCGACCGCCTGTCGGGCCTGCTGACGGATGAGGGGTTGGCGGGCGCCAAGCCCATCGCCGACCTGCGCGATCTGCCCCAGGGGCCCGGCGCCATCGGCCTGACCGTCTGGCCACTGGATGAGGGGTTCGTGGCCGATGGCACGGCCTTGGGCAAGATCGCCGTCATCTCGGAACAGGATGTGCTGGGCGACCGGCTGATCCGGGGCGCGAAAAAGCGCCGCAAGGCCGAGAACTTCCTCAAGGACACCCAGACCCTGTCGCCCGGCGATCTGGTCGTGCATGTCGAACATGGCATCGGCCGCTATACCGGGATCGAGACGATCATGGCGATGAAGGTGCCGCATGATTGTGTGGCGCTGGAATATGCGGGCGGCGACCGGTTGTATCTGCCGGTCGAGAATATCGAGCTGCTGACCCGCTATGGCCATGAAGAGGGCATGCTGGACCGGCTTGGCGGCGGCGCCTGGCAGGCCCGCAAGGCGCGTCTGAAAGAACGCATCAAGCTGATCGCCGACAAGCTGATGCGCATCGCCGCCGAACGCCTGCTGCGTCCCGCCCCGGTGCTGATCCCCGAGGATCACGACTGGCAGGCCTTTGCCGCGCGTTTTCCCTATTCCGAGACCGACGACCAGCTGTCGGCGATCGAGGATGTGGCCGGCGATCTGGGCGCAGGCCGTCCGATGGACCGGCTGGTCGTGGGCGATGTGGGCTTTGGCAAGACCGAGGTCGCGATGCGCGCGGCCTTCATCGCCGCATCTCAGGGCATGCAGGTCGCGGTCGTGGCGCCCACCACCCTGCTGGCCCGCCAGCATTACCGCAGTTTGGTGGACCGGTTCCGCGGCACGGCGATCACCGTGCGCCCGCTGTCGCGTTTCGTCAGCGCCAAGGATGCGGGCCTGACCCGCACCGGCCTGTCCGATGGCAGCGTCGATATCGTCGTCGGCACCCATGCGGTGCTGGCAAAGGCGATCCGGTTCAAGAACCTGGGCCTGCTGATCATCGACGAGGAACAGCATTTCGGCGTCGGTCACAAGGAGCGCCTGAAAGAGCTGCGCAGCGACATCCATGTCCTGACCCTGACCGCGACCCCCATTCCCCGCACGTTGCAGCTGTCGCTGACCGGGGTGCGCGATCTGTCGGTCATCGGCACCCCGCCGGTGGACCGTCTGGCGATCCGCACCTATGTCAGCGAATTCGACAGCGTGACCATCCGCGAGGCCCTGCTGCGCGAGAAATATCGCGGCGGGCAGTCGTTCTTTGTCGTCCCGCGACTGACCGATCTGCCCGATGTCGAACACTGGCTGTCCGAAAACGTCCCCGAGATCAGCACGATCGTGGCCCATGGCCAGCTGGCGGCGGGGGATCTGGATGCCCGGATGAACGCCTTTTACGATGGCAGCCATGATGTGCTGCTGGCCACGACCATCGTCGAATCGGGTCTGGATATCCCGACCGCGAACACGATGGTCGTCTGGCGCGCCGACATGTTCGGCCTGTCGCAGCTGTATCAGATCCGGGGCAGGGTGGGCCGGTCCAAGGCCCGCGCCTATGCCTATCTGACGACCAAGCCCCGCGTGCCCCTGACCCCGCAGGCGATGCGGCGGCTGAAATTCCTGGGCAGCATCGACGGGCTGGGCGCGGGGTTCAATCTGGCCTCTCAGGATCTGGATCTGCGCGGCGCGGGCAACCTGCTGGGCGAGGAGCAGTCGGGCCACATCAAAGAGGTGGGCTTCGAACTCTACCAGCAGATGCTGGAGGAAACGATCGCCAAGCTGAAATCCGGAGAGCTGGAGGGCACGCCAGAGGATGAATGGGCGCCGCAGCTGAATCTGGGCGTGCCGGTGACCATTCCCGACAGCTATATCCCCGATCTGGACGTCCGGCTTGGGCTGTACCGTCGTCTGGCCGAACTGACCAGCAAGGTCGAGCTTGAAGGTTTCGCCGCCGAACTGATCGACCGCTTTGGCCCCCTGCCGCGCGAGGTGAACACCCTGCTGCTGGTCATGCGCATCAAGGCGATGGCGAAGCGGGCCAATATCTCGCGCCTCGATGCGGGGCCCAAGGGGGTGACGGTCCAGTTCCACATGGACAAGTTCCCGAACCCGGCGGGGCTGGTCGACTTCCTGTCCGACGAACGCGGCACCGCCAAGGTCACCGACAACAAGGTGGTGCTGAAACGCGACTTCACCTCGGATGCCGAACGGATCAAGGGTGCTTTTGCCGTCGCCCGCGATCTGGCCGCCAAGGTGCGCGAGGGCGCGGCCCGCCATGCGGCCAAAAAGGCCGCCGACAAGACCAGCCCCAGGGCATGATCCGGTTCGATCACGGCCCCTTGGGCGGGCCTGCGCAATTCATCGCGCCGCAATCGGTGATCCGCGCCGATACGGCGGCGGGCGTGGCGCCCGCGCTGGCCGCGATGCAGGCGGCGACGGCGCGGGGCTGCTGGCTGGCGGGCTATCTATCCTATGAGCTGGGCCATGCGCTGATCCCGCGCCTGTCCGCCCTGATGCCCGAGGGTCGGCAGATGCCGCTGATCCTGATGGGGGTCTTTGACGGCCCCCGGCCCGCCGAGCCCCTGCCTGCGCCATCAGGCGTCACCATCGGCCCGCCGCGCCCCTTGTGGGAACGGGCGCGCTATGATGCGGCGATCGCGGCGGTGCAGGATTACATCGCGGCGGGCGACACCTATCAGATCAACCTGACCTTTCCGATGCAGGCGCGCGTGACCGGCGATCCGCTGGCGATCTATGCCGCACTGGCCGCCCGCCAGCCGGTGGGCGAGGGGGCCTTTGTGGACCTCGGCGGCCCGGTCATTCTGTCGCGCAGCCCGGAACTGTTCTTTGCCGTCGATGCCGCAGGCACGATCCGCACCCGGCCGATGAAGGGCACCGCCCCGCGCGGCGCCACCCCGGCAGAGGACCGCGCCGCCGCCGCCGCCTTGCAGGGATCGGACAAGAACCGCGCCGAAAACCTGATGATCGTCGATCTTTTGCGCAACGATATCAGCCGCATTTGCCATCCCGGCAGCGTCCGCGTGCCGCAGCTGTTCCATGTCGAGGAATACGCAACGCTGCATCAGATGGTCTCCACCGTCGAGGGGCGGCTGCTGCCCGGCACCGGGCTGGGGCAGATCCTGACGGCGCTGTTCCCCTGCGGCTCGATCACCGGGGCGCCCAAGATCCGCTCGATGCAGATCATCGCCGAACTGGAACAGGCCGCGCGCGAGGTCTATTGCGGCGCCATAGGCTGGGTCGATCCGGCGGGGCCGATGCGTTTCAACGTGGCGATCCGGTCGCCCTGGATGGTCGAACCCGGCCTCTTGCGGCTGAATGTCGGTGGCGGCATCGTGCATGACAGCGAGGCCGCTTCGGAATGGGAGGAGGCGTTGTGCAAATCCGCATTCCTGGCCCCATCCCCGCAGGCGTAAGCGTCTTCGAGACGATGCGCCGCGAGGCCGATGGCCGCATCGCGCTGTGGCCGCTGCATCTGGCGCGGCTGCGGCGCGGCTGCGCGGCCTTGGGCCTTCCGCTAGACGAGGCGCGGGCGCTGTCGGCCCTGCGGGCGCTGCCCTTGGGCGCGGTGCTGCGCGCCCGGCTGGCCGTGGCGGCGGGTGGCGATCTCAGCCTGACCCATGCGGGACTGCCCCCGAACCCGCCCGAATGGCGGGTGATCCTGTCACCCTTGCGGCTGGACCCGGCTGATCCCTGGCTGGGCATCAAATCGACACGGCGCCCCGTTTATGACGCCGCCCGCGCCGCCCTGCCGCCGGGCGTGGACGAGGCGCTGTTATCCAACAGGCGCGGCGCGCTGTGCGAGGGGTCGATCACCAGCCTGTTCCTGCAACGCGGCGACCGGCTGCTGACGCCGCCACTGTCGGATGGCCTGCTGCCCGGCGTGCTGCGTGAAAGCCTGCTGGCGATGGGCCGCGCGATCGAGGCGCCGCTGGTGCCCTCGGATCTGTCCGACGGCGCCTTGTTCTGCGGCAACGCCCTGCGTGGCCTGATCCCCGCCCGGCTGATCTGACATTCCGGAGTGGCGCGGGTGGCAGGCCTTATTGATGGGCGGCGATCGAGGCGCCCTGTCTGGCGATTTTCCGAGCGGTGGACATGGCGGACCGTCATCCCTGCGGCAGAGGTCGGCCACTGTCCCCTTGTCAGCGACCTGACAGCCCCCGGGGCCATGCCGCAGCCGACAGGACGGCCGTGGCACGGCCTTTGACAAACGAAAAAGCCCCGCCGGTCAGGGCGGGGCTTTCGAATGTTCCGGACCGCCGGTCAGTCTGCGGTCAGCAGCGGGGTTTTTGATTTGCCGATGCGAGGGGCATCGGGGCCGGTGATGTCGAAGACGGGCTTGTCATCCTCGATCTTCACGCGGACCACGCCACCCTTGGTCAGGCGACCGAACAGCAATTCCTCGGCCAGAGGCTTCTTGATGCTTTCCTGAATGACCCGGCCAAGCGGGCGGGCCCCCATGCGGTCGTCGTAACCCTTTTCGGCCAGCCAGTTGGCCGCCTCGGGGGTCAGTTCGATATGAACGTTGCGGTCCATCAGCTGCGCTTCCAGCTGCAGCACGAACTTTTCGACCACATGCACCACCACATCGCGCGACAGCGGCGCAAAGCTGATGATCGCATCCAGACGGTTGCGGAACTCGGGCGTGAAGGTCCGCTCGATCGCGGCGGTATCCTCGCCCTCGCGCCGGTCGCGACCGAAACCGATCGCGGCCTTGGCGGCATCCGATGCCCCGGCATTCGAGGTCATGATCAGGATCACGTTGCGGAAATCCACCGTCCGGCCGTTATGGTCGGTCAGACGCCCCGCATCCATGATCTGCAACAGGATGTTGAACACATCCGGATGCGCCTTTTCGATCTCGTCCAGCAGCAGCACGCTGTGGGGATGCTGGTCGATCCCGTCGGTCAGCAGCCCGCCCTGATCAAAGCCGACATAGCCCGGAGGCGCCCCGATCAACCGGCTGACCGCGTGTTTCTCCATGTATTCCGACATGTCGAAACGGATCAGTTCGACCCCAAGACTGGCGGCCAGCTGCTTGGCAACCTCGGTCTTGCCGACGCCGGTGGGGCCTGCGAACAGATAGTTGCCGATGGGCTTTTCGGGTTCGCGCAGACCGGCCCGGGCCAGCTTGATGGCGCTGGACAGCATGTCGATGGCATTGTCCTGCCCAAAAACGACGCGTTTCAGACCGGCATCCAGATCGCGCAGAACCTCGGCATCGTTCTTGCTGACATTCTTGGGCGGGATGCGGGCGATCTTGGCCACGACGGCCTCGATCTCTTTCGGGCTGATCGTCTTGCGACGCTTGCTTTCGCTGACCAGATGCTGTGCGGCGCCGGCTTCGTCGATGACGTCGATGGCGCTGTCGGGCAGCTTGCGGTCGTTGATATAGCGGCTGGCCAGTTCGACCGCCGATTTGATCGCATCATTGGTATAGCGCAGATCGTGATGTGCCTCGAAATGCGGCTTCAGACCCATCAGGATCTTGATCGTATCGGGGACCGAAGGCTCGTTCACGTCGATCTTCTGGAACCGGCGGGCCAGGGCGCGGTCCTTTTCGAAGTGCTGGCGGTATTCCTTGTAGGTGGTCGATCCCATGCAGCGCAGCTTGCCCGCCGCCAGCGCCGGTTTCAGCAGGTTCGAGGCATCCATCGCCCCGCCCGAGGTCGCGCCCGCACCGATCACCGTATGGATTTCATCGATGAACAGAATCGCATCGGGATGCGCCTCGAGTTCCTTGACGACGGCCTTCAGCCGCTCTTCGAAATCGCCGCGATAGCGGGTGCCTGCCAGCAGCGAGCCCATGTCCAGCGAAAAGATCGTGGCACCGGCCAGAACCTCGGGGGTTTCGCCCCGGGTGATCTTCAGCGCCAGCCCTTCCGCGATGGCGGTCTTGCCCACACCGGGATCGCCCACCAGCAGCGGGTTGTTCTTGCGGCGGCGGCACAGCACCTGAATGGCGCGTTCAACCTCGGGTTCGCGACCGATCAGCGGGTCCACGTCGCCCTTGCGCGATTTCACGTTCAGATCGACGCAATATTTGCCAAGCGCGCTTTCGTCCTTGGCCTCTTGCGCGGCCTCGGCCTGTTTCTGCTCGACCGGCTCTTCCGAGCCGACGACCTTGCGGGGTTCGTTGAAGGACGGGTTCTTGGCCACGCCATGCGCGATGAAATTGACCGCGTCGTATCGGGTCATGTCCAGTTCCTGCAGGAAGAACGCCGCATTCGATTCGCGTTCGGCGAAGATGGCGACCAGCACGTTCGCGCCGGTCACCTCCTGCCTGCCCGAGCTTTGGACGTGGATGGCGGCGCGCTGGATGACGCGCTGGAAGGCGGCCGTGGGCACGGCCTCGGACCCTTCGACATCGGTGATCAGCGTGGACAGGTCATCCTCGATGAAATCGACAAGCGTCTTGCGCAGCTCTTCCAGTTCAACGTTGCAGGCCCGCATGACCTTGACCGCTTCCGGTTCCTCGGTCAGGGCCAGCAGCAGATGCTCCAGCGTCGCAAGCTCGTGTCGATGTTCGTTCGCCAGCGCGAGCGCTTGGTGAATGGCCTGTTCCAGGGAGGTCGAGAAACTTGGCACGGTCGTCTCCTGTCAGTCGGCTGGCGGTATGGGCCCGTTCGCGGCCCACCTGCCCAGACTGTCATGATGGCTTTAAGATTTGGTGGATTTGCCCCGGCATCAAGTGGTTTCAGCCACATCTGCCACGATTTTCCCACGGTTGAGGCAGATGTGATGCCGCAACGCCCGTATTTCAAGCGCCATCGTGACGCTTGGGCTGCGGCAAACCATCAGAAATCGTCCTTCATCGCGCGCAACCGGGCAAAGACCTGCGCATCGGTGGCCTCCTCCATCCCCAGGGGGCCGCGCAGATCGGCCACCCGCAGAAAGGGATTGGTGGCGCGTTCCTCGTCCAGCGTGGCAGGCGCGCAGGAGCTGCGGGCCTCGGCGATGGCGGTCAGGCGGTCCTGCAGGGCGGGATTGTCGGGATCGACAGACAGGGCAAAGGCGCCGTTCGCCGTGCAGTAATCATGGCCCGAACAGATCAGCGTCGGGCCGGGCAGGGCGTTCAGGCGCGACAGACTGTCCCACATCATCGCCGGATCCCCCTCGAACAGGCGTCCGCAGCCCATCGCCATCAGGCTGTCGGCGGTAAAGGCCATGCCGCTTTGGGGGAAATGAAAGGCGACATGGCCGATGGTATGGCCCGACACGTCGATGACAAAGGCCGTTTCGCCCAGAATCTCGACCACGTCGCCGGGCGCGACCGACTGGTCCAGCGGCGGCAGGCGATGCGCATCCGCCGCAGCCCCGATCACGCGGGCACCGGTGGCGGCGACGATGTCGGGGACCGCCTGAATGTGATCGTCATGGTGATGGGTCAGCAGTATGGCGTCCAGCGTCCAGCCCCGCGCGCCCAGTTCCGTCAGGACCGGCATCGCCTCGGGGGCGTCGATCAGAACCGTTCCGGCAGGCCCGTGCAGCAGATAGGCGTAGTTGTCCCGAAGGCAGCGCAGCGTGACCAGATCCAGCGGCATTGGCAAATCCCTTCCCTTGTGGTCACCTGAGCCTGTCAAACCCGGGACCCCTGCGCAATGCATCACGACATCGATCAGCTGCGGCGCTTTTATTATCAGCGCGCGCTTGGCCGCGTGGTGCAGCGGATCTTGCGCGACCGGCTGACGGGGCGGTGGGCGCCGGGCAGCGTCACCGGCATGACGATGGCGGGCTTTGGCTTTGCGGCGCCGATGATGCGGCCCTATCTGCCCCATGCGCGGCGGGTGACGGCGCTGATGCCGGGGCCGCAGGGCGTCATGGGATGGCCGGCGGGCCAGCCAAACCACTCCGTCCTGTGCGACGAGACCGCCTGGCCCATCGAGACCGGCAGCATCGACCGCCTGATCCTGCTGCACGGGCTGGAAACCAGCGAACATCCGCGCGAATTGCTGGCCGAGGCCTGGCGCTGTCTGGGGCCGGGGGGGCGGATCATGATGATGGTGCCGAACCGCGCGGGCCTGTGGGCGGCGTCCGACCGCACGCCGTTCGGGTTCGGCCGCGCCTTTACCACCGGCCAGATCGAGGCGCAGATGCGGCGCGCCGGGTTCCAGCCGGACTGGCACGGATCGGCGGTCTATATCCCGCCCTCGGACCGGCGGTTCTGGCTGCGCAGCGCGCAGTTCTGGGAACGCAGCGGGGCGCGCATCAGCCGGGTGCTGATCGCCGGGGTGATTCTGGTCGAGCTGACCAAGCAGACCCGCGCCCCCATCGGCCCCGCAGTCCGCATCCATGTCCCCAGCCCGCTGGAAATCCTCGACGGCGTCGCCCGCCCGCGCCCCCGCAATGTCCCGGCAGGGTCCGGCCCCCGAGTCGCCGGACGATCGGAAGGGGGCACGGACGGGCCCCCGTCCGAGCCTTGATGCGACATCCTGCCGCACCCCGCCGCACCCCTTGCGGGCAGTGTTAGCGCTGCCCGCGACCTGTTTGCCCCAACCCGCCTTCTTTGGTCGTAAAGGCCCGCCATTCCGCCCCCTTGACGGTTGCCGGGGCGGAAATCACCTGCTAGAGACGCCCCAGATTTGCGCGCGACCCTCCATAAGCCGTGCGCCCGCGACCCGCACCCCGCGACAGACCAGGCAATAGCCCGGCCCGCCAGCGGGGTTTGCGCAAACCGTAAAGGATGACCGTGGCCAACTCTGTTTCCATGTCCCACAGCATCGCCGGACGCTATGCGCAGGCGGTCTTCGAGATTGCGAAGGAAGAGGGCAGCCTTGACGCCCTGGCCACGCAGACAGCCGATCTGGACGCCGCGCTGAAAGACAGCCCCGCGCTGCGCGATCTGATCGTCAGCCCGATCTATTCGCGCGACGATCAGGCCCGTGCCATCGGCGCGCTGGCCACCAAGATGGGCTTTGCGCCGGTTCTGGCCAACACGCTGCAGCTGATGGCCCGGAACCGTCGCCTGTTCGTGCTGCCCCAGCTGACGGCGCGCCTGGCCGAGCTGATGGCCACCGAACGCGGCGAGATCACTGCGGATGTCACCAGCGCCATCGCGCTGACGGACGCCCAGGCCGATCGCCTGAAACAGACCCTCGCCGATAAATCCGGCAAGACGGTCAAACTGAACACGCGCGTCGATGAAACCCTCATCGGCGGGATGATTGTCAAGCTGGGCTCGAAGATGATCGACAGTTCGATCCGCTCGAAGCTCAGCTCCCTCCAGAATGTCATGAAAGAGGTCGGATAATGGGAATCCAGGCTGCCGAAATTTCGGCGATCCTCAAGGAGCAGATCAAGAACTTCGGCCAGGACGCCGAAGTTGCCGAGGTTGGTCAGGTCCTGTCCGTCGGTGACGGCATCGCCCGCGTCTATGGTCTGGACAATGTTCAGGCCGGCGAGATGGTGGAATTCCCCGGTGGGATCCGCGGCATGGTGCTGAACCTCGAGACCGACAACGTCGGTATCGTGATCTTCGGCGACGACCGCACCATTAAGGAAGGCGACACCGTCAAGCGTACGCGCACGATCGTGGACGTTCCGGTGGGCAAGGCCCTGCTGGGCCGCGTCGTGGACGGTCTGGGCAATCCCATCGACGGCAAGGGCCCGATCGAGACGACCGAGCGTCGCATCGCCGACATGAAGGCCCCCGGCATCATGCCGCGCAAATCAGTGCACGAGCCGATGGCGACCGGCCTGAAATCGGTCGACGCCATGATCCCGGTCGGCCGTGGCCAGCGCGAGCTGATCATCGGTGACCGCCAGACCGGCAAGACCGCCATCGCTCTGGACACGATCCTGAACCAGATGAGCTATAACGGCCGCGAGGCCGAGGGCATGAAGACCCTGCATTGCATCTATGTGGCCATCGGGCAGAAACGCTCGACCGTCGCGCAGCTGGTCAAGAAGCTGGAAGAGACCGGTGCCATGGCCTATACCACGGTCGTCGCGGCCACCGCGTCCGACCCGGCCCCGATGCAGTTCCTGGCCCCGTTCTCGGGTGCGGCCATCGGTGAATATTTTCGCGACAACGGCATGGATGCGCTGATCGTCTATGACGATCTGTCCAAGCAGGCCGTGGCGTATCGCCAGATGTCGCTGCTGCTGCGTCGCCCGCCCGGACGCGAAGCCTATCCCGGCGACGTCTTCTATCTGCACTCGCGCCTGCTGGAGCGTGCCTGCAAGCTGAACGAGGCCAACGGCTCGGGCTCGCTGACGGCGCTTCCGATCATCGAGACGCAGGCTGGCGACGTGTCGGCCTATATCCCGACCAACGTGATCTCGATCACCGATGGCCAGATCTTCCTGGAAACCGAACTGTTCTTCCAGGGCGTCCGCCCGGCCGTGAACACCGGTCTGTCGGTGTCTCGTGTGGGGTCGGCTGCCCAGACCAAGGCGATGAAATCCGTCGCCGGTCCGGTCAAGCTGGAACTGGCGCAGTACCGCGAGATGGCGGCGTTCGCCCAGTTCGGATCGGATCTGGATGCCTCGACGCAGCGCCTGCTGAACCGGGGTGCCCGCCTGACCGAACTGATGAAGCAGCCCCAGTATCGCCCGCTGACGACGGCCGAGATCGTCATCGTGATCTATGCCGGCACCAAAGGCTATATCGACAGCGTGCCGGTGCGCGAAGTCGTGGCATGGGAAGACGGCCTGCTTCAGTTCCTGCGCGGCCAGAAGAAAGACCTTCTGGACGACATGACCCGCAACGATCGCAAGATCAGCGGCGAGCTGGAAGCGTCGATCAAAGCGGTGCTGGACGAATACAACAGCACCCGCGCCTGAGAGGGGGAATAGATGCCCAGTCTTAAGGATCTCAAGAACCGGATCGGAAGCGTCAAGAACACGCGGAAGATCACCAAGGCGATGCAGATGGTCGCCGCCGCCAAATTGCGCCGTGCGCAAGAGGCGGCGGAAGCCGCGCGTCCCTATGCCGACCGCATGGCTGCCGTAATGGCCGGTCTGACCGCGAATGCGGCAGGCCAGTCCGGCGCGCCGCGCCTGCTGGCCGGGACGGGCGACGACAAGCGTCACCTGCTGGTCGTGATGACGGCGGAACGTGGCCTTGCGGGGGGCTTCAACAGCTCGATCGTGCGTCTGGCCCGCGTTCATGCCGAACGGCTGCGCGCCGAGGGCAAGGATGTCGCCATCCTGACCGTCGGCAAGAAGGGCCGCGAGCAGCTCAAGCGTGATTACGCCAGCCTGTTCGTGCATCACGTCGATCTGTCCGAGGTCAAGCGCATGGGCTATGACACGGCCCGCAGCATCACCGACGAGGTGCTGGGGCGGTTCGACGCAGGCGATTTCGACGTGGCGACGATCTTCTACAACCGTTTCGGGTCGGTCATCAGCCAGATCCCGACCGCCCGCCAGATCATTCCCGCCGAGGTGCCCGAGGATGCTCAGGCCGCCAATGCGCTTTATGATTACGAGCCGGGCGAGGAAGACTTGCTGGCGGAACTGCTGCCGCGATCCGTCGCGACGCAGATCTTTGCCGCCCTTCTGGAAAATGCCGCGTCCGAGCAGGGCGCGCGGATGAGTGCGATGGACAACGCCACGCGCAACGCGGGCGACATGATCGACCGGCTGACGACGCAGTACAACCGCTCGCGTCAGGCCGCGATCACCACCGAACTTATTGAAATCATTGCGGGCGCCGAGGCGCTTTGACCGTAAATCAGAGGTGACACATGGCTGATGCCAAGGGTAAAATCACGCAGGTCATCGGGGCCGTCGTGGACGTGCGGTTCGAAGGCGAACTGCCGGCAATTCTGAACGCGCTGACCGTCATGAACAATGACAAGAAACTGGTGCTGGAAGTGGCTCAGCATCTGGGCGAAAACACCGTGCGCACCATCGCCATGGACGCGACCGAAGGTCTGGTCCGCGGCGCGGCTGTAACCGACAGCGGCAGCCCGATCATGGTGCCGGTCGGCGACGTGACGCTTGGCCGCATCCTGAACGTCATCGGCGAGCCGGTGGACGAAGGTGCGCCCTTGGCCGCGTCGGAAACCCGCGCGATCCACCAGCCCGCCCCCGACTTTGCGTCGCAGGCGACCAGCTCGGAAATTCTGGTCACCGGCATCAAGGTCATCGACCTGCTGGCGCCCTATTCCAAGGGCGGCAAGATCGGCCTGTTCGGCGGCGCCGGTGTGGGCAAGACCGTTCTGATCATGGAACTGATCAACAACATTGCCAAGGTGCACTCGGGCTATTCCGTGTTCGCCGGTGTTGGTGAGCGGACCCGCGAAGGCAACGATCTGTATCACGAGATGGTCGAATCGGGCGTCATCGTTCCCGACAACCTGACCGAATCCAAAGTGGCGCTGGTCTATGGCCAGATGAACGAGCCGCCGGGTGCCCGCATGCGCGTTGCCCTGACCGGTCTGACTCTGGCCGAACAGTTCCGCGACGCCTCGGGCACGGACGTCCTGTTCTTCGTGGACAACATCTTCCGCTTTACGCAGGCAGGCTCCGAAGTTTCGGCGCTGCTGGGTCGTATCCCGTCCGCCGTGGGCTATCAGCCGACGCTGGCGACCGATATGGGCGTCATGCAGGAACGCATCACCTCGACCAAGAACGGCTCGATCACCTCGATCCAGGCCGTTTACGTTCCGGCCGATGACCTGACCGACCCTGCGCCGGCCACGACCTTTGCCCACCTGGATGCCACGACCAACCTGTCGCGGGCCATCTCGGAACTGGGGATCTATCCGGCTGTGGACCCGCTGGACAGCTCGTCTCGTCTGATGGATCCGCAGATCCTGGGCGAAGAGCATTATCAGGTGGCCCGCGACGTTCAGGGCATCCTGCAGAAATACAAGTCGCTGCAGGACATCATCGCCATCCTTGGCATGGACGAACTGTCCGAAGAGGACAAACTGACCGTGACCCGGGCGCGCAAGATCCAGCGTTTCCTGTCGCAGCCCTTCGATGTGGCCAAGGTGTTCACCGGGTCCGACGGCGTTCAGGTGCCGCTGGAAAAGACCATCGCCTCGTTCAAGGCGGTCGTTGCGGGTGAATACGATCACCTGCCCGAGGGCGCCTTCTATATGGTCGGCGATATCGAGGACGTGAAGGCCAAGGCACAGCGCCTTGCCGCCGAAGCCGCGTAAGGGGATCCAGATGGCCGATACCATGCAGTTCGACCTCGTGTCACCGGAGCGGAGCCTGGCGTCCGTTCCCGTGCGCGAGGTGCGCCTGCCGGGCAATGACGGCGATCTGACCGCCATGCCCGGCCATGCGCCCACCATCGTGACCCTGCGTCCGGGCATGGTCACGCTGATCGGGGCCGATGGCAGTTCCAGCGAATTCGCCGTCACCGGCGGCTTTGCCGAGATCAACGCCGATTCGGTCAGCCTGCTGGCCGAGCGGGGCCACCCACGCGAAGAGATCACGCAAGAGGTCTTCAACGACATGATGAAGGACGCCCACCGCGTCCATCGCAGCGCGACCGAGCGTCGCGAGCATGTCGGCGAAGAGGTCGTGACCGCTGCCGTCAAGCTGCTGGGCGACATGCAGGCGCTTGGCACTCATATCGGGCTGGACCCGAAACAATCGACCGTGCCCGACTGATCACCGGGAAGGCATGGCTATCCTGTCAGGCCCCGGCGATGCGCCGGGGCCTTTCTTTTTGCGCAAGCCGTCGCTAGACCACCGGGCAGTCAGTGTTGGCGTGGTCAGGGAATGATGTATGCTTCGATTTACCAGCAACGAGATCGGCGTCTGCCGCGGTGATGTGATCCTTGTGTCGGATTTCGACACGCAGGGCCCGATGTGGACAGACGAGGGCGAACGCCAGATCCGCAACCGCATCACCTATTCCGAACGGTTCCTGATGCCGCCGGTCGTCCATGTGTCGCCCGACATGTGGGATCTGGACAGCAGTCGGAACCTGCGCGGCGATCTGGCGGTGGAAAACGTCACCGCCTCGGGGTTCGATCTGGTGTTCAAGACCTGGGGCGATACCCGGGTGGCCCGGATGCGCGTCGCCTGGATGGCGATCGGCGCGCTGCCGGACGAACAGGACTTTACCCTTTAAGCCCGTTCCAGATTGACGGCGATCAGCCCGGCCACCTGTGCGGGATGGGTCAGGGGTGCCATATGCCCGGCGCCCGGCACGGTGGCCCGCCCGACATCGGGCAGGCGGTCCGCCAGCGCCTCGGCGATCCCCGCGATCACCGGCGGGCTGTCCGCGCCTTGGATCAGCATGACCGGGGCGGCGATGGATTCGAGGCCCCCATCGCGCAGGATGCGGGCGCTGTCATGGCGCAGCGCGTCATGGGTGGCGGCGATCAGCCGGATCTGCCGGGTCATCAGCGCCTGCGCCTCGGGCGGCATGCGCGACAGGGGCTGGGCGCCCCAGACCGCCAGAAACCCGGCTGTCGCCTGTTCGTCCTGCCCCGCGGCCAGCCGTTCGGCCAGCTGCACATCCAGCGCGTCCTGTGCGGGATCGGGGCGGGCGGCGAACAGCACCGGCTCGATTAATGTCAGGCTGCGCACGGCCTCGGGGGCGGCGACCGCGATGCGCAGGGCCACGGTCGCGCCAAAGCTGTGGCCGATCAGGTCCAGCGGTCGTCCGATCATCGCCGCCGCCAGCCGGGTGACGGCGGTGTGATAATCGGGGCCGTCGGGGGCCGGGGCCCAGTCATCGCTGCGCCCATGGCCGGGCATGTCGAAACCGCGCAGATCGACCAGCCCGTCCAGACCCCGGGCGATGGCGCCCCAGCCCGACCCGCTGCCCATCATGCAATGCAGCGCCAGCGCGGGCCGGTCGGGATCGCCCGGCCAATGGCGCAGATGCAGGCCGCTCATGCGGCGTCCGCGCGCTGCGCCAGATGACGGTCCAGAAACTCCAGCCGGTCCTGACCCCAGAACCGCTGATCCGTCTCGCGCACCACATAGAAGGGGGCGCCGAAGGCTCCGGCGGCAACCGCCTGTTCCAGATTGCGGCCATAGGTTTCGGCGCCCACGAACAGACCCTTGTCGGCCAGCGCCGGATCAAAGCCATGGGCGCCCAGAATGTCGCGAATCACCGCATCATCGCTGATGTCGCGATCTTCCGCCCAGACCGCGCGCAGGAATCCCTGCACCAGCCCGCCCAGATCGCCGCCCCCCGCATCCTGCGCGGCAATCACCGCATAGGACGAGGGCGCCATGTTCACCGGCCAATGCGCGGGCTTGAGGGTCAGGGGCAGGCCAAGATGCGCAGACCAGCGGGTCAGTTCCTGCGTGCGGTATTCCATGCGGCTGGCATGGCGGTTCGCGGGCCGGATGCCGCCCGTCCGGTCGAACAGCTGCAGCAGATCCAGCGGGCGATAGGTGATCTGTGCCCCGTGGCGGGCAGCGATGGCTTCCAGCCGGTCGCCCGCCAGATAGCACCACGGGCTGATCGTCCCCAGATAATAGTCGATATGTGCCATGGCTTTGTCCTTCTTGGTTTGCCCGCAGGCTAGCCCGGTGCTAAGCCAACCGCAATCTGACGCAACCTTCCAAAGGCCCGCCCCCCATGCCCGTCATGACCGAACCCAAGCTGATCTCCGGCAATGCCAACCGACCCTTGGCCCAGTCCATCGCGCGGCGCATGTCCATGCATCGCGGCATGAGCGTCAGTCTGCTGGACGCCCGCGTCGAACGCTTCAACGATGCCGAGATCTTCGTCGAAGTCTATGAGAACGTCCGGGGCGAGGATATGTACATCATCCAGCCGACCTCGAACCCCGCCAATGACAACCTGATGGAACTGCTGATCATGACCGACGCCCTGCGCCGGTCCTCGGCTGCGCGCATCACGGCGGTGATTCCCTATTTCGGCTATGCCCGGCAGGATCGCCGCGCCAAGGCCCGCACGCCGATCAGCGCCAAGCTGGTGGCCAACCTGCTGACCGAGGCGGGTGTGGACCGGGTGCTGACGCTGGATCTGCATGCAGCGCAGATCCAGGGCTTCTTCGACGTGCCGGTGGACAACCTTTATGCCGCCCCGGTCTTTGCGCTGGATGTCCAGCATCATTTTAAGGGCCGGATGGGCGATCTGATGGTCGTGTCGCCGGATGTGGGCGGGGTGGCGCGCGCGCGCGAACTGGCGACCCGGATCGGCGCACCGCTGGCCATCGTGGACAAGCGCCGCGAAAAGGCCGGAGAGATCGCCGAGATGACGGTGATCGGCGACGTGTCGGGCAAGGCCTGCATCATCGTGGACGATATCTGCGACACCGCCGGAACGCTGGTCAAGGCGGCACAGGTGCTGATCGATAACGGCGCGACCGAGGTGCATGCCTATATCACCCATGGCGTGCTGTCGGGTCCGGCGGTCGAGCGGGTCAGCAATTCGATCATGAAATCGCTGGTCATCACCGATTCGATCCAGCCGACCGAGGCGGTGAAGAATGCCCCGAACATCCGCATCGTGCCCACCGCGCCGATGTTCACCCAAGCGATCCTGAACATCTGGAACGGCACCTCGGTCAGCAGCCTGTTCGAGACGGACACGCTGCTGCCGATCTATGAGGGGCTGTATTCGCCGATCTGAGGGCGGGTGTTGTGTCCCTGCCGGATGCCTCCGGCGGGGATATTTTTGCCAAGATGAAGGGGCTGGGGGTGCTAGAGGGCGCGCCAGCCGATGTCGCGGCGGCAGAAGCCTTGCGGCCAGTCGATGGCGTCGATCAGAGCATAGGCACGCTGATGCGCCTCGGCCAGGGTCGCGCCGCGTCCGGTGCAGCCCAGCACGCGCCCGCCGGTGGCGATGATGGTGCCGTCGCGTTCGGCGGTTCCGGCGTGGAAGGTCATCTGGAAGCTGGTTTCGGGCAGGGCTTTCAGGCCGCGGATTTCGGTGCCTTTGGCATAGGGGCCGGGATAGCCTTGGGCAGCCATGACCACGGTCAGCGCGTGATCATCGGCCCAGGTGACGCCGGTCTGCGACAGCCGCCCCTCGGCGCAGGCCAGAAGCAGGTCCAGCGCCTGTCCGCCAAGCCGCATCATCAGGGCCTGACATTCGGGATCACCGAAGCGGACATTGTATTCGACCAGCCGCGCCTGTCCGTCGCTGATCATCAGCCCGGCATAGAGGACGCCCTGAAACGGTGTGCCGCGTCGCGCCATTTCTGCGATGGTCGGGCGCACGATGCGATCCATGACCTGATCCTGAAGCGCGGGGGTCAGCACCGGCGCAGGGCTGTAGGCGCCCATGCCGCCGGTATTGGGGCCGGTATCGCCCATGCCCACCCGCTTGTGGTCCTGCGCGGTGCCGATGGGCAGGCAGTCGGTCCCGTCGCTGAGGATGAAGAAGCTGGCCTCTTCGCCGGGCATGAAATCCTCGATCACCACCGACATTTCGCCGAATTCGCCGTCAAAGATGGAATCGATGGCGGCATGCGCCTGATCGATGGTTTCGGCCACGGTGACGCCCTTGCCCGCCGCCAGCCCGTCGGCCTTGATCACGATGGGCGCGCCGCGTGCGGTCACGTCTTCGCGCGCCGCCGCCGCATCGGTGAACCGCGCCCAGGCTGCCGTGGGCGCCCCGCAGGCGTCACAGATTTCCTTGGTGAAGGTCTTGGACGCCTCCAGCTGGGCGGCGGCCTGCGAGGGGCCGAAGACCAGAAACCCGGCCTCGCGCAGCGCATCCGAGACCCCGGCGGCTAGCGGTGCCTCGGGGCCCACGACGACGAAATCCACGGCGTTGCCTTGGGCGAATTCCAGCACATCGGCGCGCGACAGCACGTCCAGATCGGCGCATTCCGCAACCCCCGCGATGCCCGCATTGCCCGGCGCCACGATCAGCCGGTCGCATTTCGGGTTTTGCCGGATGGCCCATGCCAACGCATGTTCGCGCCCGCCGCCGCCCAGGATCAGGATATTCATCTGCCGCCCTTTCGCTTGACCTTGCGGCGTTCTAGTCTGGTGGGCCAAGGGGAACAAGCTGCATGGACCTGCCCGGATGGACCTGATCGATGACGATGCCCCGGATGACGGGGCCGCTGGCAACAATGCCCATGCCTTTACCGTGTCCGAACTGTCGGGCGCCCTCAAGCGCAGCATCGAGGATCAGTTCGGCCGCGTCCGGGTCCGGGCCGAGGTCGGGCGTGTGTCGCGGCCCGGCTCCGGGCATCTGTATTTTGATCTCAAGGACGACCGGGCCGTGCTGGCCGCCGTGACGTGGAAGGGTCAGGCAGCGCGGCTGATCCAGACCCCGGAAGAGGGAATGGAGGTCATCGCCACGGGCCGACTGACGACCTTTCCGGGCCAGTCCAAATATCAGATGATCGTCGATCAGATCGAACCTGCGGGGCAGGGCGCGCTGATGGCGATGCTGGAAAAGCGCCGCCGCGCACTGGCCGCCGAGGGGCTGTTCGATCAGGACCGCAAGCGCGCCCTGCCGTTTCTGCCGCGCGTGATCGGGGTGGTCACCTCGCCCTCGGGGGCGGTGATCCGCGACATCCTGCATCGGTTGCGGGAACGCTTTCCGACCCGGGTTCTGATCTGGCCGGTGGCGGTTCAGGGCAAGGATTGCGCGCCGCAGGTGGCCGCCGCGATCCGGGGCTTCAACGCGCTTGGGGATGATGGCCCGGTGCCGCGTCCCGATCTGATCATCGTCGCGCGGGGCGGCGGCAGTCTGGAGGATCTGTGGGGCTTCAACGAAGAGATCGTCGTGCGCGCCGCCGCCGACAGCGCCATCCCGCTGATCTCGGCGGTGGGGCATGAGACCGACACGACGCTGATCGATTTCGCCTCGGACCGGCGCGCGCCGACGCCGACGGCCGCTGCAGAAATCGCCGTCCCCGTCCGGGCCGAGCTGGCCGCGCGGATGGCCGAGGCTGGCGCCCGCATGGCCCGCGCCAATGCCCATGGGCTGCAACGCCCGCGCCAAAGGCTGCGCGATCTGGCCCGCGCGATGGGCCGCCCCTCGGCCTTGACCGAAGGGCCGCGTCAGCGTCTGGACCTGTGGGGCGCGCGGCTGGACCCGGCCCTGCGCC
The DNA here is from genome assembly GCF_004335005.1 of Paracoccus nototheniae. GTDB lineage: Bacteria > Pseudomonadota > Alphaproteobacteria > Rhodobacterales > Rhodobacteraceae > Paracoccus > Paracoccus nototheniae. Next base: position 15,574 of record NZ_RQRT01000009.1, on the reverse strand, counting down.
AGTCGCTGCACCGGCGCCGCGACCGGCTGGCGGCCCGGCCCATGCCTGCGGCCACGCTGCGCCAGTTCACCGCCGCCAAGCGCCACGGGCTGGACCGCGCGGCCACCCGGCTGGACGTGGCCCGCAGCCGCCGTCTGGAACGCCCCCGCGACCGCCTGACCCAGTTGCAGGAACGTCTGGACAGCTCTCTGAAGCGGGTCGAGGCTGTGGCCCGCAGTGCCACCCGGCAGCAGCGCGCCCGGCTGGTCGAACTGGATGGTCGCCTCGGTGCCGGATTGCGCCGCGCCCTGTCGCAACGCGGCGATGCGCTGACCCGCCTTGACCGGATGCGCCAGTCGCTTGGGCCCGACGAAACCCTGCGCCGCGGCTTCGTGATCGTGCGCACCCCCGATGGCCGCGTCGTCACCGCCCCCGAGGCCGCGCAGCAATCCCCGCGACTGGAGCTGCAATTCGCAGGCGACCGCCGCATCCCGGTCCGCCCCGAGGGCGCCCCCGACAAACCCAAACGCCGCAAACCCGCAGCGCCGGAACAAAAAACTCTGATCTAGCGCTTCTTCTTCATGAAAATATCCCACAGGGGTCCGGGGGTGTGAACCCCCCGGTCCTCACGCCGCCACAATCCTCACGCCGGTCTTGGCCGCATCACCAGCCAGATCAGCGCCGCACCGGCCAGCACCAGAAACGGCAGCATCGCCAGATTGACCGCGCTCCACCCCGCCTGCACGGTTCCGCCCGAACAGTTCATTAGCCCGCCCGACGACAGCGAGGCCAGGAACACCCCACCAAAGACCACGAAATCGTTCATCCCCTGCACCCGGCCCCGTTCGGACGGGGCATGGGCACGGGTCAGCATGGTGGTCGCGCCGATATAGCCGAAGTTCCAGCCGATCCCCAGCAGCACCAGCGCGACATAGAACTGCTCCAACGCGATGCCCGACAGGGCGACCGCCCCGGCCGAGGCCAGAATGACCAGCCCCAGCCCGACGATCCGTTCCGCCCCAAAGCGGGTGATCAGATACCCGGTCACGAAACTGGGGGCGAACATGGCCAGCACATGCGCGCTGACGATATTGGCGGCATCGGCTGTGTCATAGCCGCAGCCCACCACCGCCAGCGGCGTCGAGGTCATCACCAGGTTCATCAGCGCATAGGACACCATCGCGCAGATCATCGACACGGCGATGGCGGGGCTGCGCAGGATCTGACCCATCGGGCGCCCGGCGGCGGCGCCGGGCAGGGGGGCGGGTGGACGCGGGATGTCCAGAAAGGCGAACAGGAACGGCCCCGTCAGGTTCAGCGCGATCACCGCCAGATAGGTGGCCAGGAACGGCACGACGGTCAGATCGCTGGTCAGCCGCACCAGTGCCGGGCCGATGATCGCGGCGGCCAGACCGCCCGCCATGACCAGACTGATCGCGCGGGGGGCGTAATCCTCGGGCGCGGTATCGGTCGCGGCAAAGCGATAGAAGCCCTGGGCCGACATATAGATGCCGGTCAGCATGGAACCCGCCATGAACAGCCAGAACGACCCGATCCACAAGGCCGAAGCCGCCACCGCCGCCCCCAGGCCTCCGGCCAGCACGGCCAGCAGGAACCCCGCCTGCCGCCCCCGCGCCTGCATGAAGCGCGACAGGGGCCGCGCCGACAGCGCGGACCCCAGAATGATCATCGACAGGGGCAGGGTCGCGATGCAGGGGTTCGGGGCCAGCATCTGCCCCGCCAGCCCGCCCACGATGAAGATGACCGACATCTGCGCGCCCAGAATCGCCTGAGCCAGCACAAGGATCAGGGTGTTTCGGCGGGCGCGCGCCAGATCGCTCATGATGCCCGTCAGCCGCGGGGCAGGGCGGCGGCGGTGCGGGCGCGGTCCTCGATCGCCTGCCAGTTGCCTGCGGCGACATCGGCATCGGTGACGATCCAGCTGCCGCCCACGCAGATCACATTGGGCAGCGACAGATAGCTGTGGGCATTCTGGGGCGACACGCCGCCGGTCGGGCAGAAACTGATGCGCGGCAGCGGGCCTGCCAGCGACTTCAGCGCGGGCGCCCCGCCCACGGCCTCGGCGGGAAAGAATTTCAGCATGTCAAAGCCCGCCTCGGACGCCCGCATCACCTCGGAGGCGGTGACGGCGCCCGGCAGCAGCGGCAGTTCCAGATCGGCGCAGGCGGCGATCAGGCGGTCGGTCAGGCCCGGAGAGACGGCGAATTTCGCCCCCGCATCCTTGGCGCGTTTGGCGTCGTCGGGCGTCAGCACGGTGCCCGCGCCGACATGCCCGCCCTCGATCCCCGCCATGGCGCGGATCGCGTCCAGCGCCGCGTCGGATCGCAGCGTCACCTCCAGCACCGGCAATCCGCCGGTGACCAGCGCGCGGGCCAGATCGGCGGCGCGGGTGGCATCGCGGATGACGATGACCGGGATCACCGGGGCCAGCTGGCACAGGGCCTTGGTTTTCTGCGACTGGATTTCGGGGGTCATGGCGCACCTGCAGGTCGGGAAAAATCGCCCCGAACCTGAACCGAAAGCCCACGACGATGCAAGCGAAAGACAGCCCCCCGGGGCGTCTTTGTTAACGCTATCGGACCATGCCCCGGGGCGCGCGATTTGCGAATCCGCTTGCATCGGCGGCGTGCGCGGTCTAAGGCGCGCTCACTTCACAGGCAGGGGCGGGCCTTTTGCGGGAGATATCCGCACAAGGTCCACCGGTTGGGGCATTCGCCCTGAGATCCCTTGCCAAGGCGCAAACCGGAAAGGACACTGTCATGGCGCTTCCCGAATTCACGCTGCGTCAGCTTTTGGAAGCTGGCGTTCACTATGGTCACCAGACCCAACGCTGGAACCCCCGTATGGGCGAGTTCATCTATGGTGACCGCAACGGCATTCACATCCTCGACCTGACGCAGACGCTGCCCATGCTGGACGCAGCCCTGCAGGTCGTGCGCGATACGGTCGCCAAGGGCGGCCGCGTGCTGTTCGTCGGCACAAAGCGTCAGGCTCAGCGTTCGATCGCCGAGGCGGCTGAAAAGTCGGCACAGTTCTATATGAACCACCGCTGGCTGGGCGGCACGCTGACCAACTGGAAAACCGTCAGCCAGTCGATCAACCGCCTGAAGGCGATCGACGAGACAATGGCCGGTGGCGCCGAAGGCCTGACCAAGAAAGAGCGCCTGCAGCTGGAGCGCGAGCAATCGAAACTGCAAGCCTCGCTTGGCGGCATCCGCGACATGGGCGGCCTTCCCGACCTGATCTTCGTCATCGACGTGAACAAGGAAGACCTTGCCATTCTGGAAGCCAAAAAGCTGGGCATTCCGGTCGTGGCCGTGGTCGACACCAACTGCTCGCCCGATGGCATCGACTATATCATTCCGGGCAATGACGATGCGGCCCGCGCCATCTCGCTCTATTGCGATCTGGTCAGCCGCGCCGCCCTTGACGGGATGACCGCGCATATGGGCGCTTCGGGCGTCGATCTGGGCTCGCTGGCCGATGCACCGGAAGAGCTGATGGAAGACGCGCCCGCCGCCGAAGAGGCTGTGGCCGAGGCCTGATCCGCAGGGATCAACCCCATTTCATCGAATTGTCGTCAGGCGGGGATATGCCCCGCCTGACGCGTTGATCACAGAGGAGACGGATATGGCAATCACCGCAGCGATGGTGAAGGAACTGCGCGAGATGACCGGCGCAGGCATGATGGACGCCAAGAAAGCCCTGACCGAGACCGAAGGCGACATGGAAGCCGCCGTCGACTGGCTGCGCGCCAAGGGTCTGTCGAAAGCCGCCAAGAAATCGGGCCGCGTGGCCGCCGAAGGTCTGGTCGCCGTCGCCGTCAAGGATGGCAAGGGCGTCGCGGTCGAGGTGAACTCGGAAACCGATTTCGTCGGCAAGAACGAAGAATTCCAGGCCATGGTGCGCAAGATCGCCCAGGCCGCGCTTGAGGTCGACGATGTCGAGGCGCTGAAGGCCGCGACGATCGACGGCAAGCCCGTTTCGGAAATCCTGACCGACGCGATCGCCAAGATCGGCGAGAACATGTCCCTGCGCCGCATGGTCGTCGTGACTGCGCCGACCGTCGTGCATTATGTGCATAACGCGGCCACCGATGGCATGGGCAAGATCGGCGTTCTGGTCGGTCTGGACGGCGGCAATGCCGAGATCGGTCGTCAGATCGCGATGCATGTCGCGGCCACTGCGCCCGCCTCGCTTGGCGAGGCCGATCTGGACCCCGCTCTGGTCGAGCGTGAAAAGCAGGTTCTGACCGAGCAGGCCCGCGAATCGGGCAAGCCCGATGCCGTCATCGCCAAGATGATCGAAGGCCGGATGAAGAAGTTCTTTGAAGAGGTCACGCTGACCGGTCAGAAATTCGTCATCAACCCCGACCTGACCGTGGCGGAAGCCGCCAAGGAACAGGGCGCCACCATCGTGGGCTTTGCCCGCGTCGCCGTCGGCGAAGGCATCGAGAAGAAGGAAGAGGATTTCGCAGCCGAGGTCGCTAAGACCCTCAGCGGCGCCTGATCCCCCTCTGATCTGATCGCGACTGACAATGCCGGCCCCGGATATCTCCGGCGGCCGGCATTTTTCTGTCCCGGGTCTGCTCGGTGGCGGCGCCGGTCAAGGCAACCCAACCTGACGCCGCCTGTTCCTGACACCGAAATGTCACCACTCACGGAACAGCCCGATCAGACGCCATGCAGCCGCGAAGTGAAACGGTGGAAAACCTTACCGTTTGGGCAAATTCTGCAAATGATCCGGTTCATCTTTGATGGTCCGACCGGTTTTGCGGCACTTTGGTGATCGCAGTCGCCCCCGTGCGGCCCCCGATTCGCGCCTATGTCGCAGGGAATTGTGGATAAACCGTCTCGACTAGCGGGCAATTCCCTGCGACGTTTAAAGACCAATCAGGGATGCCTTATGAAACGACGTAGCCTTCTTTTGCTGGGCGCTGCCGCCTGTCTTCCCATTCCGGTGGCGGTTCTTGGACGCGGCGGGGCGGCCCTTGCGCAGGGCACGGGCGCTGCGGGGCCCGTGCCGGTCGCGGTCGGATTGTCCGGCATCGCCGATTGGGAGGCTGCGCAGCCCTTCATCGACGTCTTCCGCCACAGCCGGGAATGGATGGGCCGCAGGCCCGACGAATTCGTGTCCCACACCCATGCTCAGCTGGCCGAGGGCGGGCATCTGGACGAAGGCGGCTGGCCCGTCAGCATCCCCGATGATGCGACCTCGGTCGGTACGGTGATCCTGTGCGACCTGGCGGCCGACGATACCAGCCTGAGCGGCCATTACCGGATGACGTGGGACGGCGCGGCCACCGTCGCGATCAACGGCACCTGCACGAATGTGACGCAGGGCGAGGGTTGGGCCGAATTCGACTATGAAACCTCGGATAGCGGGATCGTGGTGGTCGATCTGTCCGATCTGGCCCCGGGCAATCCGGCACGCAATTTCCGCTGCATCCACGCATCGTTGCAGGCCGCCCATGACGACGGTCAGATCTTTCGCCCCGTCTGGCTGGACCTGATCCGCAGCTTTGGGGTGATCCGGTTCATGGACTGGATGGCCACGAACAACAGCACCGTGTCGGACTGGTCCGACCGGCCCACCCTGACCTCGGCCACCTGGACATTCGGCGTGCCGGTCGAGGTGATGGTGACCCTTGCCAATGATCTGGGCGTCGATCCGTGGTTCTGCTTTCCGCATCTGGCCACCGACGATTACATCACCCGCTTTGCCAGCTATGTCCGCGACAATCTGGACCCCGGGCTGCGCGCCTATTACGAATATTCGAACGAGGTCTGGAATTTCCAGTTCGAACAGTGCCACTGGGCGCTGCAGCAGGCCGAGGCCTTGTGGCCGGGCCAAGGCGACGGCTGGATGCAGGTCTATGGCGGCAAGTCGGCAGATATGGCCGTGCTGCTGGATGCGGTCTATGGCTGCGATGCCAGCCGCTATCGCAAGGTCATCACCGCCCATACCGCATGGATCGATCTGAACCATTCGGCGCTGGACGCCCCCTTGTGGGTCGCCGCCGAAACAGGGCGCCAGCCGCCCAAGACGCATTTCGACGCCTATGCCGTCACCGGCTATTTCGACGGTGGCCTCGGGCGTCCGGCCAATGTGCCCCTGATCCAGTCATGGCGCGAGATGGGCGAACCACAGGCCTTCGCCCTGATGGCCGAACAGGTGCTGGACGGTCGTCATGTGTCGGGCGAGGAGGCCGGGACCACGATGGATGGCCTGCAAGCCATGTGGGAGGCGCAGAAGGCCATTGCCGACGATGCCGGGCTGGCGCTGGTCATGTACGAGGGGGGCAGCCATGTCACCCCCGACCATGACGCGCTGGAGGCCGATCCCGGTCTGCTGAATTTCTATACGCGGTTTCATTACTCGGACCAGATGGGCCAGTTGTACACGCAGGCCCTGACCCGCTTTGCCGAAGCCGGGGGCGAATTCTTCAACGTCTTTGTCGAGGTGGCAGGTCCGGGCCGCGCCGGGTTCTGGGGCGCGCGGCGCCATGTGATGGACGACAACCCGCGCTGGAACGCCATCATCGACTACAACGCCACCACGACCCGCCAAGCCCGTCCTGTCGAGGCCGAGGCCTCCTGCCCCTGAGGGCCCGTCAGGCGGGGCGCTTTCTGGCGGCGCGGCGGTCTTTCAGGGCGCGCTGCCACGGGGCGCCAAAATCCAGCCACAGGGCCGACAGCCACCATAGCGTCAGACAGGCCCACAGATCGACCATCAGCCGCTGCCAGATCGGCTGATCGGCGGGGGTCATCTGAAACGCATCGCCCAGCACCGACAGCAGCACGCAGGCGACAAAGGAAAACAGCCCGCCCTTGCCGATCTGCTGCAGCGCGACACCGGGGCGGGTGGCGGCCAGCTTTTCCATCACTCGCGCCAAGGGCACCGCCACCAGCCATGCGGCGGCGACGATGGCCAGATAGCGGGTGCCGTCCAGGCTCCATTTGTCGATCGTGCCATAGACCTGCATCAGCGCGCGGCGAAACTCCAGCGCCGGTTCGCCGATGCGGGCGCCGATGACGATGGCGCTGCCAAAGGCGAACATGCCCAAGGCCAGCACGGTCACCACATGGCGCCACGGCCACAGGGTTTCCATGATCCGCTGGCGGAACAATCCCATCGCCACGCCGGTATAGAACAGCATCTGCCAGCCGAACGGGTTGAACAGGAACCCGTTTTCGACCCGGTGATTGGGCACCATCGCGTTCAGCTGTGGCGCATGCCACCACAGGGCCACCGAGCCGAGGGCCACCAGCCACGGCCAGCGCAGCATCGCGGGCACGACGATCAGCGACAGGGTGATCAGGATCACATAGACCGCCAGCACATCGATGATGTTGGGCTGCACCCAGAATGTCGCGACCGTGCCGATGAACCCAAGCGGATTTTCCAGCACCCAGATCGCATATTGGTTCCAGATCGCCGTATGGGGCCGGTCCACGGCCAGCAGCGCCGCCGACAGCAGCGCCATCAGCACGGCACCGATAATCATCGCGCGCCAGACCTCGAAGGCACGGCGGGCAAAGCGGCGCTGCACCATGCGGCGCCCCTCGCGCGCCTCGAGGCCGCGCCAGACGATGCCGACCAGAAAGCCCGACAGCAGCACGAACATCTCGGACGCATCGAAGATCGAGAAATTGGGCAGCGTCACATGCCGCATCGCCGAGATCGGCATGTGGTTGACCATGATGCTGACCAGCGCATAGCCGCGCAGCATATCCAGCGCGATAACACGGTTCATGCGGGCAGGCGGCTCCACCGGGTCAGGAGCGTCGGGTCCAGCAGCATGGCGTCGGTCTCGGGCGCGTCCAGATCGTCCAGCGCCTGCGCGCGCGTCGCGGCATGGTCGATCTTGGCGCCTGCGGTGACGCGGGCCAGCCGCAACGGGCGCGGCAGATCATCGGGCAGCGGCGCCAGCATGGCGACATGGCGGGCCAGCAGGTCGGGATCATCCCCAAGCCGCATCAACCCGTTCCGGCCCGGCACCGGGCGGGGCAGGCTGCGCGAAATCGCGGCGGCCTCGGTCAGGATGGCGGGGGGATCGCGTTCCTCGGGGGTGACCAGCAGCCCGCGCAGCCGCGCCCACCGGCCAAAGACCGGGCTGGCCGACAGGCGCGAGGTCAGCGGCGACAGGATCAGCCCGGCCAAAATCGGCGACAGCCAGATCAGCTGTTCGGGCGAAAACGTCGCCAGCACCAAAAGCGTCAGCGCGCCCAGCACCACATGCGCCCAGTGATGGCGCGCCACGACCCCCCATGAGGGCATCGATCCGGCGCGGGTCTGCGCGTCCCAGCCACTGTCGCGGCCCGACAGGATCTCGAAGATCTGGCGGGTCTGAACCAGCATCTGCACGGGCGCGATCAGGGCCGACAGGATGGTTTCAAAGATCGCGCTGGTAAAGATGCGCACCCGGCCACCGGAATTGCGCGCCAGAGGCCGCATCCAGGCGCGGAAGGTGGCGATGAACTTGGGCAGCAGCAGCAGCGTCATCGCGCCCGCGAACAGCCACAGCATCCGGCGGCTGTCAAAGACCGGCCATTCGGGAAACAGCTGATAAGCGTTCGGGAAATATTCCGGCGTGGACAACAGCACCGTGGCCGACAGGACCAGACCCACAAGGATCAGCGCCAGCCACAGGGGGCTCATCAGAAAGCCCATGATGCCGATGATGAAATGCGCCCGGCTGAGACCGCGCAAGCCGCGGATGCGCAGCAGGCGGGAATGCTGCAGGTTGCCCTGCGCCCACCGGCGTTCCCGCGCGGCCATGTCCAGCAGCGTCGGCGGGCAACCCTCATAGCTGCCGCGCAGGTCGTGATCCAGCCGCACGGTCCATCCGGCACGGCACATCGCCGCCGCCTCGACGAAATCGTGGCTGAGGATGGTACCGCCGAAGGGCGGCTGGCCGGGCAGGGTGGGCAGACCGCAGGCGCGGGCAAAAGCCTCGACCCGGATGATGGCGTTGTGACCCCAGTAATTGCCGGTATTGCCCGACCATGCGGCCACGCCGCGCGCGATCATCGGGCCATAGACCCGGCCCGCGAACTGGGTCAGCCGGGCAAAGATCGTCTCGCCTCCGACCAGCATCGGCATGGTCTGGATCAGGCCCATGCGCGGATCGGCATTCATGCGCGCCGACAGCGCCTTGATCGTGGCGCCCGACATCACGCTGTCGGCGTCCAGCACGACCATCTGGTCATAGCGTCCGCCCCAGTTGCGCACGAATTGCGCCAGATTGCCGGATTTGCGATCCTCGTTGGTCAGGCGGCGGCGATACCAGATCGGCAAGGGCGACAGGGCGCGGGCGGCATCGATCACCAGCGTCTCGTTCACCGCGATATCGGGATTGCGGGTGTCGGACAGCACGAAGATCTCGGCCCCGGTCATGCCAAGGGCGTCCATCTCGCGCGCAAGGGCCACCAGCAAGCCGGTGCTGACTGCCACATCCTCGTGATAGATTGGCATGACGACCACCAGCCGCGCCTCGTTTGGACCGTCGGGGGTGGTCAGGGCCGGGGCCAGAAACCCCGCCAGAGAGCCGCAGAAGGAAAACCCGACCCATGCGAATGTCGGCACGAACAGCACCAGCAGGGCGATCTGCATCGGCGTCGGATTGGCGCCAAAGGCCGCCAGCATCTGAGTAAAGCCGATGACGGCCAGCGCCGCCATGCCGCCAAAGGCGATCAGCCGTGCCAGCCAGACCCTGAGGCCGTTGGTCTGCCGACCCGGCCCGCCGTGCGGTGCCGCCGCGAAATCCTGCACCGGCATCGCCAGCGGCGCCAGCGGCGGCACGATGGCCGGGGTCACGCCCCGGCCCGCCGCCCGATCTGCCGCCCGATCCGTCACCGCGTCGGGGCCGCTTGCCTGCGGCATGTCGGGGGCCAGGGTCATGCGGTCCAGCGCGTCAGCCAGGTCTCGCTCAGCGCAAGCCCGTCGGGATCGGTCAGCACGGCCTGCAATTCGGCCAGCTCGATGCGGCCCGGCTCGAATTCAAAGGCCAGCCGCAGGGCGTTCTGTTCGGGCAACGCCTTGATATAGGCATGCACGATCCGCCCGTCCGAGGCGCTGACCTGATAATTCGGCAGGGTTTCGCGGAACATGCCCAGATCGAAATCGATGACATAGCTGCGCGTCGTTTCGACATTGATCGACCGGCCCGACCGGACCTGCCGCACCTTGGCAAGGGGCAACTCGCTTGGCGGCAGGGCCGCGAAACTCATCCGATAGCGGAATTCGCGGCGTTCGCCCCGGATCAGCGGCTCTTTGGGCAGCCAATAGCTGACGATATTGTCATTGAACTCGTTCTCGACCGGGATCTCGATCAGCCGCACCTCGCCCTCGCCCCAGTCCCCGTCGGGTTGGATCCAGGCCGAGGGGCGCAGATGATACATCGCCTCGGCATCCTGATAGGTCTCGAAATCGCGGGGGCGCTGGACCAGACCAAAGCCCTGCGGGTTGGTGTCCACAAAGCTGGACAGCTGGATCTTGCGCGGTGCCATCAGCCCGCGCCACAGCGACTGGCCCGCGCCGGTCTGCATCTGCAACCCGTCACTGTCATGGCAGGCCGGCCGGTAATCGTCGACCTCGCGGCGCGAGGCCGGGCTGAACCAGAACATCGAGGTCAGCGGCGCGATTCCGGTTTCGCGCAGATCGGTGCGCGGGAACAGCGCCACGCGCGTGCGCACCATCGTCACCGCACCGGGCGAGATATCGAACTGGAACGCCGCGGCAACCGACCGGCTGTCGAGGATCGCATAGATGCGGACGGTGTGCTGGCCCGGTTCGGGTTCCACGATCCAGAAATCGGTGAACAGCGGAAATTCCTCGCCATCCGGGCTGCCGGTCTTGATCGCCAGACCGCGGGCGGACAGGCCATACAGCGTGCCACGCGCCACGGCGCGGAAATAGCTGGCGCCCTGAAAGACGGCGAACTCGTCCATGATGCCGGGACGGTTCAGAACCGTACGCATGCGAAAGCCCGACCAGCCCATATTGCCGATCGTGTTCAGATCGGGGCCATCGGGGAATTGCGCGGGATCGAACTCCAGCATCTCGGGGTCGAAGGGGATGGGGCGGGTGACGCCGTCGCGGACCAGATTGATCTGGACCGGTTCGTAAAAGATCGAACCGGGCGACAGCAGGTCCACGCCAAAGGCGGTATGACCGGCCAGCGGGTCCAGATCGCGGCGAAAGCGGATGCCGCGATAATCGTCGTAATCCAGATCGGCAAAGGTGCCGACCAGTTCCGAGATCGGCTGGACATAGACCCGCAAGGACCGCTCCTCGGCCAGCGCGGCGACCTGTTCGAAATCGAACGGCGCCGGCGCGGGCGGGCCAAAGCCCGCCGGCTGATCGTCGGCAGGGGCCTGCGCCTGAGCGGGGACCGCCATCAGCGAACCGCCTGCGGCAAGGGCTGTGGCGGCATTAAGGAATTGACGGCGCTTCATGTGTGGGAATGTCTCGATGGAACCGTTGAAGTATAGGCATCTTGCCGCAGCGCAGCAAGCTTGCTCACCAAGTCGTCAGCTTATCGACCGGGAACGCCCTTGCAAGCAAGAGTGAAACGGCCGGTCGATTCCTTGCCGTCAATGCCTTGTTTGCTGGCGGTCCCTTGCTTACTGGCGGGCCAGCCATGCGGTAACCGGGGCGCGGACCGTCGTCAGCCCCTCGGCCTCGGCCTGATCGATGACGTTGCGTAATCCGGCGATGTCAACGCGGCGGATCAGATGCTTGACCGGCCCGATCGAGGCCGGGCGCATCGACAGCCGCCGGATGCCAAGGGCGGCAAAGACCAGCGCCTCGATCGGGCGCCCGGCATCCTCGCCGCAAAAGGACAAGGGCACCCGCGCCTCGTCGCAACGCGCGATGATCTGGCGCAAGAGCGCCAGAAAGGACACTGACAGCGTGTCATAGCGCCGCCGCACCCGTTCGTTTTCCCGGTCGGCGGCGAAAAAGAACTGTTTCAGGTCATTGCCGCCGATCGAGATGAAATCGCACATCTCGAAGAACCGCTTGGGCGCAAAGGCCATGGACGGCGTTTCCAACATGGCGCCGACCCGGATATCGCTTGGCATCGCGTGGCCAAGCCGTTGTTCGCGCGCCAGTTCCTGCATCAGGATGCGGTGCGCGGCCTCGTATTCTGTGATGTCGGCGACAAAGGGGAACATCACATGCAGCGGCCGCCCGACGGATGCTCGGATCAGCGCCTGCAGCTGCATCCGCAAGACGCCGCGCTTGTCCAGACCGACCCGGATCGCCCGCCAGCCCATCGCCGGATTGGGTTCGTCCTGCGGCTTCATATAGGGCAGCACCTTGTCGGACCCGATATCCAGCGTGCGGAAGATCACCGGCTTGCCCTGCGCATTGTCCATCACCCGGGCATACAGGCCCGCCAGTTCGGCGCGGCGCGGCACATGGCTGCGGATCAGGAACTGCAATTCGGTGCGGAAGAGGCCCACCCCTTCGGCCCCCGACCCCTCCAGCGAGGGCAGGTCGGCCATCAGCCCGGCATTCATGTACAGCTGGACCGTCGTGCCGCAGGTGCCGGTGGCGGGCAGGGTGCGCAGGCTGGCATAGCGGTCCTGCGCCTCGGCCTGCATGGCGATCTTGTCCTGAAACGCCTTGGCGACCGATTCCTCGGGGCGCAGATGCACCACGCCCTGATCGCCATCGACCAGAATCGCATCGCCGTTCAGCGCCTCGGAGGTGATGCGACCCGCATGGATGACCAGCGGAATGGCCAGCGCCCGCGCGACGATCGCGGCATGACTGCCGACCGACCCTTCCTCCAGCACCACGCCGCGCAACCGGCGGCCATATTCCAACAGTTCCGCCGGGCCGATATTGCGCGCCACAAGGATCGGATCGACCGGCATTTCGGCCCCGGTATCGCTGCCTTGCCCGGTCAGGATGCGCAGCAGGCGGTTCGACAGATCGTCCAGATCGTGCAGCCGGTCGCGCAGATAGGGATCGGCGGCCATTTCCAGCCGGGCGCGGGCGGCGGATTGTTCCTTTTCGACGGCGGCCTCGGCGGACAGGCCAAGGCGGATGTCCTCTTCCATCCGCTTCAGCCAGCTGCGCGAATGGGCGAACATCCGATAGGTTTCCAGCACGGCGGCATGTTCGCCCTCGCCGCCCATATCGGCGGCGGCGACCATCTTGTCGACGGTCAGGCGCAGCGTTTCCACGCCTTCGTGCAGGCGGGCATGTTCCTTATCGGGATCGTCGCCCACCGGATTGGCGACGACCACGCGGGGTTCGTGCAGCCAGACATGCCCCTCGGCCGCGCCTTCCTGCCCGGTGGCGCCGCGCAGCATCAGGGGAAAGCGGTGGGCCTGCGGCAGGCTGTCGGAATGGCTGCCCTGAAAGGCGCCCAGTTCGGTCATTTCGGCCAGCACCATGGCGACGACCTCAAGGCCGTAAACCTCGTCATCGCTGAACTGGCGGGCGGTGGCGCATTGCACGACCAGCACGCCAAGGCGTTCGCCGACGCGCTGGATCGGCACGCCCAGAAAGGCGGGGAACACCTCTTCCCCGGTTTCGGGCATGAAGCGGAAACCGGGCTGGGACGGCGCATCGGCGGTGTTCACATGGCGGCCCGTCCGCGCGACGCGGCCCACCAGACCCTCGCCAAGGCGCAGGCGGGTCTGATGCACGGCTTCCGGGCGCAGGCCTTCGGTCGCGCTCAGCTCCAGCGTGTCGGCATCGCGGAACAGATAGATCGAACAGACCTCGGTTCCCATCGAATCGGCAATGTGATGGGTGATCTCGTCCAGACGATCCTGACCGCCGCCTGCGGCCGCCAGAATGTCTTTCAGCCGCCGCAGCAGCTTGCGCGAGTCGCTTTCTGTGCGATCCTGCATTGCCTGGGCCCGCCTTCCGCCTGCCTATGGGCCCCGGTCCGGGGCCGAACGTGCAAGGCTTATGCCTTGTCCAGTTCAAAGGCATCATGCAGCGCCTGCACGGCCAGTTCCATGTATTTCCGGTCGATCAGGACCGAAATCTTGATCTCGCTGGTCGCGATGACCTTGATGTTGACGTTTTCATCGGCCAACGCCTTGAACATGCGCGCGGCGACGCCCGTATGGCTGCGCATGCCGATGCCCACGACGCTGACCTTGGCGACCTCGGTATCCACGACCAGCTCGTCATAGGCGATATGGCCCGACTGGCGCGCCTCTTCCATGGCGCGCTTGGCGCGTTCGACCTGATTGATCGGCACCGAAAAGGTCATGTCGGTCACCGATCCCGGGTGATCGTCGTAATCCTTTTCCGAGATGTTCTGGACGATCATGTCCACATTCACCCCCGCATCGGCCAGAGGCGCAAAGATCGCGGCGGAAATGCCGGGGCGATCCTCGACCGTGACCAGCGTGATCTTGGCCTCGTCGCGCGAAGAGGCGACGCCGTTGACGACTTTCGATTCCATGATTTCATCCTCATCGCAGATCAGCGTGCCGGAATTTTCGTCGGTCTCCTCGAACGAGGACAGCACCCGCAGCCGCACCTTGTAGCGCATCGCCAGTTCCACCGACCGCGTCTGCAGCACCTTGGCACCAAGAGACGCCAGTTCAAGCATTTCCTCGAAGGCGATGCGCGGCAGCTTGCGCGCGCGCGAGGTGATGCGCGGATCGGTCGTATAGACGCCGTCCACATCGGTATAGATATCGCAACGCTCGGCCCCGAAGGCTGCGGCAAAGGCCACGGCGGTCGTGTCCGACCCGCCGCGTCCAAGCGTGGTGATGCGCCCGTCCGGTGCCACGCCCTGAAAGCCCGCGACGACCGCAACCTTGAAGCCCTCGGCGAATTTCTGATCCAGATTGCGGCGCGGGATATCCACGAAGCGGGCGGCGGAATGGGCGGCGGTGGTGTTGATCGGCACCTGCCAGCCCTGCCAGCTGCGCGCGGGCACGCCCATTTCCTGCAGGGTCAGGGCCATCAGTCCGGCGGTCACATTCTCGCCCGAGCTGACGATCGCATCGTATTCGCGCGCATCGAACAAGGGCGAGGTCTGTTCGACCCAGCCCACCAGCTCGTTCGTCTTGCCCGACATGGCGCTGACGATGACGATGACATCATAACCGCGATCAACCTCGCGCTGCACCTTGCGGGCGGCGTTCCTGATCCGGTCCAGATCGGCGACCGAAGTCCCGCCGAATTTCATTACCAGAAGCGGCATCAAGGGCCTCCAGCCAAAGGGTGCGTGTCGGCGGGGCTTTTAGGAGGGCGCGCCGGAAAGGGCAAGGGGCTGCGGGGTTTGGACCGAACCTCTCGACCGATGCGACGGGGCGGTGCGCGGGACGGTACGAGGCGTCAGTTCGTCCGTTTGCGGGGCAGAAAGGGCAGGGGGGCGATGGGCACGCCATCCTCGATCAGGCGTCGGGCCTCTTCGGGGCGGGCCTCGCCATGGATCGCCCGGGCGGGGCGGTCGCCGTCATGCATGGCCCGGGCCTCGGCGGCAAAGCTGAGGCCGACGTAATCCGAACTGGCCTCGATCTTGCGGCGCAAGGCTTCCAGCGCGGCCTCGGCGGGGTTGCGGGGGCTGGACAGGGGGGCCTTGGCG
>NZ_RQRT01000099.1 GCF_004335005.1 Paracoccus nototheniae | reverse complement strand
GTCAGTGCCCGCAGCCAAAGCCCGCCCCGGCGCCCGAGGATGCCCAACCCGCATCACTTGCGGACCGGCTGCGGGCACTGACCGATCGGTTCAAGTGAGGTGAGCGCCGTCATCGACGCCTTTGAGCGACAGTCCCGCGCCTGCGAAGCGCTTGGATCGGCCCTGACCGCCGCGCTGTGCCGCGATCTGCCGGGCGCGTTGCAGGCCAGCCCGGGGCCACTGGCCGCACGGGTGCTGGGCTGGCCGGGCGATCCCTCGGGGAATGCCGACAGCCTGCCCTTGCGGCTGTGCGGGGCATTGCACGCGCTGGTGCTGACCGGGGCCGCCCCCGATCTGGCGCGCGCCTATGCCGCAGCCGATTTGCCGCAGGATCTGCTGATCCGCATGCTGAGGGATCATGCAGACACGATCATGGGCTGGCTGGACAGCCCGCCGCAGACGAACGAGGTCGCCCGGTCCGCCGTGCTGATCGGGGCGGCGCGGCACCTTGCGGGCCTGTCGCCTTTGCCGCTGCGCTTGCTGGAACTGGGCGCCTCGGCCGGGCTGAACCTGAATTTCGACCGCTATCATCTGGGCGCGGATGGCGCGGGCGCCGCTGACAAGGATGTCGTGCTGACCCCCGACTGGCAGGGGCCGATGCCCAAGGCCGCGATCACCGTTGCCAGCCGCCGGGGCGTCGATCTGAACCCGCTGGATCCCGGTCGCGACGGGCTGCGGCTGATGGCCTATTGCTGGGCCGATCAGCAGGCGCGGCTGGCCCGGCTGCGCGCGGCGCTGGACATGGCGCGCGCTGATCCGCCGCAGGTGGACCGGGGCGATGCGGGGGCATGGCTGACGGCGCAGCTGTCGGAACCGGCACGGGGCCTGCTGACGATGATCTTTCACACCGTCGCCGCGCAGTATTTTCCGCCCGCGACCGCCGCCGCCTGCACCGCCGCGCTGACCCGCGCCGGTGATGCTGCCACGCCCGACGCGCCGATCGCCCATGTCGCGATGGAGGCGGATGGTGGCGACGGGGCCGGGCTGCATCTGACGCTGTGGGATGGGGTGCGGCGCGACTGGTCGCTTGGGCGGGCGGATTTTCACGGGCGATGGATCCGCTGGCAGCCCCGGCAGTTGTGACCCCCTGCCCCCTTCCCTTGCCGGACCACCCGTCCTAGGCTGCCCTGCAAAAGGGAGACGCCGATGGAGCCGTCTATCAATGTTCTGGGCACCGCGCTGCAGCCCTGCTCGACCCGGCCGGTGACCGGGTTCTATCGCAATGGCTGTTGCGATACGGGGGCCGAGGATCGGGGCAGCCACACGGTCTGCGTGATCCTGACCGAGGAATTTCTGGCCATGTCGCGCTATCTGGGCAATGACCTGACCACGCCACGCCCGGAATTCGGCTTTCCGGGCCTGCGGGCTGGCCAGCGCTGGTGCCTGTGTGCCAGCCGCTTTCTGCAGGCCGCGCAGGAATTCGCGGCACCGGTGGTGGTGCTGGCCTCGACCCATAAACGCGCGCTGGATCTGGTCCCGCTGGAGCTGTTGCAGCGCCATGCCGAAAAGGACGGGGAATAAGGCGCCCGCCCTGCCCCATGGCCCTGCGCCCCGAAGGCGGAGGGGCGGGCGGCGGTCGCTGAAACCGCCGCCGGATTGATCGGCGTCAGACCGTCAGGTCAAAGCCCAGATGCTTGGCGACGGTGAAGATGTCCTTGTCGCCGCGTCCGCACATGTTCATCACGATGATATGGTCGGCGGGCAGGTCGGGCGCGATCTTGATCACATGGGCCAGCGCGTGGGCCGGTTCCAGCGCGGGAATGATGCCTTCCAGCGCGCAGCACAGCTGAAACGCGCCAAGCGCCTCGTCATCGGTGATGCTGACATATTCGGCGCGACCGATATCCTTCAGCCAGGCATGTTCCGGCCCGATGCCGGGATAATCCAGCCCCGCGCTGATCGAATGCCCCTCCAGGATCTGGCCGTCATCATCCTGCAGCAGATAGGTGCGGTTGCCATGCAGCACGCCCGCGCGCCCGCCCGACAGGCTGGCGCAATGCTCCATCCGGTCGTCGACGCCGCGGCCCCCGGCCTCGACGCCGATGATCCGCACCTCTTTGTCATCGAGGAAGGGATAGAACAGCCCCATCGCGTTCGATCCGCCGCCGATGGCCGCGATGATCGTGTCGGGGAACCGCCCCTCGCGCGGCATGATCTGTTCGCGGACCTCCTTGCCGATGATCGACTGGAAATCGCGTACCATGGCCGGATAGGGATGCGGCCCCGCGACCGTGCCGATGCAATAGAACGTGTCGCGCACATTGGTCACCCAATCGCGCAGCGCATCGTTCATCGCATCCTTCAGCGTGCCGCGACCGCTGGTCACCGGGATCACCTCGGCCCCCAGCAGGCGCATGCGAAAGACGTTGGGCGATTGGCGTTCCACATCATGCGCGCCCATATAGACGATGCATTTCAGCCCGAACCGCGCGCAGACGGTGGCGGTGGCCACGCCATGCTGGCCCGCGCCCGTTTCCGCGATGATCCGCGTCTTGCCCATGCGGATCGCCAGCAGGATCTGGCCCAGCACGTTGTTGATCTTATGCGCGCCGGTATGGTTCAGCTCGTCCCGCTTCATATAGATCTTGGCGCCGCCCAAATGCTCGGTCATGCGTTCGGCGAAATACAGCGGGCTGGGGCGGCCGACGTAATGCGTCCACAGATCGTTCATCTGGTCCCAGAAGGCCGGATCGGTCTTGGCGCGTTCGTATTCGGCCTCCAGCTGCAGGATCAGCGGCATCAGCGTCTCGGAGACAAAGCGCCCGCCATAGATGCCAAAGCGGCCCTGTTCATCGGGTCCGGTCTTGAAGCTGTTCAGCAGATCGTCGGCCATGGGAAAGCGCCTTTGGGTTCGGATGCAGGGGTCACGGCGCCCGCAGGCGCCCTGTTCCCCGCCCTTCTATCGCGCTTCGCCGCCGGGGTGAAGCCTAGGGCGCGCCCGCCGGCTAGCGAAAACGGCTTTGTTCGATCGGCGGCGGCGGGGTGCGCTGCGTCACCAGATGGCTGCGGCGCTTTTCGTAAAAGGCATTGCCGCCCGCGACCAGAACATAGTGCATGTTATCATAGGGAAAGCGGTATCCGTGGGTGTGAAAGAACATCGCATTGGCAACATGGGGATGCCGTTCTCCGCGCAGCACCGACAGGGCGGCCTGCCGGACCTCGGGGACGCGACCGATATCGATGGGGCGCGACAAAACGCCCGGCGCGAACTGGTTCTTTTGCCCGACCACGCCGCAGACCGAATTGGGAAACTGGTCCGATGCGACGCGGTTCATCACCACGCTGCCCACGGCGACCATGCCGTCGCGGCTGGACCGGTTCGCCTCGAAATAGATGGCGCGCTCCATGCAGTTCAGCTCGCTGTGGCGCGGCTTGCCAAAGCCCGCGGAATCGCCGCCGCAGCTGGCCAGCGCCAACAGCGCGGCGCCAAGGACCGCGATGCGCCGCGATGTCGAAAAATGCCTCATGCCCATGCCCGCCCCTTGCCGTGTCTGCCATCGTTCTGGGATGCAGGGGGAACGGTGACAACCGCAAAGAGGCTGAGGCGCGCCCATGCCCCGGGCTTCGGCAGAGACACGCCGATGACGGCGTCAGTCGGGCGCCTCATCCTCCAGCGCCAGATCCTCGACGATGACGGCGCGGACGCCCTGCAGCGGCGGTGTCTCGGTTTGCGCTGCCACGAAATCGAAGGCCGCGTCATGGCTGTCGAACGCCATGAACGGTCCCGAGGCATGGAAATCATCGCCCGAGGCCGACAGTTTCAGATGGGGCGCAGCCCCCATCGCAATCACGAATTTGGCCATTCAGCGGTCCTTCATTTTGGTGTCGGGCATCTTGGTGTCGGGGAAAGTCCGGATGACAGAGAGCGGACCATGCACCCCCTCAAGATGGGCGCGCAGGATCGCGACATTGCGCAGATTGGCCTTGAAGCCCATGTCGAACAGGCTGCCCAGCAGGGGAACGCTGCCCACGACCGTATCGATGGCGACATTCGCCCCCTGCCGGATCAGCTTTGACCGCGGCAGCCCCATCCGGCGGCTTTCCAGCAGGATCCACGCCGCAGGCAGGGCCGCCGCCATATCGCCGATCCCCGGCAAAAGCCCCGCAATCGCGTCATAGCCGATGCGAAACCGCGTTCCGGGGATGCGGAACGCGGCATCAAGGCGGCGAGACAGATGTTCCAGACGGTCGAACCGTTGCAGATCAGGATGCTGTTCCATCGCCATCAAGGCGCGGATCGGGCGATGGGTTCCCCCGGCGCCCTAGCCGTCCGTGGCTTTCATCGCCCGGCCCGCCACATAGGTCTGGGCGATGGCGCGGTCGTCCCCCATGATCTGCAGGACGAACAGCTCTTGCGCCAGGGTTTCGACCCGATCCATGCGCAGGGCCATGGCGGGGGTGGCGCGGGGGTCCAGCACGACCAGATCGGCATCGCTGCCGGGCGCAAGGGTGCCGATCCGGTCCTCCATCCCAAGCGCGATCGCATTGCCGCGCGTCGCCCAGTGAAACGCCGCCAGCGGATGCAGACGCTGATCCTGCAATTGCAGGATCTTGTACCCCTCGGCCAGAGTCGCCAGCATGGAATAGCTGGTGCCGCCGCCGATATCGGTGGCGATGCCCTGCACCACCCCGGCATCACGCAAGCCACCCGCATCGAACAGCCCCGATCCCAGAAACAGGTTCGAGGTCGGACAGAACACCGCGCGGCTGCCCGTCTCGGCCATCCGCGCGATCTCGCGCGGTTCCAGATGGATGGAATGGCCCAGCAGAGTGCGCGGCCCCAACAGGCCATAGGTGTCATAGATATCCAGATAATCCCGCGCCTTGGGATACAGACTTAAGGTAAAATTGATCTCGGCCCGGTTCTCGGACAGATGGGTCTGGATGTGGCAATCGGGATGCTCAGTTGCCAGCTGGCCCGCCAACTCCAGCTGCTCTGGGCTGGAGGTGATGGCAAAGCGCGGGGTGATCGCATAGCGCTGGCGACCCTTGCCATGCCATTCCGCGATCAGTGCCCGGCTGTCGTCATAGCCCTGCCGGGGCGTATCCAGAACCTCGGGCGGGGCATTCCTGTCCATCATCACCTTGCCCGCCACCATCGCCATATTGCGTGCATGGGCGGCAGTGAACAGCGCATCCGCCGATTGCTTGTGAACCGAACAGAAGGCCACCGCCGTGGTCGTGCCATGCGCGTTGAGCAGGTCCAGAAACGCTTCGGCCATCACGGGGGCATGGCCCTGCCGGGCATAACGCGCCTCTTCGGGAAAGGTGTAATCGTTCAGCCAGTCCAGCAGTTGCGCGCCCCAGCTCGCCACGACCTGAACCTGCGGGAAATGGATATGGGTGTCGATAAAGCCCGCCATGATCAGATGAGGCCGGTGATCGACCTCGGCCACGCCTGCGGGGATCGCGCCCTGCCGCGTCAGATCGCCGTGATCCCCGCAGGCGGTGATGATGCCGTCTGTGATCAGGACCGCCCCATCATCCCAGAAGCGGTGATTGTCGTCGGTGTCCTGAGGGTCGGCGTGAAAGTCCAGAACGCGGCCCCGGATCAGCTGTTGCATGCGGATGTCCTTGCAGAAAAATGGGTCAGATGGGCCATCACCTCGGCTGCGGTGAAGGCGGCGATCAGTTCGGGGCGCTTGTCGCGCGAAAAGCCCGCCCCGATGGGGCAGATCAGGGGCGCCGGATCGATGCCGCGCGCAGCGGCGAACCGGCTGAACTGCGCGCGTTTCGTGGCGCTGCCGATCATGCCGACATAGGGCAGATCGGACCGGGCCAGCGCCTCGGCGGCCAGCAGAAAGTCCAGCGCGTGATCATGGGTGACGATGACGACGACCGTGCCGGGCGCGGCTTCGCGGATCTGCGCCTCGGGCAAGGGGGTCAGCAGGGTCGGGCCGCTGGCCAGCGCCAGTTCCCCGGCCCGGCTGTCGATCAGGGTGGCATCAAGGGGCAAAGGCTCCAGCGCCCGGGCCAGCGCCCGGCCCACATGACCGGCGCCAAAGATCAGCGCCCTGGGCTGGTTGGGGCTGTCGGGGGCATGACGGTCCAGCATCAGCGTGACCCGGCCCCCGCAGCATTGCCCGATCTCAGGACCAAGGGGGATTTCCATGCGCGCCTCGGCCTCGCCCCGCGCCAGCATCTGACGGGCGCGGTCGATGGCCATGTATTCCAGCTGGCCGCCGCCGATGGTGCCTTGCGTCGCGTCCGGGGTGACGATCATCCACGCCCCCGCCTCGCGCGGGGTCGATCCCTTCGCCGCTGTGACCCTGACCCTGATCACCGCCTTTCCTCGACGGCCATGAGCACGCGTTCGGGTGTTGCGGGGGTGTCGAGATGGACGGGGGTTTTGGGATTTCCGGTTGATGCGATGGCCATGGTGATGGCTTCGAAGACGCTGATGCCCAGCATGAAGGGGGGTTCTCCGACGGCTTTCGATCGTTTGATGGTGCGCGCGGCGGCCTCGGACCAGTCGGTCAGCGCCACGTTGAAGATGCGGGGGCGGTCCGAGGCCAGCGGCACCTTGTAGGTCGAGGGGGCGTGGGTGCGCAGGCGGCCCTTGGCGTCCCACCACAATTCCTCGGTGGTCAGCCAGCCTGCGCCCTGGACAAAGGCGCCCTCGACCTGGCCCTTGTCGATCACCGGGTTCAGCGAGCGGCCCGCATCATGCAGGATATCGACCCGCTCGGTGACATATTCCCCGGTCAGCGTATCGACCGAGACCTCGGCCACCGCGGCGCCATAGGCATAGTAATAAAAGGGCCGCCCCTGCCCCGTCGCGCGGTCCCAATGGATCTCGGGCGTCTTGTAAAACCCCGCCGCCGACAGATGGATCCGCGCCATATAGGCCGCCTTGATGACCTGATCGAAGGGGATCAGATGATCGCCCGCGCGGATATGGCCGGGCAGGAAGGCCACCCGGTCGGGCGCCACCTGCCAGCGTCCGGCCACGAAATCCACCAGCCGGGCCTTGATCTGATCGGCCGCATCCAGCGCCGCCATGCCATTGAGATCGGTCCCCGACGAGGCCGCGGTGGCCGAGGTGTTGGGCACTTTTTCCGTGGTCGTGCGGGTGATCTTGATGCGCGAGAGGTCGCATTGGAACGCCTCGGCCACGATCTGGGCGACCTTGGTGTTCAGGCCCTGCCCCATCTCGGTCCCGCCATGGTTCAGCTGAATGGACCCATCGGCATAGACATGGATCAGCGCGCCCGCCTGGTTGAAATGCGTGGCGGTGAAGCTGATCCCGAACTTGACCGGGACCAGCGCGATGCCCTTGCGGATCACGCCGCCGCACGCGTTCATCCGGGCGTTCCAGTCCAGCACGGCGCGGCGGCGAGCGGGATAATCGCTGCTGACCTCAAGTTCGGCAAAGATCCGGGGCAGGATCTGATCGGTGACCGGCTGATGATAAGGCGTCAGCTGGCCGTTCTGATAGAGGTTGCGCTTGCGCACCTCCAGCGGGTCCAGATCCAGCGCATGGGCGATGTCCGCGATCATCCGTTCCGCCACGATCACGCCTTGCGGGCCGCCAAAGCCGCGAAAGGCGGTGTTGCTGACGGTGTTGGTGCGCATCGGATGGCTGCTCAGGCGCACATCGGGATAGAAATAGGCATTGTCGGCGTGAAACAGCGCCCGGTCGGTGACCGGCCCCGACAGATCGGCGGAAAAGCCGCAGCGCGCGTACCAATCGCCCTCCACCGCCAGAATGCGGCCCTGATCGTCGAAGCCCACCGCGTAATCGACCACGAAATCATGGCGCTTGCCGGTGGCGGTCATGTCGTCGTCGCGATCGGGGCGGATCTTGACGGCGCGGTTCCAGCGCCGCGCGGCGACGGCGGCGATGCAGGCGAACAGGTTCATCTGCGTTTCCTTGCCGCCGAACCCGCCGCCCATCCGGCGCACATTCACCACCACCGCATGAGCGGGCGCGCCCAGCACATGGGCGACCATGTGCTGCACCTCACTGGGATGCTGGGTCGAGACATGCAGCACCATCTCGTCATCCTCTCCGGGGATGGCCAGCGCGATCTGACCCTCCAGATAGAAATGATCCTGCCCGCCGATGGTGAAGCGGCCCGTGATGCGATGCGGCGCGCGGGCCATGGCGGCGGGCGCATCCCCCCGGCGCAGCGTCAGCGGCGGGGTGACATAGCCCTTGTCGTCATCCTGCGCGCCCCCGGTCTGTGCTGCCTCTGTCTGCGCTGCCCCGGTCTGCGCTGCCCCGGTCTGCGCTGCCCCGGTCTGTGCTGCCCCGGTCTGTGCTGCCCCCTTGCCCGCTGCTGCGTCGCCCCTGTCTTCATCGCGCGCTGCCGCGTCACTCCTGTCTCCCTTGCGCGCTGCCGCGTCGCGGGCCGCGATCGGGTCCAGCACATGCGGCAGCGGATCGTAATCGATGCGCGCCTGATGGGCGGCGCGGCGCGCCTGATCGCGGGTCGTGGCAATGACCGCAAAGACCGGCTGGCCCCAGAACCGGACCAGCCCGTCAGCCAGGATCGGATCGTCGCCATGGCCCGCCGGAGAGACATCGTTGACCCCCGCCAGATCGGCGGCACTCAGCACCCCCAGCACGCCCGGATGGGCCAGCGTGTCGGTGAAATCCATCGACCGGATCCGCCCATGGGCGCATTGCGACAGGCCCAGATAGGCATGGATCGTGCCCATGGGCTCGGTCAGATCGTCGGTATATCCGGCTTGTCCGGTGACATGCTTGACGGCGCTGTCATGGGCCGTGTCCTGATGCGCCTGCCCGGTCAGCCGGGTCTCTTGCGGGGTGGCCTGGGGTGCGGTGTCGTCCTTCATGGTCATTCTCCTGCCTTGAGAGACGGCGGGGCTTCGGCCCCAGGAAACGGCGGGGCTTCGGCTGCAACGGCTTGCCGCAGGGCCTGCGGGACGGCGTGGTTCAGCCGCACGGGTCGGTCGGGATCGGCACCCGCCCCCTGTTCCAGCCAGAAGCGGCGAAAGAGGTTCCGGGCCACCGTCGCGCGATAGGCGGCGCTGGCGCGCATGTCCGACAGCGGCTGGAAATCCCCGTCGACGGCCCGGGCGGCGGCCTCGAAACTGGCTTGGGTAAAGGGCTGGCCCCGCAGCGCGGCCTCGGCCCCGGCGGCGCGTTTGGGGGTCGCGGCCATGCCGCCAAAGGCCAGCCGCGCCTCGGTGATGATCCCGCCATGGACCTGCAGGCAGAACCCCGCCGCCACGGCGGTGATGTCGCTGTCGCGGCGCTTGGTGATCTTGTAGGCGGCGATCAGGGTCCGGGGGCCGGGCGCGGCATCGGCGCCGCTGTCGGTCCCGGCCCGGGCGCCGCTGCGGGCTGTGGGGCGCAGCGGAACAAGGATGCGTTCGACGAATTCGCCGGGCGCGCGGTCCTGCCTGCCGTAATCCAGAAAGAAATCCTCCAGCGCCAGCGTGCGGCGCACATCGCCCCGCCGCAGCACGATCCGCGCCCCAAGCGCGATCAGCAAGGGCGGCGTGTCCCCGATCGGAGAGCCGTTGGCGATATTGGCCCCGATCGTGCCCATGTTGCGCACCTGCCAGCCGCCGATGCGCAGCCAGTAATCATGCGCCTCGGGGATGTGCCGGGCGATCAGCGGCGCGGCCTCGGAATAGGTCACCCCCGCGCCCAGTTCCAGCATGTCATCGGTGACCGCGATCTCCTTCATCAGATGGCCGATGAAGATCGCCGGGCTGATGTCGCGCATGAACTTGGTCACCCACAGCCCCACATCGGTCGCCCCCGCCACCAGCGTCGCCTGCGGCTCGGCCAGCAGCGCCTGCGCCAGATCGTCAGTGTCACAGGGGATGATCGCGCGGTCGGTACCGGCA
>NZ_RQRT01000098.1 GCF_004335005.1 Paracoccus nototheniae | reverse complement strand
CCACCCCCCCCCCCCCCCCCCAATCAACTCTTCCCCTGCCACGGGAATCGGCAGTAGCGCGACGCCCCCATTCGCGCTATCCTCTGCGGCAGATCCGGGCAAACCGGACAGGACAGAGGCAGTGACGGCGGTATTCCTATGACCGAGATGGTATTCGGTGCCGCGCCCGTGCGCGCAGGCGACCCGATTCTTCCCCGCTGGTGGCGGACCCTGGACAAATGGGCGCTGGCCTGTGTGCTAGGTCTGTTCACCATCGGGCTTTTGCTGGGGCTGGCAGCCTCGGTTCCGCTGGCGGAAAAGAACAATCTGCCCAGATTTTACTATGTGCAGCGGCAGGCGGTGTTCGGGGGCCTTGGCCTTGCGGTGATGCTGATCACCTCGATGCTGCCGGTGCGCCAGATCCGACGGATCGGGGTGCTGGGGTTCGCGATCTCGTTCGTCCTGATTTTGGCGCTGCCGCTGGTCGGTACGGATTTCGGCAAGGGCGCGACGCGCTGGCTGTCTTTGGGCTTCGTATCCATCCAGCCGTCCGAATTTCTCAAGCCCGGCTTCGTCGCGCTTTGCGCGTGGTTCATGGCCTCGGCACAAGAGGTCGGCGGACCGCCGGGCCGGCTCTATTCCTTTTTCGCGGCGATGGTCATCGTGGTGCTTTTGGCGCTGCAGCCCGATTTCGGGCAGGCCTCGCTGGTGCTGTTTTCCTGGCTGGTGATGTATTTCGTCGCCGGATCGCCGGTCATCCTGATGGTGGGGGTCGCGGGCATCGCGGGTCTGGGCGGCCTGTTCGCCTATAACGCGTCCGAGCATTTCGCCCGCCGCATCAACAGTTTCCTGTCGGCCGAGATCGACGTCAACACCCAGATCTATTTCGCCACCAATGCCATCCAGGAGGGGCGCTTCTTCGGCGTCGGCGTGGGCGAGGGGCAGGTGAAATGGTCACTGCCCGATGCGCATACCGATTTCATCATCGCCGTCGCTGCCGAAGAATACGGGTTTGTCATGGTTCTGGCGATCATCCTTTTGTACACGACCATCGTGCTGCGGTCGCTGCTGCGGCTGGTGCGCGAACGCGACCCCTTTGCGCGGATCGCGGGCACCGGTCTGGCCTGCGCCTTCGGGGTGCAGGCGCTGATCAATATGGGCGTCGCGGTGCGGTTGCTGCCTGCCAAGGGGATGACGCTGCCTTTTGTCAGCTATGGCGGCAGCTCTCTGATCGCCTCGGGGATCGCGGTGGGGATGCTGCTGGCGCTGACCCGTACCCGTCCGCAGGGCGAGTTCGCCGAAATCCTGCGCCGGGGCCGCTGATGTCGGTCCCCATGCGCGCGCCGCTGGCGCTGATCGCTGCCGGGGGCACCGGCGGTCATATGTTTCCTGCGCAGGCGCTGGCCGAATTGCTGCTGGAACGTGGCTGGCGGGTGCAGCTGTCCACCGACGAACGCGGCGCGCGCTATGCGGGCGGCTTTCCCGATGCGGTGACGCGTCAGGTGGTCAGTTCCGCCACCACGGCGCGGGGCGGGCTGGCGGGCAAGCTGGCCGCACCCTTCCGCATCGCCGCAGGCGTTTGGGCGGCCCGCGCCGCCTTTCGCCGCGACCGGCCTGCCGTGGTGATCGGCTTTGGCGGCTATCCCACCATTCCGGCGCTGTCTGCGGCGCATCTGATGGGGCTGCCGCGCCTGATCCATGAACAGAACGGCGTAATGGGGCGGGTGAACCGGCTGTTCGCGCCCCGTGTTCAGTGCATCGCCTGCGGGACATGGCCGACCGACCTGCCTGCGGGCGTCACCGGCACCCATGTCGGCAATCCGGTCCGCGCCTCGGTGCTGGATCATGCCGCCAGCCCCTATGCACCCCCCGGCGACGGGCCGCTGCACCTGCTGGTTATCGGCGGCAGTCAGGGCGCGCGGGTGCTGTCCGATATCGTGCCCACAGCCGTCGCGGCTCTGCCCGACGATCTGCGCGCGCGTCTGCGCGTCAGCCATCAGGCCCGGGCCGAGGATGGCGCGCGCGTGACAGAGGCCTATGCGCGGGCAGGCATTCAGGCCGAGGTTCAGGCCTTTTTCACCGATGTTCCCGACCGGATCGCCGGGGCGCATCTGGTCATCAGCCGATCGGGCGCGTCCTCGCTGGCCGATATCACGGTGATCGGGCGGCCTGCGATCCTGATCCCCTTTGCCGCCGCAACGGGCGATCATCAGACCGCGAATGCGCAGGCTTTGGCCGAAGCCGGGGCCGCGCATGTCCATCCCGAATCCGTTCTTGACGCCGAAAGCCTCACGCGCGACATCCGCGCGATCCTGACCGACCCCGCGCAGGCCACGGCCATGGCGCAGGCGGCCCTGACCCTGGCGCGCCCCGATGCGGCGCGCCGCCTTTATGCCCTCGTCGAGGAGATTTCACGATGAACGCTGCCACCAAACTGCCCGGAGAGCTGGGCCCCATTCATTTCGTGGGCATCGGCGGCATCGGCATGTCGGGCATTGCCGAGGTGCTGCTG
This sequence comes from Paracoccus nototheniae, assembly GCF_004335005.1. GTDB lineage: Bacteria > Pseudomonadota > Alphaproteobacteria > Rhodobacterales > Rhodobacteraceae > Paracoccus > Paracoccus nototheniae. The sequence continues at coordinate 7,819 of NZ_RQRT01000098.1, read as the reverse complement.
ACGCTTGGATACCGGGTGCAGGGCAGCGATCTGAAGCGGTCCAAGATCACCGACCGGCTGGAAACCCTGGGCGCCACCGTGTTCGAGGGCCAGCGCGCCGCGAATATCGAGGGGGCGGGCGTGATCGTCATTTCGACCGCGATCAAGAAGGGCAACCCGGAACTGGAAGAGGCGCGGCTGCGCGGCCTGCCCGTCGTGCGCCGGGCCGAGATGCTGGCCGAACTGATGCGGCTGAAATCGAACATCGCCATTGCGGGGACGCATGGCAAGACCACGACAACGACGATGGTCGCGACCCTGCTGGATGCGGGCGGGCTGGACCCCACCGTTATCAATGGCGGCGTCATCCATGCCTATGGGTCGAACGCGCGGGCCGGTGCGGGCGAATGGATGGTGGTCGAGGCCGACGAATCGGATGGCAGCTTCAACCGCCTGCCCGCCGATATCGCCATCGTCACCAATATCGACCCCGAACATATGGAACATTGGGGCAGCTTCGATGCGCTGCGCCAGGCCTTCACGAATTTCGCATCAAGCATCCCCTTCTATGGTCTGGCCGTGTGCTGCACCGATCACCCCGAGGTTCAGGCGCTGGTGGGGCGTCTGACCGACCGGCGGGTGGTGACCTTTGGGTTCAACGCTCAGGCCGATGTGCGGGCGGTCAATCTGCGCTATGCCGACGGGATCGCGCATTTCGACATCGCGCTGCAGGGCGAGGCGGCAGGGGCCGAAACCCCGATGATCGAGGGTTGCACCCTGCCGATGCCCGGCGACCACAACGTGTCCAACTGTCTGGCCGCGGTGGCGGTGGCCCGGCATCTGGGCATCAAGAAATCCGAGATCCGCGACGCGCTGGCGAAATTCGCGGGCGTGGGGCGTCGTTTCACCCGCGTTGGCACCATCGACGGCGTGACGATCATCGACGATTACGGCCATCACCCCGTGGAAATCGCCGCCGTGCTGAAAGCCGCGCGTCAGGCCAGCACGGGCCGGGTCATCGCCGTGCATCAGCCGCACCGCTATTCCCGCCTGTCCTCGCTGTTTGAGGATTTCTGCACCTGCTTCAACGAGGCCGACGTGGTCGCCATTTCCGAGGTTTATGCTGCGGGCGAGGAACCGATTCCCGGCGCTTCGCGCGACGATCTGGTGGCCGGGCTGATTGCCCATGGCCATCGCCATGCCCGCGCCATCCTGTCCGAGGATGATCTGGAACGGCTGGTGCGCGAACAGGCCCGGCCCGGCGACATGGTCGTCTGTCTGGGCGCGGGCACGATCTCGGCCTGGGCCAATGCCTTGCCGGGCCGCCTGCAGGGCAAGGCCGCATGACCGAGGGCCGATTGCCCGAAATCCTGTCCCAACCGGCGCTGGCTTTGGCGCTGGTGGGGTTGTGGCTGGTGCTGGCCTGCCTGTTGCCGGTCCTGCTGTCCGGTCGCAGACAGCGCCGCGCCACCCGCGCGATGGTGCTGGCGGGCGTGCCGGCGCTTGGCTGGGTCACGCTGCTCTGGGGGCCGGGGATCGGGGTTGCGGGCTTTGGGCTGGGCCTGTTGATCCTGCTGGGCCATCCCTCGGGCCGCCGCAGCCGTCATCGCCCGGGCCCGGCTTCGGCACAGTCGGGCAGGGACCATGATCCGGTCGGCGGCGGCGCCAAGGGGCAGTCATGAACCCGTGGATCATCGCGGGTCTGTGCCTGACGGGTGCCGGTTTCATCGCATGGGGCGCTGCCCGGCTGCATCTGCGCTGGCCGCTGCTGATCCTGTCGGTCCTGCTGGCGGCGATCGCGCTGCAGTTGTTCTTCGCGGCGCGAGGGCAGGGGGGCTTTCACGATCTGGCCGCCATCGTGGCACAGACCTTCACCGTCATCCCGGCCCTGCTGGGCATCGTCACCGGTCTGGCACTGGCCGCGATCCGGGGCCATCCCCTGCACTGGCGCAGCCGTGCCGGGGGGCTGGCCGCGCTTGGCTTGCTGACCGCCGCCGGAACCGCCGCCGCGACGCTGCTGATCTGACACAGTCTGCCGATCTGACCAGTCTGACAGACCCGCGCGGGCATCATTCCCGCGCGGGCACCGTCATTTGTTCTTTTGCGCCACGGCTTTCGAGACGACGTCCTTGGTGCTGGGCGCCGCCGCGATCACCTTGGGCTTTTCCTTCTTGGGCTTTTTGACGTCCCGTTTTTGCTTGTTCATGCCCTTGGCCATGATGTCACCCTTGCTTGGCGTCGAAATCCGACAGAGCCGGGATCCTACACGCCCGGCGCGGGAATGATAGGCACGTCCTTGCGATCCGCGCAGATCGGCTTGCCGGTCGGCCTGATGCGCGAAACTGCCGCTGCGGGCCGATTTGTCGGAACATCCCCCGGCATGGGCCGTTCCTGCTGTCCCCGCGCATTCAGGAAAGCGAATTCATGGCCGTGACACCCACCCTCTCTGGCGCCCGGACGGACCGGCGCCCCTTGCCGGGTCTGGCGACCCTGACCCATATCTCGGCAGGTTTTCTGGCGCTGACGCTGGTGACCGATCTGGCCTATATGCAGACGATGGTGCTGATGTGGCAGGATTTCTCGTCCTGGCTTTTGTTCTTTGGGTTGATCGTGGGCGGGGTTGCGGCTTTGCTGTGGATCCTCAGCGCGGTGATGGGGCGGATGCGTCCGGTCTGGGGCGCGGCGCTGTTTTCGGTGCTGGCGCTGGTCGCGGGCTTCGTCAACAGCCTGATCCATGCGGGCGACGGCTGGACGGCCATCGTGCCCTGGGGCCTTGCGCTGTCCGCCGTGACCTGTGTGCTGATGCTGTGCGCCGCCTTGCTGAGCCGCGCCGCCAGCCGTCCCCGCCCCTTTGCCGTCGCCTGAAAAGGACCACCCAAGATGATGATTTCCAAAGTTCTTTCGCAGCGGGCGATTCTGCTGACCGGCGGCGCGGCCCTGATGGCGGGGCTGGCGCTGCCCCATCCGGTGGTCGCGCAGGACGCGTTTGACGTGACCACGCAGATCGGTCCCGATCCGGTCCTGCCCGAGGCCAATTTCGTGAACCTGCTGCCAAGCGTCAAGGTGGCCGAGGTGGTGGGCTGGGCCGAGGGGCAGACCCCCACCGTGGCCGAGGGGCTGGTGATCACCCCCTATGCCACCGATCTGGTCAATCCGCGCACGGTTCATACGCTGCCCAATGGCGACGTGCTGGTCGTGCAGTCCCGCGCCCCCGAGGGCAAGCCGAAATACCGCCCCAAGGATTACATCCGCGACTGGATCATGGCCTTTGCCGCTGGCGGGGGCGATGGCCCGCAGGCGGACAGCAACCTGATCACCCTGCTGCGGGATACTGATCGTGACGGGACGGTGGACGAACGCCACGATCTGCTGACCGCCCTCAATTCGCCCTTCGGTCTGGCATGGATCGACGACACGCTGTATGTCGCCGCCGCCGATGCGGTGCTGGCCTATCCCTATGCCTTGGGGGAAACCGCGATCACCGCCCAGCCCACGACGCTGGCGCCGCTGCCCGGCGGGCCGCTGAACCATCACTGGACCAAGGATCTGGCACTCAGCCCCGATGGGATGATGCTTTATGCGTCGGTCGGATCGAACTCGAACGCCGCCGAGAACGGGATCGAGGCCGAAAAGGGCCGCGCCGCGATCTGGCAGATCGACCGCCAGACCGGCGCATCGAAACTCTATGCCTCGGGGCTGCGCAATCCCAACGGGCTGACTTTCAACCCGACCTCGGGCGCGCTGTGGGCTGTCATCAACGAGCGTGACGAGCTGGGACCGGATCTGGTGCCCGACTACATGACCTCGGTGCAGGAAGGGGCATTCTATGGCTGGCCCTACAGTTATTATGGCGATCATGTCGATGAACGCGTGCGCCCGGCCCGGCCCGATCTGGTCGAGACGGCGATCGCCCCCGATTACGCGCTGGCCAGCCATGTGGCGGCCCTTGGGCTGGTCTTTACCGATGGCGCGGCCATGCCGGATGCTTTCGCGGACGGCGCCTTTGTCGGCCAGCGCGGCAGCTGGAACCGCGATCAGTTCAACGGCTACAAAGTGTCCTATGTCCCCTTCACCGACGGTCAGCCCGACGGGATGATGCAGGACGTGGTGACCGGCTTTCTGGTCGACGATCAGGTTCGCGGCCGCCCGGTGGGCGTCGGCATCGACGGGACCGGCGCGCTGCTGATCGCGGACGATGCGGGCAACACCGTTTGGCGGGTGGCCGATGCCAGTGGCGCGGTCAGCGATGCGCCCATCGACAGCGACCGGATCGAAGGCGCCACAGAGGCCGCACCGCAGGCGACGCCTGACGCCGCCGCCCCTGACGCCGCCGCGCCCGAGGCTGACGCGCCGGAGGCAGAGGCCCCCGCGTTTGATGCGACCGAGCCCGCGCCGCTGGATCAGGGCGCACCCGCGACCCCGGTCAACTAAGCCTGCATTCATCGGCGGCAAGGCTGTCTTTTTGCCGCCGATGAACGCCCCCGGCTTTGCATGGGGGATGGAAGGCGGGCGGTCTGACGGATAAGGCAGGGATGGGTCCGACGCTGCGGTTCAGCGTCAGACCCATCCCTTTATCTGGTTGCAAAGATCCGCTGATGACCGGTCGTATGCTGACCCTTCTGGACTGGCTGGACCGCCGCACCTCGGGGGTGGGGCTGGTCATGGGCGCGCTGTTCGTGGCGGGCTCGCTGACGCCCAGCCTGATCCCGCGCAGCCCGCAAATTCAGGGGGTTCTTGCGGGGTTCTGCTTTGCGGCGGGCTATGGGGTGATGGTGCTGGTGGGTGCGCTGTGGCGCTATCTGCATCTGCCCCGCCTGACCGACCGGCAGGCCCGCCTGCTGGTGCCGATGCTGGGCGCGATCGCGCTGGTCATCGTGACGCTGTTCCTGATCCGCTCGACCGCATGGCAGAACGATATCCGCGCGGTCATGTCCCTGCCGCGCGACGAAGGCGTGGCGCCGTTTCTGATCGCCGGGCTGGGCACGACGGTGGCGGCGGCGCTGCTGGTCACCGGCAAGCTGCTGGCGGCACTGGCGCGCTATGCCGCCTATCGCATCGGGCAGGTCTTGCCGCGCCGGCAGGCCGGGGTGCTGGGCCTGCTGCTGGTCATCCTGCTGGCCTATCAGCTGTTCAGCGGTGTTCTGGTGCGCAATGTGGTGGGCAGTCTGGACCGTTCGGCGCAGGCGCTGGACGACCTGATCCCCACCGAACAGATTGCCCCCGACCAGCCCTGGCAGACCGGCAGCCCCGGATCGCTGGTCGCCTGGCAGGATCTGGGGCGCGAGGGGCGGCAGTTCGTCGCCACCACCCCCAGCCCTGCGGCCATCGCTGCGGTGACGGGGCAGGCCGCGCGTCAGCCCTTGCGGGTCTATGTCGGGCTGAACGCCGCCGACACGCTGACCGAGCGTGCCGATCTGGCGGTGCGCGAACTGGAACGCGTGGGCGGCTTTGATCGCGCGCGGCTGGTCGTGGCGATGCCCACCGGCACCGGCTGGATGGACCCTGCCGCGATCGAACCGCTGGAGCATCTGAACCACGGGGACGTGGCGACCGTGGGGCTGCAATATTCCTATCTGCAAAGCTGGATCTCGTTGCTGGTGCAGCCCGAACAGGCCGCCGAGGCCGGGCGCGCGCTCTTCGGCGCCGTCCATCGCCGCTGGCAGCAACTGCCCGCAGAGACGCGGCCGCAGCTGTATCTGTACGGTCTCAGCCTTGGGGCGCACAGCTCGCAACAGTCGCTGCGCCTGCACGAGATGCTGGATCGCCCCATCGACGGCGCGCTCTGGGTTGGTCCGCCTTTTGTCAGCCAGCTGTGGCAGACCCTGACCGAGGAACGCGACCCCGGTTCCCCCGCATGGCTGCCCCGCCTGACCACCGGAGAGGTCGTGCGCTTTACCAATGGTCGCCAACCGGTGCGCGGCGTCGGCCCATGGGGCGACGTGCGCATCGTGTTCCTGCAATATGGCAGCGATCCGATTGTCTTCTTCACCTCTGACAGCGCGATCCGGCGCCCCGACTGGATGCAGATGCCGCGCGCGCCCGACGTCTCGCCCGATCTGCGCTGGTATCCGATCATCACCCAGCTGCAGCTGGCCTTCGATATGGCGATCGCACTGGAGGTGCCGGTGGGCTTCGGCCATGTCTATGCGCCGGTCGATCATATCGACCCCTGGCTGGCAGTCACCGATCCGCCCGGCTGGACACCCGAACGGCTGCAGGCTTTGCGGTCGTATTTCGAAAATCGCCAGATGCCCGTGGCCGACTGACGCGGCTGCGCTGACGTTCTTTGACGTGTCCGGGGCCACCACCCCGACCTGTGCAGGGTGAGATCGAACCCACGCAGGATCAATGTCTTAAAGTGAATTGGCTGGGGCGGTAGGATTCGAACCTACGGTACACGGTACCAAAAACCGATGCCTTACCACTTGGCCACGCCCCAACTGTGGGGGGTGATTACCCAAGGGCGCAGACGGGTGCAAGCGGGAAAATGCGAAAACTTGCCCCTGCCGTCGCGCGGCGCTATCCCGCCTGCATGGAGCATGTGGATCTTGTCATTCTGGGGGCCGGGGCAGCGGGGCTGTTCTGTGCGGGATCAGGCCTTGCGCCGGGGCGGCGGGTGCTGGTGCTGGACCATGCGCAGACCCCGGCCGAGAAAATCCGCATCTCGGGCGGGGGGCGGTGCAATTTCACCAATCTGGCCACCGGACCGGATCGGTTCCTGTCGGCCAATTCGCGCTTTGCGGCCAGTGCGCTGGCGCGCTATGCGCCTGGCGCCTTTGTCGGGCTGGTGGACCGTGCGGGCATCGCCTGGCACGAAAAGACCCAAGGCCAGCTGTTCTGCGACGGCAAGGCCACGCAGATCACCGATATGCTGCTGGACCGGATGGCGGGGGCCGAACTGCGGCTTGGCACCCGCATCGACGGCGTCGCGCGACAGGGCGACCGTTTTGTCGTGGCAACTCCGGGCGGGGACATCTCGGCGGCGCGGGTTGTGGTGGCGACGGGGGGCAAGTCGATCCCCAAGATCGGCGCGACGGGTCTGGCTTATGATCTGGCGCGGCAATTCGGGCTGCGGGTGACAGCTACGCGGCCTGCGCTGGTGCCCCTGACCTTTGCCGAGCAGGATCTGGCGCTGTGCCGCCCTCTGGCGGGGCTGTCGGTCGAGGCGCGGATCACCCATGGGGCGGGCCGCTTTCGCGATGCGCTGCTGTTCACGCATCGCGGTCTCAGCGGGCCGGTGATCCTGCAGATTTCCAGCTTCTGGCAGGCGGGCGAGGCGTTGCAGATCGATCTGTCGCCTGATCGCGATGTCGCGGCCGAGCTGAAGGCGATGCGCGCCAGTCGGGGCAAGGGGCTGGTTGCGACGGCCTTGGCGCAGATCCTGCCCGAACGGCTGGCGCAGGCCATCGCCACCGAGGCGGGGCTGGCGCAGGCGCGGCTGGCCGATCAGCCCAATCCCCGGCTGGAGGCGCTTGGCGCCCGCGTGAACCGCTGGCAGGTCCGCCCGGTGGGCACCGAAGGCTATCGCACCGCCGAGGTCACCCATGGCGGCGTCGACACGCGCGATCTGGATGCCAAGACGATGCAGGCACGGCAGGTGCCGGGCCTGTCCTTCATCGGTGAATGCGTTGATGTGACCGGCTGGCTGGGCGGATACAATTTCCAATGGGCCTGGGCCTCGGCGGATGCGGCGGGCCGGGCCTGACGCGCTGCGGACCTGAAGCGATGCGGGCCTAGCGCGAACCTGGGTTCAGCAGATCGCGCCCGTCGTCAAGGCGTCCGCGTTCGACCATCTCGTCGAAGGCGGCATCGGGGGCCGGGTCGGACAGGCGGCTGTCGG
>NZ_RQRT01000097.1 GCF_004335005.1 Paracoccus nototheniae | reverse complement strand
GCCGCCTTCACGACGACAGCCCCGACGATGATCTTGACGCGGGTGTCGGTGGCTTTCTTCTTGGATCTGAGCAAGGCGAGCTTGGATTCAGCCGTTGCAATCTGCTGGTCGAGTGTCTTCATGGTTTGCGTCCCTCTGGTTGTGCGATGGGTAGCAAGACAGAGGCCTGTGGTAAATGCTAGGCTGACACGAAGTGCTCACCTATACGTCACTGCGTGACGTGTGAGCGAAGGACCGCTGCGCATCCTTTCGAAACCAAGCCAAGAGGGCGATCATGGCGATTTATCATTTTGACGCCTCGGTGATCTCCCGCAGCAAGGGGCGGTCCGCGACTGCCGCAAGCGCGTATCGCGCCGCCGAGCGGGTCGTGGATCGTCGCACCGGCGAGGTCCACGACTACACCCGCAAGCACGGTGTCGAGCACAGCGAGATCCTCGCCCCCGAGCATGCGCCGGACTGGGCGCGTGATCGTTCTGCGCTGTGGAACGCCGTGGAGCAGATCGAGCGCCGCAAGGACGCGCAGGTCAGCCGCGAGGTGCGCGTGGCCCTGCCGTCCGAGCTGACGGCTGAGCAGAACCGCGACCTGGTGCGCGGGTTCGTCCAAGAGCAGTTCGTCTCCCGGGGGATGGTTGCTGACATCGCTCTTCACGCCCCGGGGCGTGAAGGCGACCAGCGCAACCATCACGCCCACATCATGCTGACCACCCGCGAGATCGGCCCCGAGGGGTTCGGGGCCAAGAACCGCGACTGGAACGCCAAGGAGCTGCTGGTGGACTGGCGGTCGTCCTGGGCCGAGCACGTCAACCAGACGCTCGAGCGCTGTAGCGTCCATGAACGGGTCGATCACCGCACCCTAGAGGCGCAGCGCGAGGATGCGCTTGAACGGGCCTCTGTGGCCGAGTGCAGCGGCGACGAGCGGGCCCACGTTGCAGAGATGGCGCGGGCGGTGGAGCTGGACCGCCCACCCCTGCCTGATGTCGGCGCCCGGGGCTGGAGCATGATGCGGCGCGGGATCGCCACACCGGCCTCCGATCGCTGGCAGGAGGTCCGCGACATCGGCCTACAGGTCCGCGAGGTCGCCCGTGAGTTCCGGACGCAGGCCCGCGCGTGGCTGGAGCGGACCCTGGACCGGGTACAGGAGCGCACGGTGGCGCTTGGCCTCAGCCGCGCCCCGGAGACGGCGCTGGAGCGGCTGCAAGCCGCGCGCGCATCGCGTGAGGCCGTAGATGCGCCGCAAACTGCCCTTGAACGGCTACAGGCCGCGCGGGCGGGGCGCGGTGAGGATCGGGGCGTGGAGATCGAGCGCAACGTTGATCGCGCCGAGGTGGATCTGACAGCGCAGGATCGGGAGCGTCAACGCGTGTTGGAGCAAGAGCAGGCGTTGGAACGGCAGCGGGCCGCTGAGCGCGAAGGGCCGGATTATAGTCATTGATCGCATAAATGTAGGTCTGCCAGCCGAACCACTGGCTCGAAAGGTCTCCTTGTCTCCAGCCTGTCTCTGCTAGGCGGCACGACTTTTCTCGTATCGCAGTAGAAACAACGCGGCGGTTCAAAGCACAGCGCAGAGCAAAAATACAATGCGAAAGCCACGATTGGGCTTTTCTAGAACTTCTGGTCGCGGCTTGATGAGATAGCTGAGGCCGTCTCCCGGTTATCTATCTTTATAACGATAGGTTACGCTTGAGGGCTTTGGTTCTGGGCAAGACAGAGGTTGAAGAAACTCGGGCTGAACGATGCGTATGGCATACTGGTACGTTCCCAACTTGCGATAAAGCGCCCTGAATTTTTCGTGGTGTTGGTAGGCTGAAGTCGCCGTGACGAGAAGGTCAAGCTCTTCTCCTGAAAGGTCCAATTTAGGCATCATTATCTCGCTTGCGATATAATAGCCGTGCAACTGATTCTACTATTTCTTCCTAGGATTTCATTACTAAATTTAACAGATAAAAAGTATCTTGTTAAGAAAAATGATCTCCCAGTTCATATGTACGTATAAATATGTCTTCGTACGTAAGACATGCACATCATGCACAATGATACACCTTAGATTTAATTATCTATATAATATATAACCATAGGTTGAATTTAGGGGCGGTTGTGAATTCTTATTGATTCCTGACAAAAAAGTATTCCTATAGTTTTGTGCAGGACTAGATGGTCAACCAACTGTAAGAAAAAGAGTAACGGGCTTAGATTTTGCGACGCATGGCTGTTTTATAAGCGGTTCATTTGCCCTGCAAGGATTACACCAACTTCTACGACACTAAGTTTTCGAAAATTTCAGAAAGCCAGGAACGTTGTCATGGTCAATCCTCAAAAATATGCCGCTGAACTAATTGGAACATTCTGGCTGACCTTGGGCGGCTGCGGCTCCGCCGTTCTGGCCGCCGCTTTCCCAGAGCTGGGCATTGGCTTTCTGGGAGTGTCCCTTGCCTTCGGCCTTACCGTGCTCACTATGGCCTATGCCATCGGGCATGTCTCGGGCTGTCACCTGAACCCGGCCGTGACCGTGGGCCTTGCGGCAGGCGGGCGCTTCCCTACGTCGGAGATTCTGCCCTACATTGTGGCCCAGGTTCTGGGCGCGGTCCTTGGGGCTCTGGTGCTATATGTAATTGCCAGCGGTGCGCCGGGATTTGATGCCGCAGGAAGCGGCTTTGCTTCCAATGGGTATGGTGCACATTCGCCGGGGGGCTACTCCATGGGCGCGGCCTTCATGGCCGAGGTCGTCCTGACGGCGTTCTTCCTGTTCATCATTATGGGCGCGACCCATGGCCGGGCGCCGGTAGGCTTTGCTCCCATCGCTATCGGGCTGGGGCTGACCCTTATCCACCTGATCAGCATCCCGATCACCAACACCTCCGTGAACCCGGCTCGTAGCACGGGTCCGGCGCTCTTTGCCGGAGGCTGGGCTCTGGGCCAGCTCTGGATGTTCTGGATCGCGCCTCTAATTGGCGGGGCAGCCGGCGGCATCCTTTACCGCTGGATCAGCCCACAGCCTGAAGAGCCGGTCGTGGGCGGTGTCCGCAGTCCAGGCTGATCACGACAACTGGCAAAGGAGCCAAATGCTTCTCTGCGGCTCTATCATAGCCGACTTGATGGCAGGACAATGCAATGAAGTCTTCTTTTCTCTCTGCATGGCTGCTGGTTGCCGCCCTCGGTTGCACTTCAGTTGCATTTGCCCAAGAGGCCGCAAGCGAGGGTGCAGCGGCTGCTATCCCAGAAGCGGTGACGGCCGTCGAGGCCATCGAGGAGGCTGCAAAAGCCAACGCGGACGCGGTTGCCGCAACCGAAGAAGCCGCCGCTGCCGCCCAACAGGCCGCCGAGGCGGCCGAGGAGGCCACTGTCGCGACTGGAGAGGCCGCCGTGGCAGTGACGGTAGCTGAAGAAGCCGGTGCCGTAATCGAGGATGCCGACGCGATCAACTGGAACGGCTCGTGGCGCAGCATTTGGCGCGGCGGACAGGCTCTCCTGATCCTTGAACAGTCTGGCTCGACCATCACCGGCACCTATCAGCCCGGGGATGCTACGCTAAGCGGCTCAATAGAAGGCGTGGTAGCTAAAGGGACTTGGGAACAGCCGGGCAGCACCGGAGAGTTCGAGTTTGCGCTGGCACCCGATGGCCAAAGCTTTGTCGGCCGGTCTGGAAACGGTGAGTACTGGAACGGGGAGCGGCTTGATGAAGAGCGGGCCGCGGCAGCGGGCTTCGGCTCGGACACGCCGCGGGCGGCTCTTATCTCGCTCCTGTCAGCGGCCAACGCAGCCGCCGACGGCGATAGTTTTGCAGAGCTGTCCATTCGTCGCTACCTGGCCTTTCCTGATGGCGAGGAGGACCTGCGCAACCGCAATGCCCGCGTCACGCAGTTCCTGCGCCTGCTCAACCTCTCGACCTTTCGGGCGCTGTCTGCACCCGATGCTGGGGAGGCAGGACTGGCCAGCTTCGACGTCGGACCGGCAGGGACAGAGTGGACCTTTCCGATCGCCTTTATCGAGGCGGGTGCCGACAACTGGCAGCTCGTGGTACCCCCGCTGCAGGTCCTCGACACCTGGAACACAGAGGCGCTGACGGCCCTTGAGGTCGAGGATTTCGACGCTCTCGCCGAAGCGCGCCGCTACGGCCCCCGCCAGACCGCTCGCGCCTTCACCCGCGGCACGGCCACTTGGGAGGACGGTGGCGCCGAACTGGCCTTGTCGATGCTCGATCTGTCCGAAATTCCTGAAAACCTTCAGTCTACCGACGGTCCGCTGGCAGCCGAGTACATCCGGCAGATTATCGACCGCGTCGGTTACTCGATCTGGCAAGAGGTGCCGGACGATCCGAACCAAAGACAGCCTTATATTGTCTATGAGCATGCGCTCGGCGCCATCGCCATCGACCGGTACCCTCAGGAGGACGGAACGGTCCACTGGCTCTTCACGGCCGACAGTCTAGCAGCCGCTCCCGAGATCTATGACGCGATGCAGAACCTTGCGCTGGCGGATGGCGTAGTGGCCAGCGAGCCTCTGACCAATGCGTTCAAGCTGCGCAGCCAGCTCAAGGAGATCTCGCCGCGTCTGCTGAGGCGACCGTTCCTTCTGGAGAACTGGCAGTGGATCGCCATCGCTGGCACGCTGCTGCTGACGGTGGCGCTGTCCTGGGTGATCGTCTGGCTTGGCCGCATCCTGACCACGGCAATGCTGCGCGTGGGCAAGGCCCGGCCGGAAATGCGCGCCTCGATGGCCTCTGCCTTCGGCTGGCCGGCCCGGATGTTTGTCGCCGGCGGCATCCTCACAGTGCTGCTGCGCGAGATCGGACTTCGCCAGGACGTGTCGGCAGTGGGCAACAGCTTTGCGCTGCTTCTCATGCTCCTTGGCGGTACCTTCTTTCTCTACAGGCTGGTGCAAACGGCGACGATGGCGCTGGCCCATCCCGCGGCAAAGTCTCTCACCAAGTTCGATGACATCGCGGTGGAACTTGGTGGCGGATTGGCCAAGATCGCGGTTTTGGTCGGAGGGGTTGTCCTTGCGGCGGACGTCCTCGGCCTGCCCTATGAAGGGGTGATCGCCGGGCTGGGGGTCGGGGGCCTTGCTTTGGCCATTGCGTCAAAGGACGCCGTGTCCAACTTTATCGGCGCAGGCATCCTGATGTCGGATCGCTCGTTCAAAAGGGGCGACCTGATCGAGGGTGGCGGGCTGAAGGGCGTGGTTGAGGAGGTCGGCATGCGCTCCACCCGCCTGCGAACCATGGACGGCAACGTCGTAGTGGTGCCGAACGTCAAACTTGCGGACGACAACCTGCACAACTGGGGCAAGCCGAAGATTGCCGGGGTAGACCTCAACATCGCCATCTCTATCGCCTCCGACACGCCGCGCGCCAAGGTGGATGAGTTTGTTGAGGGACTTCAGGCTGCGTTTGCGCGTCAAACAAACGCCCGCCCCGGCGCCCGTGCCGCTTTGGACGAGATCGGCCCGGCCTCGTTGGTGATCAAGCTGGGCGGCAGTTTCGATGCAGGGACCGATACCACTGCAGTCAAACACCAGCTTCTAGGTGACGTTGTCGATCTTGCACGTGGACTCGGTGTGGACTTTGCCGTCCCGACCAGCAGGGTCCACTATGTCGAGCCAGCCATGGCGATGTCTTTTGCCAACCGTACTAAGACACCAGCGGCTGCACAGTAAGCCATGGTCGCAACTACCGCGAGAGAAGGTATCATTTAAAAATTTGGTTTTGCTGCGGGATTAATGATCGCTCCAATCAATCTTTAAGCGAGCGGACTCTGCTATAGATGGAACTGCTTTTTATTAGCTCTATTTGCTAGGTGATGTGGTTCTTGAAGCGTATGGTCTGGCCGTTGGCGCAAGACTATATCGCGTGCAGTCCAGCACACATGGCGGGGGTGAATGCTCCGGTCGTCGATTTTCTCAAATCATATCGGTAGCATCGGAGCGCACTATGCCTCGCGAATGGTCGCTGAAAAACTTGACGGGTGAAGAGTGGTATTTGCTGATCGCTGCCGTGGCGGCCTATCAGCACAATATCCAATATCAGACCCTGCATATAAAGCTGCTGGTTCAGCACGCTCTACTTAGATACCCAACGTGACCACACGATGGGAACGTCGAAGGTCCGGGCTCTGCTGATGGCTTTGCAGAAAGCTCATCGAGCAAAACTGTGCGAAAGACTTGAAGCTGAAAAAAAGCGAGCAGACCGCTTGGGCCGTGGCCACGACATCGAGCGGATGATCGAGGTCAAGGTTGCCGAGGCTCTTCGCCGCCTTGGCCCTCGAAACTCACAACCTCCGGATGATCCACCCCCACCGACCAAATCGGAGCCATAACACCCGTTACGGGCCGGAGCAGAGGCTGGAGGTTGAGCCTGGCCGTCCTGTCTTCCCAAGCGATGATCTCGGCACCGAGGGAGACAAGGTAGCGCCCGACAGGGGTGTAGGTGTCTTGGGGGTCCAGATAGGCATCCATCCTGGCATAGGTGCTCGTGGCGGTCGTGTGGTCGCTCAGGGACATGATTTTGGAGGCGTAGCCGAAAATGAGAAAGTGATCGAGCACGCTGTCGATCTGATCCTCGGGCAGACCCGCCCTTAGGAGCAAACCTCGAAACTCATGCTTTTCCATAAGCTACTCTATCACCTGCACATCCCGGAGAGTGAGCACTATCTCCGACCTCCTGACTGTCAGATACGAAAGATAGGAAAGGCCGGCATTACCGATGGAAAGGCAGGCCAGATACTGAACAGAAGCTTGGAAGCGCGCCCGGAACTCCCACGAGGAGCGGCAGCTCTTCGGGCAGTGGGAACCACGCCTCAAGCTACCTGTTGGCCTACCTGTAGCTGCTAAGGTGCCTCATGAACAAACCTGACCTCGCTGGACGGCGTATCCTGGTCGTGGAAGACGAATTCTTCCTGTGTCTCGATATTTGTCAGCAGATCGAGAGTTACGGCGGGGTGGTGGTCGGGCCGGCGCCCACATTGAAGGAGGGCTTCGCGGTCCTCCAGGAGAAGCCTCTACCGGATGGCGGCATCCTCAACATCCGGCTTGGCAGTGAATTGGCCTATCCTCTGGCAGACGACCTGCTGGCAGCGGGTGTTCCGGTCATCTTCGCCAGCAGCGAAGACAAAGCCTCCATTCCCGAGAAGTATGCCGGCATCCCGCTTGTGCCCAAGCCGATCAATATGATGATCGTAGCAGAGAAGTTGTTTCCCGGTCCTTGACAAGGCAGCCGAACCGGCTCTTGCCATTGCACCCCTGCTGCATGAAGACTTTTCAGTTGATAACAGGTGAGGATGGAAAGGGGCTGCATGTGAGCAAGATCAGCATGGCGAAGGCTGCCAAGATGTTCGAGGTCAGCAGACCGACACTGGCAAAGCACCATGAGCAAGGGAAAATCAGTGCCATCAAGACCGATGACTGTTGGCACTTTGACATTGCCGAGCTGGCGCGGGTTTATCCACGGCGCGGCAACAAGCCTGAAACCCCTGCACCCATCCTTCATGCAGACTTGGCAGATGATGACAGGGGTGCTGCACGGGACTTGCAGGCAGAGATCAAGGTGTTGCAGGCCAAACTTGAAGCAGCGGAGAAGGTAGCCGAGGAACGTGGCCGGCACTTAGAAGATCTACGGCGGCTGCTACCCAAGCCAGAGGACCGGGCACAGCATCAAGGACTATGGGCGCGACTTACTGGCCGGTGACGGGTACCACAACTTGCGGACATGTTCGCGCAATGTTCTCATGGGCGGATGGCGTTCCACTGCGAGATCTGTAGTATCTGTGGGTCGATGGGGGTGCAGAACTTGTGTTTTCAGCGGGTCACCTTCTTGACGCGGTCAGAAGGCGAACAGGCGAGGCGGGACCGGAACAGGTAACGGCCTTCTCAGTCCTTTGCACCCTTGCCACCCTCTATCACGTCCAACTTATACCGCTCGACCGCTTTGGCATGATTGTTCACGTTGCCTCGGAAGGCGCCTTCAGGTGTGACCGTGATCGTCTTGGTCCGGCCGCGCTTGGTGCGCTGGATGGCCCCAACGTCTTCAAGCAGCTTCAGTGCCGTTGCCATGTGGGGCGCTTGCGTGTGAGTGATCTCAGAAAGCTCTGCGGCTGTTTTGGTGCATTCATAGGACTGCCAGCCCAAGTGCCGGCAGATTACCCAAAGGATCGAAATGGCTTCTTTCGCCTGCGCCGGTGTTTTAGAGTGCTCGAAGAGCCGCTCCGTCACCGCGTCCATGTATTGGAATGCAATCGACACGTTACCTCCGAAGAAATCGAATTCGATCTGCGCGGCAGAGCTCAGTTCTTTCGCCGCCATCGCCGCTTCGCGTGCCTTCGCTGCCCGCTCTGGGCTGCTTTCCTGCAAGGCTTGCTGGTCGAGTAACAGCGCGGCTTGATCATAGGTGCCACGCTTCCGCATGGCTCTGTCGTTCAAGCTAGCGGGTGGGTTCTGCCTCTGCCGTGGCTCGACCGCCCCCACCAACACCCCAATAGACTGAACCGGTGATCCGTTCCTGCGCTGAGCGTCTTGGGTCACCTTTGCAAGATCAATGTCGTCCCGAGACACGCCCATGCTGCGGAGTTCATAGATAGGAATTCTCGTCATGCCCTCACCCGACAGTTACCTGTGGGGTAACGGTAGTTACCTGTGGGGTAACTGTCAAGCGCGCGCCGTGCCAGCGTGTGCTGGTTGAAACCCAGAAAATGCACCAGCGTATCCATGTATCCAAGAAAGAAGGGCCAAGAGTTATTCACGGCACAGGAACAAGGAGGCGGATGACAAGCAAAAAGGGGCAAAGAGCGATCTACAGATTTGTTACCTTAGGAACCCTATGGACACTTTTTAGTTTGTAGTAATATTTCTACATTTGGTTTCTAGAGAGGATATAGGCAATGGAAATGACAACAATTACCAGCCGGACGTTCAACCAAGATGCCAGCGGCGCAAAGCGGGCTGCTCAGAACGGGCCTGTGTTCATCACTGACCGTGGCAAGCCCGCGCATGTGTTGCTCAGCATTGAAGCCTACAGGCGGCTTACAGGGCAGCGAGAAAATATCATTGATCTGTTGGCTGACCCGGAGGTGGCAGAAGTCTCTTTTGAACCCGGTCGATTGAGTGACCTCACGAAGCCGGTCGATTTGTCCTGATGTTCATTCTCGATACGAACGTGGTGTCCGAACTGCGCAAAGCAAAAGCAGGGAAAGCGGATGCGAATGTTGTTTCCTGGGCGGCAGTTCAGGACCCGTCAGCCCTGTTCTTGTCGGCCATTACGCTTCTGGAGCTTGAAATGGGTATCAGGCAGGCCGAAAGGCGCGACCCTGCTCAAGGGGCCGTTCTGAGAGCCTGGATGACTGACAGGGTACTTCCGGCATTTGAGGGGCGTATCCTGCCGGTAGACGGTCCTGTCGCGCTCTGCTGCGCTGCTCTGCATGTTCCTGACCCACGCAGCGACAGGGACGCCCTTATCGCTGCGACAGGGATTGTCCATGCCATGGCAATCGTCACGCGCAATGTGGCCGACTTCGCGCCGACAGGCGTGCAGATCATCAACCCATGGGACATCGCTTAGGACCGAACTGCATCAGGCTCACTGAGGCCGGTCCTGCCAGATGACACAGGCCAATCGCTCGCCGGACGGCAGGGTTTCCCCACGGAGGTCTCTGCAGGCCCGATCTGACGCGTCGAGCCTGAGCGCGGCGCCTGCATCCCAGAGGTGCTGAGATCTGGTCGCCGGCTCGCGGGCAAAGAAGCCCACAGCGCCGCAGAGCGCCCCGATGAGGGCGATGATGCCTGCTCTGCGCCACTTGCCCTGCTGATGGGCCTCCAGGGCCCCCAGGAGCCGCTCTGCAGCCCTGTCAAAGGACTTGCTAGCATCCATCTGTGCCACAGCGGCATCAACGGCTCTGTGGGTGATCTCGATGGATGTCCCGCGCATGTCGCGTGCAGCCTCTCCGACTGCATGCAGGGCGGCGCGATCCTGCAGCAGTGCCTTGTCTAGAATGGCGGCGATCTTCTTGCCGTTGGTCTCCCAGTCCGTGTTCTTGACGACTGTGGCCATGTAGGTGCGGGCATCTTTCACGGAGGCGGCTGTTGCTGCTGCCTGATGCTGCACGTCGATCAGCGTCGTGGTGTTCTCTGCGGTAACGGAGACCAGGGCTTCCAGCATCTCGTCCTGAGGCGTGGGGGCTCCGGCGGGGTTTCTCGGATCAGCCATTCTTTGCGGCCTTCTTGTCGAGGCTGGCCAAGAGCTGCTGAATGTCTTTCACATCGAGGTCGCGTGTTACTCGGTCGCGCAGCAGGCCTGCCAGCTTTGCGGCAGCGTCGGGGGTTTCCAGTGCCGCCTTCACGACGACAGCCCCGACGATGATCTTGACGCGGGTGTCGGTGGCTTTCTTCTTGGATCTGAGCAAGGCGAGCTTGGATTCAGCCGTTGCAATCTGCTGGTCGAGTGTCTT
>NZ_RQRT01000096.1 GCF_004335005.1 Paracoccus nototheniae | reverse complement strand
TCCAACCGCTCTGGGAAAAGCGTCGTCTGATCCCGGCTGACACCTTCGATGAAACCTGCCATGCAAAGCCTCCAAATCATGGGTAAGCATAGCATAAATCAGAGTTTTTACACAGCCTCGGCGGAAAGCAGACTGCTGCAGCGCGGCGCAGCCGTTTCGGCAAAGTCGGAAGAGCAGCCGTTCGTGCGGACTGCGTCGGGCGTCATCCCTTAAACCCAATGTCGGTCACTTAGCATTCTGTCACTCAAACGAACGGTGCCTGCGAACACCTTGGACAGTTCGCGCATTCGGCGGAGCGGAGCCTACCACGGTTCAGGCGATGGCTTTGATGCCTCTAAGATGCGCATGCGCCTGAGTCCCATAGCACAGAGCAAATCAGTCGTGTTGGCCGGATCGTCGTTGGCCGAACGAAACTCCAGAGCCGCAATATACCTGCCCGAAGGTCCTCGACGAAATTGGTGATGTAGAAACCGAGAATTCCCGCGAACACAGCCGCGAAGGCTCCGGGCTCCAGCAACTCGACAAGCCATCGCATCACCTTTTGCCTCCAAGGTGAACGGCCGGCCGCAAGCATCAGCTTTGCGACCGGCCTGCGAAGGCGTCCCTTGGTGCGGTCACGGGGATGCGACCGCGCCTTGGGCATCAGGCGTAGGCATGTGCCCGCTCGGGCATCGTTTCGGCGTCCGAGGCGCGCATGCCGCTCTGCCAGATGTCGTTCGCAATCCCCAGCCCCAGAGGCACGCCGCCGATGGGCAGTTCCGCGTCGGTCACGTCCGCCGGGCGCTTCTGGGTCCAGACGTTGGAATAGCGGACATCCTGCGGCTTCCTGTATTCGCCGTTCGTCCCGATCGCGTCCCCGGAAGCGAACGCATCAAAGCGCCAGTGGACGCCCAGCCAGATCCGGCTGAAGGCGTTCTCCCAGATGGCGCTCCACAACGAGGGGAAGCGTCGCTTGACATGGGTGCGCACCAGACCCGGCTGGTCCGTCAGCGGACGGTTCGGATCGTGGGGGCCGTCCAGATCGCGCGAGATGCCGTTCAGTTCCTCGGACACGAAGGCAAAGCCGATATCGTCGGTGCCGTCAGGCGTGACCATAGCCTTGCCCGCATCGGCGTAGAACAGCCGCGCCATCTGGAAGCAGGCGGCCCCGAAGGTCGCATGGCCCGAGGGATAGGCCGGGAAGGGCGGCTTGAAGCTGGATTGGTCGGTATTCGTCCGGGGTGCCCCCAAGGCCAGCCAGAACGGATCGGCGCAGTCGGTCAAAGCCTCGGTGCCGTCACGACCGATCTCGGAGCTTTCGTCATGCTCGCGGATGCCAGACAGAGGGCGCCACAGCTCGAAACGGTATTTCTCGGCCCAAGCGAACTTTCCGGCATCGGCCATGGCGACGTTGGCCAAGGCGAATAGCCGCACGAACGCGCTGGTCTGCCTGATCGTCGCATCGAGCGTCGGCTTGTGCGGATCGGCGGCCGGATCGCACTTGTCCCAAGCCACGACGCGCAGGATTTGGTTGTAAAGCCGCGGCGGCGTGCCGATCATGTTCGCCCCGTCATAGGCCCAGTAAAGCGCCGCGACCGTCTGATCAGGCTTGCGGGTCGTCGTCGGCAGGGTGGGGGCACCGCCCAGGGCATGGACCTCTTTCAGCGCGGCATCATATGCACCATCCTGCCGCCAATGGGCTAGCCGGTGGCCTGCGGGGTCGGTCACGGCCATTGGGCGCGCGGTCGTGCCGTAAAACGGCCCGTGGTAGGTGCGCGCCGGTTTCAGCCCCTTGCTGCGATCGTCGGGGTCGATGGGAACCAGCGCGACGGGATGCTGCGGCTCGTCGCGGAAAAAGAAGCGGCCGGATTTGGGTTCATAGTTCTGATCTCCGGCACCAGGCTCTCCGGGTTTGACGGCCAGACGGTCGAGGATGAGTGTGGCCACGCGCACCCCATGCCCGTGGGCCGCCGACAGCGTGTCGATATGAGGATCATAGCCGTCGATCAGCTGCGTGCGCAGATGTGCCATCGTGCTGCGCGCCGTGGTGGACATGCTGGCGGGAAGGCTGCCGTATTGGTGGTCTATGACGGTGATTGCCGCCGCCGTCATTGCCGCATTCGCGTTCGTCAGCGTCCGTTCGACACCAGCCGGCAGGGACGGCACGGCAGCTTCGGGCAGCCATGTCTTGGGATTGCCGTCCATGCCCGCGCCCAAGACCGAGAAATAGGCGTCGTGCATGGCCAGATGCAGAAGGCCCAGGGCCCGCGCGCTCAGCGTCGGGCCGCCCTGGGGGCCGCCCAGTGAATGGGTGATGCGGTTCAGCTCCAGCCCGACATGGTTCCAGTAAAGGACGGGATAGGCGTTCAGGCCGGGGGCCTCGGACACCGGGGGAAGGTTCAGCATGATAATCTCCGTTGTGATGGGGCGATCGCGTCACTGGACGGTCGCGGCTGCGGTGAAGGGATCTGCGGAAGGTCGGGACCGGGCGGGGAGGGGGGAGGAGGAGCGCCCGGCCCCGATGGGGGTCAGTCTGCCGGCACCCCGTCTGTGCGGGTTGCGGGCACGACCTGATCGCGTGGGGCCGGCAAGGTGTAATATCCGGCCGCCCAGGTGGAGATCGCGGTGACGACGGCCGTCACTGCGGCCGAAACCTGGTCGGGCAGCGGGTTGCCGGAAAGCGCCTCGATGCCGAAGACGACGAGGACCGCCACCGAGGCTGCGGCGGTGGCCGCGGTCACTTTCCGTGCGGTCTTGTCGGTTGCCATCTGGGCCATCTGTATTCTCCTTTGCTTGCTGGGGGTGAAAGGGGGACTGCGCCTACAGCACCTTGGCCGCGCGCAGCATGTCGGGAAGCGAGGCGATGGCCACGCCCGAGACCTTGGGCATGTCCGCGGGCCGCCAGCGGCCGCCATCCGATCCGGGCTGGTGCCAATAGCTGGAGGCGTCATGGGTCACGAGGCCCAGCAGCGTCCCGGCGACGATGGTGGTGCCCAAGGGACCAAGACGCAGGCCACCCGCGGCCTCGGCCTCGCGCAGGACGTAGAACCACAGGGGCGTCTCGTGGGCCAAGGGCGTGCCCGCGATGGCATGGCCCACCGGTCCGGCGGCGATCTGGTCGGCATCCATCATCGGGATCGCACGGCGGGTCATGGCCGAGATCGTCGCGGCCACGGCCTGCGCGCATGGCAGGTTCAGCGTGTCGCCCTTGATCAGGTTCAGGACCGCGAGGTTGCGCGGCGGGCGGGCCGGATCGTCGTTGGCCTTCAGCGGCAGCGCGGCCAGGATCGCCGACAGGTTGGTGTCGATGGCCTGCGCCGCGCGGTTGGGCGCCGCTCCCGGATCGATCGCCGTGCGGGTCCAATCGGCCACCCAGTTCGAGGGCAGGCGCTTGTCCGTGACACCTAACATCGGGTTCGCCACTCCGCCGGTGAAGGCGAACAGCAGGTTAAAACCGGCATCCCTAAAAAAGTCGTTCCAGTCATAGATCTGGCGCACCATCGAATGACCGAACCGGAAGGCTGCGGCGGAAAACTCCATCGGTAGGGGCAGCCGGTCGGAGGGGGCGCCGCCAGTGCGGGCCAAGAACTGGGCATAAAACGCCCCGCCATCGGCCATCACTCGCGCCAGCGTGTCCGCCTCGCAGACTGCGGGCAGGAAGGTGTTCACGATCAGCCATTGATAGATCCAGCGCACGCGAGTCTTGGCCCATTCGAACAGCGCCTGATCGCCCGCTGCGATCACTGCCTGGTCGTCGCAGGCATCTACGACCCGGTTGTGCAGGCGCAGCATCGCCAGGTGGAACTGGGCGACGAACAGATTTTCGTCGTTGCGGGCATCCCCGATCAGGGCGCGGTGCAGGTTGGGGCGGTCCGGCGTGCCGTCTGGCTTCAGAAAGAAGAACATGTCCAGAAGCGCCGGGTCGGTGAGTTGGCGCAGCTTGTCCTCGGACAGGATGCCGTCGATATGGCGGTCAAGCCGCACCAGATCGCCCGCCCCGTCCGTTGGCAGGGGCACGAACTGAACGGGATCACCGACCGGGGTCGGCTTGGCGACCAGCATCTTGCCCGGCAGGGTCGGGTGGCGCATCGCGGTGGCCAGCATGGCGTCGCTTTCGCAGCAGACGATCACGTCGCCGTAAAGGCTGTCCAGATCCAGCATGCCGGTGTTCAGGTTCACCACGTCGCGTTCCAGCACGTCGCGCGGGAGCGGGGTTCCGGGCACGGCACCCGGCGGATTGCCATCCGTCCCGGCCGAGATGTCATGATCGATGAACTGCCCGAAATAGGTGAAGATCGGCGCCACGTCGCTGTCGGCGGTGCCGGGGAAATTCGCCGGATCGCTCATCGCCTGACCAAGCGCGGTCAGCGCCGCCATGCGGTCGGCGCCGGGGGTGATCTGCGGCGCGGCCGCGTCGAGATAGCGGAATGTCCGCGCCGAGCAATTGATGCGCGCTTCGACATTCGTGGTGAGCGGCATGCGCCCATGGCCTTTGGAATAGATCACGATCTGTCCTCCATGCAGACCGCCGGGGTGCTGGATCGACCCTTTGGCGGCGTGACTGGACAGAAGATGCGCGCCAGCCGTCAGGCCAGCGTCAGCGGCCCATCATCACAGCGCGAGATCGGAGGTGTCAGCCCGTCAGAATCGACGCGGCATGCCGCAACAGGTTCGCGCGGCGCAGCGTGTCGACCGGATATCGGTCGTCGCGCAGATAGGCATCCAGCGAAAAACCCGGTTCCAGCCGGGCCAAGGCGGCCAGCTGGGTCTCGGCGGCGCTGAAATTGCCCCGCGCGGCGTGCAGGGCCACAAGCAGGCGGCGCGGCGCCACGAAGTCGGGACATTGCGCGACGGCGCGTTGGGCCGCGATGGTCGCCTCGTCAAAGCGGTGGTCGGCGATGCAGACCACTGCGTGATACAGCTCCCACAGGTGCCAGCCCTGATCGGCGCCGACCGCCATGCGGCAGAAGGATGACAGCTGATGCGCCTGCGGCGTGTCGCCCTGCGTGACCCCCGCCACGGCCAGCGCCTGCCGCGCGAAAAGATTGCCCGAGTTCAGCCGCAGCGCATCCGAGGCCATGCGCACCCCGGTTTCCAGATCGTTGAACAGCAGCGTCCGGGTCAGTGCGATCAGCGCCCGCGCCATGCCATTGTGGGGCGCCAGTTCCAGCGCATGACGCATCAGCCCGTCGACATCTTCCAGAAAGCCCGGATCGGGGCGCTGGTTGCGCTCGATCACGCGGGCCATGCGGATGAAGGCGATCCAAGCCAGATAGACCCCGTTGCCGTCCGTCTCGAAAGCCTTGCGCATCAACAGTTCGGCCTCATCGACCTTGGCGGCATCGAAGGTCCACAACTTGCGCAAGGCCAGATTGCAGAAGCCCGTCGCCGCCGCCTGCGCGACGCCCAGACCCACGGCCTGCGGCAGTTGCGTCAGCGTGCGCAGCGCGGCCTCGTGCGCGAGGGTCGAGACGAAATCCTCGGCCAGCAGATCGCCTCCCGGTTCGGGCCGGCGCAGGCCCGAAAACAGCACCCGCCGGTCGCGGCAATGCGTGATCTGAAGAAAGACGACGCCGCCGCCCGCCTCTCGCGACACGTCGCACTTGATCTCGATGTCCGCCACGGGCGGCTCGTCGGCATCCGGGATTGGCTGGTTGGGCGCGACCTGCTGCGATGAGACCCGTTCGCCGATGTTGCGTCCGACCTGATCGGCGATGATCCGGCCGATCAGCGCATCCGGCCCTACCAGCGAGTCCGAGGTCACGCAGGTCAGACGGATCTCGCGTTCGGGCGCGACGGCGCGCGGCGCAGACGGTGCGACGGTCTGCTGCCGCTGACGCAGAAGGCGCAGCCAATCCTCGAATTCCGGGTCGCGGACGTCCAGACCCTCCAGAATCTCGCGCTGGCCGCTGCCAGGGGCGTCGTCCAGATCGACGGTGACGCGGGCCGGGTCAAGCCAGACCGCAAGCCGGTCCGATCCCAGCAAATCGTGGTGGTCCCCGAAGGCGCGGCGGATCTCGATCAGGGTCTGGCGCAGGCTGCCGCTGGCTTGGGCGGGGGCCCGATCGCTCCACAGCCGGGCCTCGATCCAGCGGCGCGACCGGCGGCGGGCGTCATGTTCGGCCAGAAGCGCGATCAGTCCCTGCGCCTTGGTCCCGCGCGGCGTGATGTCGGTGCCGTCCGGCGCCCGCATGCAGAGAGGGCCGATCAGGCTGATCGTGAAGGTTGCACCCATTTTCGTGACTCCGGCGAGGCAGCATCGTCAGTCGAGCGTCAAAAACAGATTTCCGAGGGGGCGATTGCTTGACCTTAAGTTAACTAATCTTGCTTGTGAACTGGAATATGTCGCGGCGCAGCACAGGGAGGCAGCCATCATGAGCATTTCGGCAGGCAAAGCGGGAAAGGCAGGCAAAGCAGGCAAGGCCGGCAAGGCTGGGAAAGCGGGCAAGGCCGGAAAGGCGGACGTGGCCGAGGGCGCGCAGGCCTCGGTCGGGGGTCTGCTTCTGGCCGGAGAGGGGGTGCGCGGCTTCTGGGACACCTCGGCGGTCGTTCTGCCGCCCGATGCCGCGCATCAGCGTGAGGATGTCTGGCCCGCCTTCCAGCGCCTTGACGACATCCCGCAGGAGATCATTATGGACGACCTGCTGTTTCGGTTGTTCACCGTCCAGTTGGGCTATCAGGGCAGGGCCAAATCCGGTGCGGTTCAGGTCAAGGCGGGCGCTGAGACGCTGCTGCATCTGGCCCGGCCCGGCAACAATGCGGCCTTTGCGGCGCAGATGCGCTTCATGCGAGACGCCGCCGACCTGCGCGCCGACCGCCTGGACGAGATCGACGAGCAGCGCGGCGACATCCTCAGCTTCTTCGCGCTGATGCTGCAGCTTCAGGACGACCGAACCCCCTGGACGCTGGAGCTGCTGGCGGCGGTCATCCGGCTGGCGGGCTATATGGTCATGCCCATCAAGCTGTATTTCGACGTGCCGCGCCCGATCCGTTACAGCCAGCAGGTGCTGCCGGTGATCCAGACGCCGTTCCACGGCAGCTGGCCCAGTGGCCATGCGACCGAAGCCTTCGCTTCCGCGACCATCCTTGCGGGCCTGATGGCGCCCCCGGCGGACGGCGCGGCCTTTGCCGTGTCGCCGGACATGCTGCACCAGCAGCTGCCCTTCCGCATGGCCGAACGCATCGCTACGAACCGAACCGTTGCTGGGCTGCATTGGCCCATCGACAGCCTTGCGGGCGCGGTTCTGGGCGTCTCGCTTGGACAGGCCGTGGTCAACCACGCCCTTGGCCGGACGACCACGCCCGCCCATGCGCTTCGCGCGGGCATGGGACTGGCGGACGATTTTTCGTTGGAGGAACTGGTGCCCTATCTGTCAGGGGCGACGAGCATTGCGCTGGACCCGAGCGACGACACGATCCTGCCCGAACTTTGGGCCAGGGCGCGGACCGAACTGGCCTAGCGGATTGCGGGGTTGGCGGTCAGGGCCTTGGCACCCAGCCGTTCCTGATCGCCCGCCAGGACAGGCACGGGGCCGCCCGGATGGTTCAGCGCCAGGGCCCGCGTCAGCGTCGGCGCCGCCGCGCTGGAGCCGGAAAAGCGCGCCGTCGTCCCCGACAGCGTGCCGCTGGCCCGCAGCCCCCGGATTGCGGTCGCGGTCTCGCTGACCGCCGAAAGACGCGGCTTGATCCCCGACCAGTCCGCTCCGCGCGCGGCGTAATCCGCCGGGCGCGGGGCGCGGCCTTCGGTCAGCAGGGCACCGCCGACGCTGTGGATCTGCGAATGGTCCGAGGCCGCATAGGCGCTGTTCGTGCCGTCATGGCGGATCGGGCAGGGCGGGTGGTCGTGACCGGTCCAGTCGCGGCTTCGGCGGTTCCAGCCATGGGCGTCGGCGGCCTCGAAATAGGCCTGCCGTCCGCTGAGCCGGTATCCCGCCGCGCGGTCGTCGCGTTGGACCTGAAGCACAATGTCACGGGCCCCGGCATCGTCGAACCGGATCGTCCAGGCGCCTGCCGGTGCGGTCGGATCGCCCGGCGCGATGGCCTGCGTCGGGGCAAGCGCCAGAAGGATCACCGCGTCGCGCCGGGCCTCACGCGGCCGATGATAAAGACGCCCGACTAGACGCCCCCGCCAAAGGATGTCGCGCGACCCGCCGGGCGCGACCGTCGCCGCAGCGATGTCGGTCCCGTCGGGCAGCGTTAGGCCGATGGACAGGGGCGCGCCGTCACCTGCCTCGCGCGCGGCCAGGTCGCGGATCTCGACATAGCTGGGCGTCGCGTCCTGCGGTTGCAGGCGCAGCGTGATCGCCCCGTGCCCGCCTGTGGCCGCAGACAACCGCGCGACCTGCCGTCCCTCGTGATCGTTGCCATAGGGCAGCACGATATGCACCTCGAGCCCGATCCGCCCCGCCTGTGCGATCAGGCGCGCCATCTGGCGTTCCAGGAAAGACTTTCCGTCCTTGGACCCCGCCAAAATCCCAAGGCTGGCATTGACAATCAGCCGGACCAGTCCGGCCTCATGCGCGACCGTGATCGCCCATCGCAGTCCCTGAAGCAGCGGCACCGTCATCTGCATGCCCGACGTGTCGTTCACCGCTTCGGGCGGCAGCTGCACGCCGATCAGGGGCAGCCTCCGCATCGGGTCGGCCGGGTCCAGAGGGTCGGCGCCCGCCGCCAGATCCAGCACATGCGTGCCATGGGTCTGGGCCTGAAAGATCGTCCGGACCAGCCGGGGATCGGCGTGAAGGCCGTCATGGATGTCGCGATACAGCACCGCCTCGGCGGTCGTTGCCGTGGCCGCCGTCAGCCCCGCTACGGCCGCGGCATTCAGCACCCGTCCCATGCTGTCGCCGCGCTTCAGGACGGCCGACTGCAACCAGACCCCCAGAAAGCGCGACGTGACCGGATCGCTGCGAAAGCGCGCGTTCAGAAAGCCGATGCCGTCGTCGATGATGGCGATGCCGGTGCCGGTGCGCGTCCCCGGGCCCGCAGGCATCACAGAGGGAACCTCCGCCCCGTCCGCCAGAGCGATCCCCTGCGGCAGGGTATGTCCTTCGGGGCGGAAGACCAGCGCCTCGGTTCCGCTCCCGGCCCCGAGGGCACGGACCAGACCACGCTCCATCGGCAGACAGAACAGCGCCGCATCAGCCGCGATCGCTGCGAAGAACGCATCCGGTTGCAGGTTCGAGACGACGAAGACCGCTTCGGGACGTGCGGGATGCGACCAGCGAAGAGTGCGCAACCATTGACCATATGCATCCAGAACCATGTCACACCCAACAGACGCATCCCACACAGCCAGAAGGCACCCTCTGCCGCCGCCGATCAAGCGCCCCGCGCCGGACTGCCTGCCTTTTGACGCTGAACTAACGCTGCCCGTCCCGGCACCGGCGCCCGCCCGGTCCGACATCAACCGGCGCGTGCCTTTCCTCTTGGAACGGCAACCCGACGGTTCGATCCGACCTTGCCTCGGGCCCGGCAGGATGGCTTAGGGGATCGACACAGTCGGACCGGTGGTCCTGCGGCACGCGAGGTCCGCATGGGCCTGGGCGGCCTGATCCAGCGGCATGCTCTGGCGGGGTTCGGATTGCAGCATGCCTTGGGTCACCGCCGCGAACAGCGCGGCCGTGCGGCGGCGCAGTTCCGCCGGATCGGCGATGACATGAAACAGCGAGGGCCGCGTGGCCCTGGCCGATTTCGGTGCCAGATCCGAGAAGGCGAAATCCGTGATCGGACCCCAGGCCTGTCCCAAGCACAAATAGCTCCCCCGCATCGCCAGCGCCTGCATGGACCCCCGCCAGATCCGCGCGCCGACCCCGTCATAGAGGACGGCGACGCCCCGGCCATCGGTCAGGCGCGCGACCTCGGCCGCGAAATCGGTGCGGTCATAGTCGATGACATGGGCATATGCGCATCGACGTAAAGAGCCGAGGTCGTGTGCGCCGGGACCCCGCCGGATGGCGAGTGCCCAAGATCGTGCGGCGGCGAAAAACGACGCCGAGAACCTCTTCAGCCAGGCCCGTCCGAGTGATCCGAAGCGAACTTGATATTTCTCACGAAAAGGACGGTGGGTTCAACCGGTCAGCGCAACGGCTCTCTCGAACGTAGCAGCCGGGGTCTCGAAGCCAAGCGTTTTCCGTGGCCTGGTGTTGACCCGCAGAGTAGACTGTGCCACCTCGATTTTGCTGCGCCAGGCACCGACGTCCGGTTTGGGGCAGCCATACCGCGGCATCCATCAGGCGTCGATCGGCCGCTTTGGGCCGATCACCCCGAAGCTAGTCTGGCCGTCGAAAGGGGCGGAAACCGGACCGATGGCGGTTCAGAAACAGAATTGGCTTCGTCTGCATAAGCGGACGTCCACAGACTTCAGCTAGTAGGAGCAAACGCAGCGTAATGGCAGCCACGAAGGGCCGAGTGCGCAGGTTGGAGGCTAACTCTCACCGTTCCCGTTCCCGTTCCCGTTCCCGTCGCCGGGGGCGACCGATTGACACAAAGCGCCCTTAGGGTCAGGATGCATTGATTTCCGTTTCGCGGCGTGATTCACGGCCCAGAAACGGAGCGGTGACATGAGCGACCTTTTCTGGCTGACTGCCGCGCAGATGGCACGCATGGCCCCCTTTTTTCC
>NZ_RQRT01000095.1 GCF_004335005.1 Paracoccus nototheniae | reverse complement strand
AAGACACTCGACCAGCAGATTGCAACGGCTGAATCCAAGCTCGCCTTGCTCAGATCCAAGAAGAAAGCCACCGACACCCGCGTCAAGATCATCGTCGGGGCTGTCGTCGTGAAGGCGGCACTGGAAAGCCCGGACGCTGCCGCAAAGCTGTCAGGCCTGCTGCGCGACCGGGTGACACGCGACCTCGATGTGAAAGACATTCAGCAGCTCCTGGCCAGCCTCGACAAGAAGGCCGCGCGCAATGGCTGATCCAAGAAACCCTGCCGCAGCCCCCACGCCCCAGGACGAGATGCTGGAAGCTCTGGTCTCCGTCACCGCAGAGAACACCACCACGCTGATCGACGTGCAGCATCAGGCCGCAGCAACAGCGGCCTCCGTGAAGGATGCCCGCACCTACATGGCCACGGTCGTCAAGAACACGGACTGGGAGACCAACGGCAAGAAGATCGCGGCCATTCTGGACAACGCATTGCGGGAGGATCGCGCCGCCCTGCACGCAGTTGTCGACGCCGCACGCGAGATGCGTGGGAAGTCTGTCGAGATCACCCACAGGGCTGGTGACGCCGCTGTGGCACAGAAGGATGCCAGCAAGGCCTTCCACAGCGCCGCAGAGCGGCTCCTGAGGCTCATGGAGGCCCATCAGCAGGGTCGGTGGCGCAGACTGGGCATCATGGCCCTTATAGGGGCTCTCTGTGGCGCTGTAGGTTTCTTTGCCCGCGAGCCGGCGACCAGGTTCCAGCATCTTTGGGATGCAGGGGTCGCGCTGAAGGTCGATGCTGCCGATAGGGACTGTGAAACCCTCGGCGGGGAAACCCTGCCGTCCGGTGAGCGATGGGCCTGTGTCATCTGGCAGGACGCAGCTCAGTGAGCCTGATTGAGATGGGTTCGGAACGAACCCGTGGTCGAGCATCGGACCAAGCCGAAGGGCGATGCGTGGGATGAGGGCTACTGGCCCTGTTCTCGGCATTGCGACAGGGCCGCCAGGCGGGCCGGATGAGGGCACAAACAGGTCTCTTCAACCCAAAAATCAGAAGCAAAATGGGCGAAGCCCCTTCTTGTTCTTCTTAGTTCTATAGTTCAGGCGGAAATATTTATTTAAAAACAAATTCTTACAAGGCTATCGGTAACATATGGGGCCGCTTAAGTAACATATGGGGCCGCTTAAGTAACATATGGGGCCGCTATTGCTCATTGACAGGTAACGTTAAGGGTATGTTTAATGTTACCTATGGGAAAGACAATTCAGGTTGCCGCGGATCGCGCGTTCGACAAGACAAAAACCGTGCTTCCTGCCGAGGTCGCGCGCGGGATCTACATGCAAAATCCGCCAGGATTGGCGGCTCTCAAGCTGATGCATGTTCTGATTGGACAAGCTGGCGGTAGAATGGGCGAAGATGTCGAGCATCGCGTCAGCTTGTCTGATGTTCGTGCGATCGAGGGATTGCGGCACCATGATCGTGCTAGCCTCACACCGCTATTCGCAGAGTTGCAGGCGGCGGTCCTCGTAAACGATGATGTTGAACGCAAGCGTCTGACTATCGGCGGGCTACTTGATTTGGCCGAGGTTGATTACCGGGATGAGGCGTCCGGAGATCTAGTCATAAGCTGGTACTTCTCGCGCATGTTTACCCGTGTCGCAGCAGCCTCTGATCATTGGGCTATCCTAGACCGGCAAACTGCATTTCGGCTTAAAAGCCGTTATTCAATGCTTCTCTTCCAGTATATTTCCAGCCTCGTAAAACAAGCTCATGTGACCCGGAAAGTCTTTACCGTGGATGAGCTTCGCGCCGTGCTTGGAGTGGGATCGGGAAAGCTGGAGCGGTTCGCAAACCTCAACGCTCGCGCCATCCAGCCTGCGATAGAGGAAATCAGCACTGAATCCCGGTTTGTTTTGACGGCCACTCCGCGCAAGAGTGGACGCACGATCACCAGCATCGAAATTTCTTGGTCTGAAAAGACAGGAGAGGAACGCCAGTCGCTCAAAGTCGAAATGGATAAACACAGCATTGGACGGAAAGCGCGCCGGGAAGGAACAGCAGAGGTTATGGCAGTTGCATTTCCAGAAACTGGCAGCATCGCTTACTCGCCTTACTGGATGGATCGAAAGCGCGCGGCAGGCTGCAACGCGGATAACGCCAAGATCGCGACTGATTTCCGAAGATTCTGCCGCGAAAAGGGCATTCGGTTGGATGCGGCAGGCATCACAAGGACATTCATTGATTACTGTAGCAAGATCGGTATGTTACCCTAACAATGTTAGGATATTAAACAGGCGATGTTACCCCATGAAACTGAGCGCTAGCGAAGCTGCAAGACGGACGGGAAAAAGTGTCCCGACGATCACTAGGGCCATAAAATCAGGTAAAATTTCAGCAGAAAAGTCTGGCTCGGGGGGGTACCAGATCGATCCTGCGGAGCTTTTCCGCGCCTTCCCTGCTGTAACAAAACATAACGCTGAAACCCCGCCAATGTTAGAGTCTGAAACCCCACACCTCAACCCTTCTGAAACCCCTCTGTTACAGGAAAAAATAGGCAGTCTGGAAGCTGCACTGGCTGATGCAAAGGCAGAGCGGGATGAGTGGCGCGATCAGGCTAAACGGCTGGCAATGGCTCTGCCTCCCCCGACCTCAGAAGGCGGAGTCACGCAGAGGCAAGGAATGTGGGCCCGTTTGTTAGGAAAGACTAACAAAGCTTGATTTTCGTCCGCTTTATGTTACATGTAACAAAAAAGGGAGTGCATTATGCCCACCACCGTTTCACAACGCGTCCAAAAGCGTCGGAATGCTTTGCGCGCTGCCGGGTTACGTCCTGTGCAGATTTGGGTTCCCGACACGCGACGCCCCGGCTTTGCCGAGGAGTGCCGCAGGCAATCCGCCTTGGTTGCCGCCTCTGACTTGCGAGATCCAGAGTTCGACATGTTTTTGGAGGAAGCCGCTGCCAGCACAGAAGGCTGGGAATGAGGCGGGGTGATCTTGTGACAATCTCGTTGCAGGGCGATTATGGGAAACCACGCCCTGCACTCGTCGTCCAATCTGATATCTTTTCTGATGCCCGTTCGAAGACGGTCCTGCCCTTGACATCGACCCTAATCGACGCTCCACTGATCCGGGTCCAGATCGAACCAACATCAGAAAACAGGCTACGTGCGTCTTCCCATGTCATGATTGACAAGGCTGCCACCCTACCCGTCGATAAGCTGGGGCCTGCCTTCGGCACTGTCGATGATGCCACTATGCTAACCGTGAACCGCGCACTGGCTTTGTTCTTAGGCTTGGCGGGATGAAAAACGCATCCTGCGCAATCCCGTCACTACTCTGAGTGCTATGAATCTATCCGGCCAGTCGCCACACCTCTACACATGGCGGGGTCAGCGAGGAGGAGCTTCAGTCGCTTTCTGAAGAGGTGTTTGATCTGAATGCCCGATACGATATCGGTGGTCTATTGGTTATTGGAGAGGAAGATTTTCTCGTCATTCTTGAGGGTGATCCCATCGTGGTGACGACATTTCTCATAAAAAATGCGAAAGATCCTCGCCATCACAGTCTTAATATTCTTCTTGCTGGTTCGACAAAGGGTCGTGTTTTCCAAGGCTGGAAGGTTCGCGAGCTGAAAGAAGGAGAGCCGGATAAAATATTTTCCGAAATAGGCATAAAAATTTCTGAATTGAACCATAAGGAAATTGAGAAACCTCGGCTGGAAAGGATCATTCTTGACCTTTCAAAGGCAATATAAAAAGGCCCCTCTTGGCAGAGGGGAATAAATATTTTTGCTGTCAAAACAGGCAGCATCTGCGACAGTGTGCGTTATGAGAAACCATGATTTCCGGGACATGTTTCTGGCAGCGGGCGTGCCAGAAGATCAGATAGAAGATGTGCTTGAGTATTTCCGCGCCTTTGGCGGCGCGGCCAAAATCATATCCGTGACCGACTATGAAATTTCCCTGTCTACCCGTGCTGTGATGGAGGAACGACTGGATGCGGATGACGTTCATAGCCCTGCCGCTCGCTATCTGATCGCTCTCGTTGAGCGGATAGCGGATTGGGAAGACCAAGCCTCCTAATTCAACCTCCGGCCTGCCCTCTTCGCGAGAATGGGCATTACAGCCGATGCTGCACCGTGCCTGGCTCTACCGCGAGCTGCCGTCTGGCGACGACGCGGGGGGTGGCCATGGCACTGATCCGGTCGTCTCACCCTCCGGCCTTCCCTTTCTGCAAAAATCAACAACTCTGTTCACTCACATGCCTGTTCAGGTGATAAGGGGCTTATGAACAGCGATGAATCCCGGGCGATGTTTCTGTTGGCGGGCCTGACAGAGGCTCAGATCGACATGGTGATGGATTATTTCCTCACCTTCCGCGAGGCGCCCCAGATCACCTCCCGGAGCGATTTTGAGACGGCCATGGCCATCTACGCGGTGATGGATGGCGGCCTGAACCCTGCCGACCTCCACAGCCCTGCGGCGCGCTATACGATCTCCCTTGGCACCCAGATCACGGCCTGGGAAGATCAGGCGACCTGACGCCCCTCGCTCAACTCCCGGCTGCGATCTGGCGGATATCGGGTGTTATGCGCCGGATCCGGGGGAGGGGCGGGGATCAGCCGGGGGTTGTGGGGTGGTTCAGCTGTTCGAGGAGCAGTTTCGAGGCTCTGAAATGCAGGATGCGCTTGCTCGCCACCGCCACGGGCGCCCCGGTTCTGGGGTCGCGCCCCATGCGGGCCTTCCGGACCTTGCTTGAGAAATTTCCGAACCCCCGGACCTCGACCCTCTGACCTTGGGCGAGGCTGTCCATGATCTTACTGAGGATCGCGTTGAGCGCAGCTCCCACCACGGGTCGGGGCAGATGCGGGTGGCTCTGAGCAAGTTTCCCGACCAGTTCCGAGCGGATCATAAGAAAATTCCTTATTTTTGAAAGGATATGAACAGGCATTTCAAGCTTGGCCAGCCGGTATCCTGTCCCGTCGGACTTTTCAGTCCGCGAGCTGCATCCGGATTTCGACGTCTGAGTTTAAGTCTTCATCAGACGCAGGGCCAAGGCCACCTTGGCCTCGACCATTCGCTCGATGTCTTCATCGAGCTTGGGTCCGTTCTTTTTGGCCTTCCGATGCTGACTCTCGATCTGCTTGTGGTCCAGGAAGAGCCAGGTTGGCTTTTGCGGTTTAGCGGTGAGACGTCCTTTTCTTGCGAGTCTCATGGTAACCCTCGTGGTTTATGTAAACCCCAATGCTCTCATCGCCCCTGTCTTGCTGTCAAATTGTTCAAAAACCTGCGGCGAGTTTGGTCACCTCTGGATCGGACGGACGCCAAGACGCACCCGTTGCTCGATCGTTGTACTTTGGCGCCTTATCTGAAGCCCAGCAGCTAGAATTGGCACTTAACAACCGATGCTCGTCACCCCCTCCCCAAAGCCCATCCTCCTATGGAAAATACCATGAGGCCGAGGATGGTAAAGGAAATCGCGGTGAAGATCACCCACTGGATTTTAGTTATGGAGACAGTCTTCTCCTGATAGACAGGGCCACGAAAATAAGAAAGCCAAGAAAGAATTGCTGCTGGTCCGAGTATTAAAATGGCGGCAATCGCAAGCCAATCTCCCCAAATTTTTTTATTTCCAATCAGTCCGTACCTCCATATCATTATAAAAAACAATGTAGCGATGGTGTGGAAAATAGCTTGCTTGATGCCCGACCTATTCCTGTTATTTTGGAATTTATAATGATTCTCTGCAGAAGATTGTTTGGAATAACCTTTACTTCGTGCATTTTTCGGCAGCATTTTCATCCTCCCTTTCACATCAGAGCATGCCACTGATACTATGAAAATTAACCTATCCTGAAAGCACTTGTTCGCCAAGGACAATGGCATGCCTACACCCGCTATGTATTTATATTTCTGCAAACGGATGTCGCACGGCACGATAATGTTCCGGTTTTGTAGGTTGGAAAATCTGGAAACCCTGAAGGGATCAGTTTCTCCGCGCAGGGGGATCTATCCAGATCCCGCCATCTGCACTGAGGTTGAGTACAGCGTGGGGCATGCGAAGGCCCCGGCATCATTTGATGCCGAGGCCCCCTTCGCCCTGACGTGGGCTGCGCACGTGCTCGTGCGGCAACTGCCCCGGCGTGACCCGTGACAGTTTGGGCCACGCCCCTGATGGAGCTGGGGCCGCGCCTTGACGGGGTTTTTGGCCGTGTAAGCCGGGCACTCGCCGTCTAACCCCAGATGTTTCGCGGTGAACATGGAAAGCCGCAGGGTGCATCCTAACCCTATCTCATCAAGCCTTGACTTGCTGACATATCATAAGCGTCTGTTCCTGACGCCCCGCTTCATGCTCAGTATGCAGAATGACCAATAACTCACCTTGGACGATTGCCATAGGAGCCTCGGGCGGCGAGGGTCTTGAACTGGCCCCCATTTCGACCGGACACTTGGGCATAGCCATGGAGGCTTAGGCATATGCCTGAGCACGTGCTTATGTCTGAGATTGAGATCATCACTGATGGCGGTCGTCGGCGCCGCTGGACCGCTGCCGAGAAGCTGCGGATCGTCGAGGAGACGCTGGAACATCAAGCCAGCATTTCCATCGTTGCGCGGCGCAATGGCGTTGCACCCAACCTGTTGTATCGTTGGCGCAGGCTCATGCTCGAAGGGGGGAGTGTCGCTGTGACCGAGGATGATGACGTCACCAGCAACAAAGTCGTGCGGCAACTCGAGGATCGCATTCGCGAACTTGAACGGCATCTTGGCCGCAAGACGCTTGAGGCCGAGATCCTGCGCGAGGCCCTGAACAAGTCACGCTCAAAAAAACTGACCTTGCACGCGCGGTCTCCGCTGACGGACGGTTTCCGGTGAAGGTCGTGGCAGAAACCTTTGGTGTGGCCCGCTCGAACCTGATCGATCGCCTAAGGGGCAAGACGAAACCGCGTCGACGTTACCATAAAGCGCAGGACGCGGAGCTGGCGCCGCGGATCGCCGCGCTGGTGACGGCCAGGCCGACCTATGGCTACCGTCGCATTACTGCGATCCTGAACCGCCAGCTGCGGTCTGAAAGCCTGGCACCGGTCAATCACAAGCGGGTCTACCGGATCATGCAGGCCCATAGCCTGCTGCTGGCGCGGAAATATACGGAGCGTCCCGAGCATGTTCACGACGGCAAGGTCATCGTCATGCGCTCTAACCTGCGGTGGTGTTCGGACGGCTTCGAGTTCACCTGCTGGAACGGCGATATCATCCGCGGTGCCTTCATCATCGATGCCCACGACCGCGACATCATGCTCGAGGCCGTCGAGCGTCGCTTCGGGACATACCGTTCGCCTGCGGTCGTCGAAATGCTTACCGACAACGGCTCACCTTACATTGCCAGGGACACGCAGATCTTCGCCCGCCAGCTTGGTCTGAAGCCTTGCTTCACCCCGGTCCGGAGCCCTCAGAGCAATGGCATGTCAGAGGCATTCGTGAAGACGCTCAAGCGCGACTACGTCCAGGTGACGCCGTTACCAGACGCCCAAACCGTTCTCGGATTGATCGGAGGCTGGATCGAGGACTACAACGACAATCACCCGCATTCAGGGCTGAAGATGCGCTCACCCCGCGAGTTCATTGCAGCTCAAACCGTAACCGCCTGAGTGTCCGGTGAAACGGGGGCAAGAACAGGTCTGCGGAACCTGTGTGAGCTCGTGAACGAGTGGGATGATCTTGACGCCGCGGTGCTGATCGTCCTCCACCGGCCATGGGCGGCGGTTAGCCATCTGCGGGAGGTGCTGCAACGCTCCAGCCGTATGCCTGTCAGCATTGCCGGTGAAGGGCAGTCCCTTAGGCCGGGCTGCGTCTATATCGGAGAGCCCGACAACCACCTGACGATGATCTCAAGCGCGCATGGCTCTCTAACCTTCGATCCGGCACGGATTCATGGCAACCGCACGGTCGATTTGCTGTTCCGGTCCTTAGCCGTGTTCGGCGCCCCTCATGTCATCGGTATCGTGCTGGAGGGCTCACTTGATGACGGCTCTCGCGGTCTGGCGGCCATCCACGATGCAGGAGGCTGCACCATGGTCATCACGCCGTCCGCAGGCCCTCCCGGCATGCCACAAAACGCGATCCACTATGATGGGCCGATCGACGTGATCGGGGACATCCCGACCATCGCACGGGCCGTTGAAGCCGCTGTGTCGTAGCGCGCCGGTCCAATAAGTCCTGCTCTTGTGCACTAAGTAGGTTGCTTAGAAGGCAGAAAGTCTTTTGCTTGGCCATGAGCAAACCTGCATGGCCGCATTGAGCTAGCTTTCCTACCGTTCGGGCTGGAGCAAGGCAGGGTCAACCGCCGCTCACAGTGGTCATGCAGAACGCCCAGTCCAAGGAGCGCGCCAAGCGCGGCAATAAGGATCACCAGACCATCCCGGACCATCAGCCCCAAGCCCATAAGGGCGATGGCACCCATGGGGATGGAGGAGGCAAAGGGAAGAAGCTCCAGCGGCGGAACAGCGGTGCAGAGAAGGATGCAGAGCAGCGCCACGACGCGCAGGCCAACCGCTCCGGAAAAGCGTGGGAACCTATGAGCCGTGCTCTTGGCAAAGAACGTGCTATGCTGGCTCGTCAGAGGGCGGAAAGACCGAGGACTGACGGCAGCTAGTAGACATTCTGACGGAGACCCTTCCCAGAGCGAATACGAGGACGGACCATGAATTTCTCAACAATCAGTGATCTCCATCAGTCTAACGATCAGGCAGAGCAAGAGCAGGGTCCACAGGTTCAGCAGCTAATGCAGGACATGAGTCAACTAAAACATCATGAGATAGAAAATAATGCGCAGCTTGCCCGGATTGAGCTGAAGCTGGACGAAGTTCTCGACCTGCTGCGTCAAAGCCGGTGATCTGCTATAGTCGAGGTTCAGGAGGTGCCAAAATGCCCGCTCTGAAAACTGACCGGCAGAAGCCCGCGCCCCGCATAGTTCGCAGCTTTCTGTTGGAAAGAATGGACGCGAAAACTGCGCGGAGCAAAGCAGCAAAAATCGAATACATGATCGAGGTTAAGGTGGCTCAGGCGCTTCGTATTCTACGGTGGTAACCCCGCATCCTTGGCGCAGCGATTTTAATATGGAAGACATTTTATGGGAGATGATCCTAAGTGCACGATTGATGATGCCAGATGATTCATCTGCTGAACGTCTTGTTGAAGGCGTGTTGCATCAGGCGACCTTTCAAGCTGAAAATGATTTACTCACGGGTGATGTGAGGGAGCATCTAAACATGCTGTTAAATGAAGAATATCGCTTTCGCGGAAATCTGTATCTTCAGTAACCAGCAGTATTCGGTCCCGCCGCCCGCTCGGATCAGAGCGGGCTGTAGGGCGGCGGGGCGGGTTACCGCCCGTAATCGTAATCGTCGCCTCTGTCTCTCTCCCGACCCTCTCCCGCCGCTCGACAAGCTCACGCTCTCGGGCTCCAAGCGGACTTTCGTTGTGTTCATACATGCCATCGTCTTCTCACCTTTCATGGCTCGGCCCTTCGCGCTCAGCGACCTGCTGCCGTTCCAACGCGCGCTCCTGCTCCAGCACATGCTCCCTTTCCCGGTCCTGCTGGGTGAGGGCATGCCCTGCGCGATCGACGTTGCGCTCGATCTCCACGCCACGATCCTCACCACGCCCCGCCCGCGCGGCCTGTAACCGCTCAAGGGCGGTTTGTGGGGTATCGACGGCCCCACGCGATACACGAGCGGCCTGAAGCCGCTCCAGCGCCGTCTCCGGAGCACGGGTGAGGCCAAGCGCCGCCGTGCGCTCCTGCACCCGGTCCAGGGTCCGCTCCAACCAGTCGCGGGCCTGCGTCCGGAACTCGCGGGCCACCTCGCGGACCTGAAGGCCGATCTCGCGGACTTCCTGCCAACGATCGGAGGCCGGTGTGGCGATCCCGCGCCGCATCATGCTCCAGCCCCGGGCGCCGACATCGGGCAAGGGTGGGCGGTCCAGTTCCACCGCCCGCGCCATCTCCGCGACATGGGCGCGCTCGTCGCCGTTGCGCTCGGCCGCAGAGGCCCGCGTAAGCGCTTCCTCGCGCTGCGCCTCCAGAGTGCGGTGATCGACCCGCTCATGGACGTTGCAGCGCTCAAGCGTCTGGTTGACGTGCTCGGCCCAGGACGACCGCCAGTCCACCAGCAGCTCCTTGGCGTTCCAGTCGCGGTTCTTGGCCCCAAATCCCTTGGGGCCGATCTCGCGGGTGGTCAGCATGATGTGGGCATGATGGTTGCGCTGGTCCCCTTCACGCCCCGGGGCGTGAAGGGCGATGTCAGCGACCATCCCCCGGGCGACGAACTGCGCCTGGACGAACCCGCGCACCAGATCGCGGTTTTGTTCCAGCGTCAGCTCGGACGGCAGGGCGACGCGCACCTCGCGGCTGACCTGCGCATCCTTGCGGCGCTCGATCAGTTCGACGGCGTTCCACAGCGCAGAGCGATCCCGCGCCCAATCAGGCGCATGCGCGGGGGCGAGGATCTCGGTATGCTCGACACCGTGCTTGCGGGTGTAGTCGTGCACCTCGCCGGTGCGACGATCCACGACACGCTCGGCGGCACGATACGCACTTGCGGCGGTCGCGGACCGCCCCTTGCTGCGGGAGATCATTGAGGCGTCAAAATGATAAATCGCCATGATCGCCCTCCTGGCTTGGTTTCGAAAGGATGCGCAGCGGTCCTTCGCTCACACGTCGCTTGCGACGTATAGGTGAGCACTTCGTGTCAGGCCAGTGTTTACCACCAGCGTCAGAATTGCTACCCATCGCACAACCAGAGGGACATAAACCATGAAGACACTCGACCAGCAGATTGCAACGGCTGAATCCAAGCTCGCCTTGCTCAGATCCAAGAAGAAAGCCACCGACACCCGCGTCAAGATCATCGTCGGGGCTGTCGTCGTGAAGGCGGC
>NZ_RQRT01000094.1 GCF_004335005.1 Paracoccus nototheniae | reverse complement strand
TCCGCGAAGCCCCACCATGCGGCGGCTTAATGTCGACCGCGAAGATGACACTGCTCCCGGCAAACGATGTCCCATCGCCAAGAAAGACCTTGCAGAACGACATGCGATTAGATGACAGCCTCGGCTCAAAGCGTTCATATGCTGCATCACGCGCAAAGGTCTGCTTCGCTGTTTTTCGGCCAAACATCTGCGTCATTTAGCGCTGAAGATGTCGCGCCAAATAGCGATGGAGATCACAGTTCGGAGGATCAGCTTGATGTGTCCACCTGTCCATCTGTCCATCTGGATTCACCGGTTTCGCCAGACCATCAAGTTCCTTGCGTAGCGCATCGGACTGTCTGTCCGTGATCTGGCAGGCAGACTTGATCTGATCAGAAACAGCCCAGACTGAAGCCTGCAACGCTTGATCGGCGAGCGTCAGCTCGACAAGGACCCGGCGTTCATCCCTGCCAACGTCAAATCGCCGCGCGCCACATCCGATAGCGCCCCTGCCCGGTCATCTCCCGGATCAGACCCTGCTCCTCCATCCAGGCGAGGTTACGCTGAACGGCCGCGCGACTGGCGCTGGTCAGGGCCTCAGCCATCGGGGCGGAGATGAGCGGCCATTCGGTCATCACGGCGCGCAAGGCCGGGGGCGTGCGGCCCGACAGCGGGATCATTGCGGTCTTCGCCCTCTCGGCCCAAACCTCGATATCATCAAGATGGCGCATTGCGGTCAGACATGCGGTCTCCATCCCGTCGAGCCACCGCGCCAGACGGGAAGCAGGCGGGCCGCCAGCACGCAGCCCCCCTGCCCCACCCATCGCCAGAGGCGCGAAGACCGCACCCTTACCGTCGCCGGCCGCGATCCGTACGGCTGTGACTGCCCTTTCCATCTGATCGCCGTGCTGCCCGAGCCCAGCAAAGCTCCAAAGGTGAAAGCCCATGCAAGCGCGGGTGATCGGGTGCAGAGCCACGGCTTGCGCCATCAGGTCAAGCCAACCGCCTGCGCGATCCGCGAAGGGCTCCGCATCCGCCCCCATGTTCTCCGGGTCGCGGCGGTCGAGAAAGGCGGACAGGTCCCCTTCCGGACCGGGCCCGCCTGTAAGACGGCGAACCGCCCACCCGACACCTGCGAGCGCCCCGGTATCGTCATGCACGCCAGACAGGCGCAGCGAGATCCACAATGCCAGCCGATCTGCCCCGATGCGGTCACCGACAAACCAGCTCAGATCGGCTGCCTCAAGCAGCGCCAGCCTGTGCCGCCAGCCCTTCGGGCCACGCTGCAGCCGATCGTCCAGCGCCCCGAGCCTGCTCGCAACACGGGCAAGACGGGCTGCACTGCCCGCCTCTGCCGTCCGCCAGTCATCGATGACCTTGAACTCACGGGGCTCAGCTCGTGGCCCGGGCGGCAGGTCGTCGGGCATGTCGTCGATCGGACTGGGCAGAAACCAAAGGTCGTCCTCGGATGTCTCATCGACCTCTCCGGCATCCGGAAGAGCGTCGTCAAAATAACCAGGTAGAGTAAGTCCTTGAGGCTTCATAAATGCAGAATACACATCTTTTGCATCTTACCTAAGGGTTTAATTTTGAGGTGTCAGTGGCCCTTATGCAGCATGACTGTGCAATGGACTTCATAAGCTCCCTGAATGCGCTCTTTGGGTGAAAACCCCGGGCTTTTGCGGAGCAACGTCACAGAATGGGACATTGCATCTGTTTACAAACGGTCATTTAATAGATTTCTTGGAAGCAAGAATGGCGTCATGCGAGGGGTCTCAGCGTCTTGTGGAC
This sequence comes from Paracoccus nototheniae, assembly GCF_004335005.1. Lineage (GTDB taxonomy): Bacteria > Pseudomonadota > Alphaproteobacteria > Rhodobacterales > Rhodobacteraceae > Paracoccus > Paracoccus nototheniae. Next base: position 9,515 of record NZ_RQRT01000094.1, on the reverse strand, counting down.
GAGATGCCGTTCTAGTTTGCCGCTGCGATCCTCACAGCGCCGCCCGAGCAGTTCCAGATCACTTGTTTAAATATTCCTTCTTCGAAGGTCTGCCCAATACCATATTCGCACATCGCAGGTCCTTCGAAATTCAGTGCACGCCCTTTCAGCCTCGAAGGAGACAAGGCGCCACCGCTGTCCCGTGATCATCTTAGCCCCCACTAGCGGAGGAGCGCTGACTGATACCGTCATCACGCAAAGGGATTGACCAGCCTCAGCTGACCCTCAACCAGAAGGCCCGTATGCATGTCCTCGGTCCATAAGGTGGTGCATCCGGCTATCAGGGCAGCGGCAACGATCATCGAATCATAAACCGAAAAACCATATCTCTCAGCAAGCGCGCGACCGACATCATGCGTCTGCAGCGTCAAAGCTTCGACGGAGCATAGGGCCCGGATGCCATCCAGAAAATGCGCCGTTTCGTCCCAGTCCAGTCCGGCTTTGCAGCGGCAATTAACCATCGCCTCGTCTAGAACCTGAACGCTGATGCGCGGGCTCTTCGCCAATATCACCTCGGCGCGATCGGCCTTGGATCCATCGTCCAGCAGATAAAGGATGACGTTGGTATCGACAAACTCAACGCTCATGCACGGCGCTGCGGCTAAGCCGTTCCGCGGCGGGCAAGGTGCCGCGGAAATGCCGCAACTCGGCAAGCACCTCGTCTGCCCGGGGCAGTCGCCGGACCGTAAGGGGGCCATCCGCCTTCATCAGGTCGATCTGATCGCCCTCTATCAGACCAAGCTCGCGCACCAAGTCCGCAGGCAGGCGAACAGCCAGTGAGTTTCCCCATTTTGCGACCTGCATCTGGCCCTTCCAGCGCGATGTATATCCAGAACTTCAATGTAGATCATGTAATATGCAAAAGCAAGGGCCGGGGATGAGACTATATCCACTCGGTCCGATCATAGAACGGCGTTGTCGCAAAGCTTGTGTCGGGCCCTGATGTGCCGGCGCTCTCTAAAGCTTCGGGCGCCAACTGACCGAGCTGCTGAGAAGGGCATAGTTCTGGGCTAAGCTGGTCTTTTCAAATCATGCTCATCATCTCGATACCTGCGATGGCCGACTCGGCGGACGCGCATCTCCTGCGTCCTGACGAGCATATCGTTCCACCTAACAATTGAGCGGGGCGTGGTTAACACTCAGTCCCCCGGAAAACATCCCTGAGAAAATGCATCGAATTGCCCATCGAGAGCAGACCATCTACTTCATTGTTTTTATTATTTTATTAATTGATGGGTGGAATGTAGATGGCAAGCAGCTTGAGGCGAGCCTATGCCCATCTCGGCAATAGAGCTCGGTTGGCGCACTGGCGTCACTCCCCACCCGTCACCGAGCAAAACTCATCTCTTAAGCCTGCCTCTGCAACCCATTATACTCTTGATCCAAGTCGACGAAGTGCTGGCGACTGCTTGACAAAGGAAGGCGACCATCTGTGTCGCAATGATGGGGAGAAGAATGATCATTTTCGTGAGTGCGCCAAACCAATTTACCAACCGCACATGGGCCAGTTGTAACCCGTGGGTTACGTCCCCTTCAGGGAGGAGTAACCCACGGGTTACTCCTCCCGCAACACCCGGTGAAACGCTTCGATCGCGCTCTGAAGGCGCTTCCTATCGATAGAAGAGAAATCAGTCTCAGATAGAATTCGGCATTCTCCCTTGCGTGCCGTCACCTTCGCCTCTCCAACGTGGAATTCATACTTGACTGCCTTCTTTTGATCTGGCGCTCGCCCAGATGAGACACGGCTCGCCGGCGGGGCGAATGTCCGCGACAGAACATCGGCTTGCTCCTCCGCCGACCTAACTGAAGTCAGAGCGCTGCGGAGTGACTGTGAAACTTCGGGAGATGCCTGGAGACGCCTTGCGACCTCGACTCCCAGGTTGCGCGAGATCGCCTTTGGATAAGGCAAGACGTCGCCAAGTTCCTCCAGCAGAAAGACGAAGCTGCGGATATAGGACCGCTTCATCTTGTGAAGGGATGCAAATATCCTGCCGACAAGGGCATCGGCCCCCTGCCCTTCCAACCCAGCTTCGCCCGCCGCAGTTATGGCCACCTGTGCCATCTCAGCAAAACTCAGGTCCTCGCGGATAACGTTTTCTTCCACCATGTCGATATAGAGGTCGATGCGATCGGTAGGTCCTGACGACACACGCGCGGTCACGACAGCAAAGCGCGTATCGCCAGTCTCTTGCCAGAGCTGTTTTAACGCTGTCAGGCGACGCCATCCTTTTTTCAGCTGGAACCCGGCCCCAGTTCTGAAGACCTCAATCGGCTCTTTCTGCCCCCGAGCACGAATGGAAGCCTTCAGTTCTTCCATCTCGTCAGACCCCGCGGTCGCAGTTAGATCAATGCGATCGCGGGGAAGGTCGTCAGTCCTGATGTCATCAACGCGGAGCATCTCAAGGACACGTCCCTCGCCCTGCGCGGTCCTAAAAGCCTTGGCATCCGACGCATTTTGGCGGCGCTGCTCGACCAGCGTCTCAGTGCTCTCAGCCAGGCTTCCCGCCGCTTCGCGGACTGCCGCGCCCATCGGTCCGACCTCGCGCTTGCGCGGCTTGACGTCGGCAGGCTCCAAAGGTTCGAAGCCAAACTTACTCTTTCCGCTCATGCGCCCATACCCCCATTGGTGTTTCTGTCATCCCAAGCGCGAAGCACGGTTTCACGGAACTCGATATATGCCGTATCGAAACTCTGCCTCGCCCGTTTCCAAGTCTCACGGGTCATCTGCCGATAATCTTGCTCATAGACCGATTGCTGAAAACGACCGGACTGCTCGACTGCCCGGGTCATTTCGATGGCGTTCTTGCACACATCATCGCCGAACACGTTTCGAAACGCATCCATCATCGCAATATGCAGCGGATTCGACGCCTCAAAACGTGTCATCAGCAGCCTGACGTCATCGAACTTCTTTGGAAGACTAATCCCTGCATCCTTCGCCAGAGAAGCGAACCCGGACGAAATGTCCTCCATCGCGTCGCCCAGCTGGCCCAAGTAGCTGGTGGTCGAGTCGTACTCCCAATACCCTGGGCCCGAAGGCACATAGAGAATATCGGCGGCAAAGGCAGCATTGAGGGATTGATAGCCGATGGCCGGAGGGCAGTCGAAAATGATGATGTCGTACTGGTCATCAGGAAGCTCATCGAGATATCGGGAAATGCAGCCGAAAAAGCTCCAGGCTTTATGAAGTGCGCGGTACTGAGCACTTGCGAACTCAACAAAAGCTGCGTTCGCACAGCTAGGGATAACGTCGATCGTTGACCAAGCTGTTTTTTGAATAAAGTCCTGCGCGCGCTGAGAACCGATGGACTGAACATCCTCGGGTAGCTCGTCCGAAGAAGGGTAGGGGCAGTCGCCAGGGTCGTCATATGCAGCGACAATGCGGTCTGCCTCACGGCACAGGTCGCGGCACATGATTCCCCAGACGGTATTCCACTCCTTAACTTCAACGAGGCCCATTGAATGGGTCAGCGTGGCCTGGGGGTCAAAGTCAATTACCAACACACGATAGCCGTCTAGGGCAGCGCCATTTGCAAGATGGTGGGCTACCACCGTCTTGCCCACGCCGCCCTTGAAGTTCGAAACCGCTATCCGCATGGCGCGCCCGGGCGGCCGCTTGGGCATCAATGTCTTGCCGCGAAACCGCAACCTGCGGCGCAGTTCGTTGATCTCATTCAGGGTGAACCACCGTTGGCGCCCATCCTCTTCCACGATCCCCTGTGGCAATGAGGGATCATCTGCCAGCTTTTTGCGAAGCGTGTCAGCCGGGATGTCGAACATGAACTGGCTTATTTCCCAGATTGAGAAGGGCCGCAGGGTCTTTTTCTCCGAAGGAGAAAACGTCGCCTTCCTGACTGATGCCTGCTGTGCGAGGCTGCGCTCGTTCATTCCTTGAAGATGAGTATGGTCCCGCATGTGTCAGCTCGCGTTTTATGGCTACCCTGTCTAAATAACGCGAAACTCCCAAAATGGAAATCCGGCGTTTTGTGTTTTCCAATTCTTATCGCACTGCTGCTAAGAACGGGATTTTGGACGGATACGGGGACACGATCGACCACCCGCGGGCGATTGAGGTGACATGGAGCGTACGATAAGGTGACACTCATGCTGTCACCCATATCCTATATAACCAGATTTTCTTCGGATTTTGGGCAAGCTAGCAGCAATCGCGCTTTTAGATCGTCGTTGACAAATTGCAGGATTTTAAGCACTCTCACAGCATCATCAGAATCGGACGAAGACGCCGAGCGAGATAGAAGAGGGCAGCAATGAAGGCGACGAGATCCACCGGGCCGCATGCCTCGGTGCAAAAATATGACCTACTGACAGCGATGGCCATTGCTGGCCTCAACGGAAAAGCCGTCTTTCAAACCTCTATGCTTCGCCTCGTTGCCTTAGTTACTGCCCGCTACAACTGGAAGCTCGATGAACTGACAGTGGGACAGCGCGATCTTGCTCGGATGTGGTCGGTGGATGAGCGAACCGTCAAGAGAGAAATTAAGCGGCTGCTCGGGAGCGAGATTCTCATTCAGCTTCGACCTGGTGTGCGGGGCAGGGTGGCCGCCTATCGGCTGAACCAAGGCGAAATCTATCGGAGAAGCGAGTCTCATTGGGAAGAGGTCGGGCCGGACTTTGCGGCTAGGATGGACACGAACAGGCACGACACTCGTGCTGTCGGACCAACAGTCGTCCGGGTCGACTTTCGGCCTACAACTGCACCCGATCATGAGGAAGAAACGGCGTGGGGGCGAACATGCTCGCGCTTGGCTGATATGGATCCAGATCTGTATAAGAGCTGGTTCTCAGCGTTGGTCTTTGAGGATTTTGAGCAAGCGTCACTTCGTCTTCGAGCGCCGTCTTCCTTCGTGGCAAAATATATTGTCACGCATCATCAAAAGCGGTTGCAGGACATAGCAACGAGTGAATTTGGTTCGATCAGCAAGGTCGAGATTACGTTCTGAACTGTCCTCGCGAAGACCATTGAACCACGCTGCGGTCATCCATTTCTTCGCAGGCCACGCAACATATCGAGAGCCGCCGCCAGCGGTATGGCTCGCAGTCCCTGAGCCATTGGAATATGGCGCTCACCCGCATAGACCAGCAAGCTTCGATCGGCCTTGATGTCTTCGACAGCTAAGTGAAAACCCCGCGAGACTTTCGGTGTGGTGGTTCGCTTAATCTCGATCGCCCAAGTTTCGCCCCGGGGAAGCCGCAGGACAAGATCAACTTCAGCGCCAGCTGCCGTCCGATAGAAGAACGGCTCCGCACCCGTAGGGGCAGCGGCAATGAGGGCCTCAAGGCAGAACCCCTCCCAGCTCCCACCTACCACGGGATGACCCAGCAGGTCTTCCATGGTTTCAAGTCCAAGAAGTGCATGGACAAGACCGCTATCCCTGACGAAGACCTTCGGCGACCTGACCAAGCGCTTGCCGACATTCTTGTGCCAGGGCTGAAGGCGCCGGACCAGCATGAGATCGACAAGCAGGTCTAGATAGCGTCCGACCGTCTGGCCCGAGACGCCCAACCCCTCCGCAAGGGCGGCGGCGTTCAGTAGGCCGCCCTGTGAATGCGCCAGCATGGTCCAGAAACGACCCAGGGTGGCTGCAGGTATCCGCGGACCTAGGGCAGGGATATCGCGTTCCAGATAGGTCCGTAGGAAATCCGTGCGCCAGGCCATGCTGGCCTTGTCGGTGTCGGCTTGAAAGCTGTCGGGAAATCCTCCCCGCAGCCAAAGGCCATTCAATTGATCCTCACCCACCTCGTCGAGGAGCAGGGGCGGCATTTCGATATAACGAACACGCCCAGCAAGCGACTCTGAAGATTGATGCAGCAGGACATTTGATGCCGATCCGAGGAGCAGGAACTGTCCGGTACGAAAGCCCAAGCGACGCCGCACGTCGATCTGGCCGCGAAGGCTTTTGAACAGTCCCGGAAGTTGCTGGACCTCGTCCAGAATAACCAGCTTTCCTGCCTGTTCGTCCAGATAGAGATCGGGTTCTATCAGAATCTGTCGATCGGCGTTTCGCTCCAAGTCTAGATAGACCGAAGGTTGCTGTTCGGCGATCCGCAGCGCAAGAGTCGTCTTGCCCACCTGCCGAGGGCCGAGGAGGACAACCGCAGCCTGACTTTCAAGAGCTGACAGGACGATTTGGTTGGCTTGCCGTATATACATACCTTGTAATTACTCCACAGCTTGGAGGAATTACAAGGTAATTTGCCCGAAAGAGGGATGGATCCTAAGAATAAGCCGTAAGGAATTGTCCGGGTATTCCTTGCTCAGTCAGATCATTCCCAGCTTCTCAGCTTGCCCGAGGAGCATCTTGACAGATGAGGGCTGCCACTTGGTCCTCCCACGCGGCGTCCTCTCTCGCATGGCCTCCAGACGGTCGCAGATTGCCTGCAGTGTAATATCAGCGTCAGCACCTTTGATTGCAGCAATAATAGCAGGCAGACGATCATTTGGGACGCGTCGAGGCGCACGCGTCAACACGGTGGCGGGGAGGAAGCCTTCACGCATATAGGCGCGGGTGGCCCGGAGCAGGCGGGGCTGCGTCCAGCGGCGGCTTTCCGGCAACGGAGCATTGACGATGCGCAGTACGTCCTCCCACGCCATCTCCGGGCGCAAGCGACGGACATAGGGCACCCACTCAGTCGCTGTATCGGCCAAACGTTCCATATAGCCGTCATGTCGCGCCAAAAGGATCTTGCGTAGGGCAGCCGGATCTTTGGCCCGCAAGCCGGGATTCCCACCGATCCGGCCTTTGGTTCGTGCGCTGGCCAGCCCCGCTTTGGTGCGTTCGCGGATAAGGGCGCGCTCAAACTCGGCAGCAGCTCCCAGCACCTGCAGTGTGAATTTTCCCTGCGGGCTGGCGGTGTCGATCGGATCCTCGATCGAGCGGAAGAACGCGCCCTTGGCATCCAGCCACTCAATCACCTCCAGCAGATGCGACAGAGATCGCGCCAGCCGGTCAATCCTGACCACGACTAGCGTGTCACCTTTGCGCATCTGCTCCAACAACCGTGCCAGCACCGGACGCGCGCGGTCACCGCCCGAGGCATGTTCCTCAAGAACTTGACAGCAGCCGGCAGCATTCAGAGCCTGAACTTGGGGCAGGGGGGTCTGATCCTCGGTGGAGACGCGGGCATAGCCGATAAGAGGCATTTTATAGAGACCAGTTGCAATTTCAGAAGCTTAAATTAAACGACCGTTTGTAAACGGATGCAAGTGGGTGACGCGCCAGCCTTCCTGCGGGCTTTCCCGCATTTGGCGCATGGATCGCGGAGTTTGAGACGCCCGGGCGCCATGCCAAGGCCTGCCGCAGGATGGGTGTATCGAAAGACCTGGGTAATCGTCAAAAATAGACTAAAATGACGATGTGAAGTCTATAAGATCAGGAAAGCTACGAAAATAATGCCAGCGCTCATGATCGATCAGAGATTGTCGCTTGCTGATCCGGCCCATTGGCTGGCCGTTCAGGGCGCGCAGATTATCGCCCTTGCAGAAGCATGCCGCGATCTGGGGCGGCTGGAGGCCACCATCGCTTCGCTCCCCGAGGCCGAGGCATCAGGGGCCCGCGATCGGCTCGCCCTGATCGAGGTCGAGGCGATGCTGCGCGCCCAAGGCCTGATGCTCGGGCGCGACGAGATCGGCCGCGAGATGCTGGATGCGCGCAGCGGATCGGACCCTGAGGCGCTGCGTCTGGCGCGATGGGCCGTCCGGCGGCTGGAGGGGCAGGGGGTGCTGGCCGATCTTGCCGCGTTTCTTGGCCTGCACCGGCGCGCGGGTGCGGACGCCATGCCGGGCCCGGATCTGGAGCTGCGTCCGCAAGGGCGGGAATTTGATGCCGCAGCTGCGGAGTTCCTGCAGGCTGCAGATGGGTTCGGCGTGCTGCATCCGCTGGCGCGCAGGCCGGCGCTGCTGGCGGCGTGGCGGATGGCGGGGATGTCGCTGCCGGGCCAGATGGTCGAGCCGGCGGTCTGGTCGGCGCGCCACATGGCTGCGGGGGGAGAGGGGCTGCGCTTTGTGCCGATGGGTCGGCACGGGCGCCGCATCTGGGCGGGCTATGGCACACCCGCAGATCGGCTGGCCGCCCATCTGGCGGCCGTGCGTGCAGGCGCGCAGGACAGTCGCGCGCTGATCCTGCGCCTGCGCGACTGGTCCGGACGGGCCCGGGCGGCCACGGCGGGGATCAAGGGAGACAACGCCGCAAGGGTGATCGCGGTGCTGGCGGCGCGGCCTTTCGTTTCGGCCATGGAGACAGAGGCGCGGGCCGGGGTCAGCCGCCCGACCGCCGAGCGGATGCTGAAGCGGCTGGCCGATCTGGGCCTGACCCGCGACGTGACCGGCCATCGTCGTTTCCGGTTGTGGACGGCCGCGGCATGAGGCCGGCGCGGTCAGGGGACGGATCCGATCCCGGGCCCTGGAAGCAAAGGAGTGCGCGATGACCTGCAAATCGGACAGATCCCCTTCCGCCGATGATGTGTGCACGGACCAGACACCGTCAGACTCGATCTTGCCAGAACCCATACCGCCGGCTCTGACCAGCGAGACGCGCCAGACGCAGTGGCGTCGGGCCAATCTGGGGAAATACAGCTCCCATCTGGCCGTGCAGAGGGCACTGACGTCGGGCCGCTTGCACAAGCAAGCCTGCGAGGTCTGCGGCGCCGAAACCGTTGACGCCCATCATGACCGTTACGACCAGCCACTGACCGTCCGCTGCCTGTGCCGCAGCCATCACGTCAAGCTGCACCATTAGGCGCGGGCCGGAAATGTTCGGATGTACTCGGGCGCAAGATCGGCCTCTTCGCCATAGTATGTGCAACGACTGATCAATTTAAAGAATCTAGCATTGACCTTAGGTGCCCGGACCATGGTCAGAGGCAAAGGTAGTCTAACTGAGCATTGTTTTTTGCGGGACTGTAAAGGCCGCAATCGCCACCTCAAGCTCTGGCTCACTCCGCAACGAAACGCTGATGAGCGGCACCTCTTTGGCTCAACAGTCCATCCCGCTCGCCGGTCAATCAAGTACTGGCAACGCAACCATGAAGGAAAATAACCATGTCTACCAAAACTATCTTGACCGCCCTAATTCTGACCACCAGCGCCGCTGGCGCATCGACCAGTATCGAAGCAAAAGATCCCACGGATCTATTGCCTGGTGCTGCTGAAGTTCAGGCAGGGGCCAAAACAAAGCAGGTTCCCGCCCGGACCGTGATGACTGGCAGCGAGTTGGCCCGGGCCGGCATCTCAGGTGACACGCTGCTGACCGTCAGCGCCTTTGGCATCGAAGGTCAGGTTGCCAACCTATATCGAGACCGGTGAATTGGCTTCTCCCTCGCTCGCCCTAAATGGACCTGCACCGGTTTTGTTCCGGTCTTTTGAGAGCAATACTCGCCATCAAGGAGACCGGATATGGCAGCGATACACAGCGACGAGTTCAAGCGGGATGCGGTTCGCATCGCGCAAACCAGTGGCC
>NZ_RQRT01000093.1 GCF_004335005.1 Paracoccus nototheniae | reverse complement strand
CATTTGATGCTTGGGCCCGGTGTCCATCGTGAGCCCGTATCCGGATCCTATCGGGGAACAACCACCCGTCCCAAGTCCGCTGGCATTACAGCCCGGGCGACTCGCTCCCGCGATTACCCCATGTGTGGAAACTCGGCCTTATGGTAGACTTAGACATGGTGGCGGGAGATCGGCATGTCGGGTTTCATCGAAGGCACTGCGCGGGAACAGACGGCTCTTTTTCCAGATCGTCTTGAGGACTGGATTGGCGAGGATCACTTGGTTCGGGTGGTTGATCTGTTTGTTGATGAACTCGATTTGCCTGCGCTCGGATTTGCGCGATCGGCGCCGGCGCGGACGGGGCGACCCGGATATCATCCTGCCGTGCTGCTTAAGCTGTTCATCTACGGCTATCTGAACCGGATCCCGTCCAGCCGGAGGCTGGAACGCGAAGCCGGGCGGAACGTCGAGTTGATGTGGTTGACCGGCCGCCTTGTCCCGGATCACAAGACAATCGCCGACTTCCGGCGTGACAACGGCCCCGGCATCCGCCGCAGCGTCGCTCAGTTCGTAGAGCTGTGCCGCCGGATCGGCGTGCTGAAGGGCTCCTGCGTTGCCATCGACGGGAGCAAGTTCCGGGCCGTTAACAGCCGGGACCGCAACTTCACCAAGGGCAAGATCGCCAGCCGCATCGCCCACCTGGAGGCGGACGTCGAGCGCTACATCGCGGAGATGGTGCGGGTCGATCGACAGGAGGAGGGTGAGGTTCGGGCCGAGAAGGTCGCGCATCTGGCCAAGCGTTACGGGCGTGTCCAGCAGCATATCCAACACCTGCAAGCCATGGGTCGGGCCTTGGCCGATGCGCCGGATGGGCAGATATCGCTGACCGATCCCGATGCCCGCGCCATGGCCACCAGCGCCCGGAACAGCGGAATGGTCGGCTACAATGTCCAGACCGCCGTCGACACCGAGACCCACCTGATCGTCGCGCATGAAGTCACCAACCAGGGTCATGACCGTGATCTTCTGGTGCCGATGGCAAAGGCGGCCAAGGATGCACTCCGTCGCGACGAGATGCATGTGCTGGCCGACAAGGGCTACTTCAGCGGGCGGCAGATCCTGGCCTGCCATGAGGCTGGCATCACTACGACAATCCCGCGTCCCGAGACGTCGGGCAACCGCCTCAAAGGTATGTATGAGAAGGCGGACTTCGCCTATGAGGCCGATGCGGATATCTATCGTTGTCCTGCAGGGGAAGCGCTACCGTATCGCTACACGACCGAGGAAGACGGCTTGGAACTCCGCCGCCACTGGACCAGCGAGTGCGGCACGTGCCTGATGAAATCGCGATGCACGACCGGCAAGGAGCGCCGGATCACAAGGTGGGCGCACGAGCATCTGGTCGAGGCGGCGCGGGCGAGGCTGATCGGACCGACCGAACCGATGACCATCCGCCGAGGCACGGTCGAGCACCCGTTCGGCACCATCAAGGCGTGGATGGGCACGTCCCACTTTCTGACCCGACGGCTGAGGAACGTGAAAACGGAGATCGCGCTGAACGTCCTCGCCTACAATATCAAGCGAATGGTGGCGCTGATCGGGGTCCAAGGGTTGATGAGCGCTCTGAAGGCCTGAAAGGCGCCGCTCCTTGTGGTCTGTTTGCAATTTAGCAAACGCGAGCTAGATCTTCGCGCTTAATGCCCTTGGATGCTGACACGCGCTGACGTTTCCACACAGCCTAAGCCCTTAGCTGCCGTAGAAGCGTCGCCGCGCTTCCTGTTCAATGCTGAGGCGCAACTGAAGATCATTAAGCTTGATCACCTCTCGCTTGCGAGCCTCTTCACCCGTCGTTTCCTGCAATATTAGGGACTGCGCCTCGACGGCTTTCCGCAGTTGAATTTCACGTGGCACCACGCCTGCGTCAGCCATAATGCGAAACCCGATAGCGTCCGCGCTTCCATCACCTTCAATATTTAGCGGTTTCCCGGCGCCTTTTAGGTTATCAAGCTGGCCCTCGGCTTGGGCCTTCAGAATTTGTCGCTCAGCAAGATCTGAAAACTTCATCTTCTGTTCCTTCTGATGACACCGAACACGGCGCCGTACGCTGCGAAACACACCAGTTCCTTTTATACAGAGCGGCGACCTATCAGGTTCAATTTTCTATGACCGTTCCGTCCGCATAGCTGCCGCCAGTGCAGCCTGCGGGCGGCGACTTGAAGAGCCCAACACAGCCGATTGAAATGTTCGTTGTAGTCAGCGACGGTCAGTTCAGGTTCAGACATTTTTTTTACGCCACGCGTTCTGGCTCAGGATGGCTCCCTGCATTCTTGCCTGCTCTATGCGGTGCCGGGATTGCGGCACAAACCATTCCGAGGGCCGCGCCCGTTAAGGCTGCTGTGGTTCCCGTAGCCTCAAGCAGCGCACCAAAAAGCGGCGCTCCGATCATCTGACCAACCGCGATCATCAGGAACGGTAGGCCTATCCCAAGATCGGAACGCGCGGGAAACAGGGTGATGCCCCAAAGAAGCAAAGCCCCACATGAAACGATATAGCCTGCTCCGAACATTCCCATTGCCGCGAAGGCCAGAACAGACGCCCATGATCCGGCCGCAAGGCTTACGAGACCGAGACCCATCAGGACCAATGACAGACGGTTGACTGCAGCAATGCCGAACCTGTCCGTGGCAGCGCCCGTCATCACGCTGACAAGTCCCGCCGTGCCAAGCACCAGCCACGCCAGCGCAATCCGCTGATCGGAGAAATGGAGCTGTTCGCGCAAGATGTCGGCCCCGAAGGTCCAGATCGCAGTGCTGGCCGCGCCCATCAGGGCTGCGGCAAAACAGAGCGATAAGAGCCCACGCGGCCTCATGTCGAAAGAGCCCGGCGATCGTTTTGCACTTTCCTCGCTCGGGATCGCTTGCCAGAGCCAGAAGGTGACAGCAGCTGCTATCACTGCGAAGCCCAAGTACAGCTCGCGCCAAGCGGTCGCGAAGGCCAATGCGGCAATACCCGAAAGCATGATCCCGGCAGCAGTCCCGCCATTGATCACGCCATTCGCCCGCGACCGGCCAGCCTGCGGGATATGCCGTCCCACTGCGGCCGCCAGCGGGGGTGAGGCAAGGCCTGTGCTGATCCCGGCCAAACCCATGGCGACTCCGAGGATGCTGGTCGATCCTGCCACGCCCATAAGGCCAAGCCCGGCGGTCGCGCAAAACCCTGCCGCCACGGCCACTATGCGGGCGCCCCATCTTGGCACCGCCACGAAGGCCGATACGACGCCCCCGCAGTACGCGCCGAAAGCAACGCTGCCAATCCAGCCTGCTGCCACCGTCCCCAAACCAAGCTCAGTCCTGATCTGAGGAAGAAGCAGGCCATACGCGAAACGTGCAAGCCCATAAGCCAGGGCGGTCAACGCAAAGCCGACCGCCACCAGATTGGCCGTACTCGGACCCGGCCGCGTCATTTGGCCCGGGCCTGTGCAAGAAGGATTTCTGCAGCCTCTTTCGCAGGGCCGACCACGTGCGCGCCCACGACACTTGCCGCGGCGGTGGCGCCCTCGAACAGCAGCCAGATCTGGACGGCCAGAGCCTCGTCCTGTCGACCGAGCGATTGCTCGATCCGTCGACCGAACTCGACGAGAAACTCGGTCTTCTGCCGACGCACGCAGGCCACGATCTCTGCATTGCTGCCCGCGTATTCGCCATGAGCGCGCAGCAACATACAGCCGCTTGCCCCAAACTCGTCTAGCCAGACCGAGAGGGCCTCGAAGAGCATTGCAATTCCACCATCTGGCGCCGCCGCCAGTCGGTCCATGAAGGCGCGGTGGCGCTGCTCGATGACGGCCAGAACCAGTCCGTCACGGGATCCGAAATGCTTGTAGAGCGTCCGGGTCGAGGCGCCTGACGGGGCAAGCACGGCGTCGACGCCGATGCCGCGGAACCCCTGCGCCTCGAACGTCCGCATCGCCCCGGTGATGATCTCGTTTCGCTTGTCCATGCAGGTTATGTAAAGCGTTCGTTTTACATGCGCAATGCCAAGTCGCATATGATGCGAAGGTTTCAGCTCGGCATGGGGGCGGTAGAGAGGCTGCAACGCTTCGGATTCAGTGATAGGCAGAAATGTCCCGCATAGCAGACGCCACCGGGAAGCGACTGCCGCTGCATGAAGAGCCCTTACGGACGGTCTAATACTGAGCAGCATGAGGCCACATGAACCGCGCCGGGTCTGCCGGAGACTGATTGACGTTAGTTACGCGGCCATGGCTTCAGTTTCCAGAGCTGCATAGAAGTTGGCCTCGGCTTCTGCGGGCGGGATGTTCCCTATGGGCTCGAGAAGACGGCGGTTGTTGAACATGGCGTAATCGCGGAGCGAGTCGCCCCGGACTTCTGCTAAGATGTGCGAGAGGCTGCCCGCGCTATGATGGGAAGGGGCTCGGGAAGAGCACCTGACTCAGGCAATAGGCGGAGAACACCCATGAAGCAGCATGTCGGACTGGATGTATCGTTGAATGAAACCGCAATTTCCGTCCGGGAGGACGGCATACGAACTTGGCGGGGGAAATGCAGTTCCGATCCCGGGGTCGTCGCAGAGGTCATCCGAAGACACGCACCGCAGGCGGAACGAGTCGTCTTCGAGAGCGGCCCGCTCGCGACCTGGTTCTACCACACCCTGACTTCGGCAGGCATCCCGGCCATCTGCATAGAAGCACGGCATGCCCATAAGATATTAAGCGAAACGCTGAACAAGACGGACGCGAATGATGCAGACGGCCTTGCCCAGCTGGCAGAAGCTGGATTCTACAAGGAAGTCCGCGTCAAGGCATTCAGTTCGATGCTGGCGCGCACGCTGATCGCGATCCGCAGCCAGATCGTCGGTATATCGATCCAGCTGAGCAATCAGATCCGAGGCGTCATGAAGACGTTCGGACTGATTGTGCCGAAAGGCAAGGGACGGGCCTTCGAAGCGAATGTCCGCGCCCTTCTCGACGGAAGGGATGACCTGGCGCGGATCATCCTGCCGCTTCTCGGCGCGTGGCGCGACATGCGCAACCACGTAGCCGAGTTTGACCGGCAGTTGCTTGCCGCCGCGAGGAAAAGCAGGGACGCGCTATTGCTCATGACGATCCCGGGCATCGGGCCGGTGACGGCCCTGTCATTCGCTGCGGCGGTCGAGGACCCGAGCAATTTCAGGAGGTCGCGCTCCGTAGGGGCTTGGCTTGGCCTGACCACGCGCCGATACCAGTCGGGAGAAGTCGACTATAACGGTCACATTTCCCGCAGGGGCGACCGACATCTGCGTAGCCTTCTTTACGAGGCAGCGACGGTCATGCTGACGCGCAACAAGCTCCGGAACGATAGCGCGCTCCGAACGTGGGGCCTGGCCCTGAGGGAACGTATCGGCCTCAAGCGTGCGGCTGTCGCCGTCGCGCGCAAGTTGGCGGTGGTCATGCACAGCATGCTCAAAGCCGGCGAAGCCTTCAGACCAACCGGATGTAATACCGCAACTTAGACCGGGCCAGCACCAGCTGGGACCGGCACATACGCGCTGCGCGCCGCCCTTGCCGCGGACGTGGGTCTGGCCATTCCGATCTGATTGGCTGCAGCTCCCGGATGAGACTGCGTGTTGAACACAGGAAGGCCATGCCTGCGAAGACCATGATGCGGCGGCACATGCCGACCGCGGAGACAACCCTGCTCCCGGCAATTGGCCATTTCAGCGATACCAGCCGAGCATTGCCGCCGGTCCTGCAATTAAGATTTGCGCCGCGTGCCGCCATCCTCGCGGCATGATGAACGTCTGCTGTTCATCCTCTTGACGGGAGGACGGCGATTAGACAACCAGTCCACCCATTCGAGCGTCGCGTATTCCACGGCTTCCAAGCTGCGCCATGGGCCGCGGCGGTGGATGACCTCAGCCTTGAACAGGCCATTGATCGTCTCGGCCAAGGCGTTGTCGTAACTGTCTCCGACGCTGCCCACCGATGGCTCGATACCGGCCTCCGCCAAGCGCTCAGTGTAGCGTATGGACAGGTATTGGGCGGACTCAACCGGTCGTCGCAACACTCTGCTGATGGAGGTTGCGATGACGACAGGCAAACGAAGATCCAAACAGTCGACGAGGCGCAAATTGCGCTCACCAGGGCGGCCGGGAGTGGCAAGGCAATCGGAGCGGCGCCGCTTCTGGTCCCTGATTGCCTTGGGTCTCTCCAGCGAGGACGCTGCCGCCCGGACCGGCATCTCGCAGCCGGTCGGAACACGGTGGTTTCGAGAGGCTGGCGGCATGCCCCCTTCACATCTGGCTCCATCCGCGGCGGCACCGTCCCGGCGCTACCTGTGCCTGGAAGAGCGTGAAGAGATCGCTCTGCTCTTGGTGCAGAATGTCGGCTTGCGTGAGATTGCACGCCGTCTTGGCCGCGCGGCGTCGACTATCTCGCGGGAGATCCGTCGCAATGCCGCCACACGCTCCGGCGGGTTTGAGTATCGTGCGACCACGGCCCAGTGGCATGCCGAGCGCTCGGCCGAGCGACCGAAGGCCGCAAAGCTGGCGACGAACGCGGGTTTGCGGCAGTATGTGCAGGACAGGCTCTCCGGCCATATCTCGCACCCGGGTGGCTCGGTCGTTGTTGGCCCGCCTACAGCCTGGAAAGGCCGGCGACATGGACGGCGGCAATCGCGTCGGTGGGCCAAAGCCTGGAGTCCCGAGCAGATTGCCGGTCGGTTGCGCATCGACTTTCCCGGGGACGAGACCATGCGGATCAGTCACGAGGCCATCTACCAAGCGCTCTACATTCAGGGCCGTGGCGCTCTGCGCCGTGAGCTGACGGCGTGTTTGCGCACTGGTCGAGCGTTGCGTGTGCCCCGTGCCCGGACTGCCGGCCGAGGAAAATCCTTCGTGACATCCGACATCATGATCAGCGAGCGCCCCGCCGAAGCTGCAGATCGTGCCATCCCCGGCCATTGGGAAGGCGACCTCATCATCGGCCTCAACCGCTCTGCCATCGGCACGCTGGTTGAGCGGCAGACGCGCTTAACGCTGTTGCTGCACCTTCCACGGATGCCAGGGCATGGTGACGGACCACGCGTGAAGAATGGGCCGCCACTTGCGGGTCACGGTGCCGAGGCCGTGCGGGACGCCATCGTGCGGAGCATCGTACATCTGCCGCGCCATCTTCGGCGTTCGCTGTCCTGGGATCAGGGGGCTGAGATGGCCCGTCATGCTGAACTGACCGTCGCCGCTGATCTGCCGGTCTACTTCTGCGATCCTCACAGCCCATGGCAGCGCGGCACAAATGAAAACACCAATGGCCTGCTGCGCCAATACTTTCCGAAGGGAACCGATCTTAGCTTGCACGGTCCTGATGACCTCGAAGCTGTTGCAGCTGCGCTCAACGGGCGTCCGCGCAAAACCCTCGGCTGGAGAACCCCGGCAGAGGCACTGGACGCGCTGCTCAAGAACGCCGAAACTGACCATGTTGCGACGACCGATTGAGTCCGCCTTGCGAGCCCCTGTCGCTGTGGTGAACCAGCCCCATGCCCTTTCCGGGGCGGCGATCATGCACCGCCTGTTCCAGGGCGTCGAGAACGAACCCCGCATGCGCCGAGCTGCTGACGCGCCAGCCAACGATCTTGCGGGCATAGGCATCGATAACGAAGGCGACATAGACGAAACCCTTCCAAGTGGCGACATAGGTGAAATCCGACACCCACAGCATGTTCGGTGCCGGAACACGGAACTGGCGGTTCACCTTGTCCAGCGGACACGGCGCCTTTTTGTCGGGGATCGTCGTCCGATGCGGCTTGCCCCTGATAATGCCTTGAATACCCATGCTCTTCATCAGCCGCGCGACCGTGCAGCGGGCGACATCGAAGCCCTCGCGGCGCAGCTGGTGCCAGATCTTGCGCACGCCGTAGACGCGCCAGTTCTCTTCGAACACACGGCGGATCTCGGGGCGCAGGGCTTCATCGAGGCGGGCGCGGTCCGAAAGGCGAGCTGGATCAGCCCGCTTCGCCAGATGATCATAGTAGGTGGATGGGGCGATCGGCAGCACGTCGCAGATCGGCTCGACCCCGTGCGCATCCCGGTGCGCATCGATGAACCCCACCATCACTTCGACCGGCGGTCGAGTATCCGTCTTGGTCAAGGGCGCTCCGGCTGCCAGTCGCGGCCGTCGCGCAGCAAAGTGTTCGCAAGAACCACGATGCGCCGCATGACGGCAGTGATGGCAACCTTCCTCGCCTTGCCGGCCTCCAGGAGCTGCCGATACTTGTTGCGGAAATCCTGATTGAAGCGGATCGCGACGAGCGCGGGCATGTAGATTGCTCGCCGGATCGAGGCCCTTCCGCCGGTAATCCGCTCCTTGCCTTGCCACTTGCCGGACTGCTGCGTCATGGGCGCGAGCCCGGCCAGAGCGGTGATCTTCTTGCTGTCGAGATGGCCCAGTTCCGGCATGTCGATCAGCATGGTCGTGGCAGTCAGGCGACCGATCCCGGGGATCGTCGTCAAACGACGGATGCGCTCTTCAAGGGTGCCGCGCTGCTTTGCGATCTGCGCGATTGCCTCGTCCAGCGCCCGGATATCGGAACCAATGTCGTCGATGCGGCGATGGATCTGCTCTCGCACAAGGGGATTGATCGCCGTGGCAAGTCTGGTCTTCGCAGTGACCTGATCCTTGACGAGGGCCCGCCGCGCTGTCAGCAACTCCCTGAGATCATGAACATCTTCACCCTCGATATCTTGAGGGGCCAGATCGAGCACCACACCCATACGCGCCAGCATCCTCGCGTCAACGCTGTCGGTCTTTGCCAGTCGACCAATGGCTTGTGCAAATCGGCGCGCCTGCTTTGGATTGACTTTGATGAAGGGCCGCCCTGCCAGGCTGAGATGTCGCTCGAGGCCACGATGATAGGCGCCGGTCGCCTCGAAGACGATCAGCGCACCCTCTTCCTCTCCAAGCCAGTCGCACAACTGGCCGAAGCCTTCCTCCGTGTTCGGCAGACGGCGCGACTCAGATCGCGAATGCCAGAATGCGTCGAGACGGTCTTTCGAGACGTCGATGCCGATGGTATCCTTGGCCATCTTTTCTTTCCACCTTTGCTTGTCGTTCGGGCCCGAAGCCCACGTATCCGTTCAGGTCGTTAGAAAAGACGGGGGCTCGTCAAACTCGACCGCGGTCCTGCAAGACCAAGCTCCGCACGACGCCACCCCCGCCGCTGCCCCGCAGTTTGCGGTGCCGGGCAGCGACTCCCTTTTGCCTCAGGAGCCACGGATTCCATAAGACAAGCTCCGCCATCGCAAAATACGCTGACGCCTTGCGAAGGATCTCGTTCGCCTGGCGCAGCTCGCGGTTCTCGCGTTCCAGCGCCTTCATCTTCTCGGCCATCTCGCTGGAGACGCCCGGACGTTTGCCGCTATCAACCTCGGCCTTCTTGACCCAATCGTTCAGGGTCTGCGGCGCGCAGCCGATCTTCGATGAAATCGACAAGACCGCCTGCCAGCGCGATCCATGCTGGTTCTGATTGTCTAAGACCAATCGCACCGCGCGTTCACGCACTTCCGAAGAAAACTTGTTCGTTGTCTTGCTCATGATGCTCTACCTTACTCAGGAGTTGGAGCCTCCGGCAAACCCGGCGCGGTTCAGATCGTACCTGCCCCAATAGCTAAGGCCCTGACCGGCGCCAGTCGCGCGGCCGTTCAGCGCAACCTCGCTTGGATGGAGGAACAGGGTCTGATCCGGAAGATGACCGGGCAAGGGCGGTATCGAATGTGGCGCGCGGCGATCTGAAATTGTCAGCGACCTCAATCGTTTTGGCCTGTCGCATCGGGACGAGTACAGCTCTGCGTATGCTAAAACTTTTGGAGAAGGCGTTTTCGATAGACTAAGCTGGCGTGCGCGCAGGGCCCGATTTCCGTGTTATCCACCAGACAACGGCAGTTATGACGACAATCGCTGCGCTCGGCGCCAAGTTGAGAACACTACCGGCAATCTCGCTACGGCCATTAAGGGCCCCTCCCAGATCAAGGTGGAGCGTCGTGGCGAGGACAAGAGCGCTGACGTTGTAGACACCATGCAGCACAACGGCGACCTCCAAGCCTCCTGTCCTCCAGGTTATGATCGCCAGTGCGGCGAACAGCACGAGATATGAACCCAAGATGTAGGGGTCAAGACTGCCATGCATAAGCGCAAATAGGACTGTCGTGAGGATGGTTCCGAGGATTGCGCCGGAAAGAGAGTTACGTGTCCAACTACCCACAACGCGGAACATAAAACCTCTCACTCCATATTCCTCACCAGCGGCTGCCAGTGGAACGAGTGTCATGCCGATGACGATGAACGCGGTCAGGTCGGCCGCGCTCCAAGGAATGATGATATCCGGTGTGTAAAGAATGCCGATCGACATAACGATCAGAATGAGAGGGCCAAAAGCAAGCAACGAGCGGCCAAATACCCCGAACCGGAATCGTCCTGAGATCGAATGCAACGAGCTTGCGGGAACCCCGTAGAACCAGCGCTGGAGAAGCATGCTGTAAGGAACAAGCAGAAGTAAAGAGAACGCTCCGGCAGCATGCTGTAGCGGCGTGAAGCCTGTCCGTCAAAGAACCTGGGTGTCGATCGCCGTGGCACCTGCGAGGCAAAGCTGTGCAAAAAGAACGAGGCCGGCAAATAATAAGATGATTGCGACGAATCCGCGGATGATCTGACGCTTATCTCCCGCATAAACACGGTGGTATTCCACGTCTGTAGGCACTTGGGGCGCCCGAACAGTTCTGTCTGGTCGAAGGAGCCAACTCTCTCCCTGATCCGCCATGTTTATGGAATTTTGCATGTAGCTTATCAACGTACCGCCTCCCATCATAAGAAGACTGCATACTGACCGCTAGGATTGCGTGAACATGGCACGGCTGGAGATCACAATCTAAGATGAAAGTCGCATAGCCCGAGGAGCCTGGCATGGCCTCGCTACCGAGGCGTCGTTTGACCCCGCCGATGGTTCCGCCGCCCATTGCCGGGCGACGAGTTATCTTACCGTTATCTCGGTAAGTCGGAATCCCGCTCCGTGGCGGCCTGTTCGGCAGCCCATGCCCCGGCCGCTTCGACGGCGACGGACGAAGTTGTCGGCAGGACGCTCAGATAGCTGTCTGTCTGATCAACCGGCAGGGTCGTCGTTTGCGTCATCCGATACAGCGCGTATAACGCGATCGCGGCAAAGAGCGCCCCCAAGACCGGCCAGAAAGCAAAGGGGCCGAAGACCTGCATGGCCCAACCTGTTACCATACGGCCGGCAATAGCGCCCAGTCCGAAGGTGAAAACCAGACCGCCCGACGCGGCAGGCATATCCTCGGGCGACAGTGCGTCGTTGGTATAGGCTAGAAACAGCGCATAGAGCGGCGTGGTCACGCCTCCGGCAAAGAAGGCAGCCGCCATTAGCGGCGCCAGCGCGCCCCCCGTGATCCAGCCCGCCGCGCAGGAGGCCGAACCCAAAGCTGCTGCGCCAAAGATCAGCTGGCGACGGTCCATTCGGTCCGACAGCCAGCCAACCGGATACTGCATCACCAATGCGCCCGCGAACAGCATGGCGACAATAGCGCAATCTGGGTGGTGGTCATGCCGATCTGCGTGCCGAAGACCGCGCCCATGCCGGACTGGGTCGCATAGACGCTGCCTAGGGTCAGGATGCATTGATTTCCGTTTCGCGGCGTGATTCACGGCCCAGAAACGGAGCGGTGACATGAGCGACCTTTTCTGGCTGACTGCCGCGCAGATGGCACGCATGGCCCCCTTTTTTCCAA
>NZ_RQRT01000092.1 GCF_004335005.1 Paracoccus nototheniae | reverse complement strand
GCGATGGCCGTGTCGAGATCGACTCCAACTGCGTCGAGAACCTGATCCGACCGATCGCCCTGACCCGCAAGAATACACTCTTCGCCGGCCATGACGAGGGCGGGAGATCCTGGGCACGCATCGCCTCTCTGATCGCCACCGCAAAGATCAATGGTATCGAGCCCTTCGCCTATTTGAAGGCAACCTTGGAAGCAGTGGCCGCCGGTCACCCGCAAGCAAGGATCGACGATCTGCTGCCTTGGAACTTCATGCCGTCAAGCTGAAAGCAGGTGAGGCGGCGCCGCCGCTTACAGGTGTCACCTCCTCGGGGCGATGTATCGGGTCAGGTCAGTGTGGCTGATGGGCCGAGGGCAATGACCTCGGCTATGACAACGCATCCGGTCATCAGGGGTTTAGCGCGGGTCAGCCAAGCGCTGCTGCGGCCCGTTCAGGGCCCACACGTCCAGATGCCGTTCAGGACCCGGCTGGCGCCGTCGGCGCGCTGGAACGTCAGCGTCGCGGGATGGCCGGGCGATTCGCCGCCGCCGATCGGCTGGTCCGAGCTGCGCGCGACAATGATCGTCGTGCCGCGGCCTGCGAAAGTGGCCCCGCGAAGGATGCCGTCGAAACCGCCCGGCGCACTGACCGGCTCGACGTAATCACCCAACTTCACAATTCCTGACGCGCGCTCTGTCGACGAGGCATTGCCGGACGCATAGAGCAACGTCCTGCCCTGTTCGGCGAAGACGCAGACCAGTTCCCCCGCAAGCCGCGCCGTCTGGATATCATCTGCCGAAAGGGGGGAAAGGCGGATGGCTGATCCGTCACCGCCCAAAGTGGGCGTAGGTGCCGGACCGGCATTTCCGGGATTGGGCGGCGCCGAAGGGATAGGCCTTGTGACAGTGTATCCGGCATTCGTTTCTTCCAGTGGCGCCACGCAGCCGCTGACTGCGGCGAGCACGATCAACGACAGAGCTGCCGCCCCCACCTTCAAACGCAGGCCAGTGCGAGATTTGGGCGTGAGATTCATAGGTTTATTTCCTTGGTCATGGTCGGCATAATTTGAAGCGATCGGGGGCAAGACTGCAGGTGTTGGCCTCGACCTATCAAAATTAGTTTACTTCAACCGGGTCGAGACATGACAGCACGCGCAGGGCTCATGGGGCAACAGCGATGCTGAAATGCGGCAGGACGTGGTGTCCGATCTCCTCAAGGACATCGGCCACCGGTCTATGGCTGAACTTGAGGTTCAGGGCGACGTGGTTGACCCCATGGTCGCGCAGTTCACCGAGCAGGTCGATCAGCCGCCGGTGGCCCAATCGATATCCCAGATGAATGGGACGGGGCTGCGCATCCGGATTGTCTGTCAGGTCGAGGTAAAGGGACTGGGCAAGCGGCTTGAACCCGGCCTCGGCGCGGAGAAGCGCCTCGCGCCATTGCGAGACGACCTGCGCCTGCTTGAGCAGGTCGCGCGGGTAGGTGACCCAGCCATCACTGCGCTGCGCGATCCAGTCCAGCGATTGCTGGCTCTGGCCCGTGACAAGAACGGGCAGGCGGGATGCAAGAGGCTTGGGAATCAAATCGCCGCCGCCCGCAGTTCGGCCATAGTAGGTCGAGGCATGGTTTGGAAAATGCGTCGTGAGCAACGCCTCTGTATAATCGAACGCGTCGCGAAAGAGTTCGGCGCGCAGGTTCGCATCACGGCCATATGCCGGGTATTCGACCGGGCGGTCGCCCGAGGCAACGCCGAACACGAAACGCCCGCCGGACAGATGGTCGAGTGACGCCGCCGCCTTGGCGACATCGATCGGGTGGTGGAGCGGCAGGATGACGGCGCCTGTGGCAAGCGCGATGGTGGAGGTATGCGCCGCAATCGTCGCAAGCCAGACGAAGGGGTCATAGATCTGGCCCAAATCGCCGAAATTCGGGTCGTTCAGGGGGACGTCGCGCGCCCAGAGCGCGGCGAAGCCAAGACGCTCCGCATCCTGCGCCAGCTCGATTTGATTGTGCATGGTCGGCTCGGGGCCGTTGAAGGCCTCGATCGGAAAGTAAACGCCGACAGTCAGCTTTTCGGGCGCGAACATTGATCCGTAGCTACGTCCGAATGGACCCGCAACGACATTATCGGCCTGCGATGGGGCGTCGATCATCTTTCTCTCCTTTGATCGGGGGGCGGATGGCCAGGATGAGAAACCCCCGCCATCCACGTGGTGTGTCAGGATCGGGGCGCGGCAGAAGCCTCACCGGAAACGTCGATCACGACCTTGCCGCGCAGTCCGCGTGCGGAGCCGTTCTCAAGTAGTTCGTGCGCCTCGCCCATCCGGGCAAGCGGCAGCGTTGCACCGATTACCGGTTTGACTAAGCCACGCTCAACGAGCTTTGTAAGGGCATCGAGCTTGCCCCGGTTCTGCCGGGTGAACACGAAGTGGTAGGCTGCGTTTTTGCCCCAGGCTTCGATGAGGTTCTGTGGCTGTGCGATATCGACGAGGCTGACCACGCGTCCGCCATCCGCGAGTGCGAGCGGGCTTCGGGAAAGCGTGTCGCCGCCGATCGTGTCGAAAATGACATTGACGCCGTCTCCACCCGTCACCCGGGCTATCACATCCACATAGTCTTCGGCGGTAAAGTCGATCGCCTCGTCTGCGCCAAGCGAGCGCACGAAGTCATGGTCGCGAGCGAGTGCGGTCGTGATCACCCGTGCACCGATCGCCTTCGCGACCTGGATTGCAATCGTGCCGACGCCGCCCGCCCCTCCGTGGATGAGGATCGTCTCGCCGACACTAAGCTGTGCGCGCTGAACGAACGCTTCCCAGACCGTGCCGCCGACAAGCGTCAGACTCGCCGCTTCGAGATGGGTCAGGTTGCGAGGCTTGCGGCCGACCAGCTCAACATTGGCAACGTGCTGCTCGGCATAGGACCCGGAGTCGCCGAAAATCTGCGGCGTGTAGTAAACTTCGTCACCGACCGCAAACTCTTGAACGTCCGAGCCTAACTCCTCGATGACCCCCGATATGTCGTGGCCAGTTATCGCGGGAAGCGGTACATAGTCGGCATAGTCGCCGCGTCGAATCTGATAATCCAGCGGATTGATGGCGGTGGCGTGCACCCGCACCCGCACCTGACGAGCGCCGACTTGCGGCACTGGCACGTCGCGCAGTTCGAATGAATCCGGTCCGCCAAAACGGGTAAGGACAGCGGCCTTCATAGTATTGATCATCACATTATCCTTATCAACATGTGTGGAGGCTTCTCAGGCTCAATGAGCCGTCGCCTCGTTGCGATGAAGCTTACTTGATTTCTCACCATTGCTTTCGGTAGCCGGCAATTTTAGTATCTTCTTCAAGAGATCATTGAAGGCGGCGTCATGGACGTGAGGGATCTAAGGCTTTTTGTCCGCATTGCCCAACTCGGAGGCATCAGCGCGGCAGCTCGCGACTTGGGCCTCACACCCGCCGGCGCAAGTGCTAGGCTGGCAGCGCTCGAACGGAAGCTGGGCGCTAGACTTCTTCATCGGACAACACGTCAGGCTACATTGACGGAGGACGGACTTGCCTTCCTGCCGCATGCAGAGCAAGTCATGCTCGCGGCAGAGGCCGCCCGAGCGGCATTGGGACGAGAGCAGGCTGCCCCGCGCGGAACCCTCCGGGTGGCGGCTCCGGCGTCGTTCGCACGTATGCATATCGTGCCGGGACTGGCCGATTTCTGCAGACAGTATCCTCAACTGTCTCTGGACCTGCGCATCTCGGACAGCATGGTCGATCTTGTCGAAGGCGCTTTCGATGTGGCAGTGCGGTATGCTGAACTTCGCGATTCGTCCTTTGTCGCGCGCCGCCTCGCTCCTGACAAAAGGGTGCTGGTCGCCTCGCCGGAATATGTCGAGCGCCGCGGGCGACCGAAGACGCCTGACGACTTGGCAGAGCATAGCTGTCTCGCCGTCGGCACTCTCGATCTCTGGACGTTCCATGGCAAGGACGGAAACCCGATTGAGCGGCGGATCACCCCAAGCCTTCGCATCAATGACGGCGGTGCCGTTCGAGACGCTGCCTGTGCGGGGCTCGGTGTTGCGTTGATGGCCACCTGGTGCGCCGCGGACGAGCTTCGATCCGGCGTCCTCGTACCAGCCCTTCCCGACTACCCTCTCGTCTCGACACAGACGCTTTGGGCGCTTTATCCGAGTTCGCGCGAGCTGGCACCGAAGGTGAGGGCTTTCATCGACTGGCTTGCCGAGAGGTTCGGGGGCCAACCATACTGGGACCGGGGCCTGGAGGAGATCCTGGGGGACAATTACTGACGCTCGCGGGTGTCGATCGACAAAATTCATCCAGCGTCTTGATTGTGCCGCGCTCTGCAGCAACGTTGTCGTAATACACTTAGCCATGGACTACCTCGCGTCCGGGGTGAGGCGTAATTGCAGGTACGTCCTTCCGCTGAAGGTATGTGCACCGAGGTAGAGCGTTGGTGGTGGGCTGCATCATCGCTTCGTGGGAAGCTTGACAGTCTGGTCCACGACATCAACGGCCACCTTGCCTCGAAGCCCGTAAGAACGTCCGTTCTCGAGTAGCTCATGCGCCTCGCCGATCCGGGCCAGAGGCAGCACAGCGCCGATCACGGGCTTGACCTGGTCCCGTTCGACAAGTGCGGTGAGCGCGTCAAGTTTGCCCCGGTTCTGCCGGGTGAACACGAAATGGTAGGCGGCATTCTTACCCCAGGCCTCGATCAGGTTCTGTGGTTGTGCGATATCGACGATGCTGACCACCCGTCCCGCATCCGCGAGGGCAAGCGGGCTGTTCGTCAAAGTATCGCCGCCGATCGTATCGAAGACGACATCCACGCCCTCGCCCTGCGTTAGCTCCGCCACGGCGGCGACATAATCGCCCGCGGTGTAGTCGATCAGCTCGTCGGCTCCGAGCGAGCGGAGGAACTGATCGTGCTCGGCACGCGCCGTCGTGATGACCCGCGCACCCATCGCCTTAGCAACCTGGATCGCGATCGTGCCCACGCCGCCGGCGCCGCCGTGGATCAAAATGGTCTCGTGAACGCCAAGCTGGGCGCGGCTTACCAAAGCTTCCCAGACCGTGCCTCCAACCAGCGTCAGACTGGCGGCCTCCAAATGGCTGATATTGTGCGGCTTGCGGGCGACCAGATCGACATCGGCAATGTGCTGCTCGGCATAAGAGCCGGGACCGCCAAAGATCCTCGGTGTGTAATAAACCTCGTCGCCGATCGCGAACTCGGTCACGTCCGTCCCTTTCTCTTCCACGACACCCGAAACGTCGTGGCCGATAATGGCGGGAAGCGGCACGTAATCGACATAGTCGCCACGCCGGATCTGGTAATCCAGCGGATTGATGGCAGTGGCGTGGACGCGCACCCGGACCTGCCGGGGCCCGACAGCCGGGACGGGAACATCGAGCAGCTCGAATGCATCGTAGCCTCCAAATTCCTTGAGGACGATCGCCTTCATGGTTTCGGTCATAGTTTCAGCCTTTCTGGTGTTCTGCCGACGGCACCTGACTTTTAGGTCGGACGGCTACTGGATGCCGTGCATGGAAAGCAGGCTCTGCGTGTATGACGGACATGATCGGGTTGAAAATGCCCCAATCAGCTGTACAAAAAATGTGTCATGCCCCTGCGACGATGAAGCCGCGATATCGCGCGCCTCGGAAGCGATGCTGTGCGGGCGCTTGATATTCGGGGCTGCGATACCAGGCCCGCGCGGCGTCCATGTCCTTAAACTCGAGGATGACCGCACCCTCGATCTCGTCACCCTCCAACGTCTCAAGAGCGCCATAATCGGCGAGCAGCTTCATCTCGTGCCCCTCGAAGCTTGCATCGACCCCGGCGAAATATTCCGCGAGTTCGACCGGGTCGAGCGTTTCGTCGCGCATGAAAACGACATATGCTGGCATGCCATCTGATCCTTCAATTCGAGATGCCGGGCGCATCGATTGTCTGCCAACTCAGAAGCCTTCAAGGACGATCTTGCCCCGCGCCTGACCACCCTCGAGCAGCGCATGAACGCGCCTGAGATTGGCTGCATTTATCGGCGATAGCCGTTCGGTGAGCGTGCTGCGCAGCCTGCCCGCATCGACTAGTGCACTTGCCTCATTCAGGATCCAGCCCTGCCGGGCCATGTCGGGCGTGCCATAGATCGACCGCGTGAACATCAGCTCGTGGTGTATCGAGACCGCCTTGCGCTTGAATGCCATGATGTCAAAGCCCGCCGGGTCGTCGATCAGGCAGAAGCGGCCCTGCGGCGCGATCAGTTCGACAATGTCGGCGACATGGTCGGCGGTGTGGGTCGTTGAGAACACGAATGCCGGCGCACCGATGCCGAGCGCCTCGATCTGAGAAGCCAGGGGTTTCGAATGATCGAGGACGTGATGTGCGCCAAGCGCCTTGACCCAATCCTGCGTTTCGGGACGCGACGCCGTCGCGATTACGGTGAGGTCGGTGCGCTGGCGGGCGATCTGGACCGCAACCGAGCCAACGCCCCCGGCGCCGCCGATGATCAGGATGGCGGGTGCCGCGCCGGGAACAGGCCTGGTCACGTCCAAGCGGTCGAAAAAGGCTTCCCATGCCGTCAGCGTGGTCAACGGCAGTGCGGCGGCCTCGGCCCAGTCCAGCGAGGCGGGCTTTGCACCGACGATCCGCTCATCGACCAGATGAAGTTCCGCATTGGTGCCCGGGCGGATGATCGATCCCGCATAGAACACCTCGTCCCCGGGCTGGAACAATGTCACCTCCGACCCAACGGCGCGCACGATCCCCGAGGCATCATAGCCAAGCACCTTCCACCCGCCCTCTTGCGGCGGCGTGCTGCGGCGGACCTTGTAATCGACCGGGTTCACCGAGATCGCTTTTATCTCGACGAGAAGATCGCGGCCTGTGGGCAAGGGCTCGGCAAGATCGATATCCATCAGAGATGCCTCGCCTTCGATCGGGCCGGGAAGTCTGTAACCGATGGCCTTCATGTGTCTTTCCTACCTTGTTGTAGTGTGCCAGCGCAGCAGCGGAATGGCCTGTCAATGCACGCCGATGACACTTGATCCCCTGCGGGCTATTGCAATGTACGCCTGACGCGGGCGAGGTGATGCCTGATCTGATCTGAAAGTTACCCCGTATCAGCAGCGGTCGCGCTGCATGCCCTGCCGCAATGGTGCAGATCTTGCGCCTTTCGCGCGCGCCTGGCGCGAGGCCTGCAGAAGCGCAGGTCGCATTTCGCGCACCAGTGGCCCGGCAGGGCGTCGGGTGGACGGGGCGAAGGCCGCCAACATGATGCTGGTTCAATCTAGGTCCGATTTGCCCATCTCACTGGCGTGCTTGATGTGGTTTGGCAACAGTTCTGACCATGGCATTATCGGAACCGCGTCCCTTGGGTACTTCGAAGGCCCGCGGTTACCCAACCTATCATCAAGTCTTTTCGATCCGTTCTTCGATGACAGATATCTGGGCGTTGAGCACACCTCGAGGATCGACATCCATTGTTTCAACCTCGGCCGACACGTCTTGCGTCTGATGAGCCCCATAGATTCATCCTGAAACCCGATCCCCCACGTGCTGGGACCGAGCATTTGCTACCGTTTCTGCCTATTTGCGAATGCACCGGGAGAAAGCCGCTCGTGCCGGGCAAAAGCCGTTCCGAAGGCATTGGCGGATCCGTAGCCGACGCGCAGGGCAATCTCGGTGTTGGTCAGTCTGCCCTGCTGCAGCAGGGTCTTGGCGATCGCCATGCGCCAGTCCGTCACGTATTCCATCGGCGCACGTCCGATTGCCTTTCGGAACTTTTCAAAGAAGCCAGAGCGGGACATGCCTGCCTCCTTCGCAAGCCCGGCGACGGAAATGCCACCACTCGCATCCGCATGGATGCGCTGCAAGGCGGCGGCCAGTTGGGGATCCGCGAGTCCGCGTATCAGCCCCGGCGGCATTTCAATGCCGGGTCCCGAGCGAAGAGCGTCGATGAGCAGCACCTCTAGCAGCCGCTCAAGGATGAGCCCACGCCCCGGGCGGCCGGCGCTGGTTTCTTCGTGAATCACTGGCACAAGTGCCATCAGGCGGCCATGGCCAGAGATATGTATCATCTCGGGGAGCAGCGACACAAGGAGGTCGCTGGCAGGTGCCGAAAAGCGGCAATGCCCGACGAGTGCGCGCATCTCCACAGGGGCGTCCGCCGGGCCGAGGCGAACCCGCCCGGGTCCGATTTCAAGCGGCCGGCCCGGCCCCTTCGGCTGCGGAGCCAACGCGCTGGTCATGCGAAAGCCCTGCAGATCAGGAATCAGGATGAAGTCTCCGGCCGTGAGCATGACGGGCGCCCGCCCAACCACTTCAATCCTGCAGCACCCCTCGACAATCGCGCAATAGAATGGGCTGGCCATCTCATGCCGCTCGACCTGCCATTGGCCACCCGCCTCGACCATCTTCGAGATGGACACTGATGGTTTAAGCAGTGTGACGACGCTGGACAGTGGGTCTGCTTCGCTATCGAGCATAATTTTGGACGCTTGATGTATTGTTAAGGATTTAGATGTATAGCATGAACGGATCTGGACAGCTATCTCCCTTGCACATCAGACAAGGAGACCAGATATGCCCCGTATCCTCATCACCGGCACCTCTTCGGGTTTCGGCCAAGCCATCGCAGTGCAGTTCCTTGACCGGGGCTGGGAGGTCCTCGCCACGATGCGTAATCCTTCCCCCGAAGGTCTGCCTGTTTCCGACAACCTGCGCCTACTGCCCCTAGATGTGACCGAGGCTGACAGCATCGCGGCCGCCATTGCGGACGCAGGCCCGATCGATGCACTGGTGAACAACGCCGGCGTCGGCATGCTCAATGTGCTGGAAGGCACCGAGATCGTCCGCGCCCGCGAACTCTTCGAGACGAATGTGCTGGGGACCATTGCCATGACCCGCGCCGTAATGCCTGGAATGCGCGAACGGCGCAGCGGTGTGATCGTCAACATCAGTTCCAGCGTAACGCTGCGCCCGCTGCCCGCGCTGTCGATATACAGCGCCAGCAAAGCTGCGGTGAATGCGTTCACCGAAAGTTTCGCGCTGGAGGCGGCGCAATTCGGCGTGCGTGCCCGGCTCGTTCTGCCCGGCAGCGCACCCGAGACATCATTCGGACGCAATGCCGTGGCACAGATGGGAATGGACGTGCCGGAAGCCTATGGTCCCTTTGTGCAGGCCTATTTCCAGACTCTCAAGTCCGCCACTCAACGGACGCAGGCCCGCGATGTCGCGCAGGCTGTCTGGCAAGCCGTCACGGATGAGAGCACCCCGATGAAGCTGCCGGCTGGTGCCGACGCCGAAGCATGGTTCAGCGAGGAAGGTATCGCCGCCGCCTGATCTACGGGGCGCGGCAAAGGTGCCGCGCCCGCATATTAGAAACAAGGCTGACAAATGAACCGATTGATTAAGCTGTCCCGTATCTTACCTGCGCCGGACCCCGCCTTGACCGTTGGCTACACGCCGATCCGACTTGAAATGCCCGGCCGCCAATCCCTTGAGCTGCGCCTGACCGCAACCGCAACCGGAGACGCCATGCCGATCGTGATCTTGTCACACGGCTTTGGCCCTTCGAACTATATCCCCTCAAAGGACGGCTACGCTCCGCTTGCCCAGTTCTGGGCCGAACGGGGCATCGCCGTCATTCAGCCGACGCACGCCAGTTCACGGGTCGGCGGGCTTGATCCCGACCTGCCCGAGGGCCCCTTCTTCTGGCGCGAGCGCGTGGTCGAGATGCGCACGATCCTCGACCAACTGGCCGAAATTGAGAGGCAGGCCCCGGCCGTGGCGGGACGGCTGGACCATGCCCGGATCGCCGTGGCAGGCCACTCTTTTGGCGGTCACACTTGCAGCCTGCTGCTTGGCGGGCGTTTGGAAGATAAGGATTTCTCCGATTCGCGCATCGGCGCCGGCATTCTCCTCGCGGCCCCGGGCCGCGGCGGAACCGATCTGACTTCTGAGAATGCCGCGCGCTTTCCCTTCTTTAACGTGGATTTTAGCGGCATCAACGTGCCGACCCTCGTGGTCTGCGGCTCCGAGGACGATCCGCATTTCACGCCCCGTGGCTCTGACTGGCACGCGGACGTCTTCCATGACGCGCCCGGGGCAGATGCGCTGCTGACGATCAATGGCGTTGGCCATGGCTTGGGTGGCATCGCGGGGCTGGACGCACGCGAAACCGAAGCCGAAGACCCCGAGGCGTTAGAGGCGACCCGACGGCTGACACTGGCCTGGTTGAGGAGCACGTTCTTCATCGAGCCGGCCGCCTGGAAACAGTCTCAGGCTGCACTTAAAGAAAGCGCGGCCACGATCGCGAAAATTACCTTGAAAGAAAAATGAAAGGTCGTGTGATTAACAATAGCCGTTGTTCAGGCAAGCACTATCCGCTGCGCCTGCCCCAACATTACATCCCGCACGTGGCTACGCTGCGCCGCAAGGTAATCTGCATCAGGATCCTCCGGCCATCCCCATCCACTCACATGCGGCGCCAGCCCGGTCCGCTCGAGCGTTTTAGAATCGCATATAGCGCAACCTGTCGGCAAGCAGGGCAACGTGGCCAAAGGCGCTCCCTGTTAAACAATATTCATCAGGCCGCGCAGTAGGTGCTGACCTGAAGAGAAAGCTGGCCTGTTCCAAGGCCTGACGCCTTAACCTGAAAAGCCATACTCATAGGAGGAAGATCCCATGACCATTAATCGCCTCAACAAGACCGCCCGGTCCCTGCTTGTTGCCGCAGCGCTGACCTGCGCGAGTACCCTTGCCGGAAAGGCACAGGAGATGTCGGTTGCCACGCCAGCGTCAGACACATCGGTCCTTGCGGTGCTTCAGACGATCCTGTCGAACCCTACGGATCTTGCATTTGTCGAGCAGTACACAACTGACGACTTTACCTACGCTTCGCTGAACTTCGGCAACCCGGAGGTCAAGCGCGTCCTTCCTTGGGCCGGGACAACCGAGGGCGCTGCAGGTCTGGTGCAGGCCTTTGTTGACGTTGGCCGCTACTGGACCGTTGACGACTTCACAATCCAGGACAGCTTCGAAAACGAGGATGGCGCGGCCATGTTCGGCACGTTCACCTATACCTCGAACACTCTCGGCAAAACCGTCACCTCGCCCTTTGCGGTCCTGGCACGGGGCGAGAACGGCAAGCTGTCCTATGTCCAGTTCATGGAGGACACCTATGCCACTGTGCGCAGCTTCCGCAACAGCGGCACCTATCGCATCAAGGCCGACCCGGAAGGCGGCGAAGAGGATATCTGAGCGGTAAACCCGACTTCCTGAGTTTGGCCACGACCGCTGTGAAGCCGCACGGGGTCTGGATCGCGCGCAGGAAGTGAGGCGCGCCCGTCACATGGGCGTCGACAGGAGGCGCAGCGCTTTGGGATCATTCCGGCGCATCCGCCCAGGGGCAGGCCGGTGCCAATCGAAAAACCCATGGCGGTGCCGGCGGGCCTTCGCGGCAACAACGCCTGTGAAGGCCGCAGCTGGTCATGAAGAAGACCGTGCTGCCGCCAAACCCGGCCCGCGAAATCGTGCCGGAGACGCCACACGTCCCTTGGGGCCCAACCTTTGGCGGCCTGTCAGCCCGGGTGGGCGGGGCCACCCGATCAAGAAGGACACCTGCATGTCCGCCCGAAGTGCCTCCCTCGGCCGACTCAGAAAGACCCCACTGGGGTGGCTGACGGTGTTTTCCGCAGTTCTGCTGGTCGTGACGCTACCGAGCAGGTTCACGGATAACTGGCGGCTGACATTGCGGGACCTGATATCGACACTCGTTGCGGTGCCGATCGTTGCCAATATCACCGAGCCTGCGGTCCGGCCGGCGGCGGCACTCGAACGCTTGGCGGCGCGGCGTCGAACGCGCATGCAACGACCATGCCGATTATTACAATTTTGTGGCGCACAGGCATCCCTGATGAGAATGCAACCGGCATAATCGAAAGGCAGGAGACCGGATATAACGGGTTGAAAAGCGCAAATTAGGGTCAGGATTCATAACCAATAGATGACGGTTGCTGCGAGGGCGATGGCCGAGAGGAAGATCTTCGGACATCTGTCATATCGCGTTGCCACGCGCCTCCAATCCTTGAGCCTGCCGAACATGAT
>NZ_RQRT01000091.1 GCF_004335005.1 Paracoccus nototheniae | reverse complement strand
GGCTGGTGGGTCAGGGTGGGGGCGCCCGCCATCGCATCCGCCGCAGGATGCGGACCATCGGTGACCAGCACGCGGGCGGCGCCCCGCGCCACGACCGCCTCGGCGGCCTGAATGGCGTCGCGGCAGGCGCGGCCCGCCAGAATCTCGGCCTCCAGCCGGTTCAGATAGAAACAGCCGCGCCGGGCGGCGATCAGCGGTTCCAGCCGTTCGGCCTTGCCGGGGCTGGCGGGCACGATGCGCAGATCTGCCTGCGCCAGACGCGGATCGCGGGCGATGAAGGCCAGCAGCTCTTCGGTCAGGTTGCCGTCCAGAACGACCGGCCCGGTCCATCCGGGCAGCGCATCCAGCGGGGTCAGGATCGCGGCACCCGCCTGTTCCAGACTGTGGGCGTCGGCAATGGCGGCGATCAGCCCTTCGCTGTCCTCGATGCCCATATAGCAATCGGTGGGGTGGCCGCTGTCGCGGGTCAGCCAGTCCGTGATGACGCCGCGCCGGGCGGCCTCGGCGATCAGGGCCTCGCCTTCGGGGTCGCGACCCACGGCGGACAGCACGGCGGGCTGCAGACCCCACCGGGCCAGCGCGACCGCCACGTTCAGCGCGACGCCGCCGGGCAGATGGCGGATGCGGCCCGGCACATCGGCACCCGGCGCCATGCGGCGAGGTGCCCTGCCGATCACATCCCACAGCATCGCGCCGATGCACAGCACGTCAGGCGTCTTCATCATCATTCCTCAGCTCGGTTTCCAGAAACCGTTCGAAATCATCCAGATCGACGGGGTCGAACTGCCCAAAGCCCTGCATCCAGACCGAGGCCAGACGCATCCCCCCCGGGTCCAGCTTGCACCAGGTGATCCGCCCGCGCCGTTCCTGCCGGATCAGACCGGCGGCTGCAAGCACCGCCAGATGTTTCGAGATGGCGGCAAGGCTGACTGCAAAGGGCTGGGCCACGTCGCTGACCGCCATGTCATCTTCCAGCAGCATCGACAGAACCCGTCTCCGGGTCGGGTCGGCCAGCGCGGCGAAGACCAGATCCAGCCGGTCGGGCGGGGGCGGCAGGGTCATCAGGGGGCCTTTGTGCGGGGGAACGGTCAACCGATAGGTTGAATGATGTCGCACCGCCGCGCGGAATGCAATCGGGGCCATGGCCGCATCGGTTCAGAAATACCCTATCAGGATCAATGCGTTGCGGATGATCCCCGATTGCTTGACTTGGGGGGCGTCTGCCCCTAGACACCCCTCAAGCGATCTCGGGGGCGCAAGATATGGCCGATGGACCCCAAGGCGATGCAGGCAGGGCCAAAGATGAGGCCCGGCTGCGCGCGTTGGAGGCGAAACTGGCCTTGAAAGCGCCCAAGCCCAAGGGTCCGAACCCGATGGGCAAATACGAGCAGGCCAATCTGGCCTGGCGCATGGTGATCGAGCTGGTGGCAGGCCTTGGGCTGGGTTTCCTGATCGGTTACGGTCTGGACTATCTGCTGGGCACGACGCCTTTGCTGATGGTCATCTTTATATTCCTCGGCCTTGCGGCTGGCATCAAATCCTTGATGCGCACCGCGTCCGAGTTGGATCGAAAATCCGGTGACAGACCGGAGAGTGACGAGAGGGATTGATCGTGGCGACGGAAGCGACTGGCGGCGGCCTTGAATTCCACCCGATGGACCAGTTCGTGGTCTCGCCGCTGTTCGGTGACGGTCCCGTGGCATGGTATACGCCCACCAATGTGACGCTGTGGCTGGCGCTGACCGCGCTGGCATCCATCGCGCTGCTGGTTCTGGGCACGCGGGGCCGGGCGATCATCCCGAACCGCGCCCAATCGGTGGCCGAAATGGCCTATGGCCTGGTCTACAAGATGATCGAGGATATCGCGGGCAAGGACGGGCTGCGCTATTTTCCCTATGTCCTGACGCTGTTCATGTTCGTGGTCTTTGCCAACCTGTTGGGCCTGATCCCGATGGCCTTCACGGTCACCTCGCATATCGCCATCACCGGGGTGCTGGCCATGGCGGTGTTCCTGGGCGTCACCATCATAGGTTTCGTCAAGAACGGCGCGCATTTCCTGGATCTGTTCTGGGTCCGCTCGGCGCCTCTGGCCGTGCGTCCGATCCTGGCCGTGATCGAGGTCATCAGTTACTTCGTCCGCCCGCTGAGCCTCAGCATTCGTCTGGCGGGCAACATGATCGCCGGTCACGCGGTCATCAAGGTTTTCGCGGGCTTTGCGGCCATTGCCGCCGTCGCCCCCATCGCCATTGTCGCGGTCATCGGGATGTACGCCTTTGAGGTGCTGGTCGCCTTTGTTCAGGCCTATGTCTTCACCATCCTGACCTGCGTCTATCTCAAGGATGCGCTGCACCCGTCGCACTGACGGACGCCGCCTTAGATGCGGTCCCGCCCATCGGGTCCGCTTCCCCTCAATCGCCAAACTACCAATCGCAAGGAGACTAAACATGACCGGTGATATCGCAGAACTGGGCCAGTACATCGGCGTCGGCCTGACCGCCTTTGGCATGGGCTTTGCCGCACTGGGCGTCGGCAACGTCGCCGGGAACTTCCTGGCAGGCGCGCTGCGCAACCCGTCGGCAGCGGCCGGCCAGACCGCCACGCTGTTCATCGGCATGGCATTCGCTGAAGCTCTGGGGATCTTCTCGTTCCTCGTCGCGCTTCTGCTGATGTTCGCGGTCTGATCCATCGCCATCCTTGCGGCGGGGTGGGGGCCTGACCCCCGCCCCTTCGTTCGTTTCAGGGCTTTCGGGCTCAGGCCATGGGGTAGGATATGTTCAGCCTGTTGCAAGAGGCCGCCACCACTGCGGTCGAACACTCTGAGGGCGCGGTCGTCATCGACGATGCGGCGACCCACGGCACGGACGCCGCGGCCCATGGGGCCGTTGCCGCCGAATCTGCGGGCCTGCCGCAGCTGGATATCGCCACCTTCGGCAACCAGATCTTCTGGTTGGTCGTCACGCTGGTGGTGTTGTATCTGGTGCTGTCGCGTGTGGCGCTGCCGCGCATCGCCGCCGTTCTGTCGGACCGTCAGGGTGCGGTGACCGGCGATCTGATGGCCGCCGAAGAATTCAAGCTGAAGGCCCGCGAGGCCGAGGCTGCCTATGACAAGGCGCTGGCCGATGCCCGCGCCGAGGCGCAGACCATCGTCGCCAGAAACCGGGCCGAGATTCAGGGCCAGCTGGATGCCGCCATTGCCAAGGCCGATGCCGAAATCGCCGCCCGCACGGCGGAATCGGAAACGCGCATCAATCAGATCCGCGTGTCGGCCGATGCCAGCGCGCGCGAAGTCGCCCGCGATGTCACCGCCGAACTGGTCCGCAGCTTTGGCGGGCAGGCCGATGACGCTGCCGTCGCCGCAGCCCTTGACGGGCGCATGAAAGGGACCGTGCAATGATCCGCATCACCGCCACCCTGACCGCGCTTGTGCTGGCCGCCGGACCGGCTGTCGC
This sequence comes from Paracoccus nototheniae, assembly GCF_004335005.1. GTDB lineage: Bacteria > Pseudomonadota > Alphaproteobacteria > Rhodobacterales > Rhodobacteraceae > Paracoccus > Paracoccus nototheniae. The sequence continues at coordinate 8,710 of NZ_RQRT01000091.1, read as the reverse complement.
AGCCCCCGGCGATTACGGCTTCTTTTCGCTGCGCAATACCGACTTCATCGTGCTGCTGGCCTTTCTGGGCTTTATCGGCGTGCTGGTCTATTTCAAGGTTCCGGCGCTGGTCGGCGGCCTTCTGGACAAGCGGGCCGACGGCATCCGCAACGATCTGGACGAGGCGCGTCGCCTGCGCGAGGAAGCGCAAGAGATCTATGCCAGCTATGAGCGTCGCCAGCGCGATGTGAAGACGCAGGCCGATCAGATCGTCGCCAATGCCAAGCGTGAAGCCGAGGCGCAGGCCGCCAAGGCGCAGGCCGATCTGGCCCGCTCGATCGAGCGTCGCCTGCAGGGCGCGCAGGATCAGATCGCCAGTGCGGAAAACGATGCCGTGCGCGCGGTGCGCGACAGCGCCGTGCAGGCCGCAATGGCCGCCGCCGCCGAGATTCTGACCGGTCAGGTCCGCTCGGGCCAGCGTTCGGCAGGGATCGACGACGCCATCGAAGACGTGGCGCGCCGGTTGAACTGAGACAGATCTGGACAGTGATCTGAAAGGCCCCCGGTGCAGCAGCGCCGGGGGCCTTTTCCTTGTTGCGTCAGGCCTCGGGGCGGTTGCGCAGACGCAGCCGGGCGATGGCGGCATGATCGTCGGCCCGGCGCTGCGCGGTCAGGGTGCGGGCGACCAGATCCAGATGATCCTCCAACGCCTTGCGGGCGCCGTGTCCGTCGCGCTGCTGCAAAGCGTCGTTGATGGCGATGTGCTGGTCCAGAATGCGGTCGCGCAGATCGGGGCTGGCAAAGATGCGGGGGCGGTTGAACAGCATCCCCTGACGCAGCAGATCCTGCATGGCGCGCATCATGTGCAGGGCGATGACGTTATGGCTGGCCTCGACGATGGCCATGTGAAAATCGGCGTCCAGCGCCGCCTCGGCCTCGGGGTCGGGGCTGGCATGGGCGTGGCGCATGGCCTGAACGATGCGGTCCAGCACCTGAAGGTCGGTATCGCCTGCAGCGCGGGCGGCGCGTTCGGCGGCCAGCCCCTCCAGATCCTTGCGAAAGGTCAGGTAATCATCGGCGGCCTCCGGATGACGCGCGATCAGCCTGACCAGCGAGGGCGAAAATGCGCTGCCCAGAACCTCGGCCACGAAGACGCCCGCACCGGGGCGGGTGACCAGCAGCCCGTCGGCCTGCATCGCCGACAGCGCTTCGCGCAGCGAGGGGCGGCTGACGCCCATCCGGTCCGCCAGATCCCGTTCGCCCGGCAGACGTTCGCCGGGCCGCAGCACGCCCTGCAAGATCAGCACCTCGATCTGGGCGGTGACCGCGTCCGACAGGCGGGCCGCGTCGATGGGCTGAAAGGGCGTGTCGGGGTCGGACATGGCGGGGTTCCGGGGGCTGGCCTGCCCTCAATCTAGGATGGGGCGGTTGCAAAGCAAAGGGGCCGGGCAATCGCCCGGCCCCTCACGTTCTGTCAGGTGCGGGGTTTACTGCGTCGGACGGATCAGGATCTCGACCCGGCGGTTCTGCGCGCGGCCCGCATCGGTGGCGTTCGAGGCGATGGGCTGGTTGAAGCCCCGCCCGGTCGCCGCCAGACGGCCCTGATTGACGCCCGCCGCCGCCAGAATGCCTGCGACCGATTGCGCGCGGCGCTGCGACAGATCCTGGTTCAGCGCGGCGCTGCCGGTGTTGTCGGTATGTCCGATCACCTCGACGCGGCTGTTGGGATACTGGTTCAGGTTGCGCGCGACGGCGTACAGATCGGTCTGTGCCGGTCCCGACACAGCGGCCGATCCGGTGGCGAACAGAATGCCTTCGGGCAGGATCACCTGCAGATAGCTGCCATGGTTGACGATCTGCACATTGGGGTTGCTGATCGACTGTTCCAGCGCTGCCGCCTGACGGTCAAGGATATTGCCCGCCACGGCGCCTGCTGCGGCACCCAGAATGGCGCCGCGCGCGGCGTCACGACCGCGACCGCTGCTGTCATCGTCGCGATTGGCGCCATACAGCGCGCCCACGGCGGCACCGGCAAGGGCGCCCTGCTGGGTGCGGGTCATCCCGGCGCCGGGGGCGGTTCCGGTGCCGTCCATCGCAGGCGCGCAGGCGCCAAGGGCCAGCAGGCCGGTTGCGACAAGAATGGTGGTTGTGCGGAGTGTCATAGGGCTCCCTTTCATCTGTCCGGGCGGGCTGTCGCCGCGCCATACATCCATGGCCTCCCCGGTTGCGGATTTCGCCCGACCCCGAGATGCGCCTTCAACGCGTGGCAAGCTGTCGCAGTTCCGCCCCAAAGGGAAGTCACTGTTTCGTAAAGGTCACTGGAAATCCATCACAAACCGGGCATCGGGCATCGGACGCCCGGGCGCTTGCAATGGGGCGCCCATGCGGTCAGAAACGCGGCCATGGCCCTTGTGAAACGCCCGCCGCCCGCGCTGCCCTTCGCGACCCAGGTCGCGATCTTTTCGCGTCTGGCCGAGGCCAATCCGGCGCCCGAGACGGAATTGCATTTCGTGAACCCCTTTACGCTGGTCGTGGCCGTCGCCCTGTCGGCGCAGGCGACCGATGTGGGGGTGAACCGCGCGACCCGCGATCTGTTCGCGCGCGCCGACACGCCCGCCCGGATGCTGGAGCTGGGCGTCGAGGGGGTGACCGATCATATCCGCACCGTCGGCCTGTTCCGGCAAAAGGCCAGGAATGTCATCGCCCTGTCGCGCATTCTGGTCGAGGATTATGGCGGCGCGGTGCCCGACAGCCGCGCGGCGCTGATGAGCCTGCCGGGTGTGGGCCGCAAGACCGCGAATGTGGTCCTGTCCTGCGCCTTCGGCCATCCGGCTCAGGCGGTCGATACCCATATCTTTCGCGTCGGCAACCGCACCCGCATCGCGCCGGGCCGCGATGTGGACGCGGTCGAGCGCGCGATCGAGGATCACGTCCCCGCCCGGTTCCAGACCCATGCGCATCACTGGCTGATCCTGCATGGCCGCTATATCTGTCAGGCGCGAAAGCCCCGCTGTGGGGTCTGTCCCATCCGCGATCTGTGCCCCTATGAGGAGAAAACCGCATGACATCGAGCCCGGGCTCTGGCCCCGATCAGGGCCCCTATATCGTCGGTATCGGCAATGCCGTCATGGACATCATCGCGCCCACCGAGGAGACGCGGCTGGCCGAGCTGGGCATCACCAAGGGCATCATGCAGCTGGTCGACCGGAGCCGGTCGGAATATCTGATGGCGGCGCAGGCCGATGATCATTCGGCGCGCCGCATTCAGGCGCGCATGGTCGCGGGCGGCAGCGTCGCCAACAGCCTGGCGGGCATCGGCGGGCTGGGCCTGCGCACGGCCTTCATCGGCTGCGTGGCCGATGACGAGATCGGCAGGCTGTATGCCAGCCAGACCGAGGGTGCGGGCACGCGGTTCGTGAACGCGCCGGTGTCGGGGTCCGATCTTCCCAGCTCGCGCACGATCATCTTCGTGACCCCCGATGGCGAGCGGTCGATGAACACCTATCTGGGCATCTCGGCCGAGTTGGGCCCCGACGATGTCGCCCCCGAGGTGTTCGAGGGCGCGGGCTGGCTGTTCCTGGAAGGCTATCTGTTCGACAAGCCCAAGGGCAAGGCCGCCTTCCTGAAGGCCACGGACGAGATTCACCGCGCGGGCGGGCAGGCGGGCATCGCGCTGTCCGACCCGTTCTGCGTCGACCGCCATCGCGATGATTTTCGCCAGCTGGTGGCAGGCCGGATGGATTACGTCATCGGCAATGTGCACGAATGGCAGGCTCTGTATCAGGTCGACGATCTGGAAGAGGCCCTGCGGCTGGCCACCGCCGATTGCGGCACCGTGGTCTGCACCCGGTCCGGCGAAGATGCGATCCTGATCCGCGCGAACGAGCGGGTGACGGCGCCCGTCCACCGCGTCGTGCCGGTCGATGCGACCGGCGCGGGCGATCAATTCGCCGCCGGGCTGATCTTTGGGCTGGCGACCGGCGTGCCCCTGCAGGTCGCCGGGCGCATGGGCTGCATCGCCGCAGCCGAGGTGATCGGCCATGTCGGGCCGCGTCCCGAGGCGGATATCCGGGCGTTGTTCCGGGCGGAGGGGCTGGTCTGAGTTGCGTCCCGCGAATGCCGGGGGGGCTTCGCGCCCCCCCGGACCCCCCTGCGGGATATTTCCGTGAAGAAGAAGGGGGCGGCGCGGCGCGCATGGCGGAGGGTCGCGGTTTCGTGGCGTTGCGTGACGGTTGGCGCGCGTGTATGACGGCCCCGATTATGGGCAGGTGAAGGAAGTGCGATGCGCAGGGTTGTTGTCACCGGATTGGGCATGGTCACGCCGTTGGCCTCGGGCGTCGAGGCGACGTGGGAGCGGTTGCTGGCGGGAAAATCCGGCGCCGGACCGATCACGCGGTTCGATGCAAAGGACGTGGTGACGACCTATGCCTGCGAGATCCCGCGCGGGGATGGCAGCGATGGCACGTTCAATCCCGACGACTGGATGGCGCCCAAGGATCAGCGCAAGGTGGATGATTTCATCCTGTACGGCGTCGCTGCGGCCCATCAGGCGGTGCTGGATGCTGGCTGGCAGCCCGAGGATGAGGACAGCCGGTTGCGCACCGGGGTGATGATCGGATCGGGGATCGGCGGCCTGTCCTCGATCGCCGAAACTGCCGTGCTGATCAAGGAGCGGGGGCCCAAGCGGGTCTCGCCGTTCTTCATTCCGGGTGCGCTGATCAACCTGATCTCGGGTCAGGTGTCGATCCGCTATGGGTTCAAGGGGCCGAACCATGCGGTGGTGACGGCCTGTTCGACGGGCGCGCATGCGATCGGCGATGCCTCTCGGATGATCCGCTATGGCGATGCGGATGTGATGATCGCGGGCGGCGCGGAAAGCCCGATCAGCGAGATCGGGATCGCGGGCTTCAACGCCTGCAAGGCGCTGTCCACCAAGCGGGCGGGCGATCCGCAGGCGGCCAGCCGTCCCTATGACGCCGATCGCGACGGCTTCGTGATGGGCGAGGGGGCGGGCGTCGTCGTGCTGGAGGAATACGAGCACGCCAAGGCGCGCGGCGCCAAGATCTATGCCGAGGTGCTGGGATACGGCATGTCGGGCGATGCCTATCACATCACCGCACCAAGCGAGGATGGCGATGGCGGATACCGGGCGATGGAGGCGGCGCTGCGCAGCGCGGGTCTGACCCCCGACCGGATCGATTACATCAACGCGCATGGCACCAGCACCATGGCCGACACGATCGAGCTGGGCGCGGTGGAGCGTCTGCTGGGCGATCATGCGCCGGGCACGGTCATGTCATCGACGAAATCCAGCATCGGCCATCTGCTGGGTGCGGCCGGCGCGGTCGAGGCGATCTTCTGCATTCTGGCGATCCGCGATCAGATCTGCCCGCCGACCATCAATCTGGACAATCCCGCCGTCACCCCGCGTCTGGATCTGGCCGCCAATGCCGCCGTGCGCCGCAAGGTCGACATCGCGCTGTCCAACAGTTTCGGCTTTGGCGGCACCAATGCCAGTCTGGTTCTGGGGCGGGTCGCGGGATGATCTGGCGCAACATCGCCTCGAATTTCCTGACCCTGGCCATCGTGCTGCTGATCGGGGCTGCCGCCGCCGTGGCCTGGGCAAAGCGCGAGTTCAGCGGGCCGGGCCCGAGCGAGATCGCGCAATGCGTGCAGATCGCGCCGGGGGCCAGCCTGAATGCGGTCAGCAACCAGCTGGCCGCGCAGGGGGCGATTTCCAACGCCTATATCTTTCGGGCGGGGGCGGATTATCTGGGCAAGTCGCGCGAGCTGAAATTCGGCAGCTTTCTGATGCCGCCCGCCGCCAGCATGGAGGAGATCGTGGGCGCGGTCACCTCGGGCGGGGCCTCGACCTGCGGGACCGAGGTGCTGATCCGCGTCGGTGTGCGGGAAAATTCGGTGCTGCTGCGCGACATGAACCCCCAGACCGGCGGGTATGAGGAAATGGCCCGCTTCAACCCGGCCACCGAAGAGCGGCCCGAGGCGATCGCGGCGGCCGAAGATCTGGCCGATGTGCGCCTGAGCCTGGTCATGGCCGAGGGCGTGACCAGCTGGCAAGTGGTTCAGGCGCTGAACGCTGCATCGTTCATGACCGGCGAGGTGGCCGAGACGCCCGCCGAGGGCAGTTTGGCGCCTGACACCTATCTGCTGGCCAAGGGCGGCGACCGCAATGCGCTGCTGGCCGAGATGGCGCGCCGTCAGGCGGCGATCCTGGCTGCGGAATGGGAGGCTCGGCCCTTTGGCCTGCCCTATGAGACGCCCGAGGAGGCGCTGATCATGGCCTCGATCGTGGAAAAGGAGACCGGCGTGGCGGGCGAGCGTCCGCAGGTGGCCAGCGTTTTCGTGAACCGGCTGCGGCAGGGCATGCGGCTGCAGACCGACCCGACGGTGATCTACGGCGTCACCGGGGGCGAGGCAGTGTTGGACCGGGGCCTGCGCCGGTCTGAACTGGACACGACCACGCCCTATAACACCTATCGCATCGACGGTCTGCCGCCCACGCCCATCGCCAATCCGGGCCGCGCGGCAATCAATGCGGCGCTGAACCCCGACGAGACCGATTATCTGTATTTCGTGGCCGACGGGACCGGGGGCCATGCCTTCAGCCGCACGCTGGATGAACATAACGCCGCAGTCGCCCGCTGGCGCGAGATCGAACGGCAGCAGGGCCTGCCCACCGACAGCCCGGTGCAGACCGACGGCTGATCTGGTTGCGGGATTTGACAAACGAGGCCCCCGGACGCAGGTTTGCATCCGGGGGCCTTTTGCATGGCCCCAAGCTTTGGGAGGAGCCGCGATGAAACTGTCCGACATGTTGTCCAGCATGGCCGAAAACGCCCGTCTGTTCGAAGAACGCTCGGCCGACTGGAAAAGCCAGATGACCGGCCGTAATGACGAGATGATGGCCGAGATCCGCAAATGGCAGGCCGGGGCGGTCGAGCGTCAGGATGATCTGAGCCGCCAATTGCGCGGTTACATGGATGAGGCGGGCGAGACGCTGAAGACCCAGTGGCAGCAGATGCAGACCACTTGGGAGGCCCAGTTCGCGCAGCTGAAGAAGCAGGGCGACGAGATGCGCGAGGCGGCGCTGAAGACGGCGGGCGGCAAGGAGGGCAAGGGCTTTGCCGAATGGGCCGAGGCATATGCCGCGCAGATGACCAGCTTTGCCCAGAAGATGCAGGCCGAAGCCGCCGGCGCCATCGCCACCGCCACCGAGGCGCGGGCGAAATCGACCCGGAAGGGCTGAGGCGGGACGGTTTGTTCCGGGGTCGGTCTTTGCTGGGCCCGTCCGTTGCCGGGCCGGTCTGTTTCTGAAGCGGGGCGGCGCGTGGACGGGATGCGCGGGCCGCCCATCGCGTGCGGGAATTGTGATTCCGGGCAACGTTTCAAGGAGGGCCTAACCGGTCGGAAGCGGGTCGGGGGGCGATGCGTCTGCCGTGACGGCCTTGGCCTGACCGGTCGGACCCTTCTTTGGTCCTGCTGCGGTGCTGCGAGCCTGTCGTGACAGGCCTCTGGCGGGTTTGCGGCGACGGGATGTGAAAAATTGCGCGGAGGGCCTGTAAGCCGGATTTTGTCCACCGCTTGCGCGGCTGGATGACCATTCCTCTGGTCCGTCCGTTACCGGACGGATCTAGCTGCCTACCCGGATCTGCTGGGGCAAGGCGGCCCTGCGGGTTGCCCCGCTCGCGATCCCTATTCGGCATTGCTCCCGGTGGGGCTTGCCATGCGGGCGCTGTTGCCAGCCCCCCGGTGGGCTCTTACCCCACCGTTTCACCCTTACCTGCCCATGACCCGAAGGCGGGGCGAGGCGGTCTGTTCTCTGTGGCGCTGTCCCTGGGGTTGCCCCCGCCGGGCGTTACCCGGCACCGTTGCCTCATGGAGTCCGGACTTTCCTCGGCATGTTGCCATGCCGCGGTCATCCAGCCCTCCGCACGTCGTCCGTATGGCGGGGTGCGTGTGGGGCGTCAAGAGGGGGCGCTGCCCCCATCGCCTTTGGCGATTCCCCCGGGATATTTGTGTGAAGAAGAAAGGGCGGCGGCGGTGCGGCGATCGGCGTCGGATTCGGGGCCGCGTCCCCAGGGGCGGTGGCGCAGGCGGAAGGCCGCAAGGCGGGTGGTGGCGTCAGCGGGGGAATAGCCGAGCGCGTCAAGGCTGGGCTCCAGAGGCGGGGCGGGCGCGATGGGCGGCGGATGGGCAAAGGTCGCAAGGCCGTCGCGGGCCAGTGCCTGCCAGTCGAAGCGGGGGCCGGGATCGATCTTGCGGCCGGGGGCGAGGTCGGAATGGGCGATGATGCCTGCGGGCGGGATCTGCCAGCGGGCCATGATGGCGCGCAGAAGGTGACGCAGCGCAGCCATCTGGGGTTCGGGAAAGGGGCGGTCGCCGGGATTGGCCAGTTCGATCCCGACCGAGCGGCTGTTCACGTCGCCCTGCCCCTGCCAAAGGCCCGCCCCGGCATGCCAGGCGCGCCGCGATTCGCAGACAAGCTGTTCGGTGGTGCCATCCTCGGCGATCAGCCAATGGGCGCTGACCTCGGCGGTGGGATCGCAGAGCCGGGCGCGGGCCGAGGGCGCATCCGCCATGCCGGTGTAATGGATGACGATCAGCGACGGGCGCTGGCCCCGCCGGTCGCCATGATTGGGGCTGGGGAAGGCGGCGGGGTCTGTGTCCGACAGCACGGGGGCAAGCGGCACGGGGGCAAGCGGCACGGGGG
>NZ_RQRT01000090.1 GCF_004335005.1 Paracoccus nototheniae | reverse complement strand
TGGCCGGACAGGATCGGCCCGCGCGTGGGATCAGGCGCGTGCCGAGGGGTCGATTACTCGATCAGGCCGACTTCGCGGTAATACCGTTCGGCGCCCGGATGCAGCGGGATCGAGATGCCGTCCAGCGCGGTCTCGGGGCTGATCCCTTCGGCGGCGCCATGCGAGGACCGCATGCGGTCCACATTCTCGAACATCAGCTTGGTCATCTGATAGGCGGTTTCCTCGCTGACGCCTTCGTGGCTGATCAGCATGTTGCCCACGGCTGCGGTCGGGATATCCTCGTCGATGCCCGCATAGGTGCCGGCCGGGATGACCGCAGGCACGAAGGGCGCGCCGACGGCGGTCACGGTTTCTTCCGGGATCGACACGATGGTGATGTCATGGGTGGCCGACAGATCCTGAATGAAGGCCACGCCCAGACCCGAGGATTGCAGCGTCGCCTGCAGCTGGCGGTTCTTGATCAGTTCCGCCGATTCCGCATAGGGCAGGTATTCGACCTTGCCCAGATCGTCATAGCTCATGCCCGCAGCGGCAAAGATCGCCCGGGCGTTCAGCTCGGTTCCCGATGCCGGGGCGCCGACGGACAGGGTCTTGCCGCGCAGATCCTCCAGCGTGGTAACGCCTGCCGCCGCATCCGCGACGATCTGGATATAGTTGGGATAGATCGCGGCGATGGCGCGCAGTTCGGTCAGAGGCCGGGGAAAGCCCGCCTCTTCATTGCCGTCCCATGCGGCCTGAACGCTGTCGCCCAGAGCAAAGGCGATCTCTCCGCGGCCTTGGGCCAGCAGGTTCAGGTTCTCGACCGAGGCTTTGGTGGCCTGCACCTGGGTGCGGGAACCTTCGATGCCTTCGGCATAAATCTCGGACAGGGCGACGCCCAGGGGGTAATAGACCCCCGACGTGCCGCCGGTCAGCACATTGATGAAATCCTGAGCCTGCGCCTGCGGCGCCGAGGCCATCAGGCCACCCAGAGCGATGGCGGGGACGGTGGCAGCGATACGATGGAACATGTGGTTTCCTCCCATGATGTTCTGGCGGGCAGAGTAGCAAGATTGCGCCTGCCGAACAGGGGCCGAGTCACGCGGATGTGAGGTTTGGAGGAAGATTGATCAATCATATGATTGTTAAGGAATAAAAATGGCTCTATGGTTTGTGTGGCCTGGCGATTTATCGCCACATCGCAAACATTGCAAGCAAAGGCCCGCCCGATCAATCGGCCCGCAGCCCGTATCGCGCAATCTTTTCGTTCAGGGTGCGGCGGGGAATGCCCAAGGCATCGGCGGCGCGGGCAGATGACCCCTGGGCGGTGGTCAGCGCGTCCGCGATGATCTGCGCCTCGATCATCGCCATGCGGTCGGGCAGGCTTTGGGCCGGATCGCTGCGCACGGGCGTGGTCGGCAGGGCCAGCACGGCGCGTTCGGCGCTGGCGCGCAATTCGGCCAGATTGCCGGGCCAGTCGCGCGCCGCCAGCCGGTCCAGATCGGCGGGGCGCAGGTCCGGCATCGGCAGTCCAAGCCGCGCGCTGGCCGCCCCCGCCATATCGGTGAACAGCAGCGCGATATCCCCGGCCCGGTCGCGCAGGGGCGGGATCTGCAATGCGGCGGGCGACAGGCGATGCGCCAGATCGGCCCGCAGCCTGCCCTGCGCCACCAGTGCGGCCGTGTCAGCCGTCACCGCCGCGATCAGCCGCAGATCAAGCGGTCGCGCCGTCTGCGCGCCGATGCGTTCCACCGCGCCTGCCTGCAGCACCCGCATCAGCCGCGATTGCGCGGCCAGCGGCATGTCCTGAAGATCCGACACGAACAGCGTGCCGCCCTGCGCCTGTTCCAGCCTGCCGGTCCGGGCGCCGCTGACCCCGGCCAGATAGCCGCGTTCATGGCCGAACAGTTCGGCCTCCAGCGCGGCATCGCCAAGGCCCGCGCAATGCAGCGTCACAAAGGGGCGGCGGGCGCGGCGGCCCAGATCATGCAGGCAGCGGGCGACATCGTGGCGCCCCGATCCGGCCTCGCCCACCAGCGCCAGATCGACGGGCAGATCGGCCAGATGCTGCACCATGGCGCGCAGATGGCGCATTGCGGCGCTGTCGCCGGGCAGCCGCACCTCCAGCCGTCCGGCAGACAGCGGCGAGGCCTTGCGGGTCCGCGCCTGCCGCCGCATCCGGCGCAGATCGACGGCGCGGTCCAGCACCTCGACCAGATGTTCGGCGCGATAGGGCTTTTCCAGAAAATCATGCGCCCCGGTGCGCATCGCCGCCACCGCCACAGGCACATCGGCATGGCCCGACAGCAGGATCACCGGCAGATCGGGATCGGCCTCGCGAAACCCGTCCAGCACCTGCTGGCCCGACAGGCCCGGCATGCGCAGATCGGTCACCACGCAGTCGCAATCGCCGGGCTGCACCTGCGCCAAGGCCAGCGCCGGATCGGTAAAGACGCGCACCTGAAAGCCGGAAGCTTCCAGCCAGTCGGCCGCCGCCGCGCAGAGCGCTGCCTCGTCATCGATAAAGGCGATCCGACCGCGCATGTCCCCCTCAGCCCGCCTTGCGTTCGCGGTCGTGGTAAAGCGGCAGGTCGACCACGGTCAATGTCCCGCCGCCCGGACGCGGGCGGAATTCCAGCCTGCCGCCGATCTGATCCAGAATGCCGCGCGTGATCGACAGGCCAAGGCCCAGCCCCTCGCCGGTGATGCGAGTGGTGAAAAAGGGTTCCTCGATGCGATCCTGCAGGGCGGGATCGATGCCCGCGCCCCGGTCGGCGATGGTCAGGCGCAGACCGTCCGGGCCGGCCTGCAGCCCGACCCGCACGGGCGCGGTGGCCCCGGCGCCTGCGGCGGCTTCGGCGGCGTTCAGGATCAGGTTGATGGCCACCTGTTCCAGCCGCACCGCCTGCCCGCGCGCGGGCGGCAGACCGCCCGGCAGGTCCAGATCCAGCCGCTGGCCCAGATCGCGCAGGCGGGGCGCCAGAACCTCGGCGCTGGCGGTCAGGACGCGGGCCATGTCCACGGGCTCGGGCGGATCGGCGCGCTGCCGGGCGCCAAAGGATTTCAGGTTGCGCACCATCTTCTGCATCCGCATCAGCAGGGCGCGCGCCGCCGTCAGGCTGGCCGCCGCCCGCGCGTCATGGCCCGCCCCCAGATGCAGCTGCGCCGCCGCCAGCGTGGTGTCCAGCGCCGACAGGGGCTGGCTGACCTCGTGCACGATGGTGGCCGACATGCGGCCCAGCACGGCCAGCTTGGCGGCATGGACCAGACTTTCATGCGCCTCGCGCAGATCCTGCTGGGCGCGGCGGCGTTCCTCGATCTCGTGGGCCAGGGCCTGCGTGCGCTCGGTCACGCGGGCCTCCAGCAGGGTGTTCTGATCCAGCCGCACGCGGATCAGCTGGCGGCGCTGCCACAGTCCCACCCCAAGGGCCGAGACCAGCATCCCCGTCACCCCCGCCAGCAGCGCCAGCAGCATGGCCTGACGATCGACGGGCGCGGTGGGTTCGGCGGCCAGGATGCGCCAGCCGTCGGGGTCCAGCGCCGTTTCGGCCAGCCGCAACCCGGTCAGTTCGGCCCGCAGCGCGCCTGCCTCGGGCAGGCCCTGCCCGACATAGCGCTGTTCGCGCGCCAGCCGGTCCGAGGTTGCTGCGTCCAGCGTATCCAGCGGGCGGAACAACCAGTCGGGCTGACCCGACAGAAAGACCACCCCCGCCGCATCGGCCAGGGCCACGAACTGATCGGCGCTGGCCCATGTCGCCTGCAGTCCGCCCATATCCACCTTGGCCACCGCAACCCCAAGGGGTGCCTGCGCGGGTCCGATGCGGGTGGCCAGAAAATAGCCCGGAATGCCGGTCGTCACCCCCACCGCATAGTAACGCCCCTGCCCCTGTTCCAGCGCCTGCCGGAAATAGGGGCGAAAGGCGTAATCATGGCCCACGAAGCTGCCCGGCTCGTCATGGTTGCTGGCGGCCAGCGTGCGGCCCGCCGGGTCCAGCACATAGATCTGGTCCACCCCGGAAATCGCGCGGGTGGCCTGCAGATAGGCATTGGCGGCGGCGGTGGGGTCTGAGGGCGCCGCCAGCAGCGACAGGATGCGCGCATCCTGCCCCACCAGCGCGGGCAGATAGCGATAGCGTTCGATCTGCGCGGTGACCGCATGGCGCGTCAGGGTCAGGCGGTTCGCCAGATCGCGGTCCAGCCGGTCCAGTCCGGCCTGCCGCGCGGTGCCATGCACCACCCCCGCCAACAGCGCCACCGCCACCACAAGGGCGGCGAGGCGTGTCAGGTGCAGGGGGCGCGCTTGGGTCATGCCCCATCGTCGCCGCGTTCCGGGGCGAAGAAAAGACCCCATGCGCGCCCCGGGGTCAGCCGAGGGCGATCTCGCTCAGCAGCGGACGGCCCTCCAGATGGGCGATCAGGTTGTCGACGGCCAGCGCCGACATCGCCTCGCGCGTCTCAATCGTGCCCGATCCCTGATGCGGCGACAGGGTGACATTGGGAAGCGCCCGCAGCCGGGCATCGACATCGGGTTCGCTGGCGAACACATCCAGCGCCGCCGATCCCAGACTGCCCGATTGCAGCGCCGCGATCAGCGCCTCTTCGTCCACGACGCTGCCGCGCGCGACATTGACCAGCAGCCCCTGGGCCCCAAGCGCATCGATCACCGGGGCCGAGATCAGGCCCCGCGTCCCCTCGCCCCCGGCGACGATGACGATCAGGATGTCGCTGTCGGTGGCCAACTGGATCAGGTCGGGCTGATAGGCGTGATCGACGGGTTTGGCGCTGCGGTTCCAATAGCTGACCTGAAGGCCCATCAGACCGGCCAGATCGGCGACATGCTGGCCGATCGTGCCCATGCCGACGATGCCCAGCCTGCGCCCCCGCAAGCCGCGTTGCAGGGGAAATTCGCCCTTGGCGGCCCAATCCCCGCTGCGGACCCATTCATCGCCCGCGACCAGATTGCGCCATGCGGCACTGGCCAGCAGCATCGCCATATCGGCCACCTCCTGCGCCAGCGCGGGCGAGGCATTGGTCAGCCGCACCCCGCGCCGGGCCAGCGCATCCAGATCAAAGGCGTCGTATCCGGCCGAGGAACAGCACACGATCTCCAGCGCGGGCAGCTGGTCCAGCAGGGCGTCGTCAATCGGCGTGTGGCCGTTGGTCACGATGGCCCGGCAACCGGCGCCGTGATCGCGCAGGATCGCGGCCTTGTCATCGGCTCTGTCTATCCGGTGGACGCGGCAGGCCTGTTCCAGCGTGGCAAGGGCTGCGGGACGCAGGCCCGCCATCATCAGGACATCCGCGCTCATGCCGGGGCCATGGTGTTCGTCATCGTCATCGCGAAAGGGGTCATGCAATATCCTGTCTGTTGGCGTCCGGCCCGGCGGCCCTTGATGGGCTCAGGCAATCAGCCCCGCCGCCCAAGCGCAAGACGCCAGACAGCGCGCTGTGACGGCCGGTGCAGTTTTTTTCGTCCGCGCGGGAATGAATCCGGCCTTTCGAACGTCTCACCATTAACCCGGCCAGACCGCCAGCCGGGGCAGCCGCGCGCAAGGGCGCCCCGGCGCAACAGGGCGGCGTTGGATCAGGAGACCACATCATGGCAATTCTTCGCGGAAATGACGGCGACAACCGGCTGAACGGCACCAATGCCGCCGACCGGATCTGGGGCAATTCGGGCGACGACCTGCTGAACGGGTATGGCGGCAACGACACCCTGGACGGGGGCGAGGGCAATGACCGCATCAATGCGGGGACCGGCGCGAATGTCGTCTATGCGGGCAGCGGCAACGATGTCGTGACCGCCGGGGCTGGCAGCGATCTGATCTATGCGGGCGAAGGCAATGACGTCGTGATGGCCGGCGGCGGCAACAACCGCATCCATCTGGGCGAGGGCGACGACCGGTCCGTCAGCGGCGCGGGCGCCGACCTGATCTGGGCGGGCGAGGGCAATGACACGGTGCGCGCGGGCGCGGGCAACGACCAGGTGGCAGGCGGCGAAGGCAACGATCTGTTGTTCGGCGAGGCGGGCAATGACCGGATCTTTGGCGGCGAGGGCAATGATCTGCTGAACGGCGGCATCGGCAATGACACGATGACCGGCGGCGAAGGCGGCGACACCTTTGTCTGGAACGGCGGGCGCGACCGGATCACCGATTTCGACCGCGAGGATGACGTGATCGATCTGGGCGCCTATGCGCGGTTCAACAGCTGGACCGATATCCGTGCGGCCTCCAGCCAGTCGGGCAATGACGTGGTGATCCGTGCGGGCACCGATGTCTTGGTGATCGAGGATACCCGCCTGTCCCAGCTGCGCTCGGACGATTTCGACTGGTAAGCCAAAGGTCGGATGATCATGCGACGGCCGGGTTTCCCGGCCGTCGCTTTGGTGTCAGCGCCCCGATCAGCCGGTGCGCGTCAGCATCAGGATCACCACCGCCAGCACGCCAAAGCCCAGAATGCCAAGGCTGGCCATATCCTGAGCCCGCGCCATGATGCGCGCCCGGGGCGAGGGGCGGTATCGTGCCACGGCGATGGGTTCGACCCCAAGGGATTTGCGGACCTGACCCGGTGTGCGCAGGACCGGGCGCATCAGCTCCATCAGGAATCCCGCGATCAGGGCCATGGCAATGCTGGTTCCGGCGCCCAGCACCGCCACCCGCCGCCGCCCCGAACTCAGCGGATAATCTGCGGGCGTCGCGCGTTCCAGAACCACCATCCGTTCGCCGTGATCGTTGTCGGTCAGGCGCTGTTCCAGCTGGATGCGCGACAGACGTTCCGAGATGGCGGCGCGCGGCGCCTCCATCACGGCGATCTGGCGGCCGAATTCGGCCAGCTCCGCCGACGCCTCGGGCATGGCCGCGATCGCGGCATCGATCTGAGGCAGGCGCCGTTCGATCTGGGCGCGTTCAGCGTTCAGCGCGGCTTCCTGTTCGCGGATCAGATCAACCTGACGGCTGATGCCGGGGGCCAGCAGTTCCGCATTGCCCACGCGCAGCCGTTCGACCTGTTCCTCCAGCCGCTGCACCTCGGGGTGGTTGGGGGCCAGCGTGCGCCGCGCCTGTGCCAGATCGACCTCCAGCACGCGCAGCTGTTGCGCGACCGAGGTGCGGGGGCCTTCCTCGACGGTGCCGACCTCGATGGCCAGACGTTCGCGCTCCAGCGCCTGCAGGCTGATGATCAGCGCGCTGCGCTGTGCCTGCAGACGGGTCTGCTCGGCGGCCAGAAATTCCATGTTTTCGGGCATGCGGTCGGGATTGACGGCGCGATAGGCGGCCAGCCGGGCCTCGACCTCGGCCACGGCCTGCGCGGCGCGCCGGTCCTCGGCCTCCAGCGTGGCGATCAGATCGGCGGTGCGGCGACGGCGCGTGGTCTCGTTCCCGTTCATGATCTGATCGGCCATGTCATTGGCCAGATTGGCCGCATCCTCGGCCCGCCCGGCCCGGACGGTGATCAGCATGGCCGAGACGCCGGCATCGGCGCCCGGCGCTCCGCCTGCGACCGGGATGAATTCGACCCGCGCATTCTGCCGGAATTGCGCGATGCGTTCATCATCGCTCAGCTCGGGGGCGTCGTCGAACAGGTTATAGCGGTCGATCATGTCCAGAATATTGCCACGCGCCATCAGCTGCTGTTCGATCAGGCGCAACCGGCTGGCCGTGTCGGCCTCGGCCTCGGCGCCCGGAGCGGCGCCCATCAGGGTCGGCTGGATCTGGATCACGGTGATCGCCTCGTAGGCGCGGGGCAGCGACAGGGCATGCGACAGCGCAAGATAGATGCCCACCACCAACACCGCGGCCATGATCGGCCCGCGGCGGCGCAGCATCCCAAAAAATTCGGTCAGGCCGGTTATCGGTCCCATTCACACCTCGGCGTCATGCAGGAAAAGGCCCAGAATCGGGCGTGTCTCGCCGATGCGGCGTTCGCAGGCGCGCAGGTCGGGGGCCGTGTCGGCCCGTCCGTCGATGGCCAGCAGAACCGTCTGGCACAAGGGCAGCGCCGCCAGACCCGCATCCCCCGCCAGCATCGCAGGCAGGTGCAGGATGGTGATGTCGGGCGCCAGCGAGGCCAGCCGCTGCATCAGATCGGCCTGAAACGCCTCCGACAGCAGCAGGGTCGCGGCCTCGACGGCAGGGGCGGCGATGGTCAGCAGCGCCAGCCGGTCGGTCAGGCGCTGGCCATGCCAGACCGCCCCCCGGCCCGGCCTTGGGGTCGGGGGTGCGGCGCCAAGACGGGCCAGAACCGGCTGGCGGGCGATGTCCAGATCGATCAGCACCACCCGCCGCGCCGGGCGCCGCGCCTCGGACAGGGCCAGGTTCAGCGCGGTCAGAGGCGCGGCCAACGCGCTGCCCTTGGCCTGCGTGATGCCGATCCGGGTCCAGTCCTGTGCCGCCGTCCCGGCCAGAATCCGGGTGCGCAACAGGTCGTAACCCTCGGCGCGTTCGGGATTTTTGTCATCTGCGATGGCCGCGCGCAACGCAGCCTTTTGCGGCAGGGCCAACATCGGCATCTCTGCCCAGCCCTGTGTCCGCTCGTTCTGATAGCCGCTGCCGGCGCCGTCCATACGCAACTCTTTTCTCTCGCCCAATGACAGAATCATATCGTAATGCTAGCCCGATAGCATGAAGCAGGTGACAATGTCCGCAGTTTCCGAACCAAACATCTCGTCATCAAAGGTGGCCGCCGTGGTCATCGGTCGCAACGAGGGTGCGCGCCTGCAGGCCTGCCTGACCGCGCTGTCGGCGCAGATCGACCGGATCGTCTATGTCGATTCGGGATCCACCGATGGCAGTGCGGATTTTGCCGCCGGGATCGGCGCGCAGGTCGTGGCGCTGGACATGACCCTGCCATTCACCGCCGCGCGGGCCCGCAATGCCGGGCTGACGGCGCTGGCCGATGCGCCCCCGGAATTCGTGCAGTTTCTGGATGGCGATTGCGTGTTGCAGCCGGGCTGGCTGCCTGCCGCGCTGACGGCCCTGCAGGGCGATGCGGGTCTGGCGGTCGTGGCCGGGCGGCGGCGCGAGATGTTTCCCGAACGATCGGTCTATAACCGGCTGTGCGATGCGGAATGGGACACGCCGGTCGGTCCGGCCCGGGCCGTGGGCGGCGACATGCTGGTGCGCCATGCGGCGATCGACGCGATCGGCGGGTTCGATCCCACCCTGATCGCGGGCGAGGAACCCGAGATGTGCGTGCGCCTGCGCGCGGCGGGCTGGACGATCCGCCGCCTGCCGGTCGAGATGACGCTGCACGATGCCGACATGACCCGGTTGCCGCAATGGTGGAAACGCACCCGCCGGGCGGGCCACGCCTTTGCCGAAGGTGCCGCCCTGCACGGCGCCCCGCCCGAGGGGCATTGGCGGGCCGAAACCCGGCGCGCGCTGATCTGGGGCGCGGGCCTGCCGCTGCTGGCGATCCTTGGCGCGCTGCTGTGGGATCCGCTGGCGCTGGCGATCCTGCTGGTCTATCCGGTCCAGATCCTGCGCCTGTCGCGCCGGATGGGTTGGCTGCGGGCGGGGTTCTCCGTCCTTGGCAAATTCGCCGAGGCGCAGGGCGCGCTTGGGTTTTACCGTGACCGTCTGACCCGCCGCCGGGCCGCTTTGATCGAGTACAAATGACCCTCTCTGCCATCCGTCTCAGCGTGATCCTGCCCGCGCATCAGGAACAGGACCATATCGGCGCCTGCCTGCAGGCTTTGGCCGATCAGACCGGCGCGGATGACGTCGCGAAAGAGGTGATCGTCATCGCCAATGGCTGCCGCGACGCCACGGCGGATCGCGCGCGCGCCCTGACCGGGGCGCTGACCGATGCAGGCTGGCAGCTGACGGTGATCGAGCTGCCGACCGGCGGCAAGACCGGCGCGCTGAACCGGGGCGATCAGGCGGCGGCAGGCGATCTGCGCCTGTATCTGGACGCCGATATCGTCGTCGGGCCGGGCATGATCGCAGCGATCTGTGCGGCGCTGGACGGGCCGGGCGCACGCTATGCGGGGGCACGGCTGGTCGTGCCCCGTCCGGCCAGCCGCGTCTCGGCGGCCTATGCGCGGTTCTGGCAGCGGCTGCCCTTCGTGGCCGATGGCGTGACCGGGGCGGGGCTGTTTGGGGTGAATGCCGAAGGCCGCGCGCGGTGGGACCGGTTTCCGCAGATCATTTCGGATGACGGGTTCGTGCGGCTGCAATTTGCCCCCCATGAACGGGTGCGGGTCGATGTGCCCTATCACTGGCCGATCAGCGAGGGGTTGGCGACGCTGATCCGCGTGCGCCGCAGGCAGGATGCGGGCACGGCAGAACTGGGGCGCCTTTACCCGCATCTGGTCGACAATGCCGCCGGAGACCGCCCCTCGGGGCGGTTCGCGCTGCGGATGGGGCTGTCCGATCCGGTGGGATTCGCGGCCTATGCGGCGGTCAGTCTGGCCGTCCGCCTGCGACCCCCGTCACAAGATTGGGAGCGGTCCCGCTAGAACAAATGCGGCGGCGCCACCCTTGGTTGAAAATAACCCGGCAATCAGATTGCAAACAATCTGGAATTGCAAAAAACAGCGGGTTCCGTCTGATCCGGTCACTATTATGCGCATTATACCCATCTTTTAGACAGGTTGTCTCGGCTGTTTGCGGGCAATAGATCAAACCCACAGACAAAATGCCGGTGACTTGGGTAGCGACTGGCATCCACTCCAGACAATTTTACCCGTTGTGTCCGTATCCAGTGCTCGGAGTTTACGTTGATGTTGTTCGATAATGATGGTCTGAACGTGGATCGCGCGGGATTCGTGCGCGACATGGAAGCGACCGAAAGCCGCAGCCTTTACACAAGCGGCGGCAAGCGGTCCCTTGATACCTTTCTGATCCTGCTGGCGCTGCCCTTTCTGCTGCCGATCCTGCTGGTCGTGGCAATGGTCGTCATGCTGGATGGCGGCTCGCCGCTGTACAGCCAGATGCGCCTTGGGCGCGGCTGGCAGCGGTTCCGCCTGTACAAGTTCCGCACCATGCGCCCCAATGCCGACGCGCTGCTGGCCGCCCATCTGGCCGCCGATCCCCATGCGCGCGCCGAATGGGACATGAACCAGAAGCTGCGCCACGATCCCCGCATCACCCGCGTGGGCAAGTTCCTGCGCAAGACCTCGCTGGACGAGCTGCCGCAGCTGTTCAACGTGCTTCTGGGCAATATGAGCCTTGTCGGACCCCGTCCGATGATGGTCGAACAGCGGGTTCTGTATCCGGGCACCTATTACGCCGCGCATCGCCCGGGCCTGACCGGGCTGTGGCAGATCTCGGCCCGCAACGGCTCGACCTTTGCGGCGCGTGCCGTCTATGACGAACGGTACTATCGCGAGCTGAGCCTGCGTCTGGATCTGACGACGATCCTGGCCACCTTCCGGGTCGTGGCGCGCTGCACCGGTTGCTGACAGGGCCGGCAAGGGCGGGCGATGATCGCTTGGCCTTTTCCGATTGTGGTTGCCAGTGCCCGGACCGCCCGTCGTTCCGGGCGTCCATCGTTTTCCTGCGGGAGGTTTTGATGTTGCGCGTTGTTGCCCCGGTGCCCATGACGCAAGCGCCTGCGACGGCCCCTGCCGTGGCCGCCCATCCCGCCACCGATGCGGGCCCGTTGCACATCGGCTATGTGGTCAACACCTATCCCCGCCCCTCGCAGACCTTCATCCGGCGCGAGGTTCAGGCGCTGGAGGCGCAGGGCATCACCATCACCCGTTTCGCTATGCGCCGCGATGCGCAGGCTGTCACCTCGGACGAGGATCGGGCCGAACAGGGCCAGACCCGCTATATTCTGGACAGCGGCGCCTTGCGGCTGGCGGGTGCGCTGGCGGGCGTGATGCTGCGTCATCCGCGCGCCTTGCGGGCGGCGTGGCGCGCGGGCGGGCGTGGCGGGCCGGGGCGATTGCGCCAGATGATCTATCTGGCCGAGGCAGGACTGCTGGTCCGCCAGTGCCGCGACCGGGGCGTGACCCATCTGCATGCGCATTTCGGCACCAATTCCACCGATGTGGTCCGCTATGCCCAGTTGCTGGGTGGACCGGGCTACAGCTTTACCACCCACGGACCCGAAGAATTCGATGCCCCGCAGGCCCTGTCGCTTGGCGACAAGATCGGCGGCGCGCGTTTCGTCGTCGCGGTCAGCGCCTTTGGCCGCAGCCAGCTGGCCCGGTGGGCGCCCTTCGATCGCTGGAACCGGCTGCGCGTCGTGCATTGCGGGATCGATCCGGCACGTTTTCCCGACCCCCTGCCCCTGCCCCCCGGTCCTGATGCGACCCATCCGCTGCGGCCGGTCTGCGTCCGGCGCTTTGCCGAACAAAA
>NZ_RQRT01000008.1 GCF_004335005.1 Paracoccus nototheniae | reverse complement strand
ACCCGGACAAAGCCGCCGCCGTGTACGGAGGCCGCGTTGACGGGCGGGGGCAGGCTTCATAAGGTGGCGCCAAAGCACGACGGCCCCGCGGCATCATGCCACGACGCCGCGACCGCCTCATTCAAGGACATGCCTCTTTGACAGACGCCCGCCGATCCCAGTTGGAAACGCTGATCTCGCGCATCGCCCTAGGGGATCGCGCGGCCTTTGACGCGCTGTATGACGCGACCTCGGCCAAGCTGCATGCCGTCTGCCTGTCGGTCCTGAAAGACCGCCCCGAGGCAGAAGAGACCCTGCAAGAGGTGTATATCCGGGTCTGGCAGGGGGCGGCGCGCTATGCCTCGAACGGGCTGTCGCCGATGACCTGGCTGATCACCATCGCCCGCAACCGCGCCATCGACCGGCTGCGCGCGCGCAGTTCGCGCCCGGCCACCGCGCCCGAGGATGCGGCGGCGCAGATCCCGTCGGGCGATCCCAGCCCGGAATCGGCGACGATCATGGCGCAGGAACGCCGGATGCTGCATGAATGCCTGTCCCAGCTGGCCGATGCGCAGGCAGGCGCCGTGCGCGCCGTCTATCTGGAAGGCTTTAGCTATGCCGATCTGGCCGCGCGCGAGGGGATGCCGATCAACACCCTGCGCAGCTGGCTGCGCCGCAGCCTGTTGCGCCTGAAGGAATGTGTCAGCCAATGACCCCCGACACGCCCCTGACCCCCTCCGAGAACACCGAGGCGCTGGCCGCCGAACTGGCGCTTGGCCTGCTGGAGGGCCCCGAGGCCGAGGCCGCGACCGCGCGCCTGTCCGAGGATGCCGATTTCGCCCGCGCCGTGCGGGGCTGGCAGGAACGGCTGGCCGAGCTGGCGATGACGCTGACGCCGGTCATGGCCCCGGCCCGCGCCCGGCACGCGATCCGCGAACGCTTGGGCCATGCCCGCCCGCCGCTGGCCAATGATCCGACCGCCCGTCCGTCCTGGTGGCGCGGTCCGATCGGCGCGCTGCTGGGCCTTGTGGCGGTTGCGGCGACCGTGGCGGTGCTGTGGTTGCCCGGCCTGCAGGATGCGGGCACGCCCTCCGCCGCACCCCAATATCACGCGCAGCTGGGCAGTGCGGATCAGGCCCTGCAGGCCGCCGCGACGATTTCGGGCCGTCAGATGCAGATCGCGCTGGAACAGGGCCCCGCCGCCCAGGGCCGGGACTGGGAGATCTGGTGGATCGGACCGGATGGCGCCGCCGTTTCGATGGGCGTGCTGCCGCGCGAGGGCGACATGCAGATGACCCTGCCCGACGGGATGGAGCCGTCGCCGCAGGTCAGAATCGCGCTGTCGGACGAACCTGCGGGCGGATCGCCCACGGGTCAGGCCACCGGGCCTGTGGTGGCGATCGCGGAACTCACCTTGTTGTGACCATGGCTTGACCGGGGGGCGGGGCAACTAAACCGCCCGTCGCGCGTGGTTGAGGGTATCAGGCGCCACGCGGCGCCGGACCCAAACCGGAGGAAAGTCCATGAACACCCGCTTTACCAAAGTCGGCGCTTCGATTCTTGCCGCCACCGTCGCCCTGTCCGTGCCCGCCATGGCGCAAAACACGATGGTTGGCGGGGCCGAGATGCTGCCCACCAACAACATCGTCGAAAACGCCGTGAACTCTGCCGACCACACCACGCTGGTCGCCGCCGTGCAGGCTGCCGGACTGGCCGAGACGCTGTCGGGCCCCGGTCCCTTCACGGTCTTCGCCCCCACCAATGCCGCTTTTGAAAAGCTGCCCGACGGCACCGTCGAGGGCCTGCTGGAGCCGGAAAGCCTTGAGGCGCTGCAGACCATCCTGACCTGCCATGTCGTCCCGACCGAGGCGTTCTCGCCCGCCGTGGGCGCCATGATCATGGCCGGTGGCGGCACCGCCGAACTGGAAACCGTCGGCGGCTGCACGCTGACCGCCTCGATCGATCCGACCAGCAATGCGCTGATGATCACCGACGAGAACGGCAATGCCGCCACCGTCCTGATCCCCGATGTCGATCAGTCGAACGGCGTGATCCACGTCATCGACACGGTTCTGCTGCCCGCGTCGTAAGACGCCCGCAACGGAGGGCTGCCGGCGCCCCCGCCGGCAGTTCCGAACCATCCGTCAGGCCCGCGCAGCATATGCCTTGCGCGGGCCTTTGCATGTGAACCCGTTTTCGCCGTGAACCCGCTTGCGCCGGGCGCGTTGCTGGGTGCTGATATGCTGCGACGCCTCGTCGCAGGCGGACATTCCAAAGGGATACGGGACATGAGCGGGCTGATCGCACTTCTGGACGACATCGCGGCAATTTCCAAGGTGGCGGCGGCCTCGATCGACGATGTCGCGGGACAGGCGGTCAAAGCCGGGGCCAAGGCGGCGGGCGCGGTGATCGACGATGCGGCGGTGACGCCGAAATATGTCAGCGGCTTCGACGCCAGCCGCGAATTGCCGATCGTGTGGAAGATCGCGCGCGGGTCGATCTTCAACAAGATGGTCATCCTGCTGCCGATCGCGCTGCTGCTGTCGGCCTTTGCCCCTTGGGCGATCCCGCCCCTGCTGATGCTGGGCGGTGCCTATCTGTGCTATGAGGGCGCGCACAAGGTCGCGCATCTGTTCCACAAGACCGATACCCATGACAGCCAAAAGCATATCCACCCCGACGGCGATGGCGCCGCGCTGGAGGAAAGCCGCGTCGCGGGCGCGATCAAGACCGATTTCATCCTGTCGGCCGAAATCATGACCATCGCGCTGTCCACCATCCCGGCCGAGGACAGCCTGCTGATGAAGGCGGTGATTCTGGCGCTGGTCGCAGTGGCGATCACCGTCGCGGTTTACGGTTTCGTCGCGCTGATCGTGAAGGCCGACGATGTTGGCGTGCATCTGGCGACGCGGGAAAACGGCGCCGTTGCGGGCCTTGGTCGCGGCATCGTCAAGGTCATGCCGGGGCTGATGACCGCGCTGACCGTGGTGGGAACCGCGGCGATGATCTGGGTCGGAGGACAGATCATCGTTCATGGCCTGCACCAGATGGGCTGGCATGCGCCCTATGACCTGATCCACGGATGGGCCGAGGCCGCCGCTGCCGCCGTCCCTGCGGCCCCCGGCGTGGTCGCATGGGTCGTGACCGCGTTCTGCGACGGCGTGATCGGGCTGATCCTGGGTCTGGCGCTGATTCCGGTGGCCACAAAGGTGGTCTCGCCGCTCATCGAAACCGGCAAGGGTGCAATCGCGCAGATGCGGAAAAAACCGAACGCCAACGAAAATCGTTGACCAGACATCTCAGTCGTCACATGACTGTCACATGAGCGTTGCGATGTTGTCGTGAACCGCCGTTAGGCGGGGACATCACCGCAACTCCTAGGGGAGGACTGACCATGATCCGATATAGCACCGCATCCGCGGTGGCGCTGCTGGCGTCGCTTGGGGCCGCGCAGGCCCAGACCAATGTTGAATGGTGGCACGCCATGGGTGGCGAACTGGGCGCCAAACTGGAAGAGATCGCCCAGGGCTTCAACGACAGCCAGGACGAATACACCGTCACGCCCGCCTACAAAGGCACATACCCGGAAACGATGACCGCCGCGATCGCCGCATTCCGCGCGAACCAGCAGCCCGCCATCGTTCAGGTGTTCGAGGTTGGCACCGGCACGATGATGGCCGCCGATGGCGCCATCGTTCCGGTCCATGAACTGATGGCCGACCATGGCGACGCGTTCGATCCGTCCGCCTTCCTGCCCTCGGTCGTCGGTTATTACACCGATCCGGAAGGCAATCTGCTGTCGATGCCCTTCAACAGCTCGACCCCGATCCTGTATTACAACAAGACGGTCTTCGAGGCTGCTGGCCTTGATCCCGAACAGCCGCCCGAAACTTGGGAACAGCTGGAGGAATTCAGCAACCAGATCATCGAATCCGAAGCCGCGACCTGCGGCTTTACCACCCAATGGATCAGCTGGGCGCAGACCGAGAACGTCTCGGCCTGGCACAACCAGCCCATCGGCACGCTGGAAAACGGCTTCGGCGGTCTGGATGCGCGTCTGTCGCTGAACGGCCCCGTTCAGGTCAAGCATTGGGACAACCTCAAGCGCTGGTCCGACGAGGGCATCTTCAAATATGGCGGCCCGGTCGGCGGCGACAATGCCGCCCCGATGTTCTACGGGCAGGAATGTGCGATCATCATGGGCAGCTCGGCCAGCCGCGCCGGGATCATCGCCAATACCGAGGCCTTTGATCTGGGCTATGGCATGCTGCCCTATTACGCAGATGTCGAAGGCGCGCCGCAGAACTCGATCATCGGGGGCGCCTCGCTGTGGGTGCTGTCGGGCAAGACAGACGAAGAATACGCGGCCACCGCCGCCTTCTTCCAATACCTGACCCAGCCCGAGGTGCAGGCAGATTGGGCGTCCTTTACCGGCTATCTGCCGATCACGCAGGCCGCCTATGACGAACTGGAGGGTTTTTATTCCGAGAACCCCGGCGCCGATACCGGCATCCGCCAAATCACGCTGAACGAGCCGACCGAAAACTCCAAGGGTCTGCGCTTTGGCAGCTATGTCCAGATCCGCGGCGTCATCGACGAGGAGTTCGAGCAGCTTCTGTCGGGGTCCAAGGATGCGCAGGGCGCGCTGGATGCGGTGGTCGCGCGTGGCGATGACCTGCTGGAACAGTTCCAGGCCCAGAACCAGTAACCCTGGCATCATGACGGCCGGGGCCGCGCATCAGGCGCGGCCCCGGTCTTTCCCGTTCCCCCCCGCAGGTCCCCGATGAAGCGCACCATTTTCAGCAATCAGCTGCTGCCCTGGCTTTTGCTGGCACCCCAGCTGATCATCACGTTCATCTTCTTCCTCTGGCCCGCCGCTCAGGCCGTCCGGCAAAGTTTCCTGCGCGAGGATGCCTTCGGCACCCGCACATCATTCGTGGGGTTGGAGAACTTTGTCCGTCTCTGGAACAGTCCCGAATACCTGAACAGCCTTCAGGTGACGGCGGTCTTTGCGATTTCGGTAACCGTGCTGTCGATGGGCCTGTCGCTGCTGCTGGCGATCGCGGTAGACCGCATGATCCGGTCGACCCGCGTCTATACGACGCTGCTGGTCTGGCCCTATGCGGTGGCGCCTGCGGTCGCGGGCATTCTGTGGTGGTTCATCTTCAACCCGACCATCGGCATCATGCCCTATCTGCTGGGGGGGCTGGGCTATGACTGGAACCACATCCAGGACAAGGGCGATGCGATGACGCTGGTGGTGATCGCCAGCGCCTGGAAACAGATCAGTTATAATTTCCTGTTCTTTCTGGCGGGCCTGCAGGCCATCCCGGCGTCCCTGCGCGAGGCTGCAGCCATCGACGGCGCCGGTCCGGTGCGGCGGTTCTTCGACATCACGTTCCCGCTGCTGTCGCCCACGACCTTCTTCCTGCTGGTCGTGAACATCGTCTATGCCATGTTCGACACGTTCGGCGTCATCGACGCCACGACAGAAGGCGGCCCCGCACAGGCTACCAACATCATGGTCTACAAGGTCTATTTCGACGGCTTCGTGGGCCAGAACCTTGGCAGCTCGGCCGCGCAATCGGTGGTGCTGATGGTGCTGGTGCTGATCCTGACAGTGATCCAGTTCCGGTTCGTGGAAAAGAAGGTGGCCTACTGATGATCGAGAACCGCCCCATCCTGAACGCCCTTGCCCATCTGACGCTGATCCTGGGCGTCTGCGTCGTGGCCCTGCCGGTGTGGGTGGCCTTCGTGGCCTCCACCCACGGGCCGACGGCCTTCATGTCGGGCACGATCCCGATGTGGCCGGGCGACCAGATGATCGCCAATTACAGCCGCATGCTCAGCGGTGGCGTGTCCACCAGCGGCACGCCGCCGGTCGGCGTGATGATGTTCAACAGCATGATCATGGCCCTGTCGATCGCCATCGGAAAGATCGTGATCTCGGTCCTGTCGGCCTTTGCGGTGGTCTATTTCCGCTTTCCCTTCAGGGGGTTGGCCTTCTGGTGCATCTTCATCACCCTGATGCTGCCGGTCGAGGTGCGCATCGTTCCCACCTTTCAGGTCGTCGCCGATCTGGGGATGCTGAACAGCTATGCCGGTCTGTCGATCCCGCTGATCGCATCGGCCACCGCCACGTTCCTGTTCCGTCAGGTCTTCCTGACCATCCCGGACGAGCTGACCGAGGCCGCGCGCATCGACGGTGCCGGTCCGATGAAGTTCTTTCGCGACATCCTGCTGCCCTTGTCGCGCACCAATATCGCCGCGCTGTTCGTGATTCTGTTCATCTATGGCTGGAACCAGTACCTCTGGCCGCTGCTGATCACGACCAGCTCGGATTATTATACAATCGTTGCGGGGATCAAACGCATGGCGGATGCCGTGGACGGTCTGCCGCAATGGCATCTGGTCATGGCGACCGCGATGCTGGCGATGATCCCCCCCGTGATCGTGGTGATCGCCATGCAGCGCCTGTTCGTCAAAGGCCTTGTCGAGACGGAGAAATAAGATGGCATCCATCACCCTGAACAACCTTGGCAAGGTCTATGCCGGAGGCGCCCGCGCCGTGGGCGGCGTCAATATCGACATCGCGGATGGTGAATTTCTGGTCCTTGTCGGCCCCTCGGGCTGCGGGAAATCCACGCTGCTGCGCATGGTCGCGGGCCTGGAAAGCATCAGCGAGGGCGAGGTCCGCATCGGCGACCGCGTTGTCAACGATGTCGAACCCGCCGACCGCGACATCGCGATGGTGTTCCAGAACTATGCGCTTTACCCGCATATGTCGGTGCGCCAGAATCTGGCCTATGGGTTGAAGAACCGCGGCACCCCCAAGGACGAGATCGAGCGCCGGGTGGGCATCGCATCCGACATCCTGCAGATCGGCCCGTTTCTGGACCGCAAGCCCCGCGCCCTGTCGGGCGGTCAGCGCCAGCGGGTCGCCATGGGCCGCGCCATCGTGCGTGAACCGGCGGCGTTCCTGTTCGACGAGCCGCTGTCGAACCTCGACGCGAAGCTGCGCGTCGCCATGCGGCTGGAGATCAAGGAATTGCAGAAACGTCTGCGAACGACCTCGATCTATGTGACCCATGACCAGCTGGAGGCGATGACGCTGGCCGACCGGCTGGTGGTGCTGAATGGCGGACAGATCGAACAGATCGGCACCCCGCTGGAGGTGTATCGCCGCCCGGCCTCGGCCTTTGTGGCCAGTTTCATCGGCAGCCCGGCGATGAACCTGATCGACAGCTCTGCCGTGCCGCATCTGGCGGGCAGCGCCCATGCGGGCCAGATCGGCATCCGCCCCGAGGATCTGACCGTCACCCCCGACGGCCCGATCGAGATGCGGGTTCTGGCGGTCGAGGAACTGGGCGCGCAGCGTCTGGTCCATGGCAAGACCGGCGATCAGCGCATCACCATCACCATGGCCTCGGATGCCGAATTGTCGGACGATCTGCGTCTGTCCTATCGCCCCGGCGCGCTGCATCTGTTCCACAAGGACACTGGCAAGCGGCTGGACTAGGGCCCGAATAAAACGTGAACACCCGCCCCTTGCCGGGCGGGTGATCCGTGCTACTCTTGGGATCAGTCCTAAGCCGGGGGTCGCCTCATGTGCCTGTCGCTGTCCTGCTGTCATCACAATCCCATCGCCTGCATCGTGCCGCCCTATATGCTGCGGGTGCTGGCGCTGCGGGGCGATCCCGCCACCGCCGACATGGCCCGGACCCTGCTGCGCCATGATGAACAGCTGCGGGTGGACCGCGCCGCCCTGACCAGCCTGCCGCCCGCCGCTCAGGGGATCCTGCCCGAAGCCGATCCCGACCTGTGCTGTCCCGACCGCCGCATCCATGACGGCGATTTCCGTGCCGCCCTGCCCGGTCGTCTGGTCCGATCCGAAGGCGACGGGCCATCCAGCATCTCTGACGCCGACATGGCCTATGACAGCGCGGGTCAGGTGTTTTCGCTGTTTGCCGAGGAATATGGCCGCAATTCGCTGGACGGGCGGGGAATGCCGCTGATCGCCACCGTCCAGCATCGCCGCAATTACAACAACGCTTTCTGGGACGGCCAGCAGATGGCCTATGGCACCGGCGACGGAAAGATTTTCCGCACCTTTCTGGAACTGTCGGTCATCGCGCATGAGATGGCGCATGGCGTCATCCAGCATTCCGGCGGGCTGATCTATGAAAACCAGTCGGGGGCGCTGAACGAACATGTCGCCGACGTCTTTGGCGCACTGGCCCAGCAGCGCGTGCTGGGACAAGAGGTGCATCAAGCCGACTGGCTGGTCGGGCGCGGCATTCTGGGCCCCGGCATCAACGGCGTCGCGCTGCGCAGTATGAAGGCGCCGGGCACCGCCTATGCCGACGATCTGCTGGGCACCGATCCCCAGCCCTGGCACATGGATCAGTACAACACCACGACCGACGACAATGGCGGGGTGCATATCAATTCGGGCATTCCGAACCACGCCTTCTATCTGTTCTGCGCCTATCTTGGCGGGCAGGCATGGCAGGTGCCGGGCCGGATCTGGTACAAAACATTGCAGGACATCAACAATCCGATGGCCAGCTTTTCGGACTGGGCCGACCGGACCCTGCGCAGCGCCACTGACCTGACCGGCGCGGGCAGCCCGACCGTGGTGATGCTGCGCCGGGCATGGAAACTTGTGGGAATCGCCGTCTAGGCCTATCGTCACCGCGACGAGTGAGGGCCCATGATCATCGAGATCCGAACCCATGGCGGCTTTGGCGGCATCGCTGCCCCGGCCCCGCGCCGCATCGATACCGGGGCGCTGCCCGAACCCCTGCGCGGTAAAATCTGTGCCGCGTTCCGCCTCGGCAGTCTGACGCGGCTGGCCGATGTCCCCTGCCCCGCCTGCCCCGACCGGATGCGTTACGCCATCACCGTGACCGAGGATGCCAGCCCCCCCCACAGCGTCACCCTGTCCGAAGGTCAGTTGCCGCCCGATATGCTGGACCTGATCGACAGTCTTTAGAGCCAGTGCTTCCAGCGCAGGAACAGATAGGTGCCAAGCGTCGTGGCCCCCATCAGCACCAGCGCAAAGGCATAGCCCCAGGGCTGGCCCAGTTCGGGCATATTGGTAAAATTCATCCCATAGATGCTGGCGATCAGCGTCGGCGGCAGGAACAGCGCCGCGATGACCGACAGGATGCGGGCGGTGTTGTTCTGCTGCAGGTTGATCATGCCAAGCGTGGTGTCGACCGCCAGACTGACCCGACTGCCCAGAAAATCGGCATGTACCTCCAGCGCCTGCACGTCGCGCATCTGGGCGCGGATGACGGGGCGCAGGCGATCGGCCTCGGGGCGGTCGTCGATGGTGGCGGTGTAAAAGGCCAGAATGCGTTCGATCGTCAGCAGGGCCAGACGGACGCGGGCCATCGTCTCGGCCTCCCGGCCCACGCCCTGCAGCGCCGCCTGCAGCCGGTCGGAAGACGCAGCGGCGGCACGGCGTTCAAAGATGCCCGCCGTGGTGTCGTCCAGCGTCCGCCCGGCGCCTTCCAGAATATCGGCCTGTCGGGCGATGATCTCCTCGATCAGGCCGGAAAACAGCCGATCGGCGCCGGTACAGCCCAGGGTCGACCGCTCGGCCCGGGTCGGAAAGGTCAGGAAAGGGCGCGGCGAATGATGGCGCACCGTCACCAGCCGGTCGGGCGACAGGATGAAGGTGACCGGCATCGAGGATCTTTCCCCGCTGCCCTTTTCACCGGGCAGCACGGCGGTCATGTAATCCAGCCCGTTTTCGCGATAAAGCCGGTTCGACAGTTCGATCTCTTCCATTTCGGTCAGGGTGGGCAGGGGCACGCCCAGATCGCGCAGCCGGGCCATTTCATCATCTGTGGGCTGGATCAGGTCGATCCAGATCGCGCCCGCCAGATCGCGGTCGGGATCGTGGCGCACCAGACGGTTCCCCTCGACGGCATAGGCATAATGCATGGGCGTGCTCCGGCGATGGGCGTGGGGGCCTTGGTGCCCGAGGATCGGGCCGGGATCAAGCGGCCCGGACCTGCGGCGCCCATGACAAAGGGCGCCCAAACGGGCGCCCTCTCAGATTGGTCGATCCGGATCAGGGATCACTTGTCGTGGAAATAGTCGTCGATTTCCTTGTCGGCCTGATCCTTGGTATAGCCGTATTTTTCCTGCAGCTTGCCGGACATCTTGTCCTTGTTGCCGTCGATCTGGTCCAGATCGTCGTCGGTCAGCTCGCCCCATTTGACTTTGGCCGAGCCTTTGAGCTGCTTCCATTTACCCTGAATGATATCCCAGTTCATGTCGCTCTCCTCAGTGACGATGATGTCTGGGTATCAAACGCCGGGACCGGGGCGCGGTTCCTCAGCTCACCAAATCGCGAGGGGGGGTGCCTTGGGCAAAGGCCTGCAGGTTGGCCAGCGCGCGCAGGGCCATCCGGGTGCGCGTCTCATCCGTCGCTGTGCCCAGATGCGGCAACAGCGTGGCATTGGGTGCGGCGATCAGGGCGGCGGGCACATGCGGTTCGCGGGCATAGACGTCAAGGCCCGCGCCCGCGATGGTGCCATCGCTCAGCGCGGCGATCAGGGCGTCTTCGTCCACGACATCGCCGCGCGCGATATTGATCAGACAGCCCTGTGGCCCCAGGGCGCGCAGCTCGTCCGCGCCGATCAGGGCGCGCGTGCCGGCGCCCCCCGGCACCGCGATCACCGCCACGTCGCAGGCGGCCAGCAGGGCGCGCAGATCGTCGATCTGGCGCGCGGGCACCCCCGCATCGGCCACGACCGAGCGGTTGAAGAACACCACATCCATGCCAAAGCCATGATGGCAGCGCCGCGCGATCGCCTTGCCGATCCGGCCCATGCCGATGATCCCAAGCGTCCGGCCCGACATCTCGTGCCCCAACAGTTGCGTGGGGTTCCAGCCGGTCCATTGTCCCGCGCGCAGGATGCGTTCGCCCTCGGAGGCGCGCCGCAGGACCATCAGCATCAGCGTCACCGCGATATCGGCGGTCGCATCGGTCACCACATCGGGGGTGTTGGTGACGGTGACGCCTGCCGCGCGGGCCGCCGCGATGTCGATATGGTTGAAGCCTGCGCCGAAATTGGCCAGCAGGCGACAGCGCGGATCGCCCTGAAACGCCGCCGCCGTAAAGGCATCGCCAAGCGTCGGGATGATCGCGTCATGATCGCGCATCGCCTGTGCGGCCTGACCTTCGGTCAGGGGCGTGTTGTCGCGGAAGGTCGCGTCGCAGGCCGCGCGGATGGCATCCGCGGCGCGGGCGGTCATCGGGCGGGTGATCAGAACCTTCAAAACAGTCTTCCTGCGTTGGGGACGGACAGATCGGGGCGGATCAGCACGACCTCGCCGTCCGGGTCGGGCACACCCAGCACCAGCACTTCGGAGCGGACCGGGCCGATCTGGCGCGGCGGAAAGTTCACCACGCACAGCACCTGCGTGCCGACCAGCGTCGCCGGATCGTAATGCCGGGTGATCTGCGCCGAGGATTTGCGTTCCCCCAGATCGCCCAGATCGACCCACAGCCTGATGGCGGGCTTGCGCGCCTCGGGGAAGGGTTCGGCGCGGGTGATGGTGCCCACGCGGATATCGACCTTGAGGAAATCGTCATAGGTGATGGTCATGTCAGGCCCGCCCCAGTTCACGACCCAGTTCTTTGGCCCGTTCGGTCGCTGCGGCGACGGTGCGCGCCATCAGCGGCGGCAGGCCGGTATCCGCATCCATCAGCACCGCCAGCCCCGCCGCCGTCGTCCCGTTCGGAGAGGTCACATTCTGGCGCAGCACGGCCGGGTCTTCGTCCGCATCCACGGCCAGCGCGCCCGCCCCCGCCACGGTGACCCGTGCCAGTTCCAGCGCCAGCGCGGCGGGCAGGCCCTGCGCCTCGCCCGCTGCGGCCATCGCCTCGATCAGGTGAAAGACATAGGCCGGGCCGCTGCCCGACAGGCCGGTGACGGCGTCCATCTGATCCTCGCGGTCCAGCCGCACCACCCGGCCCACAGCGCGCATCAGCGCCTCGGTCAGGTCCAGATGGGCGGGGGTGGCGGCGCCATTGCCGATCATCGCGCTGATCCCCTGCCCGATGGCGGCGGGCGTGTTGGGCATCACCCGCACGATCGGGGCGCCGGGAAAGGCCGCCTCGAACGTGGCAATCGTCGTGCCTGCCGCGACCGAGATGACCAGCGTGTCCGACAGATCCGGCATGGCCGCCAGCGCATCGCCCATCATCTGCGGCTTGACCGCCAGAACCAGCACGGCCGGGCGTTCGGGCAGCGCGGCATTGACCCGCAGCCCCCGGTCCTGCCATTCGGGCGCCAGCCGGGGGTCCAGCACGGTGACGGCACCGGGTTCCAGACCGCGCGCCAGCCAGCCGGTCAGCATCGCCCCGCCCATGCGGCCACAGCCGACCAGCACCAGCCCGCGCCGGTTGATCTGGTTGAAATCGCTCATGTTCGTTTCCCTTTCGTCGCGGGCCTGCCGCCCCAATCAGACCCGTCCTCAGACCCTTTCTCAGGCCCGTCCGTAGGCGGCGCCAAGCGCGATGTCCAGCGCGGCGGCGGGGGTGGTGTTGCCCCATCCCGCCAGCTGGAAAGAGGGATAGAACCGCTCGCAGGCCGTCAGCGCATTGCCGATCATCTGGTCCACCTGTTCGGGCAGGGCGATCGCATCGCCCGCAAGGACCAGACCGTAACGCCAGACCATCAGCCGCTGCGGCGCCCAGAAGGTGAATCCGCCGTCCCAGACCTGATCATTGGCCAGATTGATGGTTTCATAGATCGCGGGCAGCCGCCCTTCCGGCGGGTCCATGTCGAAGGTGCAGATCAGGCGCAGCACCTCGTCGCCCGGCGACCATGCCAGCGTCAGGGAATAGCTGCGCCACTGACCCTCGACCGCCATGGCGATCTGATCTTCGGCCAGACGGTCGAAATCCCATGCGTGATGGGTGGCCACGGCCTCGACGATGTCGATCGGGTGGATCTCGTCGCTGGCGATGAAATGGTCGGTCTGTGCCATAGCCTGCCTCCTGCCGTGGTCCGCCCCGCTGCGTGTGGGCGGTTGCACAACACCGGGCGGGTCTGCCCGGATGCCTACACCACATATCGTGTAGGCCTTTGCCGCCTGTGTAAAGCGGGAATCACCGGCCCGCCCGCCCGCTTGCAGCGGGACGCGGGCTGGCCTAGCAGAGCGCAAAGGGGCAAGAGGGCGCGATGGCACGGGATCACGGCGGCAATCTGGATGCGGCGGTGGCACGCTTTGGGGCGGGCGACTGGATCGACCTGTCGACGGGCATCAACCGCCGCCCCTGGCCGGTGCCTGCGGTCACGGCCAGTGCCTGGCGCGCCCTGCCGACCGCCGAGGCCGAGGCCGGGCTGATCCGCAGCGCCGCCGCTTGGTTCGGCTGCGACCCCGCGCAGGTGCTGCCGGTCGCGGGGGCCTCGGCGGCCATCCAACTACTGCCGCGCCTGTTGCCGGGGCGGCGGGCGGCGGTGCTGACGCCCAGCTATAACGAACATGCGGCCAGCCTGACCGCTGCCGGGTGGCAGGTCAGCCCCGCCGCCGACAGTGCCGCGATGGCGGGCGCCGATCTGGCCGTGGTGGTCAATCCGAACAATCCCGATGGGCGCGAATGGACCCCCGCCGCGCTGATCGCGCTGGCCCGACAGGTGGGTTGGCTGGTGGTCGATGAAAGTTTCGCCGATCCGCGCCCCGATCTGTCGCTGGCCCCGGATCTGCCCGCCAATGCGGTGGTGCTGCGCAGCTTTGGCAAGTTCTGGGGGCTGGCCGGGCTGCGGCTTGGCTTTGTCATCGCCGCCCCGGATCTGCTGGAACGGCTGCGCGAGGCCGCCGGGCCGTGGTCCGTCAACGGCCCCGCCCTGCAGATCGCGACGCAGGCGATGGCCGACCGGGACTGGGCGGATCAGACGGTGCTCTATCACAGCGAGGCGAGCCTGTATCTTGAACAACTGGCCAGTCGCGCGGGCTGGCAGCCGCTTGGCGGCACGCATCTGTTCCGACTGTATGATACCCCGGATGCCGGGGCCGCGCAGGACCGGCTTGCCCGCGCCCATCTGTGGACGCGGCGCTTTCCCTATTCCGACCGCTGGCTGCGGCTTGGCATCCCCGGCAGCCCGCAGGAATGGGACCGGCTGGCGGCGGCTTTGCGGGCCTGACGCCCGCGCTGTGACCCCCGCGCGGTGACCCTAGCGTTTGCGCAGAAACTCGGTCCGCAACACCAGCCCGCGCATGCCATCATGGCGGCAATCGACCTCGGCCGGGTCGTCGGTCAGGCGGATGGCGCGGATGACCGTGCCCTGCTTGATCACGGTGCTGCTGCCCTTGACCTTCAGATCCTTGATGACGACGACCTGATCGCCGTTTTCCAAGGGCGTGCCGGCGCTGTCGCGGACAGCCCCGCCGGACGCGGCCTCGGCGGCGATGTCGGCAGCAGGGCGCCATTCGCCGCTGGCCTCGTCATAGACATAATCGTCGTCGGCCATGCTGTGTCCCCCCGGGTTTCGTCCGCCGCGCGCGGGCGGCTGTCCATCACGGCTTAGGCCCGCCGATCCCTTGGCGCAACCGCGCATGATGGGCTGGCATGCGGCGGCGTCCTTGGTCATGATGGGCCAAAAGATTGACGGGACCGACCGACGCCATGTTTCGCCCTGCCCTGATGACGATCCTGATGCTGATGGTGACCCTGATGCTGGCGCCCCCGCTGCCCGCCACAGCCGATGCGCCGCTGGTGGTGCTGGACCGCACGCAGCTGCCCTTCGATCTGGGACCGGGCCATCCGGCCAACAATCCCGCCCGCGCGGCCAACGCGCCCCATGCGGCGTGGAATTCTGCCGGAAACACCGCCAATTCGCAGGCGATCAGGGGCAACCGCCCCGACAATCCGGCCAATGAGCAGCGGGTCATCTTTACCTCGGACGGGTCGGTGCTGGGCTATTACGCGCCCAATGCCGGGGGGGTGCTGAACCTGTTCGATCTGAATGGGCGGCGCATCGCCTATCGTCCGGCGCGGGGCACGCAAAGCCTGTTCACCACCCAAGGCGCCTGGTGCGGCACCGTGGACGGGCTGCGCGACGGCGGCATGGTTCTGGCGGTCACGCCGGAATGCGCGCGGCTGTTCGTCCGCTGACACATGACTGTCACACTTCCATCCTAGACCGCAGCGACACATTCCGGAGACGTCTGATGAGCGACACCTACAAGGACTGGCTGGAAGCCGAGCTGCAGGAGAATCTGGACGAGGATATCGAGATCGAGCTGGAAGACGCCGTTCTGTCCGCCGAGATCCGCCGCATCTATCGCAGCCACCATCCCGACCAGATGGACCGCAAGACCTATTTCCACGAGCTTCTGCGCCTGCAATCGGAACTGATCCGCCTGCAGGACTGGGTCAGCCATCACAAGGAAAAGGTCGTGGTGATCTTCGAGGGCCGCGATTCGGCTGGCAAGGGCGGTGCGATCAAGCGGATCACACAGCGCCTGAACCCGCGCGTGGCCCGCGTCGTGGCCCTCCCCGCGCCGTCCGACCGCGAAAAGACCCAATGGTATTTCCAACGCTATGTCCCCCATCTGCCGGCGGGCGGAGAGATCGTGCTGTTCGACCGCAGCTGGTACAACCGCGCGGGCGTGGAGCGGGTGATGGGATTTGCGTCCGAGGACGAGGTCGAGCAGTTCTTTCAGGACGTTCCGGAATTCGAGCGGATGCTGGTGCGCTCGGGCATCCGGCTGGTGAAATACTGGTTTTCCATCACCGACGAGGAACAGCAGATGCGGTTCCAGATCCGCATCCACGATCCGCTGAAACAGTGGAAGCTGTCGCCGATGGACCTGCAGTCCCGCATCCGGTGGGAGGCCTATACCAAGGCCAAGGAGGACATGTTCGAGCGCACGAACATCCCCGAGGCGCCCTGGTACATCGTGCCGGGCAATGACAAGAAGCGGGCGCGGCTGAACTGCATGGACCATCTGCTGGGCATGATCCCCTATGCCGATGTCCAGCACGAACAGATCAGCCTGCCCGAACGGGTGTTCAACCCCGATTACGAACGCGACGTGCTGCCGCGCGAATTGTTCGTGCCGCAGAAATACTGATAGGCGGAAGGGGGCTCCCGCCCCCGTCGCCTTGGCAGGCGACTCCCCCGGGGATATTGGGGCCAAGATGAAAGGGCGTCATGCTGGAATTTCATATCTATGACGTGTTCACGGACCGGGCGTTCTCGGGCAATCCGCTGGCGGTGGTGATGGGGGCGGACGGTCTGAACGCCGCGCAGATGCAGATCATCGCGCGCCAGTTCAACCTGTCCGAGACGATCTTCGTCATGGCACCGCGCGATCCGGCCCATCGGGCGCGGGTGCGGATTTTCCTGCCGGTGGCCGAGCTGCCGTTTGCCGGTCATCCGACCATCGGCTGTGCGCTGCATTTGGCGGGCGGCGCCGATGGGGCACTGGTGCTGGAGGCCGAGGCCGGGCCGGTGCCGGTTGCGATCACGGCGGGGCTGGCGGAGTTCGAGGCCCCGGTGCTGCCGGTGCTGTCGCCGCAGCCTGTGACGCCGGGGGCGGTGGCGGCAGGGCTGGGGCTGGAGGTCGGTCAGGTGGGCTTTGGCGCGCATCGCCCCTGCATTGCCCATGCCGGGCCGGGATTCGTCTTTGCGCCGCTGCGCGATCTGGCGGCCCTGGCTGCGGCACGGCCCATGAGTGAGGCTTTTGCGGCGCTGACCGGCGATCTGGACAAGCTGTATTGCTATGCCCCCGATGGCGCGGGCTATCGGGCGCGGATGTTTGCCCCGGCGGCGGGCATTCCGGAAGATCCGGCGACCGGTTCGGCAACGGCGGTGCTGGCCGCCGCGCTGCTGGAGGCGGGCGTGCTGCCCGAGGGCGCGGCGCGGATCGCGCTGCGCCAGGGCGTCGAGATGGGGCGCCCGTCCCAGCTGGGCTTGCGGATCACCGTCCGGGACGGGCGGCTGGCGCAGGTCTGCGTGTCGGGTCGCGCGGTGCCGGTGGCCGAGGGGCGCATCCGCATTCCGGAGGTCGAGTGACGGTGCGCCCTGCCGCAGATGTGATCGGGCCGGGCTGGACCGCGACGGCCGCGCCGGGCAGGGTCTGGCGATGATCCAGAATTTCCTGAGCCGTTTGATGGGCAAGACGCCCGGTCCCGCAGCCTTCGATGCCGATGAGGCCGAGCTGGCGATTGCCGCCCTGCTGGTGCGGCTGGCGCGGGCCGACGACCATTACGACGAGGCCGAGCGCCGCCGCATCGACGCGGTTCTGGCGCAGCGCCGGGGCCTGAGCGCCGAGGAAGCCGCAGCGCTTCGGATCGAAGCCGAGGGGCTTGAGGCCGAGGCCAGCGACACGGTGCGCTTTACCAAGCAGATCAAGGATCACATCGCGCTGGAGGATCGCCGGGGCGTGCTGAGCGCCCTGTGGGAGGTCGCGTTGGCCGATCAGGCGCGCGGCGCGGATGAGGACAGTCTGATCCGTCTGGTGGCCGGGTTGCTGGGCGTCAGCGACCGGGATTCGGCGCAGATCCGGCAGCAGGTGATGGAACGGACGGGCCTGCGCCCGGCCTGACTGACTGGCCTGACTGGCCCGAGCGCCCGGCCCTCAGATCCCGAGCCGGTCGCGCAATCCGAACCATGCCATGCCCGCGACCAGCAGCGGCGCGCGCAAGGCCGCTCCGCCGGGAAAGGGCCGCGTCGGGATCGCCGCCATCGCATCGAAACGCGCGGCCTGGCCCCTCACCGCCTCGGCCATCAGGCGTCCAGCCAGCATGGCCAGCGCGACGCCATGACCGGAATAGCCGCTGGCCGACAGGCAGTTCGGCGCGGGCCGGGCAAAGCAAGGCATCCGGTTCATCGTGATGGCCAGCGTGCCGCCCCAAGCATGGGTCAGGGCCACATCGCGCAGTTGCGGATAGACCGACAGCAGATGGGGGCGGACCACGGCCTGAATGTCGCGGGGAAAACGATAGGTCGCCGTTTCGCCCCCGCCAAAGACCAGACGGCGCTGATCGTCCAGCCGCCAGTAATTGACCACGAATTTCGTATCGGCCACGGCGATGCGGTCCGGCAGGATCTCGGGGAAGGCCTTGTCCAGAGGTTCGGTCGCGACGATGTAATTGTTGATCGGCATGACGCGGGCGGCGATGCTCCGGTCCAGCCGCCCCAGATAGCCGTTGCAGGCCAGAATGACGTGATCCGCGCGCAGATCGCCCTGCGATGTGCGGATCCTGCTGGGGGCGCCTGCATGGGGGGCGTGGTCGATCGCCGTGACCTCGCTGCCCTCGTGGACCCGGGCGCCTGCGGCCTGGGCCAGACGCGCCACCCCAAGCGTCAGGGCCAGCGGCTGGACATGACCTGCGCCCCGGTCCAGATCGCCGCCCACATAGGCGGTGCTGCCAATCGCGGCCTCCAGCGCATCGCGGTCCAGCGGCTGCACCTTGTCATAGCCGTAATGCTGCGCCAGATGGTCGGCCATGTGGCGGGCATGGGCGACCTCGGGGGCGGAACGGCAGGCATGGGCGATGCCGTCGCGGACGGGCACGCCCGCGCGGGCGGCCAGATCGCGGGTCAGGGCCTTGGCCTCCTCGCCCAGATCCCACAGCTGGCGGGCCCTGTCGCGGCCCAGATGCGTTTCCAGCCAGTCGACCTCTTGCCGCTGACCAGACCCGATCTGGCCGCCGTTGCGCCCCGAGGCGCCAAAGCCCACCCGCTGCGCCTCGAGCACCGTCACCGACAGCCCGGCCTGGGCCAGATGCAGGGCGGCTGACAGGCCGGTATAGCCTGCACCAATCACGGCCACATCGGCGCGCGCCTCGCCCTGCAGGGGCGGCAATGGCGCCTGTGGGCCGCATTGATCGGCGTAAAGGCTGGGCGGATAGGCCCCGTCGCGGTCGTTCAGATGCAGCAGGTTCATACGTTCAGCAGCAGATGTTCGCGTTCCCACGGGCTGATCACCTGCAGGAATTCCTTGTATTCGTTGCGCTTGACGGATTCGTAGACGGCGCAGAATTCGTCGCCCAGCACCTCGCGCATGGCGGCGTTCTCCATCATCAGATCCAACGCGTCGCCCAGATTATAGGGCAGCTCGTCGCGCGACATATAGGCGTCGCCCAGACATTCGTCGCGGGGATTTTCCGCCTCGAGCAGGCCCAGATAGCCGCAGGCGAGGCTGGCGGCGATGCCCAGATAGGGGTTGCAATCCATCCCCGCCAGACGGTTTTCCAGACGCCGCGCCTCGGGTCCGGAAATCGGCACGCGCAGGCCCGTGGTGCGGTTGTCGCGGCCCCATTCCAGATTGATGGGGGCGGCGAAATCGGGGACATAGCGGCGATAGCTGTTCACATAGGGCGCCAGCAGCGCCACCGCGGCGGGCAGGTGTTTCTGCATGCCGGCGATGAAATGCAGAAAGGCCGGGGTCTCGCGGCCCTGATCGTCCGAAAAGAT
The DNA here is from genome assembly GCF_004335005.1 of Paracoccus nototheniae. Lineage (GTDB taxonomy): Bacteria > Pseudomonadota > Alphaproteobacteria > Rhodobacterales > Rhodobacteraceae > Paracoccus > Paracoccus nototheniae. Next base: position 59,507 of record NZ_RQRT01000008.1, on the reverse strand, counting down.
GTTCTGGCCGGTGGCGATATCGGTGACCGAATGGTGGATATGCATCGCGCTGCCCGGTTCGCCCTCGATCGGCTTGGCCATGAAGGTGGCAAAGCAGTCGTGGCGCAGGGCGGCCTCGCGGATCAGGCGCTTGAAATAGAAGATCTCGTCGGCCAAGGCCACGGGATCGCCGTGGTTGAGGTTGATCTCGACCTGACCGGCGCCGCCTTCCTGCAGGATGCCGTCGATCTCGAACCCCTGCGCCTCTGCGAAATCATAGATGTCGTCGATGACCTTGCCGTATTCATCGACCGCCGACATGGAATAGGCCTGTTTGGCCGCCGCCCGGCGCCCCGTCCGGCCCATCGGCGGGATGATCGGCTGGTTGGGGTCGATGTTGCGGGCGACCAGAAAGAATTCCATTTCCGGCGCGACGACGGGCTTCCAGCCCTTGTCCTCGTACAGTTTCACGATGCGCTTCAGCACATTGCGCGGTGCGATGGGCATCGGGTTGCCCTGCTGGTCATAGGCGTCGTGGATCACCTGAATGGTCCAGTCCGCCGTCCAGGGCGCGGCGGTGGCGGTCGAGTAATCGGGCGTCATCACCATGTCCGGTTCGGTGAACGCACCCGAGGGGTTGTCGGCCCATTCCCCGGTGATCGTCTGCAGAAAGATCGAATTGGGCAGATAGAACTGGTTCTGCCGGGCGAATTTCGACGCGGGCATCGCCTTGCCGCGCGCCACGCCGGCGATATCGGCGACGATGCATTCGACCTCGTCCAGGCGGCGGCCCGCCATGAAATCGCGGGCGGCCTGCGGCAGCTTGTCGGTCCAGTCGGTCATGCGGCACCGTGCGCGTCTTGGCGCACGAGTGCGCGGGGTTGTTTGAAAAACGCCTCGATCCGGTCGGCGATCAGCGGGGACGCCTTGTCCTGCCCCATCCGGGCCGAGGCGTCGGCCAGCAGGTCGTCGGGCACCACGCCCTTGGCGCGAGTGTCCATCAGGCCCTGCACGAAGGCGTCGTCGAATTCGGGATGCGCCTGCACGGTATAGGCCCGGTCGCCATAGATCAGCGCGGCGTTTTCGCAAAAGGCGTTGCGGCCCGCGACCTCGGCCCCCGGCGGCAGGGCCACCACCTGATCCTGATGCCAGGCGTTCAGGCGCAGCGTCGCGCCGTCGAATTCGTAATCCTGCGTGCCGACCGCCCATCCGGCGGGATGCTTGACGACGGTGCCGCCCAGGGCCTGCGCGATGATCTGATGGCCGAAACAGATGCCGACCATCGGCACGCCGTCCTGATGCGCGGCACGGATGAAATCCTGCAGCGGCGGGATGAAGGGATGATCCTCGTACACGCCATGGCGCGATCCGGTCAGCAGCCAGCCATCGGCATCATGGATGCTGGAGGGGAACTGCATAGCCTCGACATGGAAGACCGCAAAGGTGAACCCGCGCCCGTCCAGCAGGCGCATGAACATGTCGGGATAGTCGCCAAGGGCCTGCTTCAGCTGCGCAGGCGACTGGCCGCATTGAAGGATGCCGATATGCATGGAAAACCCGTGTGTTGCTGACAGCTGCGAAGGTAGTCGCGCCATGGGGGTGCCTGCAAGGGGGGAACGGGCCCCAGCCCTTTGGCGGTCTGGCGGCGCGGGGTCGGTTTGGATAACCTGCCCGCAACAGATGCGAAAGGACGCCCCATGCCCCATCAGCGCCCCCAGATCGACCCGCAGGGTCTGGACGAATTCTCGGTCGTGTTCACCGACCGTTCGCTGAACCACATGTCGCAGCGGTTCCAGCAGGTGATGCGCGACCTGTCCGCCACGCTGGCCGAGGTTTACGGCGCCGCGCAGGTGGCGATCGTGCCGGGCGGCGGCAGCTATGCGATGGAATCGGTCGCCCGCCAGTTCGGCCGCGATGCCCATGCGCTGATCGTCCGAAACGGCTGGTTCAGCTATCGCTGGAGCCAGATCTTCGACGCCGGCGGTTTCGCGCGCGAGGTGACGGTGGCAATGGCCCGCCCGCAGGGGAACGAGCCCCAGCCCGCCTATGCCCCGCCCCCGATCGACGAGGTCGTGGCCAAGATCCGCGACACCCGCCCCGATGCGGTCTTTGCGCCGCATGTCGAAACCTCGGCCGGGCTGATCCTACCCGATGATTACATCGCCGCGCTGGCAAGTGCCGCGCATGAGGTCGGCGCGCTGATGGTGCTGGACTGCATCGCCTCGGGGGCGGTCTGGGTGGATATGGCGGCGACCGGGGTGGATGTGCTGATCTCGGCCCCGCAAAAAGGCTGGTCGGCCTCGCCCGCTGCCGGGCTGGTGATGCTGTCGGATCGCGCCGCCGAACGGTTGGCGGCGACGACCAGTGACAGTTTTGCGCTGGATTTGAAGAAATGGCGCGCGATCATGGCCGCATACGAGGATGGCGGCCACGCCTATCACGCCACCATGCCCACCGACGCGCTGCTGGGCCTGCGCGACGCGATGGACGAGACCCGCGCCATGGGCTTTGCCGCAGCCGCCGACGCGCAATGGCGCCTTGGCCGCGCCGTGCGGGCCGAACTGGCCGCGCGGGGCATCCGGTCGGTCGCGGCGGAGGGGTTTCAGGCACCGGGCGTCGTCGTCGGCTATACCGCCGATCCCGAGGTGAAGTCGGGCCGCGCCTTTGCCGCCCTTGGCACCCAGATCGCGGCGGGCGTGCCGCTGGCCCTGAACGAGGGCGATGCTTTTTCCACCTTCCGCCTTGGTCTGTTCGGTCTGGACAAGCTGAAGGATGTGGATGGCACGGTGGCACGGCTGGTGCCGGTCCTGGATCGGGTGCTGATGCCCGCGTCGTGACCCTTTGACCCGCGCGCCCCGCCACGATAGGTCGGGCGGGGCAACGCGCATAGAGGTCCGGGAATGACGCTGACGATCGACAGGGAAAACCCGCTTGGGGCGGATCTGGACGCGCTGTTTCAGCGCCACACCGCCGAGATGCATGCCGACACGCCCCCCGAATCGGTCCACACGATGCCCAAGGATGCGTTGGCTATAGCTGCCATCGCCTTTTTCGTGGTTCGCGATGCGGGCCAGCCCGTCGCGATGGGCGCCATCAAGGATCTGGGCGCGTCCCATGCCGAGGTCAAATCCATGCATGTGCTGGCCGAACAACGCGGGCGCGGCCTGTCGCGGATGCTGTTGCGGCATCTGCTCGCTCATGCCCGGCAGGCGGGTTTTCATCGCCTGTCACTGGAAACCGGCGTGCAGCCCGGTTTCGTCGCCGCCCGCAGCCTCTATGCGCGCGAGGGCTTTACCGAATGCCCGCCCTTTGGCAGCTATCGCGCCGATCCGCATTCCGTCTTCATGACGCTGCTGCTGTAAGGCGTCACGCTTGCCGCGGATGCGATAAGGCTTTGAATGCCGCGCGTTGTGACGGTAAGAGAACGACAGGTCAGGCCCCGTAGCTCAACTGGATAGAGCAATTGACTTCTAATCAATCGGTTGCAGGTTCGAGTCCTGCCGGGGTCACCATTTCTCAGAATCGCGCCGGAATGTTGAGCAATTTCATCATTCTGGCAAAGTGTGTCCCGTTTCTGGGCTTGCGTGTCCCGTTTCATGATCCCTCGACCAACAGTTTGACCATCTTCAGCCGATCGGCTGCGCGGGTGTATCGTTCAACTTCGCCAAGCGTCATATGACCGGCCATGGCTGCGATCTGGTGGGTCGTCGCCCCCTTTTCTGCCCAGTAAACGCAAAACGCTTTGCGCAGGCCGTGAAGGCGCGCAGCCATTCCGGCCTTTGTTGCGGCATCCCGGAACAGGTTTCCAAGGCTTTCCGCCGTGTAGGGCTTGCCCTTCCCGTTCAGGATGAAAGCAGGGGCAATGTGTGCTGTTCTGCCAACCACCGCGCGCAGCTCGGGCGTCAGCGGCACCTGGGCCAGCGTGTTGGTCTTTTGCCGCCGATATTGCAGAACGCCGTCAACCATATTGCGGCGGCCTAGTTTGGCCAGATCGACACGCGCGGCCCCGGTATACAGCGCCAGATCGAACACGAGGCGCTCGACCGACCCAATCGGCCACTTTTTCTGATAGGCGGCGATTTCATCGACACCTGCCGTCGCGAAGCCCTCTGTTTCGGGTCGAACCATTTTCAGGCCGCGCGTCGGATCGGCTGAAATGATCCGCAGCTTATAGGCGTGGAAGAAAATCGGCTTCAGTGCCTTCAGCTCATTCACCGCCGCATTGCCGCCTTTGGCATACAGCGCCGCCTCGATATCCTCAGGCGCAATACTGGACAGCGGGCGGTTGCCCTGAGCCTTGACATACCGACGATAAATCGCGTCGCGGTTCATTTGCGTTGTCCGGGCCAGCTTCGCCCATGCCGGGCTTGCCTTGTAGATATCGAGCGCCCACGCAAAGGTGCCGCCTTTGGGTGTGACCGTTCCCGCAGGGCTTTGTTCCCAACGGGCATGTTCGGCACAATAGGCCGCGAACACGCGCGGGTCGGTCGGGTGCAGACCATGCACCCCAAGGGAGATTTCCTTGTCGCCGCGCCGGTAGGTGTGAAACCACCGGCCCCGGCGCAGCTTGGACCGCAGATATGAAACCGACCTCATGCCTGCACCGCCGAAAATGGCTTGCGGTCCCATCCGCCTGACTGGCGGCGTTCGTCGGGATGTTCGAAGGTGATGCCTTCGGGGCCGACGCGCGCGATGCGCGCGCCGGGATTAACAAGCGTCACGGCCTTGAACGCGTCTTGGATCTGGCGTTCCGTCGGCATGGACGGTGCGGAAGGCCGGGACATGATCAGGCCGCCTCGCTCTGTTCTTGTTCCCAGTCCTTGCCATCCGCAAGCGACAGCAGCGGGGCCGCCAGGTCGGGCAAACCACCTGCGGCTTCACCGCTGCAGAGGACTGCCAATTTCCGGATCTGGGCCGGGGACAGCCGGTCGAGGATCGACAAAAATTGAGCTTCGTTCAGCGGGGCAGAAGTCATGCCGCACCCCCGAAAGCATCCCTGATCGCCGCGTCGTAGCTGTCGGTTTCAACCTCGATCAAGATTGCATTCGCACGCTCCTTGATCGCGCCGATGATGCCTCTTAGAGCCAGCACCTCGGGCGCGCTTTCAAGGTGGCGCAGCTTGTCAGAGTTCAACAGAATGAACATGCCCGCGATGCACAGCTCAAGCTGGCTGTTCATTGCAGCCTCGACCCGATCGCAGAACTGTTCGACCTCTTGATCGGCCTCCGACAGCTGCGCGCGGTCCTTGCTTTCGTCCTTGGTCTGATCCATATTCATGGCTAGATCCTTTCTGAGAGTTGGGATTGCTCAAGACCGTCAGGGTAGCCGCCCTGGCGGTCTTTTTCATGGCTGGTCAGTGCGGCGGACAGGATCATCACCGCATGGGTGTTGTATGACCGCCCGGCTCTGATCGCTTGGATTTTCAGCGCGTCGCGAACGTCTTTGGGCATCCGAAGAGAGGTCGCAACAACCTCCTCACTGCCCGCTGCACTTTGGATCATGATGATTGCCCTCTATGATATGCAATTCCTATGATATGCAAAGCGTAGGATTGCAGTCAAGGTGGAATAATCGCATCTGCGTATCACACAATGGATAAGCGTCATGACAAAACCTCCCAGCAAGCAACTTGATCAGTTTGTAGTGCGGCTCCCTGACGGGATGCGCGACCAGATCAAGTATGCCGCAGAGCTAAACAACCGGAGCATGAACGCTGAGATTGTGGCCAGGCTTGAAGGTTCTTTTGATCCTAGATCAATAAAAGTCTTTGACGCCCGGTCGATCTATGAAGCGAGGCGCGCGGTTAAGGACATTGCCGAGATGGTTGCCAGCCCATCATTCAAGTGGGTTTTGAGTGGGCTTTCGCCTGACCCAGATGGGCGATACTTGCCCAACAGTGACGAGTCCCTGCATGGTGATGGATCTCTGCCCGGCGATGAAAAAGAAAATTAGAGCTTTTCACGCGCGCGCCTGCACCTCTGCGAACAGCAAACCTGCTCGACACGGTGAGGTCTGAACGTCCGACGGCAGACCGGGCATTCCTTTGGATGCCGCGTCCGCTTGCTCTTCCCATAGCATTCATGACGGCAGAACCGCCCGTGCCCACGGAAAACCTTGCCACAATTGTCGCAGGATCTGCGTTTCTTTTCCTGATCGCTTTGACATCTCCAGCTGCATCGTCGGCTGCAGTATATCGTTCCTGGGCGCAGTTCGGGGGCGATCGGTCCGCTACACCACAGGCATTTGCGGTCTGCGACCGTCCGGGCGCGCTTGTCAGCGGCGCGGAAGCGGGCAGCACATGCCTTGTCGCAGTATTCGCGGCGGATCGTGCAGCCTGCGGGCAGTTCAGCGCCGCACCAGGCGCAGGTCAACCCATGCGCGCAGCTATCTGCATCACGTTGCTCTCCTCTGCCCGGCGCATGTTCGAAAGCCACGAATTGAAGGCCGTGCTGCACAGGCGTGAGCAGAACTTGTAATGCCCCTCCGGCAGCGGTGCTTGGCACCGGGCGCAGCGCGTCCGCGCGATCAACGTCCCTTGCTCGATCGTCCATTCCGGCTGTCCCTCATTCCATGTCGGGCGGATCGCCCAAAGGCTGGCCAGCGCAGCCGCGACCAGCTGGCGGGCCGTGTCGTCGGCATCCGCCCATTGCCAGCCTTGCAGGCACAGCGTTTCCCGCATCGCGTGACGCATCGGTCCTTCCAGTCCGAACAATGTTGCCGTGCGACCCTCGACAAACTCATGCCGCATGATGCGCCGCAGACCGGCCACGATGGCTTCGGATCGGTCCTTGCCCAATCGCCCACGCAGGCCATCGCGCTCGCGGCGGCGCTCGTTACGCAGCATCCTCTTTGCGGCGGGAGTCATCACGAGCACGGCTCAATCCTCCTGCCAGTCGATGAAGTTCAGGGCATCCTGAAACGCTACGTCCGCAATACCTGCCGCCTTGGCCTCGGCCAGCGCCTTGACCATCGCGCCCAGGGCGCGGGCCTTGCCGCCGTGGTCGAACGCCTGCATCGGGCGCACCACGTCGATCGTCACCGCATCGCCCAGCTTGTCTGTGGCCTCCTCGGCCAGCAGGTTGGCGATGGGCTGCAGGACCAGCTGAGCCAGATGCCGCTGCGCCTCGCGGACCATCGGGCCGGTGGTCGATTGATTGACCAGACCGGGCAAGATGCCGAACACGCCGTAGATATCGCCCTTGGCCTCGATCAGCAGCTTGTCGGCTAGCGTCTTGTCGAGTTGCGGGGAAAGCTGGTCAGGCGACTTGCCAAGCTGAGGGTGCATCCCTGCCGCGACTGCCTGTGCCACGCCCTCGACCACCAGTGTGGCGCCGCGCCGCCCTCGGAAACCGCCTCGAAGATCTTCCATCTGTTCGGCGCTGCCATCGGGTGTGGGCACGATCTGACTGCCGATCGGCGCATCCCGGAACACGTCGCGCATAGCGGTGGTGATTTCTTCAAGCAATTCAGCCGAGAGACGGGCGCGCGACAGGGGCGCAGATCCCGCCCAGGGCGTCGTGGCATCGCAGCCGATCCGAAAATGCAGCACCTCCCCCGCTAGCACGGTCTCATTCCGCCCTCCCCCAATTTCGGGCAGCCCGACGCGATAGGCGCGGGGCTGGCCGTAGCGGGTCAAGATGTCCCAATCGGTGCAAGGAATGATCTGATCATCCCTGATCAAGAACAAGCATTCGCCACGCAGCGCCAGAGCGCGGGCGGTCAAGGCCATGCTGCGCCGATCCAGCATGTTGGTGCCCCGAACGTCTGCGAGGCTCAAACCTGCCTCCCAGAGGCTCACGGAGGATTGCACCGCTGCCGTCAGTTCGCCCAGACCCGCCGCCCCGGAGATCCACGCTTCGCGCGTGGCCATCAAAGAGGCAGTATAGCCCGGCTGGACGGCGCGGGTTTCGATTGCCGGTGCCCTGCGCCGGAAAATGTCCATCAGCCCCATGTCAGAGCCTCCAACGCTTGAAGTGATGCGTGACCAGGCGTTCGGCCACCTCGCCCACGGGTTGCCAGTTGCGCGCCTCGATCTGCGCTTCCGGATAGGCCGGGCGGGTAACGGCCGAGATTTCGAACAGCTCGGCCGAGGCGATCGTGCGCAGGATGCCCGCGCCGCGCCGCTCGATCCGTTCCCCACCGCGCGGGACGCGGAAACCCGGCGACACGCCCCGGATCAGGCCGGAACCATGCGCGGCCAGAAAATCGCGGGCCCAGCTGGTCCCGCTGTCAATCTCGGCCTCGATCACCAAGGCATCGTCACTGTCGGTCAAGGTCAGGTTGCCCGTCGATCGGGCCGCAAGCGGGCGGTTGAAATCATGCCCGGCCAACAGGTGGATTTCCTCGCCGCGCTCGATCCGGTCGCGGAAGGCGCGCGGGGCGATCACCTCAAGACGCCCCGCCGCGATTTCCGTTTCCCGGCCATAGGGAAAGCGGGCCGTCAGGCGGGTTGCCCCGCCCTCCGACCGCAGCTCAAGGCTGCCATTGTGACCGCCCCACAGCATCATTCGCCCCCGATGCCGGTCAGGATGCGGGTTTGCAGGCCGCGCGGGACGGTGAAGTCCGCAGTGACCAGACCGGTCAGGACCAACTGGCCCGACTGCGCCTTGGTGTAGGGGTCGCGGATCAGGTCCACCCCGCCATAGATGCCCAGATAGCCCGGCGCGATGCCCTGCACGGTGGCCGTCATGATCGCGGTCGCGTCCGGGATCACGTTGCTGATCGCGGGGGTGCCGACATGCTTGGTCAGTCGGTCCCATTCCGACACAGCAGTGCCGGTGATCAGCGCTTCGTCCAGCTCGGCCCAGATGGCGGGGTCGAAGCCCAGATTGACTTGGCTGGCCGAGGTGATCGCATTGGCCTCCATGAAGGCCACGATCTGCGCCCGGAACGCCGCCCAGGTGGCAGCCGCGCCGACAGGGGTGATGGCAATGCCATATTCCTCTGCGCCGGGGATCATGCCCAGAGGCTGGCCCGCCGCGCCGCTTCCCATGATGGCAACACGGTCCAGCTCTGCACCGATCGCCGCATTCAGATCGCGCCGAATGGCCGCTTCCAGCCCGTCGCCCGCCTGTTTCAGCGCCTTGCGCGACAGGATCATCTGCGCGCCGCCCGTGTGATCGGGGTTCAGGCTGCGTTCGGTGGTCTGGTATTCCGACGCCGCGCCGACATTGCCCAGCTCGGTCGTCTGCCAGCCGAACACGGCACCCGCCGTCGCCACCGGGAAGGCTAGTTCGCCCGAGGTGATATTGATGCGCTGGATACCAAGGCGCTCGGCCACGCTGCCGGGAAACAGCCGGTCGATGACGGGGCGGATCACCTTGGGATTGGGCACGTCTGCCGCGATGGTTTCGCCTGCACGGGTTTCCAGCGCCGCCAGAGGAACCGGGATGCCCTGATAGCCGCCCGCGTTGCGCAGCTCGGCCACGATTTCGGCAGTCGCGCCCGACAGCGCCTTGCCCTCGTCCAGCGACAGCGCGACCTGACGCAGCTCGAACCGCCCCATCAGATCCTGCCATTCGCGATCCGACCGGGTTTCCAGATCGGCCCCGGCCTCGCGACGTTCCTGATCCTCGGAGACGAGGGATGCGCGATAGCGGGTCTCATTGGTCCGATACTCGCCGTCCAGCGTTTCCATCTGGCGGGTTTCGTCCTCGGTCGGGGTGGGCTTGCCGACCAGCTCGGCCAGAGCCTGCCGGATTTCCGACTGGCGACGGGCGATTTTCACAGAGTTCAGCATGTGTTTTCCTTACATTGCCGGGTTGGGGGTCGTCGCCAGATCGGCAACGGCTTTTGCCCACGCATCACGCGCGGACGACTGGATCGGGGCGGGCTGGCCGCATTCGATCCGGGTTTTCTTGGTGTGACAGGGGCTGCAAAGGGCCTGTAAATTGGCAGGGTCAAAGGCCCGCTCGGGGGCGTGGCGCACCGGCCTGATATGGTCGATTTCCAGCCTGCCACGCGCGCCACAGCAGCGGCATTTCCAGCCGTCCCGCTCAAGGATGACATGGCGCAAGACCTGCCAACGGCGGGTTGCGGTAACGCGCTTCGAGTGCCGGGTATGTGCTGCCCTCACATCCATTGCACACGCGCCTTCCGCTGCGGGGTCGCCTTCATGCGGGCACCCTGCGCCACGGCCAGCACGGTCGCCGCCGCCGCGTCGATGCGGCCAAGGGACCGGCCCTTGCCCAGCTTGGCATTGCCTGCCGGGTCGATGATGGTGACCGCATCCGAAAAGGCGAAGCGCAGCAGCAGCGACGGCGCGACCTTCAGTTCTCCATCGAACAGGGCACGGCGGAACCGCTCGATGTCCTCGCTGCCGTCCTTCCAGCCGAAGCCGCGCCACAGGAAGGGCACCCGGCCAAGCCCGGCCTTGTTCAGAGCCTCGTTGAACTCGGCCACCCGGAAGCGGTCGCCCACGATGCACACGGGCTGGATGCCGTCGAGCTGGCGCACGATTTCGGCCAGCCACGGGCCGGGCGGCACCGTGTTTTCGCCCATGACGGACAGTTCGCCGCGATCGTGCATTTCGCTGTAGCGCCCCGACACGCCATCGGACGCGCCTCGATCTGCCAGTGAGGGGAAGGCCGGGAACGTGCCCAAGGCTTCAAGCCGTCCGGTGTCGGGCCAATAGAATGCCGCCGCCGACATGCTGCGCGATCCACCCAGGTCCACGCCCAGAATGCAGGGGCCTTCACGGGCGGGCAGATCATCGGGGGCCACCTCGGCAGACAGCCATTCGTCCACCGTGACCAGAACGCTGCGGTTCTCGATCGACACACGCTCATTGCGGTTCAGGTTGCGGAAGCTGGACAGGGCCGATCCGCCGCGCGCAATCGCGCTTCGTGCCTGGGAAACCAGCCAGTCGGCAGACGAGCCGATGCCTTCGGACGCGCCGGGATTCGCCGCCAGCAGCGACGGCAGATCATCGGCGGGCAGGCCGAAGGAAGGCCGGTGTTCCTGAACGTAACTGCCGGGGGGCGGCTGATCCAGCCAGCGCGAAAACGTGTTGGTGTCGTCGGGGGCCGATGTCGAGATGATCAGCGCCCGACCGTCGCGCTTGCCAAGACCCGACAGGATGGCGTTCTCAAGGTCGTCGCCCTTGGCCCGTTCCCATGCCGCGCGTTCGTCCATGATCGCCAGCGTCGGGGAACCGCCGAGAACCGACTTGCCATCAGCGGCGATGCAGCGCGCCAACCCGCCGCCGTTGCCGCCAAATTCGACTTCCAGCTTGGAGCCGCGGCGGATCGTGAACAGCGACTGGTCAGCCTCGGGCAGGCCCCGGATGTAGCCCAGCAGGAAATTGAACGCGATGCGGGCCTGATCGCGGTTGCGGGCTGCGAAGATGATTTCCCGATTGGGCTGAGGGCGTTCCTCAAGCGCGCCGACCAGCTCGGCCAGTGAAAGGCCCGCCGACAGCGCCGTCTTGGCATTGCCGCGCCCGATCGACAGGACGCCGACCGTGACATTCTTGGCAAGTGCCCCTTTCACGAAATTCCGCTGAAAATTTGCCAATTTTAGGGGTTTTCCGGCTTTTTTCCCCTCGGGCACGTGCAAAAGCCCCAAAAACTGAATTGCGCGGATGCCCGGCGATTTTCCCCGGATTTTTTCCAAAAGGGAGAAAGGAACAGTCTGTCGTCGGTCCCCAGCCAAAACCGAAGTCGGGGCATTGGGACCATTTTCAAAGAGGTCAGGGGTCATTGGGACACCGCCCGCGCCACGTCGCGGATGTAGGCGACGGCTTCAGCACGGTCCACGAAAGGCACTTGAACCATCGTCCGCGCCCACACCTTCCGCAGCTCGGTTGCAAACTGTTCATAAGGCAGGCTGACAGGAAGAGCCGGGCGGCCAGTGCTCACCAGCCAAGCGTTCACTGCCAGTCTCGCGCTTTTGTTGTTCAGTCTCATGCCCGTCTCCATTCTCAGCCGTCGCCTATCTTCTGGCTTGCCCATCGGTTCAGCCCGTTGTGACGGTCAGGAAGCGGGTTAAGGGCCGGGGTTGAAAACCCAGCCTTCCCGCCCTGACCGCCGCGATCTTGACCTGCCCATTCGGACGAGCCCGCCGCTTAGGTCAGTCCTGCCTTTCCCAAGGCTCGGACCGCTCTCCCATGTTCGCCGCCTTTGGGTGGCAGCGTGGCCTTAGGGCTTGGAGAGACCGCGTGACGCGGGATAGCTGCCCTTGCGCTCTGGCCCGTTCCCGGTAGCGCTTTAAGACGGATGCGCCGGCTAACCCGTGAAAGCCCGCACCTGTCCGAAGAACCCGCGCACATGGCGCGCGGGGAAGTCTCAGTTTCGCTCGATCAGATCGGGATCGTCGTCGCCCTCGACGGCGGGCAGCTCGGCCACCAGCTGGCGCATGATGGACAGCTGGCGCACACTGGGCACCCAGCCTGCCTTCTTGCGGTCGCGCTGGATGGACAGGGCAAAGCCCCGCGACCAGCCCTTTGCATCTGCGATGACGCGACCCCAACTGAACAGCAGATGGTCCACCTCGGCCACGCCGGTATAGGCATGCTCGGCCCTCATATGCGGACCCCGCGATACCGTCCGACGATCCGGGCAAAATGGGGCGATAGCGCCTGAGCCTTGGGGTCGCCCGGCCCGCGCGCATCGTAATAGGCAAGGGCCTGATCCATGAGGGCATGGGCCAGATCAGTGGGAATTTTATGGCTTTGGTATTCGCAACCTGACGCATACTCGATCACGACCTGTCCGCAGGGACGTGCGCCGGTCAAGCGCAGCACGGGCCACTGGCCGGTCATCGTGTTGAAGTCTTCGAAAGGCTGGCCGTCCGCCGTGGTGCTTACGCTGTCCCAGTCCAGCAGTGGTCCGATGGGCAGGCGGAAAGTGTGCCCACGCGGCCATGCGTCCAAGGTGACCCGCACTGTCTGCGGGAACAGAGCAAGCTGACCATGTTCCTCGGCTTCAAGGACGGCTGCGACGAACATTCGGCGAAGGGCTACATCGTCGTAACCATTGGGATCGACGCGCGCGTGATCTCTCAGATCTTGCAGATCCTCAAGTAACCACGGGGTGCGATCAAGGCGCTGCACGATCATGCCGCCCTCCGTTCTTCGATGAAGATGCGAAAGGCGTCCTGGTCCTCGGGGTCGAGGCAGGCGAAGCAGGCGGCGCAATAGGCTTTGCGCTCGGCGCGGCTGGCGCGGTCGGCCCAGAAACTGGCCTCGGCCATGATTGTGCCAAACAGGGCAATCGGCATCCCGGCCCGCAGGCCATCCAAGATTGCCTCAAGGAAGGGGATTCGGTCGTCACGGTCGCAGTTCAGCACCGCCACGGTTAGGGCGTGTGCCTGTGCCTCACGCTGCATAACGGCCTGCATCTTGAATGCATCGCCGGGATTTTCGTGTCCCGAACCGGTCGCTAAGCCATTGGCGCGCAACGCGCCGTTATCGTGGCCGGTGTCCCGTGCAGTCCCATTGTTTTGATTTGGAAAAACGTGATCTCGCGGCGTCCTGCCGGGGTCACCATCATCATGCCTGCCAGTCGACCGGGTGGGCTGGTGCATGCACCGCCGCCCCTGTTCGATCGGCCTGAAAAAACGCCCGCGAGGACATCGGTCCTGCGGGCGTTCTTCGTTGGATGTCAGGGGCCGGTCAGTGCGTGTGTTCCGGCATGTCCTTGAGGCTGTCCTTGGTCCATTTGGTGACCGCGTGAACCTCGCCCGCCTCGTTGCGCATCAGGTCCAGATCGCGGACCGGGACCAGAACCGACTTGGCGCCGATGCCCAGAAACCCGCCGACCTCGATGACGGCCTGCGCACCGTCGCCAATGCCATGCGTATGCGAGATGCTGCCGATCTTTTCATCGCCGGGTCCATAGACCGTGGCGCCGGTCAGAACGGCATCGGTATATTCCTCGGTCGTCAGTCTGGGGTGATTGGTATGGTCCATATCCAGTTCCTCCTTCTGGGGTCTGGGCCGATAACGCGCGGCCCTGTCTGCCGTTCCCTGCACACGCAGGGGCTGCAGCGCAGATCCGCCGACGGGGTCTCAGCCCTTGGCGGCGGGCTGGATGCGGCGCAGCGTCAGTTCCAGCTCGTCCGGGCCGTCCTCCAGCCCCGGTGTGGGATGGCGGGGATGGGCGCTTTCCAGAACCACATCCTCGGACGCCCCGTCCATCACGACCACGCCATCGCGCAAGCCGTCCAGATCCTCCATCGACAGGGAAGGCGATGTGCGAAAGCGCAGATAATCGCCGCCGGTCTCGACCATGCCGGTCAGGGGCGGAAGGCCGTCAAACGTCAGGGTGGCATCAGTCATGTGTTCATTCCTTGCTGGGTTCGGCCCGGCCGGGTTCGGCCTTGCCTGGATCGGCACTGCCTGGGACAGAGCCTTGCTGGCAGCAAAGAGAGAACGCGCCGGCGGGACATCAGGTCCACATCACCGGCGCTACAAAGCCTGTTCCGCGCGATTACCCCCTGCGCAGCTGAAGGCTGCGCGGCTCCAGATTGGCGGCGGGGGTGTGGTCCATATGGGACATTTGTCGCCCCAACCTGTCCAGAAGGTCGCGATATTCCGAATTGTGCGAATAGGGGACCAGCGCGTTGGCGATCAGCGCCCAATCGCTGCGCGAGATGACCGGGCGAAATTGGGTCTGGGCAACAGGTGCACGCATAACATTGAACTCCGAACTAAAAAACACACTGTGAAAGAATATACGGCTGCCTGCGACAAACCGGCACCCCAACGCGCGCACAGCCCTTGTGCAATTTTGCACAGAACTATTCATCTCATACCCGCATAACGTGCGCTGGCGAACCTTCGTTCCCGCAGTGGCAGGGATCAGCCCTGCGGCATCAGAAAATGGCCGGTTGCCTGTGCGATCAGCCGGGCGCGGTTGTCCTGCCACGCCTCGACATGGACCGAGGCATAGCGCCGCCCCGACCGCACCACCCGCGCCCGCGCATAGGCGTCGCGCGGCAGTCCCGCCCTCAGGTAATCGACGGTGAAATCGATCGTCTTGGGCAGGCGCGGCAGGCTGCCCTCGACTGCGGCATCGGGGGTGATGCGGCCGGATTCCAGATCTTCCCACATGGCGGTCCAGCCCAGCTCGATGATCGCCGTCACCTCCAGAAAGGCGGCCGTCACGCCACCATGCAGCGCGGCAGGGGCGGGATTGCCGATCAGCTTGTCGTCATAGGGCAGGATCGCCGTCAGCTCGTCTCCGCGCCGGTCGAAACGAATGCCCAACCAGCCCAGATAGGGCACATTGCTGACCATCGCATGCAGCGCGCTGTCGCGGCGCGACTTGATCTGATGCAGGGGTTCGTTGCGGTCGCCCATCTCAGCGCACCACGTTGAAGGCGCCGGTGGCGGTGGCCACGGGATTCTGGTCATCCTCGTCCAGCGCCACGGCCCGCAGAAACGCCACGCTGCGGGTCATGTGATAGCATTCGGCCCGCGCCGTGATCCGCTGTCCCGGCGTCGCCGCGCGCATGTAATCGATCCGCAGATCGATCGTCGCGGTCGATTGCGGCGCCGTCGGATGCGCCATCACCGCCGCCCCGCAGCAGGTGTCCATCAGCGTGGACACCACGCCGCCATGAATGACACCGCTGCGCGGATCGCCGACCAGATGTTCGGCCCAGGACATGCTGATCGTGGCGCGCCCCTTGCCGATCTCGTCCACCTGCATGCCAAGTGCCCGCGCATGAGGGATCGCCTCGATGAATTGCTGGGCGATGCGGGCATGGTCATCGGGTTCGGTCATCGGGGGGCTTCCTTCAGGGTTCGTCGGCCAGACTGCGGCGCGGGGTTGCACGCCCAAACTGCGCGATTCGGTTGAGAAAGGATGCGTCTGCGCTTAGGTTGACGCCAAGGGAAATCGTGAAGGAGGCGCGGATGACCGACGACCGGATCAGCTTTAAAGACATGTGCGCGCGCTTTGACGTGACGCCCCGGACGCTGCGCTATTACGAATATATCGAACTGCTGCAGCCCCGCAAGGAAGGCCGCACCCGGTTCTATGGCGCGCGCGAGGTGGCGCGGATGACGCTGATCCTGCGCGGCCGCCGCTTCGGCTTTTCGCTGGAAGAGATCCGGCAATGGCTGCAGATTTATGACAAGAAGGGTTCCCGGGAACAGTATCAGGTCTGGATCGACATGGCCGACCGCCAGCTGGCGGTGCTGGACGGCCAGATTGCCGATCTGCAGACCGCCCGCGCCGATCTGGATCAGCTGCGCCGCAGCACGGCAGACCAGCTGACCCAGCTGAACTGACGTCACGGCAGGTCCGCCCGTGACGCCGCGTCTTGCTTACGTCCGCGTCAACTTGCGGCTAGACAGGGTGCAAGGACGGAACGCCGGTTGAGGAGGAACCGCACCCAATGTCCGACGATCTGATGACCATCCGCCAGATGTGCGACGATTTCGAGGTCACGCCCCGCACCTTGCGTTTCTACGAGGCGCGCGAGCTGATCTTTCCCCATCGCCGCGGCCAGCATCGCCTGTACGACCGGCGCGACCGGGCCAGACTGACCCTGATCCTGCGCGGCAAGCGGTTCGGCTTCAGCCTGGAACAGATCCGCCAGCTGCTGGAACTGTATGAACCCGGCGGCGCCAACCGGACCCAGATCGCCGCAACGATCGAGGTCGGACGGGCAAGGCTGGCCGATATGGAACGCCAATATGCCGAGCTGAGCGATGCCATCGCCCAGTTGCGGACCCAGATCTCGGATGCCGAGGGCCGCCTCTCTGCCGCCCCGCCGGACGCCGCCGACCCCTGAACGCCGACCTGTGAACCTTGACGAACAGCCCCAAGGATGACCGCCATGCCAAGCTATACCCCCCCGATCCGTGACCTGCAGTTCATTCTGCACGACGTGCTGAAGCTGTCGCAATCCGATCTGCCCGGCCATGACGAACTGGACCCCGGCTTTACCGAGGCCGTGCTGGAAGCGGCGGGCAAGCTGGCCTCCGAGGTGCTGGCGCCCCTGAACCTGCCCGGCGACCAGCAGGGCTGCCGGCTGGAAAACGGCGTCGTCCGCACCCCGGATGGGTTCGGTGCCGCCTTCGAGCAGGTCAAGGAGGGCGGCTGGACCTCGCTGGATTGCGATCCCGACTATGGCGGTCAGGGCATGCCCTATACGATGGGCGTCGCCACCGGGGAGATGTTCGTCAGCGCCAACATGGCCTTCAACATGTATCAGGGCCTGACCCATGGCGCCTATTCCGCCATCCATGCCCATGGCACGGATGCGCAGAAACAGACCTATCTGCCCAAGATGGTCAGCTGCGACTGGACCGGCACGATGAACCTGACCGAACCGCATTGCGGCACCGATCTGGGCCTGCTGCGCACCAAGGCCGAGCCGCAGGACGACGGCAGCTATCTGATCACCGGACAAAAGATCTTCATCTCGGCCGGCGATCACGACATGGCCGAAAACGTCATCCATCTGGTTCTGGCCAAGGCACCGGGCGGTGGCGCCGGCACCAAGGGCATCAGCCTGTTCATCGTGCCCAAGATGCTGGTGAACGAGGATGGCACGCTTGGCGCGCGCAATGGCGTGTCGGTCGGCGCCCTGGAACACAAGATGGGCATCCATGCCAATGCGACCTGCGTCATGAACTATGACGGAGCGCGCGGCTGGCTTTTGGGCGATCTGCACAAGGGCATGCGGGCCATGTTCACGATGATGAACGAGGCGCGGATCGGCGTCGGCCTGCAGGGCTATGCCTGTGCCGTGCCCGCCTATCAGAACGCGCTGGCCTATGCGAAAGATCGCCTGCAGGGGCGCGCGGTCACCGGGGCTGCCAACCCGTCGGGGCCCGCCGATCCGCTGATCGTGCATCCCGACATCCGCCGCAGCCTGATGGATCAGAAATCCTTCCTGGAAGGCGCGCGCGCGCTGGCGCTTTGGTCCGCCCATCTGGTCGACCGCAGCCATCTGGCGGATGATGCCGATGCCGACGGGCTGGTGTCGCTGATGACCCCGGTGATCAAGGGCTTTCTGACCGACAAGGGGTTCGAGACGACGGTGCTGGCCCAGCAGGTGCTGGGCGGGCACGGCTATGTCGAGGAATGGGGCATGAGCCAGTTCGTCCGCGATGCCCGCATCACCATGATCTATGAAGGTGCCAATGGCGTGCAGGCGCTGGATCTGGTGGGCCGCAAGCTGGCGCAGGACGGCGGCAAGCATGTCATGGCCTTCTTCGATCTGATCAAGGCGTTCTGCAAGGAGCAGTCCGGCAACGCGGCCCTTGCGGCCGATATCCTCGACCCCCTCAAGGCGGCGTCCAAGGATCTGCAATCGGCGGCGATGTTCTTCATGGAGCGCGGCATGAAATCCCCCAACGATGCGCTGTCGGGATCCTACGATTTCATGCATCTCTTCGGTCATGTGACGCTTGGCTATGTCTGGGCCCGGATGGCTGTCGCCTCGCAGGCGGCGCTGGAGGCCGGGACGGCGGATGAGGCTTTCCACAAGACCAAGCTGGCAACCGCGCGTTACTACATGGCGCGGCAATTGCCGATGACCGCGACGCATCTGGCCCGCATCAAGTCGGGCGCCGCCACGGTCATGGAACTGGACGCCGAGGCGTTCTGACGATGGCGGGCGCGGCGTCGGCCCACCGGCCGCCGCGCCTTTTCTTCCCGCCGGAGCCTCCGGCGGGGATATTTCAGTGAAGAAGAAACGGCATTCCCGGTCCCCGCAGGCCCCGTGGGCATCGACGCGAGAACCGGGAACTTCTCCTTCAGCGGTCATCGGCTTCCCAGCCTGTACCGCAGCGCCCAAAGTGGCGGCGAAAGATTGAGGAAGGGTTAACCCGCCCCCTTCTTCTTCACGAAAATATCCCGCGGGGGGTCCGGGGGGCGCGAAGCCCCCCGGCTGTGGTCGGAGGACAAGATGACGGCACAACTCTGGTGCTTTGGCGAATCGGGCAATGCCTACAAGGCGGCGCTGACGATGCAGCTGGTCGGCTATGACTGGCATCCCGTCTATGTCGATTTTTTCGGCGGCGAGGCGCGCAGCCCGGCGTTCCGGGCGATCAACCCGATGGGCGAGGTACCGGTCTTTCGCGAGGGCGATCTGACCCTGACCCAATCCGCCGTGATCCAGCTGCATCTGGCCGAACGGACCGGGCGGCTGATGGGCAGCGACCGCAACGAGACCCTGCGCTGGCTGATGTTCGACAATCACAAGATCTCGGGTCAGGCAGGCCCGGCGCGGTTCCTGATGAACTTTCTGCCCGAGGACAAGCGCCCGGCGGGGGCTGCGTCCTATCTGCAGGGGCGGTTGCAGGCGGCCTATCAGGTTCTGGACGCGCATCTGGCCGACCGGGACTGGGTTGCGCCCGGCGGCCCCACGATCGCCGATGCCGCGCTGTGCGGCTATCTGTTCTATCCCGAACCGTTTGGGTTCGACCGCGCCGACTGGCCCCATATCGACCGCTGGCTGGGGGGCATCGCCGCCCTGCCCGGCTGGAAACACCCCTATGACCTGATGCCCGGCCATCCTTCGGACCGGGCGCCCAAGGAGGACACATGACCGACGCGTTCATCTATGACACCGCCCGCACCCCCCGCGGCAAGGGCCGCCCCGATGGCAGCCTGCACGAGGTCACCTCGCTGGCCCTGTCCGCCCGCCTGCTGAACGCCGTCAAGGCGAGGAACAACCTGGAGGGCCATGCGGTCGAGGATGTGATCTGGGGCAATGTCACGCAGGTCAAGGAACAGGGCGGCTGTCTGGCCCGATCTGCCGTTCTGGCATCCGATCTGGACGAGCGGATTCCGGGCCTGTCCATCAACCGCTTTTGCGCATCGGGCATGGAGGCGGTGAACCTGGCCGCCAACCAGATCAAGGGCGGCGCCGGTCAGGCCTATATCGCGGGCGGGGTCGAGATGATGGGCCGCGTCGCCATGGGCAGCGACGGGGCGGCGATCGCCGTCGATCCCAGCCTGGCGATGAAGACCTATTTCGTGCCGCAGGGCATCAGCGCCGATATCATCGCGACCGAATACGGCTTTACCCGCGAGGATGCCGACGCGCTGGCGCTGGAAAGCCAGCGCCGTGCCGCGCAGGCATGGAAGGAAGGCCGGTTCGACAAATCCATCGTGCCGGTGCTGGATCAGAACGGGCTGACGATTCTGGCGCGCGATGAATACATGCGCGCTGCCACCACGGCCGAGGATCTGGCCGGGCTGCGTGCCGCCTTCAAGGACATGGGCGAGACGATGCCCGGCTTCGACAAGGTGGCGATGCTGAAATACCCGCATCTGAGCCATATCGACCATATCCACCATGCCGGGAACAGCAGCGGCATCGTGGACGGGGCCGCCGCCGTGCTGATCGGCAGCAAGGAATTCGGCGAGGCCTACGGCCTGAAACCCCGCGCGCGCATCCGCGCCACCGCCAAGATCGGCACCGATCCCACGATCATGCTGACCGGCCCGGTGCCGGTCACCGAAAAAATCCTGAAGGACAGTGGCCTGTCGATCGGCGACATTGATCTGTTCGAGGTGAACGAGGCCTTTGCCGCCGTCGTGCTGCGCTTCATGCAGGCGTTTCAGGTCGATCCGGCGCGGGTCAACGTGAATGGCGGCGCCATCGCCATGGGCCATCCGCTTGGCGCCACCGGCGCGATCATCATCGGCACTCTGCTGGACGAGCTGGAGCGTCAGGACAAGACCATCGGCCTTGCCACCCTGTGCATCGCGTCCGGCATGGGCGCGGCCACCATCATCGAACGCGTGTGAGGAAACATCCATGACCGATTTCACCATGAAGACCGGCGATGATGGCGTGGCGATCATCAGCTGGGACGTGCCGAACAAGTCGATGAACGTGCTGTCGATGGATGGCGCGGCGAGCCTTGGCGGGCTGATCGATCAGGCTTTGGCCAATGATGCCGTCAAGGGCGTCGTCATCACCAGCGGCAAGCCCGATTTCGCGGCCGGGATGGATCTGAACGTCATCGCCGGGATGAAGGATCAGGGCGGCGCGCAGGGCGTCTTTGACGGCGTCATGACGCTGCATCATCTGCTGCGCAAGATCGAACGCGCGGGCATGGACCCCAAGACGCTGAAAGGCGGCAAGCCCATCGCCAGCGCGCTGCCCGGCACCGCCCTTGGCATCGGGCTGGAGCTGCCTCTGGCCACGCATCGCATCTTTGCCGCCGAGAACCCCAAGGCCAAGATCGGCCTGCCCGAGATCATGGTCGGCATCTTTCCGGGCGGTGGCGGCACCACCCGCCTGACGCGCAAGCTGGGTGCGATGATGGCCGCGCCCTTCCTGCTGGAAGGCAAGCTGTCGGACCCGAAAAAGGCCAAGGCGGCGGGGATCATCGACGAGGTCGTGGCCGATCCGGTCGCAGCCGCCCGCGCATGGGTGCTGGGCGCCAAGGATGCCGATCTGGTCAAGCCCTGGGATGCCAAGGGCTATAAGATGCCGGGAGGCGAGCCGTTCCATCCGGCAGGCTTCATGACCTTTGTCGGTGCATCCGCGATGGTTCATGGCAAGACGATGGGCGTCTATCCCGCCGCCAAGGCCTTGCTGAGCGCGGTCTATGAAGGCGCGATGGTGCCCTTTGACCAGGCGCTGAAGATCGAGGCGCGCTGGTTCACGCATGTCCTGATGAACCCCAGCAGCACCGCGATGATCCGCAGCCTGTTCATCAACAAGGAAGCACTGGAAAAGGGCGCTAACCGTCCCGAAGCGCCCGATCAGACGGTGCGCAAGGTCGGCATTCTGGGGGCGGGCATGATGGGCGCGGGGATCGCCTATGTCAGCGCCATGGCCGGGATCGAGGTGGTGCTGATCGACGCGCAGCAGGCCAGCGCCGACAAGGGCAAGGCCCTGTCCGAGGGGTTGCTGGACAAGGCGATCAGCCGCAAGAAAGCGACGGCTGAGAGGAAGGCCCAGGTGCTGGACCGCATCACCGCCACCACCGACTATGCCGCGCTGGAGGGCTGCGATCTGATCGTCGAGGCCGTGTTCGAAGACCCCGCCGTCAAGGCCGAGGTCACGAAGAAGGCCGAGGCGGTCATCCCCGCAGATGCGATCTTTGCGACCAACACCTCGACCCTGCCGATCAGCGATCTGGCCCATGCCAGCGCGCGTCCTGAACAGTTCATCGGCATCCATTTCTTCAGCCCGGTCGATAAGATGCTGCTGGTCGAAATCATCAAGGGCAAAGAGACCGGACCCAAAGCCGTCGCCAAGGCGCTGGATTTCGTGCGCCAGATCCGCAAGACCCCCATCGTCGTGAATGACGAGCGATTCTTTTACGCCAACCGATGCATCATCCCCTATATCAACGAAGGCATCCGCATGCTGGCCGAGGGGGTGAACCCGACGCTGATCGAGAATGCCGCCAAGATGATGGGCATGCCCTTGGGGCCGCTGCAGCTGGTCGATGAGACCTCGATCGATCTGGGCGTCAAGATCGCCAAGGCGACCAAGGCGGCGATGGGCGATGCCTATCCCGATGGCGCGGTGGACGATGTGCTGTTCTGGATGGCGGATCAGAACCGCATGGGCCGCAAGGCGAATGCCGGTTTCTATGCCTATGACGATGCCGGCAAGCGCCACGGCCTGTGGGACGGTCTGGACGCGCAATATCCGCGCAGCCCCGACCAGCCCGACCTGCATGATGTCCAGCACCGCCTGATGTTCGCGCAGGCGCTGGAGGCCGTGCGCGCGCTGGAGGACGGCGTGCTGGAAGATATCCGCGAGGGCGATGTCGGCGCCATTCTGGGCTGGGGCTTTGCGCCCTGGACCGGCGGGCCGTTCGGCTGGCTGGACATGCTGGGCGCCGCCCGCGCGGTCGAGATCTGCGACGGGCTGGTCTCGGCGCATGGCGACCGCTTTGCCGCCCCTGCGCTGCTGCGCGACATGGCCGCCAAGGGCGGCAGCTTTTATGGCCGCAAGGCCGCTGGCAAGACGGCCGCCTGAGACTGAACCCGACGGGGCCGCCAAAGCGTGGCCCCGTCGCCCCTGACCCTGCCCCCCTGTGTCCGCTCTGCCATGACGCGAAACTTTCCGCGCGCGATCTCGTTCTTTGGACAGGATTTTGCCATAAGCTGTCATGGCTAAGCCGTAATGGCGTGTGGCTGACAAAGGGACATTCTTCATGACCGACGACACCAAACGCCGCGCCGAAGCCGCTCAGGCCCAGATCGATGCGCTGACGCAGGCGCCTTTGCCCGAACCCGCGCCCGCCCCCTCGGGGCTGACCGATGCCGACCCGGCCACGCAGGCCCAGATCCGCAGCCGCATGGCCGAGATCGACCTGCGCGACAGCGGCTCGATCCTGCGATTCGGCACCCGCGCGCAGGCCGATCTGCAGCAGATCAGCCAATCCATGCTGGCCGATGTCAAAACCAAAGAGGTCGGCCCCGCCGGCGACAGCCTGCGCGAGGTGGTGACCACCATCCGAGGCTTTTCCACGACCGAACTGGACATGCGCCGGGATCGCAGCTGGTGGGAAAAGCTGTTGGGCCGGTCCGCCCCCTTTGCGAAATTCGTGGCCAATTACGAACAGGTCCAGACCCAGATCGACCGCATCAGCGCCGAGCTGGAGGCGCATGAGCAAAAGCTTCTGAAAGACGTCAAGTCGCTGGACATTCTTTATGACCGCACGCTGAATTTCTATGACGAGCTGGCGCTGTACATCGCCGCAGGCACCGAAAAGCTGCGCGAGCTGGACAGCGACACGATCCCCGCCAAAGAGGCCGAACTGGCCGCGAAACCCGAACCCGATCAGGTGATCGAGGCGCAGGAGCTGCGCGATCTGCGCACCCTGCGCGACGATCTGGAACGCCGCGTGCACGATCTGCGGCTGACCCGGCAGGTGACGATGCAATCGCTGCCGTCGATCCGGCTGGTGCAGGAAAACGACAAGTCGCTGGTGACCAAGATCAACTCGACCCTGGTGAACACGGTGCCCCTGTGGGAAACCCAGCTGGCGCAGGCCGTCACCATCCAGCGCAGCGCCGAGGCCGCCCGCGCCGTCAAGGAGGCCAGCGATCTGACCAACGAATTGCTGACCCGCAATGCCGACAACCTGCGTCAGGCCAATGCCCAGATCCGGGCGGAAACCGAACGCGGCGTCTTTGACATTCAGGCAGTGCAGACCGCCAATGCCCAGCTGATCGCCACGATCGAGGACAGCCTGCGCATTGCCGACGAGGGCCGCTCGCGCCGCGCCGCCGCCGAGACCGACCTGACCCGGATGGAGGCAGAGCTGCGCGACACGCTGGCCCGTGCCTCATCGCGCGAGACGGTCAGCACGACGCCCGCCAGCCCCCGGCTTGGACGGACCGGAGCCCGCTGATGCCGGTGACGGCCCTGCCCCCGCGCGCATCCCTGCCCTCATGCGCCCCGGCCTTTGGTCTGGCGCTGATGCTGCTGGCCGCCGCTGCCTGCGGCCGGATCGACCCCGAAGGGCCGTCGGGGCCCTCTGCGCCCGCGCCGCGTCCAAGCGTTCAGGACGATGCCGCCACCCGTCAGGCCGAACTGCGCCGCGCACGCGCGGAACGCAACCGTGCCGCCAATGCCGCAGCCCAGCAGGCCAGTGCCAGCCCCAGCCCGGCCAGTCAGGCGCAGCGCGATTTCTATGCCGCAGCCGAACGGCGGCTGGTGGCCCAGGGGCGTCTGCGCCGCGAGCGGGTTCCGCAGGACGCGCCCATCGACGCCGACACGCTGGCCCGCAACTTCATCGCCATCGCGCTGCGTGACGAATATGGCCAGACCTCGGGCGGGCTGGTCCAGCAATCCAGCGCCGCCCCGCTGCGCCGCTGGCGTGCCCCGGTGCGCATGCAGCTGGAATTCGGTGCCTCGACCGACATGGCCGCCCGCCCGGCATGGCGGTCCGAAGTGGCGGAATTCGCAACCCGCCTGTCTGGCCTGACCCGCCATCCTGT
Source organism: Paracoccus nototheniae (assembly GCF_004335005.1). Lineage (GTDB taxonomy): Bacteria > Pseudomonadota > Alphaproteobacteria > Rhodobacterales > Rhodobacteraceae > Paracoccus > Paracoccus nototheniae. The sequence goes on along the minus strand of NZ_RQRT01000008.1, from coordinate 34,644 downwards.
GGGCCTGACCGCCGAGGGCGGCAATTTCACCATCCTGGTGCTGACCGAGGATGAACGCCGCGCCGCAGGCCCGCGTCTGGCCCAGTTGGTGCCGGGCATTCCGACGCAGGACATCGCGATCCTGACCGACCTGCCGCCTTCGATCAGCTGTTCGGTCTTTGCCTATTCGCGCGGCAATGCCGCCGATTACGCCCATGCCGTCGCGGTGATCCGGGCCGAACTGCCGCCGCTGTTGCGCACATCCTGCATTCACGAGGAGCTGGCGCAGGGCATGGGTCTTGCCGCCGACAGCCCGGCTGCGCGCCCCTCGATCTTCAACGATGACGAGGAATTCGCCCTGCTGACCCGGCATGACGAATTGCTGCTGCAGATGTTGTACGACCCGCGCCTGACCCCCGGCATGTCCGAAGCCGAGGCCGCGCCCATCGTGCGCCAGATCGCCGCCGAACTTCTGGGTGAGGCCGCTTGATCCACCCCCCGGCCCGCCCCTACAAGGGGACACCGGGTCAGGGAGGCAGACCATGTCCATATTCGATATTCTGGGCGGCGAATTCATCGAGATCATCGAATGGGTCGATGACAGCCGCGACACGATGGTCTGGCGCTTCGACACGGTCGGGCGGGCGATCAAATACGGCGCCAAGCTGACCGTCCGCGAAGGTCAGGCGGCGGTCTTTGTCCATGAGGGTCAGCTGGCCGATGTGTTCGGCCCCGGCCTCTATCTGCTGGAAACCAACAACCTGCCGGTGATGACGCGGCTGCAGCACTGGGATCACGGCTTTCGCAGCCCCTTCAAATCCGAGGTCTATTTCGTCAACAAGACCCGTTTCAACGATCTGAAATGGGGCACGCGCAATCCGATCATCGCGCGCGATCCGGAATATGGCCCGATCCGCCTGCGCGCCTTTGGCACCTATTCCATGCGCGTCAGCGACCCGGCGCGCTTCATGTCGGAAATCGTCGGCACCGATGGCGATTTCAGCCGGGACGAGATCACCTTTCAGATCCGCAACGTGATCGTGCAGGAATTCTCGCGCGCGATTGCGGCGGCGAATATCCCGGTTCTGGACATGGCGGCCAATACCGATCAACTGGGTGCGCTGGTGGCGAAAGCCATCGCCCCGATGATCGAGGGTTACGGCCTGATCCTGCCGGAATTCTATATCGAGAATATCAGCCTGCCCGCCGAGGTCGAGGCGATGCTGGACAAGCGCACCAGCATGGGAATCATCGGCGATCTGGACCGTTTCGGCCAATACGCGGCCTCCGAGGCGATGCTGTCGGCGGCCCGCAACGAGGGCGGCGCAGGCGCGGGCTTTGGCGCCGCGATGGGCGCGGCGATGGGGATGGGGGCGGCGGCGCGCCCCGGTCCCTGGGGTCAGGCGCCCACCGCCCCCGCGGCCGCAGCACAACCAGCCGCCACACCGCCGCCTTTGCCCGGGCGGACCGTGGAAACCGTCTGGCATGTCGCGCTGGAGGGCAGCGCGCAAGGCCCCTTCGGGCGCGGCCATCTGGGCCGCATGGTGTCCGAGGGCGGCTTGACTCGGGACACGCTGGTCTGGACGCCGGGTCAGGACGGCTGGCTGCAGGCCGAAGACGTGCCCGAACTGGCCCAGCTGTTCACCACCCAGCCCCCGCCTTTGCCGCAATAGATGCCCGGCGCCGAGCACCGCTTTCCCTGCGCGCAATGCGGGGCCAGCCTGCGCTTTCAGCCCGGTCAGGACCGTCTGGTCTGCGACTGGTGCGGTCACGCGCAGGATATCGGCCCCGGCCCGGCCCGCGCCCCCGGTCTGACCCGTCAGGGCGAGGCGCCGCCCTTGCAATGGGAGGCCGCCCACAAGGCCCCGGATCTGGCCGAGATCCCGCTGGATCAGGGCCTGCATCTGGACGCAGGGTCCGATATCGCGCAGGTCGTGCGCACCCTGTCCTGTCCGCAATGCGGCGCTCGGGTGGATCTGGACGACACCCATCACGCCAGCACCTGCCCGTTCTGCGCCACCCCCGTGGTCACCGATACCGGCACGACCCGCCGCATCAAGCCGCAGGGCGTGCTGCCCTTTGCGGTGACCGAGGATCAGGCCCGCGAGGCGATGAAATCATGGCTGGGCAGCCTGTGGTTCGCGCCCTCGGGGCTTTTGGCCTATGCCCGGCACGACCGGCGGCTGACCGGGGTCTATTCGCCCTTCTGGACCTTCGATGCGGCCAGCCGGTCACGCTATCGCGGCCAGCGCGGCGATACCTATTACGAGACGCAATGGGTGACGCAGACCGTCAACGGACGCAGCCAGCGCGTCGCCCGGCAGGTGCCACGCATCCGCTGGAGGCCGGTTTCGGGTCAGGTCGCGCGGGATTTCAACGATGTGCTGGTGCTGGCCTCGACCGCGCTGCCGCCGCGCATCACCGATGCGCTGGCCCCTTGGGATCTGTCGCAGCTGGCGCATTATGCCCCGGCCTATCTGTCGGGCTTTGAGGCCGAGGGCTATACCGTGCCCCTCGCCTCGGGGCACGAGGCGGCGCGGGCGCAGATGGCGCAGGTGATCAGTGCCGATGTGCGCCGCGATATCGGCGGCGACCAGCAGCGCATCGACGCGCTGGACAGCGATTTTTCGGCCGAGACGTTCAAGCATATCCTGCTGCCGGTCTGGACCGCCGCCTATCGCTATAACCGCAAAAGCTTTCGCTTTGTGGTGAACGGGCAATCGGGGCGGGTTATGGGCGAACGTCCATGGTCGGCCTGGAAAATTGCCGGCGCCGTGATCGTGGCGCTGGTCGCGCTAACAGCAATCCTGTATGTCACGCAGTCAGGCTGAGGACCACACAAGGCCAGAGGGGCCAAAGGGGCCAGAGGGGCCAAGGGGGAACATACATGATCCTGTGCGCGGGTGAATCGCTGATCGACATGGTGCCGCAGGACGGCGCCTTCCGGCCGCTGGCGGGGGGGGCGGTCTATAACACCGCCATCGCGCTTGGCCGTTTGGGGCAGCCCACGGGCTATCTGTGGCCGATCAGCCGTGATCCATTTGGCGAACAGATCCTGCGCCCGTTGGCCGAGGCCGGGGTGAGCACCGATCTGTGCCCGCGCACCGACCGGCTGACCACGCTGGCGCTGGTGACCCTGACGAACGGCGAGGCGCGCTATTCCTTTTATGACGAGGGTTCGGCCGGGCGGATGCTGATGCCGGACGATATCGGCCCGCTGCCGGACAGCGTCCGCGCGCTGTTCGCGGGCGGCATCAGTCTGGTTCCCGATCCCTGCGGCGCCACGATCGAGGCGCTGATCAAGGCCCATCACGCCCGCCTGCCGGTGATGATCGACCCCAATATCCGGCCCTTCTTCATCACCGATCCCGACGCCTATCGCGCCCGCCTGTCGCGGCTGCTGCCGATGGCCGATATCGTCAAGATGTCCGCCGACGATCTGGAATGGCTGCATCCCGACCTGTCCGCCGAAGAGGCTGCGCGACGGATCCTGGCATCCGGCCCCCTTCTGGTCCTGCAGACCGGCGGAGAGGCCGGGGCCAAGGCGATCTGGGCAGGCGAGACGGTCAGCGCCCCCGCCGTCCGCACCACCGTCGCCGACACGATCGGCGCGGGCGACACGTTCAATGCGGGCGTGCTGGCCAGCCTTGATCGTCAGGGCATCCTGAGCAAGGCGGGGATCGCCGCCATCACCCCCGCCCAGATCCACGCGGCCCTGACACTGGGCGCCGAGGCGGCATCCGTGACGGTGTCGCGGCCCGGTGCGAACCCACCTTGGGCACATGAGATGCCGCAATCTGCCTGAGGCTGCGCGAGGTGGCTGAGGCCGCAGGGGGGCTTTGCGCCCCCCGTCGCGCAAGGCGCGCCTCCCCCCGCAGGATATTTTTACCAAGATGAATGGGTGGGCGGGTCTGTCAGCCTTAGTCGGCCGGATGCCACTGTCCGGGCCGCCAGTCGTCGGGTTCGTCATCGTCTTCCGGCGCGGTGGCGGTGCCCGAGAAGGCCTCGAAGGCGCCTTTCTGGCGGGCGGTCCAGCGCAGGTGCAGCTCGAGGCCGGTTTCGGTGGCCTCCTCGCGTTCGACCACGCCGGCCTCGTGCAGCCAGGCGCGGCTGCGGCCATCGGCGAAGTCGAGGGTCAGCCGATCCTCGGTCCGGGGTTCGTCCAGAACATCGCCCAGCAGGCGGTCGATGGCACCGATCAGATCGTCCAGCCCCTCGCCGGTCAGGGCGCTGACGGCCTGCACGCCTTCGGTGCGGGCATCGGTGCGGCGCAGGGCTGTGCGGGTGTCGGGGCCGAGCGCGTCGATCTTGTTCCAGACCTCGATCGCGGCCACGTCCTCGTCCACGCCCAGGCTGTCGAGGATGTCGGCGACGTCTTCGGCCTGTTCCTCGGTCTCGGGGTGGCTGATGTCGCGGATATGCAGGATCAGGTCGGCCTCCAGCACCTCTTCCAGCGTGGCGCGGAAGGCGGCGACCAGTTCGGTCGGCAGGTCGCTGATGAAGCCCACCGTGTCGGACAGAATGACCTTGCGCCCCGATCCGCCCTCGCCCGCATCGGGCAGGCGGATGGCGCGCATGGTCGGGTCCAGCGTCGCGAAGAGCATGTCCTTGGCGAAGACATCCGCCCCGGTCAGGCGGTTGAACAGCGTCGATTTTCCGGCGTTGGTATAGCCCACCAGCGCCACGATCGGATAGGGCACCTTGGCGCGCGCCGCGCGGTGCAGGGTCCGGGTTTTCACCACCCGGTCCAGCTGGCGGCGCAGCCGGGTCATCTGTTCGTCGATGGCGCGGCGGTCGGCCTCGATCTGCGTCTCGCCGGGGCCGCCCACAAAGCCAAGCCCGCCGCGCTGGCGTTCGAGGTGGGTCCAGGCCCGCACCAGCCGCGTGCGCTGATAGGACAGCGCCGCCAGTTCGACCTGCAGCACGCCTTCGCGGGTGCGGGCGCGGTCGGCAAAGATTTCCAGAATCAGTCCGGTCCGGTCCAGAAGCTTGACGCCCCATTCCTTTTCTAGATTGCGCTGCTGCACGGGCGTCACCGGGCCGTCGATCAGGACCAGTTCAGCCTCGACCGCGTCCAGCCGTTCCTTGATCTCGGCCAGCTTGCCCTTGCCGAACAGCTTGCCGGGATTGGGTTCGCGCAGGTTCGCGACCTCGGACCCGACCATCTCGATGCCGGGCAGGGCCAGCGCCAGCGCTACGGCTTCGGCCAGCGAATGTTCAGGCTCGCGCCGTTGGGTGCGGGCGCGGCCCAGATCGGGATGGATCACATAGGCGCGCGTCGGCCGGGCGGCGGTTTCCGTCAGCTCGGCCAATCAATCCTCGCCTTCATAAAGGGTGATGGGCTGGCCGGGCATGATGGTGCTGATCGCATGCTTGTAGACCAGCTGCGACTGTCCGTCGCGGCGCAACAGCACGCAGAAATTGTCGAACCATGTGATCACGCCCTGCAACTTGACGCCGTTGATCAGGAAGATGGTGACGGGCACCTTGGCCTTGCGGACATGGTTCAGGAACGCATCCTGCAGGTTCTGCTTGTCGCCAGCCATTTGTTATCGTCCGTTTTTCACTGTCCCTGTCGGATCAACATCTAAGCACATGCGCCCCCCCTTGCAAGCAAAGGCGCTTTTTCGACCACAGAGCGATAGCATTTGCGCCACACCCCCCAGCCTAGCGGCGCCAGAAGTCGGGCGAGAACAGCGCCAGAACCGCCAAAGTCTCGATCCGGCCCAGCACCATGGCAGCGGCCAGCACCGCCTTGGTAAAGCCGGGCAGGCCCGACCACCCCTCCCACGGGGCCGAGGCGATGCCTGCGGTGCCCTCGAATGTGGGGGTCAGGGGGATGGCCCCGGCCAGCGGGCCGGCATTCGTCAGCGCGGCGATGGACAGGATCGTCGCGGTTTCGAATTCGATCGCATGGACCGAGACCAGCGTCACCACCACCGCGATCGACATGGCGAACAGCATGAAGAAGATGAAGGCCAGATAGGCGCCTTCACGGCGCAGCCTGCGCGCGATGCGCCCGCCGCCGGACACGGAACTGGGATGGATGATGCGTTCCATCTCCCGCTGGCCATGGCGGGCCAGTGCATAGACGCGCAGCAGCTTGACCCCGCCCGCCGTGGTAGCGATGCCGCCGCCCATCATCGCCAGCCCCGCCAGAATCAGGCCCGGCGCGTCCAGCCCCGACCAGGCCCGCGCATCGGCCCATTCGACCGAGGTCCAGCCCGTCGTCGTCAGATAGCTGAGAGCGCTGAACAGCCCCCCCCACAGCGCCGCCAGTCCCCGGCCCAGGCCAGCCAGCGGATGCGCGCCGTCGGGCGTCCCGCGGTCGATCTCGATCGCGCCCAGAAAATGGCGCAGGAACAGGATCGCGCCGACCAGCAGCACCAGCCCTGCCGCCATACGCAGTTCCGGGTCGTGGCTGAGCCGTTCGGTGGCCCGCAATTCGGCCCCGCCGGGCCAGAAGCGGCGTGACAGGGCCGGGATCAGGAACACGAACACCAGCATCTCGCCCGCGATGCCGGTCGCCTCTCCGGCGGGGCCGATGACCGGCGAGATCCCCGAGGTGGACAGCGTTCCCATCGCCCGCGTCAGCGCCACGAAGGACGGATCGCCCAGCATAAGCAGCCCCACCCACAGGGCCAGCGTCAGGCCGACGTAAAGCGGCCCGACCTCCAGCGCGGCGCGGGCCAGACGGCTGGTGGGGTCGGACAGATGCCCCTCGTATCGCGGATCGGACAGGTGCAGGACGGGGCGGCGCGGGTCCGAGGACCGGGGCAGATGCTGGCGGTATTCCTCGCGGCCATAGGGGCTGGACATGATCTCGAACCCGCCGACGCGCAGGGGCGCCAGAATCGCCACCGCTGCGACCAGCACGAAGAACCCGCCCATCCAACCGACGATGGCCCGCCACAGATGCAACGGCATCGGCAAAAGATCGGCGGAATAGAGCGAGGCACCGGTGGTCGTCAGCGACGACACCATTTCCCACCATGCGTTGAAAAAGCCGGTATCGGGCTGGCTTTCCGCAAAGGGCACGGCCAGCAGCAATGGCAGGATGCCATAGGCGCCCATCATCATCAGCAGCGTCTCTCGCGCCCGTTGCGGGCGGGGATTGGCCTGCGTGGCCAGCCCGATCAGCCCGCAAAAGACCAGCGTCAGCAAGGCGGCGTAAAAGAAATTCCGCGCGATCGCATCATAGCCGATGACCGAGGCATAGGCAGCGGGCAGCAGCATCAGAACCGCGGCCATTGCCGACAGCAGGATCAGAAGCGGCAGACGCTGCAGGGTGGCGACCATGTCCCGCGCCCCTTCAGAAAAAGTCGATCGAGACCTGCAGCAGGCGCTCGACCTCGGGGACGTCTTTGGTCAGGGCAAAGATCAGCACGATGTCGCCCTCGTCGATGCGGGTGTCGGCCAGAGGCTTGAGAACCCGGTCGCCCTTGCGCACCGCGCCCAGCAGCGCGCCTTCGGGAAAGTCGATGTCGCGGATCGCCCGGCCCGCCATGGGGCTGGTGGACAGAACCTGCGCCTCCATCACCTCGGCCTCGGCATCGCCGATGGAATAGATGTCGCGCACCCGTCCATGGCGGATATGGCGCAGGATCGTCGACACGGTCGTGGCGCGCGGGTTGATATAGGCGTCGATGTCCAGCGCCGCCATCAACGGCACCAGCGTCGGATCGTTGATCAGGGCGATGGCCATTTTCGCCCCCGCCTGCTTGGCGCGGACCGATGCCAGGATGTTGGTCTTGTCGTCATCGGTGACCGCCAGCACCGCATCGGCCAGCGGCACGCCCGCCTCGTCCAGAATTTCGGCGGACAGCCCGTCGCCGTTCAGAACGATGGTGCGCTCCAGCCGGTCGGCGGCAAATTCGGCCCGGGCGCGGTCGCGTTCGATCAGCTTGGCGCGGATGCGGTCGGGCCGCGCCTCCAGCGCCTGCGCGACGGCAAGGCCCACATTGCCCGCGCCGATGATGGTCACGCGTTCCTGTTTTTGCGGCGGTTTGCCAAAAATATCCAGCGTGCGCGCCACATCGTCGGCATGGGCGAAGACATAGATCTGGTCATGCGCGAACAGCTGATCGCCGGGATCCGGCGCGAACAGCCGCCCCTTGCGGCGCACCCCCGCCACGATGGCGCGCAGGCTGGAAAACAGGTCGGTCAGCTGGCGCAGGGGCGTGTTCAGCGCCGGACAGTCGGGTTCCAGATCGATGCCCAGCAGCTGCACCTTGCCGCCCATGAAGGTTTCCACATCGAAGGTCGAGGGCGCGGACAGCCGCTGCAACGCCGCCAGCGCGACCTCTCGTTCGGGGCTGATGACCACATCGATGGGCAGATGTTCAGTGCGGTAGAGATCGGAATAGATCGCGTCCAGATAGGCGCCGGACCGCAGCCGGGCGATCTTGCGCGGGATCTGGAAGACGGAATGGGCCACCTGACAGGTGACCATGTTCACCTCGTCGGAATGGGTGGCGGCGATGATCAGATCGGCATCGCGGGCGCCCGCCTGATCCAGCACGTCGGGATGGCTGGCAAAGCCGGTCAGGCCCTGCACGTCCAAAGCCTCGGTCGCGCGGCGCACCAGATCGGGATTGTTGTCGATCACGGTGACATCGTTGCGTTCACCCGACAGATGACGCGCGATCTGCCAGCCGACCTGACCGGCCCCGCAAATGATGATCTTCATCCACAGCCCTCTTGCCGCTGCCGTGACCGGCGCCTGTCCTGCCTATGCCGGGCGCGCGCGGGGCGCAAGCGCGGCGCTTGCGACCGGCACCCTGCCCGGCCCAAGATGCCCGCCCCTATTTGCCCGCCCCTATTTGCCCATCGCCATTTCGTCATCGCCGCGCATGCCGCCGACCACGCCAAGCGATTTCAGCTTGCGGTGCAGGGCGCTGCGTTCCATCCCCACGAATTGCGCGGTGCGGCTGATATTGCCGCCGAACCGGTTGATCTGAGCAACAAGGTATTCGCGTTCGAACAGCTCGCGCGCCTCGCGCAGCGCCATCGCGGTGACCGAGGGGCCAAGGCTCAGCGTCTCGCTGTTGTCGGGGGTGGCGCCCTGCGGTTCCAGTTCCGATGGCAGGATCGGCCCGGCGCTTTCGGCCAGGATCAGCACCCGCTCGATCACGTTGCGCAACTGGCGGATATTGCCGGGCCAGCGCATGGATTGCAGCGCGGCCACGGTTTCCTCGGGCAGATCGCGCGGGGTCAGGCCCTGATTGCTGTGGAATTGCCCGATGAAATGCCGCGCCAGCGCGGCGATGTCGTCGCGCCGGTCGGCCAGCGAGGGCACCGCGATCGGCACCACGTTCAGCCGGTCGTACAGTTCCTGCCGGAACCGCCCGGCGGCGATCTCGGCCACCAGATCGCGGTTGGTGGATGACAGCACCCGCAGATCGACCCGCACCTTGTCGGCGCCGCCCGCGCGCACGAACTGCTGTTCGGTCAGCACGCGCAGGATCTTGGGCTGGGTGCCCATCGGCATGTCGCCTACCTCATCGAAATAGATCACCCCGCCATGCGCCTGTTCCAGCAGCCCCGGCTCGACCCCGCGTTCCGGCGATTCGCGACCGAACAGAACCTCTTCCATCCGCTCGGGCTCGATCGTGGCGCAGGGGACGGTGACAAAGGGCGCGGTGGCGCGGGGCGAATGGGCGTGGATATAGCGGGCGGCCATTTCCTTGCCGGTGCCCGGCTCGCCCGCCAGCATCACCCGGCCATTCGACTTGGCCAGCTTGTCCAGCCCGTCGCGCAGCCGCTTGAAGGCGGCGGAATGGCCCAGCATCTCGGCGGCCTTGTCGCCGCCCCGGCGCAGGGTGCTGTTTTCGCGGCGCAACCGGGCGGTTTCCATCGCCCGGTTGATGACCACCATCAGCTGGTCGATGTTGAAGGGCTTTTCGATGAAGTCATAGGCCCCCTGCTTGATCGCCGCGACCGCGATCTCGATATTGCCATGCCCCGAGATGATGATCACCGGCACGGCAGGGTTGTTGCGCTTGACCTGCTTGAGGATGTCGATCCCGTCCATCCGGCTGTCCTTCAGCCAGATGTCCAGGATCATCAGCGCCGGTTCGGCATCGTTCAGCGCCGCCACCGCCTCGTCGGAATTGGCGGCGACTCGGGTGTCAAAGCCCTCGTCCTTCAGGATGTCCGCGATCAGCTCGCGGATGTCGCGTTCATCATCGACGATCAGAATGTCGCTCATGGTGTCGCCTCGTCTTTTTCTTGTCTGCTTTTCGGTTTCGCCCCCCGGACGGGATGACGTTCGCGCGGCAGCCTGATTTCGGCCATCGCACCCACGCGGTCGGGCGCGTCGGTCAGGGACAGGCTGCCGCCATGTTCCTCGACGATCTTCTTGACGATGGGCAGGCCCAGACCCGTCCCATGGCTTTTCAGCGTCACATAGGGTTCGAACAGGCGCGACCGGTCGGCGGGCAGGCCGGGGCCGTTGTCGATGATGCGGATGCAGACCTGTTCGGGCTGGGTGTCCATGCTGATATGGATCAGCGGCTGCCAGCCCTCGGGCGGATGGGCGGCCTGTTCCTCGACCGCCTCACCAGCGTTTTTCAGCAGGTTGGTCAGCGCCTGCCGCATCATGCCCGCATCGCAATCGACGATGACCGGCGTGTCGCCGATCTCGCTGACCAGCGCGCCATGCAGGGCATCGCGTTGCAGCAACGCGACCTCTCGCAGCAGGGCGGCCATGTCCGTTTCTGCCCGGTCGGGTTCGGGCATCCGGGCAAAGCGGCTGAATTCGTCCACGATCCGGCGCAGATCGTTGGTCTGGCGGATGATCACATCGGTATATTGTTCCAGCGCGGCGCGGTCGCCCTCGGCGGCCAGAGGGCCGAACTTGCGGCGCAGGCGTTCGGCGGACAGCTGGATCGGCGTCAGGGGGTTCTTGATCTCATGCGCGACGCGGCGGGCCACATCGCCCCATGCGGCCATGCGCTGCGCACTGACCAGTTCGGTCACATCGTCAAAGGCCACCACATAACCCTCCAGCGCGCCATCGGTACCGCGCCGGACCGCCATGCGGACCAGCAGGCTTTCGACGCGCCCCTCGCGCATCAGGCGCACCTCGTCCTGAATGGTTTCCGCGACCGAGGCCGACAGCCGTTCGAACAGCGGCGCAAATTCGGGCACCGCCTCGGACAGCAGGGCGTCGATGTCGCGTTTCGCATCCAGACCCAGCAGGCGGCTGGCCGAGCGGTTGACGAAATCGATCTCTCCGGCGGCATCCAACCCGATCACCCCCGAGGTGACAGAGGTCAGCACATTGTCGAACAGCCGCCGCTGATCGTCGGACAGGCGATAGCTTTCGATCAGCTCTTCGCGCTGCGTCTTCAGTTGACGGGTCATGCGGTTGAAGGCCGCGCCAAGGGTCTGGATCTCGTCCCCGGTCCGGGGTTCGGGTACCTGCACGTCCAGATCGCCCCGTCCCACCCGGTCGGTCGCCTGCGCCAGCAGGCCGATGGGCCGCGACAGCCCGCGCGCGAACCACAGGCCCAGCCAGATCGCCGCCGCCACCAGAAGCAGCGCAAATCCCAGATAGACCAGAGAAAATTCCAGCAGCACTTGCGCGCGCATCTCCTCCAGCTGGCGGTAATCGCCGACGGTGGCGCGGGTGTCGTCCAACAGGCCCAGCAGGCTGCCATCGACCTCTCGGGTCACATACAGATAGCGGTCGGCCAGCGGCGGCAGCGCGACCAGCGCGCGAAACTCGTCATTGTCCCAATCCTCGATCAGGGTCAGGCCCTCGGCCTGCGCGCGGTCCAGCTGATCGCTGGAGGGGGCCTCGTACCAGAACAGATAGCTGCGTTCGCCGCGGGCGCGGATCTCTCCGGTCCCGTTGATGATATAGGCCTCGCGCAGGCCGCGCTGGATCAGCGACTGACCCTGCGTCAGCAGCTGACGCATCTCGCCATCCTCGATCAGCGGATTGGCGCGCCCGGCCTGCGTTAGCACCCCGGCCAGGGCCCGCGCATCCTGCGTCAGATCGCCCCGATGTTCGGCATGATAGGCCTCGGCTGCCGCCTGAGAGGTGGTGACCACCTGCTGCACCCGGTCGGAAAACCAGCCCTCAAGCCCGATATTGACCAGAAACCCCGCAAACAGCGCGACCAGCACCGTCGGCACCAGCGCCAGTCCGCCAAAGATCGCCACCAGACGCGCATGCAGCCGGGATGCGGGCGCCGTGTTGCGCCGATCGGCGATCAGCCGCGCCATGCGGGCGACGATAAAGCCGATCAGGACCACCAGATAGGCAAGATCTGCCAGCAGCACCACGCGCAGCGTCTGCCCCTGCATGCCCTGCGCAAACGGACCCATGACCCGCAGGGTCGCCACCGCCAGCACAAAGCCGGACAGCACGATGCCCCAGGTCAGCAAGCCACGCCATTGGCGCGGCAATCGGATACGGGCCAGCCTGTCCCAGCTGAGCCCCGACACAAGGCCTGCCATAACCCCCACTCGCCGTCTTGTGCGGCTTTTGCTCGTGGGCGGCGCGTGTCGTTCGCGCTGCCCCCTGTGGCGGTTTTACATCAGTTTGCGTCGCCGTGTCACCTCGATATTCAGCTCGGTCAGTTTCTTGCGCAGGGTATTGCGATTGATGCCCAAAAGGTCTGCGCAGCGCAGCTGATTTCCGCCTGTCGCATCCAGTGCGACCTGCAGCAGCGGACGTTCCACCTCGCGCAGGATGCGGTCATATAGGCCCGGAGGCGGCAGCGCGTCGCCATGCAGATCGAAATAGCGCTGCAGATGCGCCTCGACCGAATCCGACAGGCGCGATCCGGCCTGCGGCAGGGCCACCACACCGGCGGGTTCGGGGGCCTGAGGCGCGGCGCTGTTGCCGGTCACCGGGGCGGGAACGCGGCTGGTGCCGGTCTGCTGGGTCAGCGCCTCGCGCATTTCGGTGGCGCTGATGGCCGCGCCGCTGGCGGTCAGGGCCAGACGGCGCATCATGTTTTCCAGCTCCCGCACATTGCCCGGAAAGGGATGCGCGCGCAGCAGGCTGGCCGCATCGTCCGACAGGCTGCGTTCGGGCAGACCCTGCGCTGCAGCGCGGGCCAGCAGATGGGCGGCCAGGGGCAGGATGTCATCCACCCGCGCGCGCAAAGGCGGCACGCTGACCGTCACCCCCGCCAGCCGGTAATACAGATCGGACCGCAACCGCCCGGCCGAGACATCGGCCTGCGGATCGGCGGCGGTCGTGGCGACGATGCGCGGCGCCTCGGCGCGGTCGGGGCCCGATTCCATCGTTTCGATCAGCCCGATCAGACGGGCCTGCGCAGCGGGGTCGAAGCCTGCCGGATTCTCGATCACGATCGTCCCCGCGAGGGCCTTGTCGGCGGCGCGCGCAATCGCCTCTTCGCTGGCATCCGACGAGGTCAGGACCGCCATGCCCCGGTCGCGGCGGTCGGACAGTTCATGAAAGCTGCGCGCGATGGTGGTCTTGCCCACCCCCGCCTCTCCGGCGATGATCACCGGCAGATCGGCATTCAGCACCCGGGCGACCATGCGGAACAGCGCCTGCATGCTGGGCGCATGGCCGATCAGCGGCATGGCCGGATCGGCGGCCTCGCGCGGGACCGGCAGCGGATCGGGCAGCGGATCGGATTTGCGCGGGCGGCGCGACAGGGCCTGATGGGCCTTGGCCATCAGGTCGGGCAGATCGAAGGGCTTGGGCAGGTATTCGAACGCCTCGGCCTCGGTCGCGCGGATCGCCGTCACGATGGTGTTCTGGGCCGAGATCACGATCACCGGCAGATCGGGGCGCGCCTCGCGGATGGCGGGAATGCGGTCGATGCCGTTGCCATCGGGCATCATGACATCGGTGATGACCAGATCGCCGCGCCCTTCCTCGACCCATTTCGACAATTGGGCCAGACTGCCCGTCGCATGCACCCGGCAGCCCGCGCGGGTCAGCGCCTGCGTCAGCACCGTGCGGATGGTGCGGTCGTCGTCAGCGATCAGAACGGTGCCGTCCATGGGATCAGGTCCTTATGCCTTGGGCAGGGAAATGCGGAACACGGTGCGACCGGGGCGACTGTCCACCCGGATCAGGGCGCCATGGTCGGTGATGATCTTGCTGACCAGCGCCAGCCCCAGCCCGGTGCCATTCTCGCGGCCCGAGACGAAGGGCTCGAACACCTGGTCGGCGATGGCGGGGGGAAAGCCGGGGCCGTTATCCTCGATCTCGATCTGCAGGGGCAGAGGCCGGCCTGCGGGATCGGTCTCGTCGGGGGGGCGACGCAGGGTGTGATCGTAATGGCTGTGCAGGCGGATGGTGCCACCGGCCTTGCCCTCCATCGCCTCGGCGGCGTTCTTGACAAGGTTCAGGCAGACCTGCGTCAGCTGGTCCGCATCGGCCAGCGCCATCGGCAGCGAGGGGTCGTAATCCGTCACGATCTGCACACCCCGCGCGAAACCGACCTGAGCCGACCGGCGCACCTGTTCCAGCACGTCATGGATGTTCAGCGCCGCCAGCTTGGGCGCCGAGGTGTCGCCGAACCGTTCGACCTGATCCAGCAGCGCCACGATCCGACGCGATTCGCTGACGATCATCTCGGCCATCTCGCGGTCTTCCGGCGTGGCGTTCATGGCCATCAGCTGGGCGGCGCCGCGAATGCCCGCCAGCGGGTTCTTGATTTCATGTGCCAGCATCTCGGCCATGCCGATGGCGCTGCGGGCGGCGCTGCGGACATGGCGGGCCTGATGCAGCCCGTCATCGTCCTGCGGCACGATCAGCAGCATGACGACCCCGCCCACCACCGCCGCCGGCCCGGCATGGACCGCCGCACGCCGCGCCTGATGGCCGCCCGCACGGTCGCCGATCTCGAACTGGACCGAGGTCTGATACAGCGCCTCGTCACTGGCCTGAACGCGGGTGATCAGCGGCGTCAGGCTGGGCAGCAGACGCAGGCGGGTGGACAGCTCGTCCCCCTCCAGCACCCGGCCAAGTGTCGAATTGCGAGAGATGTTCAGCCAGATCTCGGCCGCGTCGTTCATCGCCGCGACCCGGCCGCAGCCATCGAGGATCAGCGAGGGCAAGGGCAGCGCCTGCCATCCCGGCCCGGGCTCGGCCTCGATGAAATCGCGCGGGCGGGTCATGCGGCGGCCTCGTCAGGGGTCTTGGCAAGGGCGTCCAAAGCGGGCGCATCATCCGGTGCGTCGGCAAAGGCGCGGCGGATCAGGGCGATCGTGGCCGCAGGCGTGGGCGCGCGCAACAGCTGGTCGCGCAGCGGTGCGGCATTCGCGTCGGCATACCAGCCCAGATGCTTGCGCGCGACGCGCAGGCCCAGATCGATGCCATAGAAATCCAGCATATCCTCGTAATGCGCGGCGACCAGATCGGCCAGCGCGTCGCCCTGCGGAATGACCGGGGCCGGGCAGCCCCACAGCCGGTGGGCGATATCTGCCAGCAGCCACGGCCGCCCCTGCGCCCCGCGTCCGACCATCACCGCCTCGGCCCCCGATGCGGCCAGCGCGGCGCGCGCGCTGTCGGCATCGGTCACATCGCCATTGGCCACCAGCGGCGGTCGCCCGGGCAGATCGGCCACGGCGCGGATCGCCGTCCAGTCGGCGCGGCCCTTGTAGAACTGCGCCCGCGTGCGGCCATGCACGGTCAGCATCGCCACCCCGGCACCCTGCGCCCGGGCCGCCAGATCCGCCGCGTTCAGGCAATCATCGTCCCAGCCAAGCCGCATCTTCAGCGTCACCGGGACCGAGACCGCGCCCACGACCGCATCAACCAGCGTCAGGGCATGGTCCAGATCGCGCATCAGCGCTGCGCCCGACAGCCCGCCGGTCACCTTCTTGGCGGGGCAGCCCATGTTGATGTCGATGGCCCTTGCGCCCATGCCTTCGACGATGCGGGCGGTTTCGGCCATCGGCTGCGCCTCGCGCCCGGCGATCTGGACGCTGACCGGCAGCAGCCCTTCGGTCAGGGCCTTGGCGCGCACGGCGGCGCGGGTCGAGGGGCGGGGCGTCACCATCTCGGTCGAGGCGACCATCTCGGACACCATCAGCCCGGCGCCGAACCGCGCCACCGCCCGGCGGAACGGCACATCGGTGATCCCCGCCATCGGCGCCAGAAACACCGGCGGTCCCAGAGGCATGTCGCCAAGAATGATGGGTTCGGGCAATTGCATGTTCGTTCCTTCACCCTGCTCGCCGCCGCCCGCAAGAAGGGCAGGCGAGGCCCGGCCTGCCCAAATCGCAGGCGCGACCCAGTTGCACTATTTTTGGGCAACTTGCAATATTATTCAGCGGACCGCGCGTCCTGCCCCGACGGGTTCACATGTCGCATCCGGGGGGCAGAAAGGTCGCGACAGACATGGCGGCACGGCCCCCGTCGTGCTTGGATAGGGCAGGATATGCAAGGGGAGTGTGATGTTTCTGTCGGTCTTCGATCTGTTCAAGCTGGGGGTGGGGCCCTCCTCCTCGCACACGATGGGGCCGATGGTGGCGGCATCGCGGTTTCTGGATTCGCTGCGACTGCAGCCGTTTCAGGCCCATGGGCTGCGCGCCAGCCTGCATGGCAGTCTGGCATTCACCGGCAAGGGCCATGCCACCGACCGCGCCACGATCCTTGGGCTTGCGGGCTTTACCCCCGCCAATATCGACATGGACGCCGCCGAGACCGCGCTGGCGCTGAACCGCGACACGGGCCAGTTGACGCCCCCCGGACTGGCCCCACTGGCCTTTGATCCCGACCGCGACCTGCGGTTCGACTATGACACCGCCCTGCCGGGGCATGCGAACGGGATGACCCTGTCGGCCACCGATGCCCAGGGCGACGTGATCTTTCACCAGATCTATTATTCCATCGGCGGCGGCTTCGTGATGACCGACCGCGAATTGGCCGAACGCGACGGAGACAGCCGCAGCGACGCCTCCAGCAGCGTGCCCTTTCCCTTTTCCAGCGCCGCCGAGATGCTGGAAATGGCTGAAAATTCGGGCAGGTCCATCGCCCGGATGAAGGAACAGAACGAGCTGTGCTTTCGCTCGGGGGCCGATCTGCAGGCCGGGCTGACGCGCATCTGGCAGGCGATGCGGGACTGCATGGACCGGGGGCTGGCCACCGACGGCATCCTGCCCGGCGGGCTGAACGTCCGCCGCCGCGCCAAGGGCATCCATGGAAAGCTGCTGGCCGAACGCGGGCTGAACATGACCGCGCCGCATGTCATCAACGACTGGATGTCGACCTATGCCATGGCCGTGAACGAGGAAAACGCCGCCGGGGGCGCGGTCGTCACCGCCCCCACCAACGGCGCTGCGGGCACCGTGCCTGCGGTGATCCGGTATTGGCTGGACCATGTGCCGGGCGCTTCCGAACGCCAGCTGCCCGATTTCCTGCTGACGGCGGCGGCGGTGGGGGGCCTCATCAAGCACAACGCGTCGATCTCGGGCGCGAAATGCGGCTGTCAGGCCGAGGTGGGCAGCGCATCCGCCATGGCCGCCGCCGGTCTGGCCGCCGTGCTGGGCGGCACCCCCCGCCAGATCGAGAATGCCGCCGAAATCGCGCTGGAACATCATCTGGGCATGACCTGCGATCCGGTGCGCGGTCTGGTTCAGGTGCCCTGCATCGAAAGAAACGGTCTGGGCGCGATCAAGGCGGTAGCCGCCGCCAGTCTGGCCCTGCGCGGCGACGGCAACCATATCGTCCCGTTGGACGCCGCGATCGAGACGATGCGCCAGACCGGCCGCGACATGTCCGAGAAGTACAAGGAGACATCGCTTGGCGGTCTGGCCGTCAATGTCCCGAACTGCTAGCCCGGCACGACCCTAGGGCGTCAGCCGCCCGCGCAGGCTGTAATGCAGCCCGGCTGCCGCATAATCGCTGATCCCCTCGCCGTCGAAATAGGCGGGGACAATCTGATTGACCAGCCGCGATCCGAACCCCTCGCGCGCGGGGTCCGTCACCGGGGCGCCGCCGCTTTCGCGCCAGTCCAGCGCGAAACCATCGCCCGCGACCGACCAGCTGACATCGACCGCGCCATCAGGGGTGGCCAGCGCGCCGTATTTGGCGGCATTCGTCGCCAGCTCGTACAGGGCCAGCGACAGGCCCACGGCCTGCTGGCTGCTCAGCGGCACGGACGGCCCCGACAGGCGGATGCGGTCGTTGCCCGCCAGATGCGCGCCGATCGACCGGGCCATCACCTCGGTGATGTCGGCGCTGTCGCCAAGGCCTGTGAACAGCCCCTGCGCGCGGGCCAGCGCCATGATCCGTGCGCCGACGCTGTCGCGGGCCTCCTGGATCGTTTCGGCATTGCGCAGGCTGGAGGACACGACCGTCGAGGTCACCGACAGGATGTTCTTGATCCGGTGCAGCAGCTCTTCCTGCATGATCTGCTGGTCGCGTCGCGCCTGCACCAGCGTGGTCATGTCCACGGTGATGTTCATCAGCCCCGCCACGGTCCCGTCATCGTCGTAAAGCGGGCCATAACTGAAGGTCCAGAAGGTTTCCTCGTCATAGCCGTTGCGGGTCATGACCAGCCGCATCTCTTCCGAAAATGTGCCGTGACCCGACAGCGTCTGATCGACCAGCGGCCTGACGTCGTTCCACACATCGGACCAGATGCGCCGGAACGGCTGGCCCAGGGCGCCGGATTCCTTTCGGCCCAGAACCGGGGCATAGGCGTCGTTATACAGCAAGATCAGGTCCGGGCCCCAGAACATGCTGGTCGCATGGCGCTGCCCCAGCATCATCCGCACCGCCGCCATCAGCGACGCCGACCAACCCGACATCGGCCCAAGCGGGGTCGCGCTCCAGTCATGCGCCCGGATCGCGCGCGCCATCGGCCCGTTGGTCCAGCAAAATTGCGCAAGCCCCCCGGATGCAGAGAGGGGATCAGGGCCGGCGGCTGACGGGGCGGGCTTTGGCGGGGTCATGTCGGGATCATATCGGCGCGGATTTCGGGAAGAACATAGCCCGATCATGATCCGGTTTCGAAAGGAAGTTCAACGAATAACACACCGGATGCGCCCTATGGGGGTAGAAGATATCATTTATCAATCGACCTCATCGCCCACGACCGGCCTGTTTGTCCGGACCGATGGCGCAGCCCGTTGCGTCGCCGCCGCCGTGCCGCTGGCCGCGGACGCTCTGATCGTCTCAGTTACCACAGGGGACGGCGGCTGCTTGCCGGGCGGGGGCGCAGCGCTTGCCCCATGGCGCGGCGATTGGTAACGCTTGGATCACAACGATCGTGACCGACCCAAAAGGCCAAAGCCCCATGTTTCCCCGTCTTGCCGTCCTTGCCCTGATGACCCTGCCTCTGGCCGCCTGCGACAGCGAGGCGATGACCGACCTGCGCCGTGGCATCGGGCTGGATCAGACCGCCGCCCAGCCCGAACAGCCCGCAGGCCCGCGCCCGCCCGCCGTCTCGCCGCTGGAACAGCCGATCGAGACCGCCGCCACCGCCCCCCGCCCGGTCCAGATGGCCGAGCCGCTGACCTATCGCAGCACCGCCTTTGTCGCGGCCGGGAACGAACCGTCCTGGCGGGTCCAGATCAGCGGCAACACCGCGCTTTATCGCACGCCCGACAATCCATCGGGGCGGTCGATCTCGGTGAACCGGTTGGTGTTCAATCAGGGGGTCGAATATGTGGGCGTGCTGAACGGGCGCCCGTTCGTGGTCAACATGCGCGCCGCCCCGTGCCGGGACAGCATGTCGGGGGACCGCTTCCCGCTGACCGCCCGCCTGACGGTCGGGGGCCAGCAACAGCCCGGCTGCGCGGTCACCGCCCAGCCTGCCCCTGCGCCTGCTGCCGATACCGCCGCCGGAACCGATACGGCCGCGACGCCCGCCGGGTAAGACAAAGGCCCTGCAGGTCACGCATTCGTGTGTCGATCCGCAGGGCAAAGCCTGCCACTGCGCCTGAAACCCTTGGGTCTGAAACACTTGGGCGTGAACCCTTTGGGCCTGAAACCCTTGCGCCCGAAGCCCTGCTGACTGATCTGCCCCGACCCTGCCGCCGAAAGGAAGCCCGCCGATGCGCCGCTCGCGCCTGACCCGCCAGCTGATGGCCACCACCCTGCCCATAGCCCTGATCGCGGGGTCCGGGATCGGCATCGCGACAGCAGACCCGATGCTGGGGCGCAACATGTCCAGCTATGGCCTGCCGGGCGGCATCGACACCCCCACCGCCGAAACGCTGGCCGATGGCACGTTGGGCGCGACACTGTCGCTGTCCGATTACGCGCGGCGCGGCAACGTCTTCTTTGAGGCGCTGCCGGGGCTGACGGCGGTCCTGCGCTATGGCCGCGTCGATGGCATTCAGGATTTCCGGCAAGAGGGGTTCATTTCCGACCGCTCGCTGGATCTGCGCTATCAGATCGTGGACGAGGATGGATGGCGTCCCGCCGTCGCGGTCGGCCTGCAGGACTTTCTGGGCACCGGCGTCTATTCGGGCGAATATATCGTGGCCACGCGCAATGTGACGCCGACGATCCGCGCCTCGCTTGGTCTGGGCTGGGGCACGCTGGCGGGCAATCCGCGCGTCATCGATGTGGGGGACGAAGGCGGCACGCCCAATGTCGACGACTGGTTCACCGGCGGGGCCAAGCCCTTTGCCTCGGTCAGCTGGCAGGTCAATGACCGGCTGAACCTTGTGGCCGAATATTCCAACGACATCTATCAGGCCCGCTACAGCACCGGGAACACGTTCCAGCAGGGCGACGAGCCGGGCAGCAAGATCAACCTGGGCGCCAATTACCGCTTTGGCCAGAATTACGAAGCCGGGATCTATACCATCGGCGGCGAGACGATCGGCGCGCAATTCACCATCGCGCTGAACCCGCGCGAGGCGGCCTTCCCCTCGGGTCTGGAAAAGGCCCCGGCGCCGGTGCGTCCGCGCCCTGCCCCGGCGCAGGATCCCGAGGGATGGTCGGGCAGCTGGTCGCAGGATCCGACCGCCCAGCCCGCCATCCAGACGGCCCTTGGCACGGCGATGGCCAGCGAAGGCCAGCTGCTGGAATCCATGGCCCTGTCGCCCACCCGGGCCGAGGTGCGGCTGCGCAACCAGCGCTATATCTCTCAGGCCGAGGCGGTGGGCCGCACGGCACGCCTGATGACCCGCGCCCTGCCCCCCTCGGTCGAGACCTTCGTGATCACCTCGACCAGCGACGGGATGCCGACCTCTTCGGTGACGGTGCGGCGCAGCGATGTCGAACGGCTGGAAAACACCGAGGCCGGGCAGATCGCCGCCGCCTCGACCCTGTCGGACGCCGCCGCCGGTGCGCCCGGGCTGGTCGTGACCGAGGGGCTGTATCCCCGGTTCCGCTGGTCGATCAAACCCTATCTGGATCTGGGCATCTTCAGCGCCGAGGACGGGATCACCCACGAGGTCGGCGCCGAAGCCCGCGCCAGCTATGAGATCCGCCCCGGCCTGATCGTCACCGGCGCCCTGCGCCAGCGCGCCTTCGGCGATATCGGCCAGCGCGGCCCCGGCATTCCGGGCCAGCGTGGCGAGTATTACACGCCCGAGGAATACGAAAACGAACCGTCGCTGGAAACCACGCCCGAAGGCGTGCCGCGCGTCCGGTCCGACACGCGCATGTATACCGGCAATTCCAGCCCGGTGATCCCGGAACTGACGCTGGCCTGGTATGCCAAGCCCACGCCCACCGTCTATTCCCGCGTGACCGTGGGTCTGCTGGAACGGGCCTATGGCGGTGTCTCGGCAGAAGCGCTGTGGAAACCCGCCAATTCGCCGCTGGCCTTCGGGGCCGAGGTGAACCGCGTCCGCAAGCGCGATTTCGACCAGCTGTTCGATTTCCGCGATTACGAGGTCACGACGGGCCATGTCTCGGCCTATTACGAATTTGCGCAGGGGTTCACCGCGCAGCTGGATCTGGGCCGCTATCTGGCGGGCGACGAGGGCGCGACGGTGACCCTGACGCGCGAATTCGCCAATGGCTGGCAGATCGGCGCCTATGCGACCAAGACCAACCTGTCGGCCGAGGAATTCGGCGAGGGCAGCTTTGACAAGGGCATCACCCTGTCGATCCCGCTTGGCTGGGCGACGGGTCAGGCCTCGCGCGATCGCGTCTCGACCAATCTGCGGTCGCTGTCGCGCGATGGCGGATCGCGTCTGGATGTGAACGGGCGCCTGTATGACCGCGTGCGCGAAAGCCATACGGTCGATCTTTATGAAGGCTGGGGGAGGTTCTGGCGATGAGCGGACCGGTTCGGATGCAAGGTTTCAGGATCGCCCTGTCGGCTGTCGCGCTGGTCGCGCTGGCCGCCTGCAGCAATAACAGCGCGGATGAGGGCGGATCGGGACCGCTGGCAGCGCTTGCCGAAACCGCAGCGGGCGTCGTGGGCGCCCGCACGGCTGCGGCCCCTGCCGCCCCGCCCCCAACCCCTCAGCAGGCCGCAGCCGAGGCACTGCGCCTCAATCCCGGCCCGCTGATCCAGATCGGGTTCGAGGGGTTGGGCCGCACGCAGGTTCTGGCCATGACCGGCCAGAACGGCGCCATGCGGACCTATATGACGCCATCGGACGAATCCGTGATCCTGCGCGGCGGGATGCTGATCGGCACGCGCGGTCTGGGTCGCGATCTGTCGGTGGCCGAGCCGGGCACCGAGGCGCTGATCCGGGCGGGCCAGTCCGGCCGCGGCACGCGCATCATGCGCTATCTGGCAGGAGACGGGCTGGAACGCCCTTTGCAGTTCAGCTGCACGACCGCCCCCGGCCCCAATCCGGGCACGATGGTCGAAAGCTGCGAAGGTCATGGCGCGACCTTCCAGAACAACTATGTGGTTCAGGGCGGGCAGATCCCCGTGTCGCGGCAATGGGTCGGCCCGGGCATGGGCTATGCCACCATCCAGACACTGCGCCCCTGATCCCGGCCAAAGCTATGCCCCATAAGGAAAAACCGGCCCTGCGAGGGGCCGGTTTTTTCATGTCCGGTGTCAGGTCGCGATGCCGTCGTCTTCAGCGGATCGGGACATGAAAAAAGGGGCTGGCCATTGGCCAGCCCCTTGTGGCGCGGATCGCGTTGGCGATCCGAACCGATATCAGCTGTCGTCGTCGTCCGAAGCGACAGCGGCAATGACGCCCAGCAGCAGCAGGGCGGGAACCACCAGGCCAGCGTTGGTCGATGCGGGACGCTCTTCAACAATCACCGGCTCGACTTCGACGACGGGGGCGACATAGCCACCGGCCAGAGCCGAAGTTGCGGTCAGGCCGAGAGCGGCCGCGAAAATAGCGAATTTGGTCATGATCATGCTCCGTTTCGATTGACGGCTGCCATTGCTGGCAACATCGAGGAGACAGTTACACAAACCCGAACGGTTGAAAAGCTGGATTGGATTGAATCCCCCGTGGCCCTGCATGCACTGTTGCATATTGGCCAACACCGTTTAACGCCCCTTATTCCTGCACCTGCAAACCCACGGAAAAGTTGTGACAATTCCGCACTAACCCCGTCGAAGCCCTTGCGAGACGACGAAAAAAGCCGCCGCCGCAGTCACGATCGAGGGACCGGCCGGTGTATCCAGATGCAGGCTTGCCCACAGGCCCGCAGCCACCGATCCGGCGGCGATCAGGGCGGCGGCGGCGGCCATCCGCTCGGGTGTGCGCGCCCATCCGCGCGCCGCCGCCGCGGGCACGATCAGCATGGCCGAAATCAGCAACGACCCCACCACCCGAATCGCCAGCGCCACCACCACGGCCAGACACAGCGACAGGACCAGACGCTCGACCCTTGGATCGATGCCTGCGGCCATGGCCAGTTCCTCGTTCAGGCTGCTGGTCACCAGCCGTTGCCAGCGCAGGATCAGCAGCCCCAGAACCAGCGCCGCCCCGGTCCAGATCAGCGCCAGATCGGCCCGCCCCACCGCCAGAATATCGCCGAACAGATAGCTGGACAGATCCGATCGCGCAGCAGGCACAAAGCTGATCGCCACCAGCCCCAAAGCCAGCGCCGAATGCGACAAGACCCCCAGCATCGTGTCCATCGCCTGCCCCCGCGCCACCAGCGCCGAGACAAGGCAGGCCATCGCCACCGCGACCGTCAACGTGCCCGCATAGATCGAGATGTCGAAGGCCAGCGCGAAGGCCACCCCCAAAATCGCCGCATGGGCGGTCGAATCTCCGAAATAGGCCATCCGCCGCCAGACCACGAAACTGCCCAAAGGGCCTGCGACCAGCGCCAGTCCCAGCCCCGCCAGCAGCGCACGCGTGAAGAAATCGTCAAGCATCGGTCATCCCTGCCCGGCCCACGCCCCTCAGGGCGCCGGGGCCGCCTTGTCGCTGTGGTGGTGGTCATGCCCGCAGCCGGGGCCGTGGACATGCGCACCGGCCCCGCCCGCAGCATGGTCATGCGATGCGTCCGGCATCAGGTCGTGATCATGATCGTGGCTGTGACGATACAAGGCCAGCGTGCCCTCGGCCCCGGCGCCGAACAGGGCGCGGTATTCGGGGGCGGTGCTGACATGCTGGGGGGTGCCCTCGCAGCAGACATGGCCGTTCAGGCAGACAACCCGGTCCGAGGATCGCATGACCACCAGCAGATCATGGCTGACCATCAGCACGGCGGCGCCTGTCTGGCGGCGCACATCCTCGATCAGCTGGTAAAAGGCCACGATGCCCGGCTGGTCCAGCCCCTGCGTCGGCTCGTCCAGCACCAGCAGATGCGGGTCGCTGAGAAGCGCGCGGGCCAGCAGAACGCGCTGGAACTGGCCGCCCGACAGCTGCGTCAGCTGGCGCGGGCCAAGGCCCGGCACCCCGGTCCGGGCCAGCGCGCCCTCGGCCTGCGCATCGCTGACGCGGGTGGGCAGCGACAGGAACCGGCGCACGGTCATCGGGATCGCAGTGTCCAGCTGAACCCGCTGCGGGACATAGCCGATGCGCAGCCCCGCCCGCCGCGCCACCTGCCCCGAGGCCAGAGGCATATGCCCCAGAAGCGCCCGGATCAGCGAGGATTTGCCCGACCCGTTTGGCCCGACCACGGTCACGATCTCTCCGGGCAGGATGCGGAAATCGACATGGGACAGCACCGGCTCGGAGGTGCCGGGACGGTGGATGGTCAATGCGCGCGACTGGATCAGGGGGTCGCTTTGCAGGGTGTCGGGCGCGCTCATGCGGCGCCCTCGGCGGCGCAGGTGGCACAGAGGCCAAGCGCCTCGATCGTCGCCCGCTCGACCCGGAAACCGCCCTGGGCCGCGACGGCGGTCAGGGCGTCGCGGACCTCGATCGCGGCGGCCTCGGCGATCTTGTCGCAATTGCGGCAGATCAGGAAGGCGGGGTGGTGATCATGGCCCGGATGCAGACAGGCTGCAAAGGCGTTCAGCCGCTGCAACCGGTGCGCCAGCCCATGGGTAACCAGAAATTCCAGCGCCCGATAGGCGACCGGCGGCTGGCGCCCGAACCCCTCGGCGGCCAGCCGGTCCAGCACTTCGTATGCGCCCATCGCGCGGTGGCTTTCCAGCAGGATCTCAAGCGTGCGGCGGCGGACCGGGGTCAGCCGCGCACCCTGCCCCGCCAGTCGCACGGCCGCCTCGTCCAGCACCCGATGGGCGCATTCGCGGTGGTCATGCGGCGCAAAGGTCGCGGCGATGGCATCATCATGAGGCACGGCAATCCTTCCCCGGCAGGGTCGTTATACTGTAACATTCCGGTTGACTTGTTATCCTGTAACACACAGAACCCGGTCATCGCAACAAAGCCCGCCCAAAGGAGATCCCGATGCGCCATCAGGCATCCGTCGCCGCGTTCCTGTCGCTGACAGCCAGCCCCGCCCTTGCCGCCCCGCAGGTGGTGACCGATCTGGTCCCGACCGGCGCACTGGTGCAAGAGGTCATGGGCGATCTGGCCGAGGTCCGCGTCTTGTTGCCGCAAGGCGCCAGCGCGCATCATTACCAGATGCGCCCCTCGGACGCGCAGGCGCTGCAGGGGGCCGATCTGGTCATCTGGATGGGGCCGTCCCTGACCCCCTGGCTGGCCCGCGCCGCCGACACCCTGACCGACAGCGACCAGTTGCGCCTGCTGGAAGTCGAGGGCGTGACCCTGCGCGGCTATGACGAGGCCGGGCATAAGGATCATGACGAGGGCGGCGATCATGACCACGCCGACGAAGGGCATGATCACGGCGAGGCGGATCACGATCATGCGCAGGATCACGGGCACGACCACGATCATGACCATGACCATGACCATGAACACGCCGCAGACGACCACGACCACGGGCATGACCACGCGGATGAGGCCCACGATCATGCGGGCGACGACCATGATCACGATCATTCGGGCAGCGATCCCCATGCCTGGCTGAACCCCGACAATGCCGGTCCCTGGCTGCAGGCCATCGCCGCCAGCCTCTCGGCGCAGGATCCCGGGAACGCCGCCATCTATGCCGCCAATGCCGAGGCCGCCAGCGCCCGCATCGCGGCGCTGGACAGCGATCTGCGCGACCGGCTGGCCCCGTATGGCGACGCGCGGTTCATCGTCTTTCACGACGCCTATGGGTATTTCACCGATCATTTCGGGCTGCAGCCGGCGATCCCCGTCTCGCTCGGCGATGCCTCGACCCCCTCGGCGGCCCGGATCGACCAGATCCGCAGCATGATCACCCAGACCGGCGCCCACTGCGCCTTTCCCGAATTCGCCCATGATCCGGCCCTGCTGAACACGGTGACCGAAGGCAGCCCCGTCCGCCTTGGCGGCGAGCTGAGCCCCGAGGGCGGCGACCTTGCCCCCGGCGCGGGCCAGTACGAGGCGCTGCTGACCGGCATGGCCGATACGATCATCGCCTGCCTGTCGCAGGACTGACCTCCGGGCGGCCCGCGAAGGGCCGCCGCCCCCGGCTTGCAAGGAATTTCGAGGGATTTCAGATTCCCGACTCTTTTACTTTGACAAACCTGAATGAATTTGTCAGCTTTAGGGCATCATCAATGCCACATCACGAGGCTGACCCATGACCGCAACGCGCCCCGCCGATTTCACCCGCCCCGGCACCTCGATTCTGGCCCGGATGCCGCAACATGATGCCAACCAGCTGACGCAGGGCGGCAATCAGGCCCTGATCGTGCTGGACGAACAGGTCTATCAGTTGCGCATCACCCGCGCGGGCAAGCTGATCCTGACGAAATAGACCCCGCGCCAGACGGGCGATCGCGTCAAGAAAAAGGCCGGACCCTGGGGTCCGGCCTTTTGTCGTGATCAGCGCGGCGTGCGCGGCTTGCCAAAGGGTTTGCCCGCACCGCCGGGCCGTGGTGCGCCACCCGGCTTGCCGCCACCTGCGGGACGACCGGCGCCAAAGGGCTTTCCGGCCCCGCCCGGCCTGCCCGGTCCCGCCGGGCGATCGCCGCCACGTTCGGGGCTCGGTCCGCCATAGGGTTTGCCGCCACCGCCCGACCGGGGCTTGCCACCCTCGCCGGGCTTCGATCCGGCATAGGGCTTGCGCGGCCCGTCGCCTGCCCCGTCACGCGGCGCGCCAAAGGGCTTGCGCGGACCCTTGGGCCCATCCCCACGCGGGCCGGCATAAGGCTTGCCGCCCTCGAACCGCGGCTTGGCCGAGGACGCGCCTGCATCCCCCGCATCACGCGGCTTGCCATAGGGCTTGCGGCCACCCTCGGGCGCCCCGTAAGGCTTGCGCGCCCCGTCGGCAGAATCCCCGCGCGGCCCGCCAAAGGGCTTGCGCGCACCATCCGGACCATCCCCGCGCGCCCCATAAGGCTTGCGCGCACCATCGGGGCCATCCCCGCGCGGCTTGCCATAGGGTTTGCGACCGCCATCGGGCCCGCCATCACGGGATGCGCCAAAAGGCTTGCGCGCATCGCCCGGCTTGGCCGGGAAACGCGGCTTGTCGCCCGCAGGACGCGGCCTGTCCGACGGTCCACCCCGGCCCTCGCCGCGCCCCTCGGGCGCGCCGCCGCTTTTCCAGCGCGGCTTGTCACCCGCAGGGCGCGGTGGCCGGTCGCCGAAATCGCCACGCGGACCGGCGGGCTTGCCCTGAAAGCGCGGACGCGCCTCATCGCCCGCAGGCGCCTTGGCCCCCCAGCTGCGCGGCGCCCGGTCATCGCCGCCGGCAGCGCCGCGATCCCCCGGACCCCGCGCCCCCGGCTTGCCCGCGAAGGCCGGTTTCCCCGCAAAGCCCGGCTTGGCGGCAAAGCGGCGCGGCCCGGCATCACCGGCCTCGGGCCGGGGCCCACGCGACCCTTCGGCCCCGCGCGGGCGCATCTCGCGCGGCTTTTCATCCACATCGCCGGTCAACAGCCCGCCCAGCTGGTCGCGCATCACCTTGCGCTTGACCTCGATCACCTGATTCTTGTCGATCCCGGTCAGCTTGAACGGCCCATAGCCGATCCGGATCAGCCGGTTCACCTGCAGCCCGACATGCGCCATGGCGCGGCGGATCTCGCGGTTCTTGCCCTCGCGGATGCCGACGCTGATCCAGGCATTGGCGCCCTGCTGGCTGTCCAGCTTGATCTCCATGGGCGAGAAATCCTCGCCCTCGATGGTCACGCCCCGGCGCAGCGGGTCGAAGGTCATGTCGCTTGGCGTGCCGTTCACCCGCACCCGATAGCGGCGCAGCCAGCCGGTCGAGGGCAGCTCCAGCCGCCGCTTCAGCTCTCCGTCATTGGTCAGCAGCAGCAGGCCTTCGGAATTCAGGTCCAGCCGACCGATGGTCATCACCCGCGGCATCTCGCGCGGCAGGGCGTCAAAAACCGTCTGCCGCCCCAGTTCGTCATTCTCGGAGGTGATCAGCCCCAAAGGCTTGTAATACAGCCACAGCCGGGTTTCCTGCGGATCTTCCAGCTTCTTGCCATCGACGGTGATACGGTCGGTGGGCAGCACGTCCAGCGCCGGGCTGTCGATCTTCTTGCCGTTCACGCTGACGCGCCCC
This sequence comes from Paracoccus nototheniae, assembly GCF_004335005.1. Taxonomy (GTDB): domain Bacteria; phylum Pseudomonadota; class Alphaproteobacteria; order Rhodobacterales; family Rhodobacteraceae; genus Paracoccus; species Paracoccus nototheniae. The sequence continues at coordinate 5,801 of NZ_RQRT01000008.1, read as the reverse complement.
TCGACGATCATGCGCTCGGCCTCGCGGCGGCTGGCGATGCCCGCACGGGCCATCACCTTGGCGATGCGGTCGGCCTCGGTACGCGGCGCGGTCTGGGGGGTCTTGCGGTCGGGGATCTGGTCGTCGGTCATGCGCGTCTCCTTCGCATCTCTGCGGGGCAAAGAGGGGTGTCTACGCCCAACCCCCGCACAAGGAAAGCGTTTCCTTGCGCAGCCGCCCCCAGCTTGCCACAAGGGCGGCATGGCGGATTTCACCACCCATATGGATCAGGCCCTGGCCGAGGCGCGGGCCGCCGCCCTGCGCGGCGAGGTGCCGGTGGGCGCCGTCATCACCGACCCCCGGGGACGCGTCATCGCCGCCGCAGGCAACCGCACCCGAGAGCTGAACGACCCCACCGCCCATGCCGAGATCCTCGCGATCCGCGCCGCCTGCGCGCGCCTCGGGTCGGAACGCCTGCCCGGCCATGACCTGTGGGTGACGCTGGAACCCTGCCCGATGTGCGCCGCCGCCATCTCGGCCGCCCGCATCGCACGGCTCTATTTCGGCGCCGACGATCCGCGCATGGGCGGCGTGACGCATGGCGCGCGGGTCTTCGACCATCCGCAATGCCACCACCGCCCGCAGGTCTATGACGGCCTCTCGGCCCAGCCCTCCCGCGCGCTGCTGCAAAGCTTCTTCGCCGCGCGGCGCTGATGCCGCAAGCGCTTGAACCCGCCGCCGCTCCGTCCTATACAGCCGCTCAGCGCGGGTGTTGTGTAATGGTAAGACCCTAGCCTTCCAAGCTAGAGACACGGGTTCGATTCCCGTCACCCGCTCCAAAATCCCTCCCCCCCCCCACAAAAAAGACGCAGCCCGACCCCATCGCCGCGGCGCCTCTTTCATCTTGGCAAAAATATCCCGGGGGGACCGGGGGGCTGGCCCCCCGGCTTTCCGGCCAAAGGCGCTCCGCTCAGGCGCGCAGGGTGCCGCCCGTCGCCTTCTCGACCTTCTCGACGATCTTGCGGCTGACCGCCTCGATCTCGGTATCGGTCAGGGTCTTGTCGCGCGGCTGCAGGCGCACGGTGATGCCCACCGATTTCCGGTCGCCCTCCAGCCCGACGAACTGATCAAAGACCGACACCTGCGCGATCAGCGCCTTGTCGGCGCCAAGCGCGGCATTGACCAGCGTCAGCGCCTCGACCTGCGGCCCCACGACAAAGGCGAAATCGCGGTCGACCGCCTGCAGACCCGCCAAATCCAGCGCCGGACGCGTCGGAGTCTTCGCTTTGGGAAAGGGCACGGCGGCCAGCCGGATGGTAAAGCCGACCGCAGGGCCCTTGACATCCATCCGGGCCAGCACGCGGGGATGGATCTCGCCGAATGTCGCCAGCACATTGGGGCCAAGCGCGATGGTCCCTGCCCGGCCCGGATGCCACCAGCCCTCCAGCTTGCGGGTGATCTGGGCGCGGGCCGGGGCACCGATCGCCTGCAGGATCGCCTCGGCATCGGCCTTGGCGTCATACAGATCGACCTTGCGGCGGCTGGTAAAGGGATCGCGGGGCGCACTGAAGCCGATCAGCAGGCCGCTGATGCTCAGCGACTGCTCGCCCGGCTCGCCGCCTGAAAAGACGGGGCCCATCTCGAACAGGGCCAGATCGGCAAAGCCGCGCGCCTGATTGCGCGCCGCCGCCTGCAACAGGCCGGGCAGCAGATCGGGGCGCAGATGGCTCATCTCGCTGCTGATCGGGTTGTCCACCCGCAGCGCATCCGTGCCACCGCCGAACAGCTGCGCCGAACGCTGGTCGATGAAGCTATAGGTCACGCATTCATCATAGCCCAGGGCCGCTGCCATCCGCCGCGCGGTCCGTTCGCGCACCTGCAGGGGCGTCAGCACCGGCAAGGGCACACCGGCGCGCAGACGCGGCAGGGGTTTGCCCTGCAGCTTGGTCAGACTGGCGATGCGGGCGATCTCCTCGACCAGATCGGCCTCGCCCAGCACATCGGGGCGCCAGCTGGGGACATGGGCCATGTCGCCCTCCAACCGGAAACCAAGCGCCTCCAGCGTTGCGCGCTGTTCGGCCTCGGGGATGTCCATGCCCACAAGGCGGCTGGTCCGCTGCGGGTCCAGACGATAGGCGCGGCTTGTGTCGGGCAACGCGCCTGCGGTCACGACCTGCGAGGGTTCACCGCCGCACAGATCCATGACCATCCGGGTCGCCAGCTCCAGCCCGTCGCGCGTAAAAGCCGGGTCGATGCCGCGTTCGAACCGATAGCGCGCATCGCTGTTGATCTTCAGCGCCCGGCCTGCGGCGGCGGTGCTGATCGGATCGAAATAGGCGGCCTCGATGAACACATCAGTCGTGCCCTCGGACACGCCCGAGGCCGCCCCCCCCATGATGCCCGCGATGCTTTCCACGCCCGCATCGTCGCAGATCACCACCGCGCCTTCGGGCAAGGCATAGGTCTTGTCATCCAGCGCCAGCAGCTGATCGCCCGGCACGGCCCCGCGCAGGGTCAGATCGCCCGAGACCTTGCCCGCATCGAAGACGTGCAAGGGGCGGTTCAGGTCAAAGGTCAGGAGATTGGTGATATCGGCCAGTGCATTGATCGGGCGCAACCCGATCGCGCGCAGCCGCTTTTGCAGCCAGGCGGGCGACGGACCATTGGTCACGCCGCGAACCACCCGGCCCGCAAAGAACGGCGCCTTGGCCGCCACCTCGGGTGCGATGGTCACGCCGATGGGACAGGGGAACGCGCCCTCGACCGGCTGGACCGTCACCGGTTTCAGCACGCCCAGACCCCGGGCGGCCAGATCGCGTGCGATGCCATGCACGCCAAGCGCATCGGGGCGGTTCGGGGTGATCTTGATATGGATCATCGGGTCGATCTTGTCGGGCGCGTTCTGCGCCAGCCAGTCGACAAAGCGTTGGCCGACCTCGCCCGAGGGCAGCTCGATGATGCCGTCATGTTCCTCGGACAGCTCCAGCTCTCGTTCGCTGGCCATCATGCCATGGCTTTCGACGCCCCGGATGCGGCCCACGCCAAGGGTCGTGTCGATGCCCGGCACATAATCGCCGGGCTTGGCCAGGACGACCGTGATGCCCGCCCGGGCATTCGGCGCCCCGCAGACGATCTGCTTTTCGCCCTCATCCGTCATCACCCGGCAGACCCGCAGCCGGTCGGCATCGGGGTGCTGTTCGGCCTGGTCGATCCGCGCCAGCGTGAAGGTGCCAAGCCGTGCGGCGGGGTCTTGGATATCCTCGACCTCCAGCCCCAGATCGGTCAGCGCCTCGGCGATCTCGCCCAGGGTCGCGGTGGTGTCGAGATGCTCCTTGAGCCAGGAGAGGGTGAACTTCATGGGCTGTGTGCTTTCCGGATCCGGGCCGCTAAAGGGGTTTGCCGTCTTGAACCGTGCCGGGCGCCAAGGGTCAAGCCGGATCGGCGGAAAACCCCCGGAACCGGACAAAAACCACGGGATGCGCGCGCTTGCGGTTGCCGGTCCGGGGTGACAGTCTGCCGCCAACCGACCGTTCCGTTCAACCAGAAGGTGTCATCATGAGTCTCATGTCCCGTCTTGTTCCGCTGCCCGTGGCCTTGCTGCCCGTGGCCTTGCTGGCAGCCTGGCCGCTGCCCGCCCTGTCGCAGGACAGCGCGCCGCCGGCGCCCGAGGCCGCAGCCGAAGGACCGACCTGTTCGGGCCAGCCCGCGCTGTGGCTGGGCGACGGGGCCGAGACCAGCGACCTCAGCACGGCGGACGGCCCGCTGTCCCGGCAGATGTCCACGACAGCCACGACCAGCCCCTATGCGATGTTCCGCGTCAGCGCGGCGTCCCAGGCCCTGCGGGTCGAAGCGGATGCGCCGGACGCCGACCCCTCGCTGCGGCTGGAAACGCCCGAGGGCGATCTGCTGGCCGAAAACGACGATGCGGTGGGCCTTGCCTCGCGGATCGAACAATCGGTCGGGCCGGGCGATTATTGCGTGCGGCTGATCCCCATCGGCGCATCCGACATGACCGCGACCGTGCAGCTGTCGCGCCCCGAGATGTCGCCCTTGCTGAGCGAACCGGCCAGCACCACCATCACCGCCTGCACGCCCGAGACCGAGGGCCAGCCCCTGTCGGCCGAGGCGCTGTCGGACGGCGCGCTGGACGGGGCCCTGCCCGCCCGCACTCAGACCGATGGCAGCCTGCGCTATCTGCGGTTCTCGCTGGATGCGACCACGCCGGTCACCCTGCGCGCCGCCAGCGTCGGGCTGGACCCGAACATGGTGCTGTTCGACGGCGCGGGCGCCCAGATCGCCGCGAATGACGATGCCGACGGGCTGAATGCGCGGCTGGATTTCCCAAGCGGGCTGGCGGCGGGCGATTACTGTCTGGGGGTCGCCCCGATCTCGGCAGGCGAGGGCCTGATCGATGTCTCGGTCGAGGCGCTGGACCGCGACAACTTTCTGCGCAGCGCCTGGCGCAAGGGCGAACTGGCGCCACCCTTTGACGGCGATTACCCCATGCAGACCATCGATCTGACCACCACGACCGAGACGGTCGTCCTGCAGGATGGCAGCGCGCAATGGCTGGATTTCACGCTGGAGCGGGAAACCGCGCTGGTCGTGGGCGCCTATGGCGGGCTGGTCGGTGTCGATGCCAAACTGGCGCTGTTCGGCGAAAATGGCGCGGTGGTCGGGCAGGACGACGATTCGGCAGGCGGCACCGATGCCCGGATGGGCCCGGTCGTGCTGGAGCCGGGCCGTTACCGGCTGGCCCTGACCGATCTGAACCGCCCCGATCAGCCCGGCGCGCCGATCCGCCCCGTGGGTCTGGTCTTTGAGCGGTTCGAGCGTGTGGGTCAGGACACGGACGCAGCCCCGGCGCCCGCCCCGGCAGCGCCCGCCGCGCCGTGATCCCCACAAGCATGTGAATCCCCGCAAGGATGGGACTGGCCCCGCGCAGGCGAAACCTTGCGCGGGGTTTCCGTGTTCTTATGTCCTGAAGGCGGGTCATCACGGCCCGGCGCAGGACAAGGAGCCTTGGACGGATGGACACGCAACGGGAATTGCTGATCGAGCAACGGGTCGCCAATGAGGCGAAGTCGCCGCTGATCGCCTATCTGCTGCTGATCTTTCTGTGGGGCTTTGGCGTGCACCGCATGTATCTGGGCCGCTGGATCAGCGGGCTGTTGATGCTGTCGCTGTGGGCCTTGGGCTGGCTGCTGACGATGGTGCTGATCGGCTGGCCGCTGGTGGCGTTTGTCGCGCTGTGGTGCGTGATCGATCTGTTTCTGATCCCGGGGATGGTGCGCGGGGATCGGGATGATATTCGGAGGCGGTTGCGGTAGGCTTCTATAACTTTACGGCAAACTCCTATATCATTCCCCCCCTCATCACAAAATAATCACTCCATTGCGATATAGCCTCTCAATTCTTTCTCCAATTTCTCAACGGCAAAATTCAGCTCCTTTATGCTGCCTGTATCGTACGTCTCTGGGGTCAACAGCTTGACATGGTAAGCGTTTAGCTCACTTTGACCCTTATCAATTTCATTAATTAACGAATGTATCGCGTTTCCAATTTTTTGACGAAGCACCCCAATAGACAGAACCTGGTCACCCCCCTCAAATGAAGGGACCAAGAATTGAAAGTGCGTGTAAGCCCGCCTGAGATCTTGAGCATCCTGATTGGTCGCCTCCACTAGAGCGTCTTTTGCTAGGGTCAGGATTCATAACCAATAGATGACGGTTGCTGCGAGGGCGATGGCCGAGAGGAAGATCTTCGGACATCTGTCATATCGCGTTGCCACGCGCCTCCAATCCTTGAGCCTGCCGAACATG
>NZ_RQRT01000089.1 GCF_004335005.1 Paracoccus nototheniae | reverse complement strand
CCACCGCATTCTGGAACCGCCCCCCGTCGCCCGCAGCCAGCCACGCCGCCCCGTCCGAGATCCCCCGGATCAGATCGTCCAGCCAGTCCTGATCGGCCTTGGCGAAATCTGACAGCACATAGGGCGCCACCTTGTCCTTGTGCCCCGGATGCCCGATCCCAAGGCGCACCCGCCCATAATCCGGGCCCAGATGCTGATGAATTGACCGCAGCCCGTTATGCCCCGCATGCCCGCCGCCCTGCTTGACCCGCGCCTTGCCGGGCGCCAGATCCAGCTCGTCATGCAGCACGGTCACATCCGCCGGGCTCAGCTTGAGATAGCGCACCGCCTCTCCGACCGCCTGACCCGACAGGTTCATGAAGGTCTGCGGTTTCAGCAGGGTCACGCGGACATCGCCAAGCCGCCCCTCGGCGGTCAGCCCCTGAAACCGGGGCCGCCAGGGCGCAAAGCCGTGATCGGCCGCGATCCGGTCCAGCGCCATGAACCCGATATTGTGACGATTTGACGCATATTTCGCACCGGGATTGCCCAGCCCCACGATCAGCTTCACGATGGCCTCCTGCCTGCCTCAAAGGGTCGTTTTTCGATCCATCCCTTGCGGCTGACCTTGCCGGTTACTAAGACTCTGTCAACCTATCGCGGCTAAGACAGGGATTCAGACCCGGACGAATCGCGGGAACTCTGGGACGAACAGGCAAGGACAGAAGATGAGCGATCCGGCAGAATTCTACATGAACAACCTGGTGCCCATGGTGGTCGAACAGACCTCTCGCGGGGAACGGGCCTATGACATCTTCTCGCGGCTGCTCAAGGAACGGATCATCTTCGTCTCGGGGCCGGTCCATGACGGCATGTCCACGCTGATCTGCGCGCAGCTTCTGTTCCTCGAGGCGGAGAACCCGTCCAAGGATATCAGCATGTATATCAACAGCCCCGGCGGTGTCGTGACCTCGGGCCTGTCGATCTATGACACGATGCAGTATATCCGCCCCCGCGTGTCCACGCTGGTGGTGGGGCAGGCGGCCTCGATGGGGTCGCTGCTGCTGGCGGCGGGCGAACCGGGGCTGCGCTATTCGCTGCCCAACAGCCGGGTGATGGTCCATCAGCCCTCGGGCGGGTTCCAGGGTCAGGCGACCGACATCCTGATCCACGCCCGTGAGACCGAAAAGCTGAAGCGCCGGCTGAACGACATCTATGTCACCCATACCGGCCGCACCCTGTCCGAGGTCGAAGAGGCGCTGGAGCGTGACCGCTTCATGTCCCCGGACGAGGCCAAGGATTTCGGCCTGATCGACGAGGTCGTCGCCCCGCGCGGCAAGGCCGTCCCCGAGAAGAAATAGCCTTCTTGGGGATTGTGACGGGCCGGGCTGGCCCGTAACATGGAACGAATGACCTGCGGCGGCCGATCCGGCGCAGGAAACCGAAGATGCGGCGCGCGGTCAGGGACCGCCGCCGCCCGCAGCGCGGCCCCGCGTGGCGGCAGTGAAGGAAGTGGACGATGGCGAACCAGTCCGGCAGTGACAGCAAGAACACGCTCTATTGCAGCTTCTGCGGCAAGAGCCAGCACGAGGTCCGCAAGCTGATCGCGGGGCCGACCGTGTTCATCTGCGACGAATGCGTCGAGCTGTGCATGGACATCATCCGCGAGGAGACGAAATCCAGCGGCCTGAAATCGGGCGACGGTGTACCCACCCCGCGCGAGATCTGCGGCGTGCTGGACGATTACGTCATCGGTCAGGAACATGCCAAACGCGTCCTGTCGGTCGCGGTGCATAATCACTACAAGCGCCTGAACCACGGGTCCAAGACCGATATCGAACTGGCGAAATCCAACATCCTGCTGATCGGCCCCACCGGCTGCGGCAAGACGCTGCTGGCGCAGACGCTGGCGCGGATCCTGGACGTGCCCTTCACCATGGCCGATGCGACCACGCTGACCGAGGCGGGTTATGTCGGCGAGGATGTCGAAAACATCATCCTCAAGCTGCTGCAATCGTCGGAATACAACGTCGAACGGGCGCAGCGCGGCATCGTCTATATCGACGAGGTCGACAAGATCACCCGCAAATCCGACAACCCCTCGATCACCCGCGACGTATCGGGCGAGGGCGTGCAGCAGGCGCTGTTGAAGATCATGGAAGGCACCGTCGCTTCGGTGCCGCCGCAGGGTGGTCGCAAGCATCCCCAGCAGGAATTCCTGCAGGTGGACACGACGAACATCCTGTTCATCTGCGGCGGTGCGTTCGCGGGTCTGGACCGGATCATCTCGCAGCGCAACAAGGGCACGGCGATGGGCTTTGGCGCCTCGGTCAAGGAAGCCAATGACAAGGGCGTGGGCGAGCTGTTCAAGGAACTGGAGCCCGAAGATCTGCTGAAATTCGGCCTGATCCCGGAATTCGTGGGCCGTCTGCCGGTCATCGCGACCCTGACCGATCTGGACGAGGAAGCGCTGATCATCATCCTGACCAAGCCAAAGAATGCCTTGGTCAAGCAGTACCAGCGTCTGTTCGATCTGGAAGGCGTGCAGCTGACCTTTACGGAAGATGCGCTGACCGCCATCGCCAAGCGCGCGATCAAGCGCAAGACCGGTGCCCGCGGCCTGCGTTCGATCATGGAAGAGATCCTGCTGGACACGATGTTCGAACTGCCCGGTCTGGACAGCGTCGAAGAGGTCGTGGTGAACGAGGACGCGGTCGAATCCTCGGCTGCCAAGCCGCTGCTGATCCACACCGACGCCAAGAAGGAAAGCGCCTCGGCCGGGTAACCGGCCAAGGGCCCCGGATCGGTTCGAAGGCTGGACCTTGGCACCGATCCGGGGCATATCCCGGCAACAATCCTGTCGATAAGGGGCCCGTCGATGTCGTTTCTGCTGCGCTTTCTGACCTGGTGGAACAGCCAGACGCTCAACACCCAGTTCTGGACATGGCGCCACGGCCTCAAGGTCGGCGAGGATGCTGCGGGCAACATGTTTTACAAGACCAAGGATGGCAAGCGGCGGTGGGTGATCTATAAGGCCGAATCCGAGGCCAGTCAGATTACGCCGGAATGGCATGGCTGGCTGCACCACACCTGGAACGAGCCGCCGACCGAGCTAGCGCTGCCGCGCAGGGATTGGGAACGCCCGCACAAGGCGAACCAGACCGGCACGGCTGACGCCTATGTCCCCGCAGGCTCTCTGTATCGCGCCCAACCCGCGCAGCGCAGCGACTATGACGCGTGGCGTCCTGAATAATATGTCCGCGACCGGGTTCCACCGCGCCGAGGCGCGGGCCGAACTGATCGCGGGCGGCGTCGTTCTGGCGGTCGCCGCAGGCTTTCTGATATGGGCCGCGCAGGGGCAATGGGGCGGCGGCGCGGGATACGAAGTCACGGCCTCGTTTCCCGATGTGGACGGCGTCGCAGTGGGGACCGAGGTTCGGCTGGCGGGCGTGCGGATCGGGCGGGTCAGCGACATTCGCCTGAACCCGCAGACCTATATGGCCGATGCTACCCTGACGATCCCCAATGATATCATCCTGCCCACCGACAGCGCCGCGCTGATCCAGTCGGACGGCCTGCTGGGTGGCGCCTATATCCAGCTGCAGCCGGGCGGCAGTCCCGATGATCTGGCGCCGGGCGACGAGATCGAGGATGTGCAGGGCGCCGTCAGCCTGTTGCAGCTGATGCTGAAATTCGTGGACAGCCAGTCGGGCGATGATGCCCCGTCCCAAGACGGAACCGCGCCGTGATCCGCGCCGCGCTTCTGGCGCTGCTGCTGGCCAGCCCGGCGGCGGCGCAGGACACGGTCCGGGCACCCGGCGCCATGCTGCGGGGGTTGGACAAGGTGTCGGGGCGTACCACCGACCTGCCGCTGCAGGTGGGCGAGGCGCAGCGCTATGGCCGGTTGGAGATCCGCTTGGGTGAATGCCGCTATCCGGCGGGCGACCCCAGCTCGGATGCCTTCGCTCAGCTGACAATCACCGATCTGCGCCAGAATGCGACGGTGTTCAGCGGCTGGATGATCGCCAGCTCTCCGGCGCTGTCGGCGCTGGACGATGCGCGCTATGATGTCTGGGTGATGGCCTGCCAAAGCTGATCCGATGTCGGCAGCGGATGGGCGCCCATATCCGCAGGGCGCCGCAGCGCCGCTGACAGGCGGGCGCGATAAGAGGCGCGGGTAATTTCGACCCCTCCCATGCTGGCCAGATGCGGCGTCAGAAACTGCGTGTCGAACAGCGTGAACCCGCAGCGCGCCAGATGATCCGAGGCCCAGATCAGCGCCATGCGCGATCCGTTGCGCCGGGCCGACACCATCGATTCCCCGAAAAACGCCGCCCCCAAGGTGATCCCGAACATGCCGCCGGCAAAGGCGCCGTCATGGCGGATCTCGAAAGCATGGGCATGGCCCAAGGCGTGCAGGTCGCGGTACAGCCCGGCCAGCGGGGCGTTGATCCACGTCGCCTCGCGATCCGCGCAGGCGGCAACCACTGCGTCGAAATCGCCGTCCAGATGCGCCGACCACCCGCCCCGCCGCAGATCGCGGCAGAGCGAGCGGGCGGCATGAACGCCGCCCACCGGAAGGATCCCGCGCCGGGGCGGGTCGAACCAGTGCAGGCGGTCATCATCGGCGCTTTCCGCCATGGGAAAGACGCCTCGCGCATAGCCGCTCAGCAGTTGCGCGGGGGTCAGCATCCGTCAGGCGTAATGCGCCGCCAGCCAGCGCTCCAGCCAATGGATGGAGTAATTGCCCGACTGGATGTCCGGCTCGGCCAGAAGGTCGCGGAACAGCGGCACGGTGGTGTCCACGCCGTCCACGATCAACTCGCCCAGGGCGCGCGACAGGCGGGCCAGAGCCTCGTCACGGTCGCGGCCATGCACGATCAGCTTGCCGATCAGGCTGTCGTAATACGGCGGGATCGCATAGCCCTGATACAGCGCCGAATCCATCCGCACGCCAAGGCCACCCGGGGCGTGATACTGGGTGATGCGGCCGGGGCAGGGCGAAAAGCCCGGCACTTTTTCGGCGTTGATCCTGACCTCGATCGAATGGCCGTTGATGACCAGATCTTCCTGATGGAACTCCATCGGCAGGCCCGCCGCGACGCGGATCTGCTGGCGCACGAGGTCGACGCCAAAGATCGCCTCGGTCACCGGATGTTCGACCTGCAGGCGGGTGTTCATCTCGATGAAATAGAATTCGCCGTCCTCGAACAGGAATTCGATCGTGCCGGCGCCGGAATAGCCGATCTTGGCCACGGCATCGGCGCAGACCTTGCCGATGCGATCGCGCTGTTCCTGCGTGATCGCCGGGCCGGGCGCCTCTTCCAGCACTTTCTGATGGCGGCGCTGCAGCGAACAGTCGCGTTCGCCCAGATGAACCGCGCGGCCCTTGCCGTCGCCAAAGACCTGAATCTCGATATGGCGGGGGCGCTGCAGGTATTTTTCCAGATAGACATCGGGATTGCCGAAGGCGGCCTTGGCCTCGGACCGGGCGGTGCGGAAGGCGACCTCGAGGCCGCTTTCATCCAGCGCGACCTTCATGCCGCGTCCACCGCCGCCTGCGGTGGCCTTGATGATGACCGGATAGCCGATTTCAGCGGCGACCGCCTTGGCCTCGTCCACGTCGTTCACGCCACCCTCGCTGCCGGGCACGCACGGCACGCCAAGCGCCCTCATCGTGTCCTTGGCGGTGATCTTGTCGCCCATGATGCGGATATGTTCCGCGCGCGGGCCGATGAAGGTGATGTCGTGATCTTCCAGCATCTGCACGAAACCGGCGTTTTCGGACAGGAAACCATAGCCGGGATGGATGGCCTGCGCGCCGGTGATCTCGCAGGCGGAAATCAGCGCGGGCATCGACAGATAGCTGAGCGCGGAGGAAGGCGGGCCGATGCAGACCGATTCGTCGGCCATGCGCACATGCATCGCATCCGTGTCGGCGGTGGAATGGACCGCGACCGAGGCGATGCCCATCTCGCGGCAGGCCCGGATCACGCGCAGCGCGATCTCGCCCCGGTTGGCGATAAGGATCTTGTCGAACATGGGCTTACTCGACGATCATCAGGGGCGTGCCGAATTCGACCGGAATGCCGTCATCGATCAGGATGCGCTTGACCGTGCCCGCGCGCGGGGCGGGGATGTGGTTCATGGTCTTCATCGCCTCGACGATCATCAGCGTGTCGCCTTCGGCCACGGTCTGACCGACGGTCACAAAAGCCGCAGCGCCGGGTTCCGCCGACAGATAGGCGGTGCCGACCATGGGCGAGGTGACCACGCCGGGCAGGCTGGCCGGATCGGCCGAAGCGGCGGCGGGCACCGTCAACGCGGTCGAGGCGGCGGGCTGGGGGGCGGCGGCCTGCTGTTGCTGGGGCGCCTGCGCATAGACGACCTGCTTGCCCTGCTTGGACAGGCTGACCGTCAGGCGGTCATGTTCGCCATATTCCCGTTTGACCTGAATCTCGGACAGCTCGCTGGAATTCAGCAACTGGGCCAGCGACCGGATGAAGGCCACGTCGCCTTCGTGATGCTTCTCATGGTTGGAATCGTTGCTCATGCCGTCCTCTGCCATTGTCTGGTCGGGCCGCGTCCTGGCGCGGCGATTGCCGGGCTTATAGCCCTTGTGAGGGTGCAAGGGGAAGGGTTCCGGCGCATCGGGGGTCGAATTGCGCCGAACCGGGCGGTCAGCTGCCTTGCCCGTCGTTTTGTCCCTGCCCCTGCTGGTCCCCGCCCCAGTCCGCGCGACCGTCCGCGCGCGCGGCCCGTTCTGTCAGGCCCGACACGCCTTCGCGGCGCGCCAGCTCCGCCTCGACCTGATCCAGCGTCACGTCGCGGGCGGCCAGCATCACCAGCAGGTGAAACATCACGTCCGCCGCCTCGCTGGTCAGGCGGTCGCGGTCGCCCTTGACGGCCTCGATGATCGCCTCGACAGCCTCTTCGCCGAACTTTTCGGCGCATTTTTCCGGGCCCTTGGCCAGCAGGCGGGCGGTCCAGCTGCTGTCGGGATCGGCCGATCTGCGGTCTTCGATCGTGGCGGCAAGGCGGTGCAGGGGGGTCATGTCAGCCTCATGGGGATGCCTGCGGCGGCCATATGGGCCTTGGCCTCGGCGATGGTATGGGTGCCGAAATGAAAGATGCTGGCGGCCAGCACGGCGCTGGCATGGCCTTCGGTCACGCCCTCGACCAGATGGTCCAGCGTGCCGACCCCTCCCGAGGCGATCACCGGCACGTTGACGGCGTCAGCGATGGCGCGCGTCAGCGGCAGGTTAAAGCCCGAGCGGGTGCCGTCGCGATCCATCGAGGTCAACAGGATCTCTCCGGCGCCTTTGGCTTCGACCGTGCGGGCGAATTCGACGGCGTCGATGCCGGTGGCCTTTCGCCCGCCATGGGTGAAGATTTCCCATCGGCCCGGTGCCACGGTCTTGGCGTCGATGGCCACCACGATGCACTGGCTGCCGAAACGGTCGGCGGCGGCGGCCACAACATCGGGATCAGCCACGGCGGCGGAGTTGAAGCTGACCTTGTCGGCGCCCGCCAGCAGCAGCGCGCGCACGTCCAGATGGCTGCGCACACCGCCGCCCACGGTCAGCGGCACGAAGCATTGTTCTGCCGTGCGCGTCACCAGATCGAACATGGTGCCGCGGTTTTCATGGGTGGCGTGGATGTCGAGAAAGCAGATCTCGTCCGCGCCGGCGGCGTCATAGGCGCGCGCGGCCTGAACCGGATCGCCCGCGTCGATCAGATCGACGAAGTTGACACCCTTGACCACGCGGCCATCGGCGACGTCGAGGCAGGGGATGATGCGGGTCTTGAGCATCGGGATGCGCCTTTGGCTGGGGCTGTCGTGGCAAGGGTCTAGCGCAACGCGCGTAGCGAGGCCAGAGGGGGTCATGCGGGGGGCCAGCCCCCCATCGCGCGAAGGGCGCGATTCCCCCCGGGATATTTTCGTGAAGAAGATGGGCCTCAGGCGAGGGCTTTGAGGGCGGCCTTGATGTCGAGGGCGCCGTCATAGAGGGCGCGGCCCGAGATGGCCCCGGCGATGATCTGGGTGTCGGCCAAGGCCTGCAGGTCGGCCAGCGAGGAGACGCCGCCCGAGGCGATGACCGGGATGGTGACGGCGCGGGCCAGCGCCTCGGTCGCGGGGATGTTGGGGCCGCCCATGGCGCCGTCGCGGTCGATATCGGTATAGATGATCGCGGCGACGCCGGCGTCCTGAAACCGGCGTGCCAGATCGGTGGCGTCGATATCGGTTTCCGTGGCCCAGCCCCGGGTCGCCACGCGGCCCTTGCGCGCGTCGATGCCGACCGCGATGCGGCCCGGAAAGGCCATGGCCGCGTCGCGGACCAGATCGGGATTCTCGACCGCCACGGTGCCCAGGATCACCCGGGTCAGGCCGCGATCCAGCCAAGCCTCGATCGTGGCCATGTCGCGGATGCCGCCGCCCAACTGGGTGGGGATGGTGGTGGCGGCCAGGATCGCCTCGACCGCGGCGGCATTCACAGGCTTGCCTTCGAAGGCGCCGTTCAGATCGACCAGATGCAGCCATTCGGCGCCCGCATCCTGAAAGGCGCGGGCCTGCGCTGCCGGATCGGTGCCGAAGACGGTGGCCGCATCCATGTCGCCGCGCAGCAGGCGCACGCAATTGCCGTCCTTGAGGTCGATGGCGGGGTAAAGGATCATGGCGCGGCTCCGGTCTGTCTTTTGGGGTTGGATCGTCTTTGGCATGGCGCGGGCGGGATCGGCAAGGGGCGGACCTGACGTCATGCTTGCGAGGGCGGGCGGCCTGCGCGCATTCTGCCGCCATCCTGAGGAGGAGCGACGATGCGTCACATCATATTGGCCGCCGGATTTGTTCTGGTGGCGGGGGCGGCTTTGGCCGACCCGATCGAGGGGCTTTGGCAGACCCAGCCCGATGAGGGGGCCTTTGCCCATGTCATGGTGGCGCCCTGTGGCGGGGCCTATTGCGGCACGATTTCCCGCACGTTTCGGGACGGGGCGGACTATGCCTCACCCAATCTGGGGCGGCAGATCGTCATCGACATGGCTCCGCAGGGGGGCGGCGCTTATGCGGGCCGGGTCTGGCGGCCGTCCAACGACAAGGTCTATGCCGGAAAGGCCGCCGTTGCGGGCGACCGGATGAGCCTGTCGGGCTGCATCGCGGGCGGGCTGTTGTGCAGCAGCCAGACCTGGGTGCGGGTGCAGTAGACGCCGACTGGGGGCGGGACAGCGGGCGGGGCTGCGGGCAGGGCCGGGGGCAGGACTGGGACCGGGGGCAGCCCGCCCCCGTCTTATTCCGCAGCCTCGGCCGGGCGCCATTGCGAGACGCAGGGGATCTTGTCGCGGTCGCAGCGCGCCGCGTATTTGCGCGCGATCTGTTCGACCTCGGCCAGCAGCCCGTCGGCCAGCCGGATCGGCTGCAGGCCCAGCCCCAGAAATCCGTCATTGACCACATGCAGGTCGTTCTCATCCGCCTCGATGCGGGGGTTCTTCTGAAAGGCGATCTGGGCCCCGGTGCGGGCGGCGATCATCTGCGCCAGATCGCGGACGCGATGCGTTTCGGTCATCTGGTTCAGGATCCGCACCCGCTCGCCCCGCTTGGGCGGGTTCGCCACGGCCAGTTCGATGCAGCGGCAAGTGTCCTGAATGTGGATGAAGGCCCGGGTCTGCCCGCCCGTCCCATGCACCGTCATCGGATAGCCGATAGCCGCCTGCATCAGAAAGCGGTTCAGCACCGTGCCGTAATCGCCGTCATAGTCGAAGCGGTTGATCAGCCGTTCGTCCAGCCGCGTTTCCTCGGTCTGGGTGCCCCAGACAATGCCCTGATGCAGGTCGGTGATCCGCAGCCGGTCGTTCTTGTTGTAGTAAAAGAAGAACAGCTGATCCTGGGTCTTGGTCATGTGATAGATGCTGCCCGGATTGACCGGGTACAGGATCTGCTGGCGATGGGGGCCGTTGGCAGTATCGACCGTCACGTCCAAGTAGCCCTCGGGGATCTTCATGCCCGCCGTGCCATAGCCATAGACGCCCATCGTGCCCAGATGGACCAGATGGATGTCCTGCCCCGAATCCACGATGGCGGCCAGAATGTCGTTCGTCGCATTCAGGTTGTTGTTGACGGTATAGCGTTTGTGGCGCGCCGATTTCATCGAATAGGGCGCGGCGCGCTGTTCGGCGAAATGGATCACCGCGTCGGGGCGTTCCTGGGCCAGAAGCGCCAGAAGGCGGTCGTAATCCTGACCCACGGTCAGATCGACGGTGCGGATCTGGAGGCCGGTCAGGTCGGCCCATGCGCGGACGCGCGTGCCAAGGGGACGGATCGGGGTCAGCGAGGTGACCTCCAGCTCGATATCGATCTTGCGACGCGACAGGTTGTCCACGATCACTATGTCGTGGCCGCGGGCGGAAAGGTGCAGGGCCGTGGGCCAGCCGCAAAAGCCGTCTCCGCCCAGAACGATGATCTTCATGCGATGCCTATCCGAGATGAGGACGCCTTGGGCGGAACTGCTCAGGTCATTCGGATCAATATCGCGATCACGGGCATCCTGCCAGCCTCAGGCTGTGCGCCGACATGCAAGCGTCATGAAACAGGCGGTTCTCAGCCGGCCATGGTGCGGCGCATATTGCCCATATGGGTGGCGATCGCCTGTTCCAGATCGGCGTAAAAGGTCAGCTTGCCGCCTTCCAGAACCGCGCCCGCATGGCAGGTCTCTCGCAGCATGGCCATGGAATGGGCCACCACGATGGCGCCGGAACTGGCCATGCGTTCGTTGAAGACGCGGTTCGATTTGAACCGGAAGGCGGCGTCGCCCACCGCCGAGACCTCGTCCACCAGATAGGTGTCGAAGGGCACCGCCATCGACAGCCCGAAGGCCAGCCGCGACCGCATCCCCGAGGAATAGGTCCGGATCGGCAGCTTGAAATGGTCGCCCAGCTCGGCGAAATCCTCGACGAAATCCAGCAGTTCGTCGGTATCGACGCCATAGACGCGGGCGACAAAGCGGCAGTTCTGTTCGCCCGTCAGCTCTCCGTTGAAGGACCCGGCAAAGCCCACCGGCCAGCTGATCGTGCCGGTCGACAGGATCTTGCCAGACGAGGGCAGCATCGCCCCCGAGATCATCCGCAGCAGCGAGGATTTGCCCGCCCCGTTGCGGCCCAGCAGCGCGACCGACACGCCGGTGGGAAAGGTGGCGGTGATATCGTCGGCCACCACCTTCAGCTTGCCGTTCAGCTTGTAGCTTTTCGACAGGTTCTGCAGATGGATCATCGCCGGTCGCGCAGGCTGTAAAAGATCAGGCTGCCGATCACCCAGAACACGATCAGGAAGCCGGCCAACATCAACAACAGCTTTTCGCGTTCGGGAAACTCGGCCTCTTGCGCCAGGGTGGGGCGGATATAGGGGGCCAGATAGCGCGACTGGCGCACCGCCTCGGCCCGCGCTGCCTCATAGCTGGCCAGCGCGGTGGTATAGCTGGCCTCGGCGAACTGGCGGTCGGCGGCCAGAATTTCGTATTGGCCGACGACATCGGACAGGGCGATGCCCTCGCCTTCGCTGCCGAACTTCTGGCGTTCGGCATCGATCTGTTCGCGAATGACGGCGATGCGCAGCTCGGTCTGGCTGATGCGCGGATCGGCGGGCTGGGCATTGGCCTGCAGCAGGCCAAGGGCCACCAGCTGTTCGGCCAGCTGCTGCTGCAGCGATGTCACGACGCCGATCTGGCTTTGCACATCGGCCACCGGATCGACCAGCTGATAGCGGTTGCGGAACTCGGTCACGGCCTGACGGGCCTGGCGCAGAATGTCCTGCGACCGCTCCAGCTCGACCCGGGCATAGCGCAGGGCATCCTCGCGGGCGATGTCGTTCAGCTGGTTGATCAGGATGCCGCCCTCTTCCAGGATGGCATTGGCGATGTTCTGCGCGTCCTGCGGCTCGAAAGCCAGAATGCGCAGGTCGATCATGCCGCTGTCGTAATGGATGCGGACCTTGCGTTCCCATTCATCGACCAGCGATTCCAGCGATTCCGTGCCACGATAGGCAAAGATCGGATCGTTCTCGGCCTTGGACCAGACCTCGCGCAGGTCCATGCGGGCGTTGACCCGTTCGACCAGATCGCGGCTTTGGATGAACTTGTACAGGATGTCGGTGTCGCTGGTCGAGCTGGACGTCACCCCCACCAGAGAGCCGAGGCCCCCCAGCACATCCGTCGGGCTGGCGGCCGATTCGCTGCGCACCGAAAAGCCGACATAAGAGGCGAACTGATCCGACGCCCGGGTATAGATATAGAACGCGCTCAGCAGGACCGGAATGATCACCACCAGAACAAAGCTGATGGCCATGCCGTAATGGCGCCGTTTCAGCCGGGCCGGGCTGGCCGGGGGCAGGACGGGTTGCTGCATGGCCGCCTCGATCCGGGCCTGCATCTGCGGGTTGGGAACCTGCGGGCGCATGCCGGGACCGCCCGGACCTGAGCCACCCGGACCGGCACCACCCGGACCCGGTCTGGCGCCACCGGCACCTGCCGGCGCACCTGCCGGGCGTGCGCCAGCGGCTGCCGCCCCTGCGCCAGCGGCTGGCGGGCGTGCGGGCATTGCGGTGCCTGCCGGGCGGG
>NZ_RQRT01000088.1 GCF_004335005.1 Paracoccus nototheniae | reverse complement strand
GGGCCGAGACCTATGGCCTGCCGGTGGTGCTGACCAATTGTTCGAACAATTACGGCCCCTATCATTTCCCCGAAAAACTGGTGCCGGTGGTGATCCTCAAGGCCTTGGCCGGGCAGCCGATCCCGGTTTACGGCGACGGCGGCAATATCCGCGACTGGCTGTATGTCGAGGATCACGCCGATGCCCTGCTGCTGGTGCTGGACAAGGGTCAGCTGAATCGCAGCTATAATATCGGCGGCGAGAATGAGGCCACGAACATCGATCTGGTCCGCACCATCTGCACGCATATGGACGACCTGCACCCCGAAGGGGCGCCGCACGCCGATCTGATCACCTTTGTCACCGACCGCCCCGGCCATGATCGCCGCTATGCGATCGACCCGACGCGCATCCGCACCGAGCTGGGCTGGCGCCCCTCGGTCACTGTGGATGAGGGGCTGCGGCGCACCGTCGAATGGTATCTGACCAACCGTGACTGGTGGGAACCGCTGCTGTCGCGCGACGGCGTGGGCAAACGCTTGGGTGCGGCGTGACGGGTCTTCTGGTCTTTGGCCGCACCGGACAGGTCGCGCAGGAACTGGCGCTGCTGGCCCCCGATGCGGTGTTTCTGGGGCGCGAGGGTGCCGATCTGACCGATCCAACGGCCTGTGCGGCGGCGATCATCGCGGCCCGTCCGCAGGCGGTGATCAACGCCGCCGCGTATACGGCGGTGGACCGGGCCGAAACCGACACCGAGGCTGCCCGGCTGGTCAATGCCGACGCCCCCGCCGCCATGGCGCGGGTCTGCGCGGAACTGGGCATTCCCTTTGTCCATATCTCGACTGATTACGTCTTTGACGGATCGGGCGAGGACGCGCGGGCCGAGGATGCGCCGACCGGCCCCCTTGGCGCCTATGGCGCGACCAAGCTGGCGGGTGAACAGGCCGTCGCGCAGGCCGGTGGGCAATGGGCGGTCATGCGGACCTCGTGGGTCTTTTCAGCCCATGGTGCGAATTTCGTGCGGACCATGCTGCGGCTTGGGGCGGAACGCGACCGGCTGACGGTGGTGGCCGATCAGATCGGGGGGCCGACGCCCGCCGCCGACATCGCAAGCGCCGCGCTGACGATCACCACCGCAATGCAGCGCGACCCGGCCAAGGGCGGCATGTATCACTTTGCCGGTGCGCCCGACACATCCTGGGCGGGCTTTGCGCGCGAGATCATGGCGCAGGCGGGCCTTGGGGCCGAGATTGCGGACATCCCGTCCAGCGCTTATCCGACCCCCGCCGCCCGGCCGCTGAATTCGCGGCTGGATTGCAGCCGCATCGCGCAGGATTTCGGGATTGCGCGCCCCGACTGGCGGGCCGGTCTGGCCCGCGTTCTGGATCACTGAAGGACAAGTCATGACCGATCGTAAGGGTATCATTCTGGCCGGCGGCTCGGGCACACGGCTCTATCCGATCACCATGGGCGTGTCGAAACAGCTGCTGCCGCTGTATGACAAGCCGATGATCTATTACCCGATCACGGTGCTGATGCTGGCCGGGATCCGCCAGATCGCCATCATCACCACGCCCGAGGATCAGGCCCAGTTCCAGCGCCTGCTGGGCGACGGCAGCCAATGGGGGATCGAGTTCACCTGGATCATCCAACCCTCGCCCGATGGGCTGGCACAGGCCTATATCCTGGCCGAGGATTTTCTGGACGGGGCGCCATCCGCGATGGTGCTGGGCGACAACATCTTCTTTGGTCACGGGCTGCCGGAACTGCTGGCATCCGCCGACGGGCGCGACAGCGGCGGGACGGTCTTCGGCTATCGCGTCTCGGACCCTGAACGCTATGGCGTGGTGGATTTCGACGATCAGATGCGCGCCCGCGCGATCATCGAGAAACCCAAGGTTCCCCCGTCGGACTATGCCGTCACCGGCCTCTATTTCCTCGACGGCACCGCGCCGGAGCGCGCCCGCGCAGTCCAACCCTCGGATCGCGGAGAGCTGGAGATCACCACCCTGCTGGAAAGCTATCTGCATGATGGCGTGCTGACGGTCGAACGCATGGGGCGCGGCTTTGCCTGGCTGGACACCGGCACCCATGCCAGCCTGCTGGATGCGGGCAATTTCGTGCGCACGCTGGAAAACCGTCAGGGCCTGCAGACCGGCTGCCCCGAAGAGATCGCCTTTGACGCAGGCTGGATTACCCCCGACCAGCTGCGCGAACAGGCCAAACGATACGCTAAGAACGACTATGGTTCATATCTGATGCGGTTGTTGTGATATATTGAATATTACCAAGTTGCGATATTATTAATTTAACTAAAAAGGCTCAAGTTTTGCTAACAACAACCCTCCTAGAAGAAATAAATTGCGTAAGGGATTTTTCTGATGGAAAAACCGGAGCGATGCATTTCGATGACAACACCTTCATGGGAAGAGAAATTCTCAGCAAAAATAACAAAAACCCTTACGTTTTGCATGAGAATGATGTCCTAGCGATACCACAAAAATACCTTGATTTTCAAAGCACACAAAGCAAGAAAGGAGATAAAAGCAGCCGGGGGGCCGTTTTTTATGACAGAGCTAACATTCTTATATATAGAAATTCTATAGGCCCGGGAAGCCTAACGAGAGACTATTTGCTCCACTATGCAGCTAAAGAAATTGAAAATGGGGGAATAAAACTCGAGATTCCCCCTGCTGAAGAGGTAATAGAAGAACCCGTTCTATATCTAGACATAATCTCATCTCATTTTGGGCATATGCTTGTAGACACGGCAGCCCGAATTTGGGCTCTCTCGGAGCCTCTCGGCATTGATTTGAGCAAAATAAAAATAGTTGGTTTTGGAGCTCACGGCCTAGCAACGTCTCATAAATATGCAAAAAAAGAAAATTGGCCAAGCTATCTTAACACGTTTCTAGAGGCGTGCGGAATTAACTCTTCTCAAGTAGAATTAATATACAAACCAACCCTTTTCTCTAAAATGATTATTCCAAAAAGGCTCTCTCCATATTGCGCGCCTCAAGGTTTTTCTTCAAAATACTCCTTAACAATGCAAAAAGCTGGATTGAATCTTTCGAGAAATTCCTCATTGGGAAATTGGCCGAGCAAGGTTTACCTCAGTAGATCAGCGCTTTCAGATGACAGAAGAGGCCTGCCAACCTCGCAAGAAAAAGACATCGAAAATATATTTTCTTCTTTTGGATTTACAGTTATCCACCCTCAAAGGTTGTCCTTATATGATCAGGCAGCAGTAATGCAGGGAGCGGAACGAATAGCAGGCTGTATTGGGACTCAGTTACACCTATCTGCATTTTCAGGAAATCCAGTCGAGATGTTTAGAATATCTCCCAGCTATTTTACGACAGAAACTGATAAAAATATTGTAAAAATGATTGGCGGGAATGTCACCGATCTAACGCTCAATAGAGCGACACCGGAAGGAATTAGAAATAAAACAGGGTTCGAGATGCAAGAAGGCGACTTCACCGTACTAAAAGAATCAATCGAAGAATGGCTTTCAAAGTAAAAATTCTCAATTGAATGGTAAATTCAAATAATTGTGCCTGACTTTTATGTGGCGCAATATGAAACATGGCCGATAAAATCCGTGGAGAAGTTAATGACGTCGCCTACTCCTGTTCCCGCAAGAAAAGACGCCCAAGAGATTTGGGTTAAGGATGCCAAAAAAGCAGGAGCAAATCTTTTGTGGCGTTCTGAAAAAGCGTACAATTTGCCGCTTTCTGGATTGCGCTTGATTGACCTTCGACGTCCGGGGCTTGAAGAGTGCAAAGATCCAAAACGCACAGAGATGATCACTAACGTTAAAAGTCGATACGACACTCCCGTCACTGCTCGTGACGATCGGCTATTTGAAGGGCAAGGATTTAGAGTTTATCGCGGCCAAATTTGGTCAGGCCGTAGTATAATTGACCACACTTTTTACCACGGCTTGCGCGGTAAGTTCGCTGATCAATATGATATGATGAGTTCCTTCGAGCGCCGTTCTTCTATAGAAAAAATAGACGGAAGTGCAATGTTTATCCAGAAGCCTGGATCTGGAAACTATTTTCATTGGATGATAGAGTGTCTTCCAAGATTGAAAGTTCTGGATGACGTTGACCTTTTAAAACGTGTTGATCGCCTTTTGCTTCACCTTAACCCTGTGCCAAATCATGTAAAAGAATCAATTCACTATTTTTTTCCTGATATGATAGAGCGATTGCACCCCTACAGAAACATGCTTGCTATTCCGGAGAAACTTTTATTTTTTACAGCCGGCCCTCGCAAAGAGGGGATGAAGCCAGAAACAAGAATTTCTTCGACTTCGGCGAAGTTTCTGTCAGAGCTTGATCGCCCTGATAGACCTGGAGAAAATATTATTTTTATATCTCGTGCTAATGCCTCAAATCGGAGGCTTGTTAACGAACAAGATTTGATCGAATTTCTTTCTTCTCGTTTCCCAGTTAAAGTCATGATTGGAGATAAATTAAGTGTTGCAGATCAACGTAAGATAATGGCGAGCGCTCGTGCGATTGTTGGTGTTCATGGTGCAGGACTAACTAACCTAATATTTGCTCCCCGTGGGGCACGGCTGATTGAGCTCACCCAAGGTCAATACCTTAATCGCACGGCCAGCTTCCACGACTCGGCATTGATTTGCGGAATTGAACCTCATCTGGTGCTTGCCGAAGAGCATGGAGAAAGAACCGAAGTCGTTAAAAACGTTGGAAACGATCTTTGGCTCGACCCCGCGGCATTTGAAAAAATTAGTGAAATAATTAGCTATTAGTTTATTTGCTTAAGCCAATTATTTAAAATATCATGCGCTTAGAGTAAGTCCTGTTACTATAAAAATATGTTTGCTTCGCGTAATTTTACATGGGCAACCTTCACTCTCCTGAACAGGGCTAGATCCAAGCCGTTCATTTTGCGGATCCGGGCCAGCTGCGCAGGCGTTGGGGTTTCGGCATTCTGCGGCAACGCCTCGGTGGAGCGGCGATGTTCGACCTGCGCCTCGCCCATACGCAGCAGACGGTTCAGGATGGTGTGCGACATTTCCATGTCTTCCAGCAGGCCAATATAATCGAACCGCGCCATGATCCAGGGGACCACCTCGGCCGCATCGCCGTCACGTTCACCGGTCAGGAAGAACACCGTCTTGTTCCTGACCGCCGGGCTGTCCTCGATATAGCTGTCCAGATTAGGATAGGCCTTGATCTGTTCCTGCCATTGCGCATGGGCGGGCGTGCGGGAATAGCGGTAATCCGAAATCACCCGCTGCACCGGATCGCGCACAAAGGTGAACAGCCGCGCATCCGGGTCGCGGCCCAGCAGCGCATCCACATCCGCCTTCCACAGATGCCCCGAGACGGACCGCATCGGCTTGCCGTCCCGCTCCAGCGGCGTGGTCGCCGACAGTTCTCGGTATTGCTTGCGAATTGAAGTAGGCGTGGTGCGGTTTGGAGAAATGTTGGTATATGGCGCAGCGTGCGACGACAGAGCTACGGTGATTGAGCTGCCTGCAGTCTTAGGCACATGCTGAAAAATCCAAAGACCATTGAAGTTTTCGTGGGCTTTGGCATAGGCGTTCCACGTATCTGGTCTCAATCTATGAAATTTCATCTTTCACTCCTGATGATTTAACAATCATAAAAACCAATTTAACGGAGCCCGTTCATTCATGTTGAACCAAACTCACATAAGTGTACTATCTTCTTGGAAAACGTATGGAGCAAGGCGTCATGAAGATCAATGGGTCTGAAATAATAAGTACTGGAACTTTTGTGATTTCCCCTGGACAAAAAGCAGAACTAACACTCCCGTTCGGGGATTTTACTATTGTATTTAATTCAGAAAATATATCCGGAATAATGCTGGACATGGACAGCAAGAAAATTTACGTGAATGACGAAAATAATTCGTCTGGAATTGGCGCTGCCTTTACAATCCCTTTGTACAGAGGTCAAGCTTCCCTGTCTTTAGTTGTAAATTCAATTGGGAGCGAAATCAACAAAACTCGCGTTATTAATTTCACTTATAGTTAAAAAGGTTTTTTTATTTTTCCTGTTTTTCGATTTTTAGTGCTTTCACTCGTGGTCGCGTTCCCTGTGTCAATGCTTTGCCTGCTTATGGGCTTCGCGCTCTTCTAGTTCAAAGGTTTCACGTTGTCCTACTACCCGGTGCTCAGCTTCGAGATCCTGCGCCAGGCTCTCGGCGTCAGCTGATGCACCGGCGGCGAAGAAATCGCCCCATCCATTAGTATCCGTGACGCGCTCCACCACGTCTCGCACCTGTTTGAGACGCAGCCCAGCCACGCAAGGATCTTCTCAGCCAGCTCCTGAGCGCCCCGGGCCACCTAGACGGCTCGTTGCTTAATTTTACGCCAGAGCTGCACAGCGGCGACTTCAATACCCAGATGATTGAACTGTTGCGACCTATTTGAGAGCTGCGGCGAGGGCTGTCGAACGTTCGTTGCGTTCATACCCGCCATCGCCTTATCACCTTTCATGACTCGGCCCTTCGCGCTCGGCGACCCGCTGCCGTTCCAACGCCCGCTCCTGTTCCAGCACGCGTTCTTTCTCCCGGTCCTGCTGGGTGAGGGCATGCCCGGCGCGATCGACGTTGCGCTCGACCTCCACACCGCGATCCTCATCACGCCCCGCCCGTGCGGCCTGTAGCCGCTCAAGAGCGCTCGAGGGCGCATCCACGGCCCCACGCGATGCCCGGGCGGCCTGAAGCCTCTCCAGCGCGGTCTCCGGGGCGCGGGTGAGGCCAAGCGCCGCCCCGCGCTCCTGCACCCGGTCCAGGGCCCGCTCCAGCCAGTCGCGGGCCTGCGTCCGAAACTCGCGGGCGACCTCGCGGACCTGAAGGCCGATCTCGCGCACCTCCTGCCAGCGATCGGAGGCCGGTGTGGCGATCCCGCGCCGCATCATGCTCCAGCCCCGGGCACCGACATCCGGTAGGGGCGGGCGGTCCAGCTCCACCGCCCGCGCCATCTCCGCGACGCGGACCCGCTCGTCGCCACTGCGCTCGGCAACAGAGGCCCGTTCAAGCGCTTCAGCGCGCTGCGCTTCCAGAGTGCGGTGATCGACCCGCTCATGGACGTTGCAGCGCTCAAGCGTCTGGTTGACGTGCTCGGCCCAGGACGACCGCCAGTCCACCAGCAGCTCCTTGGCGTTCCAGTCGCGGTTCTTTGCTCCAAACCCCTCGGGGCCGATCTCGCGGGTGGTCAGCATAATATGCGCATGGTGGTTGCGCTGGTCTCCGATCCGCCCCGGGGCGTGAAGGGCGATGTCAGCGACCATCCCCCGGGAGACGAACTGCGCCTGAACGAACCCGCGCACCAGATCGCGGTTCTGTTCCAGCGTCAGCTCGGACGGCAGGGCGACGCGGACCTCGCGACTGACCTGCGCATCCTTACGCCGCTCGACCAGTTCCACGGCGTTCCACAGCGCGGAACGATCCCGCGCCCAGTCCGGCGCATGCTCGGGGGCGAGGATCTCGCTGTGCTCGACACCGTGCTTGCGGGTGTAGTCGTGCACCTCGCCGGTGCGACGGTCCACGACCCGCTCGGCGGCACGATACGCGCTTGCGGCGGTCGCGGACCGCCCCTTGCTGCGGGAGATCATCGAGGCATCAAAATGATAAATCGCCATGATCGCCCTCCTGGCTTGGTTTCGAAAGGATGCGCAGCGGTCCTTCGCTCACACGTCGCTCGCGACGTATAGGTGAGCACTTCGTGTCAGGCCAGTGTTTACCGCCGGCCTCTGTCTTGCTACCTATCGCACAACCAGAGGGACACAAACCATGAAGACACTCGACCAGCAGATTGCAACAGCTGAACAGAAGCTGGCCTTGCTCAGATCCAAGAAGAAAGCCACCGACACCCGCGTCAAAATTATCGTCGGGGCTGTTGTCGTGAAGGCTGCACTGGAAAACCCGGACGCTGCCGCAAAGCTGGCTGGCCTGCTGCGCGACCGGGTGACACGGGATCTCGATGTGAAAGACATTCAGCAACTCCTCGCCAGCCTCGACAAGAAGGCCGCGAAGAATGGCTGATCCGAGAAACCCCGCCGCTGCCCCCACACCCCAGGACGAGATGCTGGAAGCCTTGGTCTCCGTCACCGCAGAGAACACCACCACGCTGATCGACGTCCAGCACCAGGCCGCAGCAACCGCGGCCTCGGTGAAAGATGCCCGCACCTACATGGCCACGGTCGTCAAGAACACGGACTGGGAGACCAACGGCAAGAAGATCGCGGCCATTCTGGACGACGCATTGCGGGAGGATCGAGCCGCCCTGCACGCAGTTGTCGACGCCGCACGTGAGATGCGAGGCAAGTCTGTCGAGATCACCCACAGGGCCGGTGACGCCGCTGAAGCACAGAAGGATGCCAGCAAGGCCTTCCACAGCGCCGCAGAGGGGCTCCTGAGGGTCATGGAGGTCCATCAGCAGGGTCGATGGCGTAGACTGGGCATCATAGCCCTCATAGCGGCGCTCTGCGGCGCTGTGGGCTTCTTTGCCCGCGAGCCGGCACATACGTTTGCGGTCCTCTGGGATGCAGGTGCCGAAATCAGGCTCGATGCGTCAGATAGAGCCTGCAGAGACCTCGGCGGGGAAACCTTGCCGTCCGGTGAGCGATTGGCCTGTGTTATCTGGCAGGACGCAGATCAGTGATCACTAAAAATTCCTTGTAGGCACCCTGATTCTCCAAAACGACATGCCTATTGGGGCCATTCTTCGGCAGACCAGTCGCGCGACGTGTGGATCACACGGACAATCGCGATTTCTTCTGCGCCGCCTGTTGGCGTTATGACGTAGGCGAGAATGTAAGACAGACCTGTCACCGATTTCTCATAGGTTCCGGTCACGCGACCGGGGCGACCTATCGGCATGTCACCAAGGGCGAGGGCTGTTTTGTCGAGAGCAGCGGCCACGCGACGAGCAGCGGCAGGGTTATCGGCGGCGATGTAGGCAACCTGTCCTTCAAAATCGGCCAACGCATCTTTTGACCAGCGAACGGGTCGCTTCACGCGGTGTCGCCTGCCGCTGCGTCGATTACTTGCCGCAGGGAGGCCATCGCATCCTCATGGCTGACTGTCCGTCCGGCCTCCACGTCCGCAAGCCCGCGCTCGATGCCTTCGATGATCGCCAGTTCGCGCTCTACGTACGTTTCTACAGCCTCTGCTGCCAGAAAGGATCGGCTGCGCCGCGTTCCGTCTGCCAGTTTCCCCAGCTTTGCTTTGAGCTGTGGATCGAGCCGGATCGTCATTGTGGTGCTGGCGGTCATCTCATCACCCTCTAAGCATGTGTACGTTTGAACACATACAGCATCTCAAGGCTTTCACCAAGAGCAGACCAGCAAATTCCTTAGTGTTAATAGTGTTACCTACGGAGTAAGTTACGGGCCTGAAAATGGCATATAACCACTAGTTTATAAATATTAAAACTGTCCACAGGGTTCCGAAAGGTGCGAACCAAGGTTCCGAAAGGTGCGAATTTTGGTTCCGAAAGGTGCGAACCTGTGGCGGTTCCCGATAGTGCGAAATGCTGGTTCCTGATAGTGCGAACTTATGCTACGGCTTGAGCATGGCACTACTCCCTAATCGACATCCTCAAAAAGACTTCTTTATCCTCGACATCGCCGATGTTGTGCCGAAAGATGATACCGCGTCGATGGAACACCCCATGTTCTCACTGGCGACGAAGCCAGACATGCGCCACTTGCATTATGCATCTGGGGATGTTCGCTTAGAGATTACGCCGTCCTACAACGGCCTGCCGACCATCTTCGACAAGGACATTCTGATCTTCTGTATCAGCCAGCTGATGCACATGAAAAACCGCGGTGAAAAGGTCGGTAAGCGTGTCAGGTTCACGGGGCGAGAGCTGCTAGTTTCAACGAACAGGCCTACCAACAACCTTGGCTATCAACGCCTAGAGCAAGCCTTCAAGCGTCTACGAGGAACAACCTTCAAGACCGATATTCGCACGGGAGACCGTATGGAAACCCGAATTTTTGGCCTGATTGACGAAGGTGGATTCGTCATGCGTGATGATGGTTCTTGGCGGCTAGATTATTGCGAGGTGGTCCTGTCAGACTGGCTCATGCGGGCTATCGAGTCCGACCAGGTCGTCACCATCTCAAAGGACTACTTCCGCCTACGCCGCCCGCTGGAACGCCGTCTCTACGAGATCGCGCGGAAACATTGTGGCAACCAGCCAAAATGGCATATTGGCCTTGCCAAACTTCAAGAAAAGACCGGCAGCAATGCCCCCCTCAAAAAGTTTCGGCTCAACCTTCGCCAGATTATCGCCGACGATCATACCCCCTTCTACCGGATTGAGTTGACGGGCGATGATCTCGCAATCTTCCGGCCCCGGAACACAAAGACACAGATCGCTCCCACTATTATCCTGCCTGATTGGGCCGAGGAAAAGGCCCGCGCTTTGGCACGGGAAAAGGGTCGGGATTACCATGCCCTTCGAGCTGATTGGCTAGTCTTTGCTCAGACAGAAACGGCAAAGGGCAATCCGCCTAAAAATGCAGGCGCTGCCTTTGTGGCCTACTGCGGGAAGCAGGACAGCCTGAGATAGCAGCTACGATGCAGCGATGCTCCGTTTCGTTGATAGTTTGCTTGGTTCAGAAATCGTGGCACACTGGTCAAGCTGACTGGTCATGACCGGTCAAGAAAACCAACAATGACCATGAGGGCAACCAAGCATGACCATGACACTGAATGAAGCGGCGAAGTCCTGTCGCAAGGCAAAGGGAACAGTCCTAAAAGCTATAAAAGAAGGCCGTTTAAGCGCGCCAAAAGATGTTGATGGACGATACGAAATTGACCCGTCAGAACTACACCGAGTTTTCCCAGTGACCACCACTGACCAGTTAGAAAAACCGCTACTGACCCCCATATCTGACCACGAAAACCGCATTGAAATTGAGCGGTTACGTGCAGAACTTAAAGCTGCAAGTACCCTGTCCGAAAACATGGCTGAAACTGTAGCAGACCTTCGCAAGCGCCTTGACCGTGAGGGTGAAGAACGACGCCAGTTGACCGCAATGCTGACCGATCAGAGGACAGAACGGGGGGCAAAGCGTGGTTGGTTTGGATTCCTGCGGTCCGTTTAGTTATTGCCCCGCCACTCCCTCCGGTTCGATAAGTGCAGCAAGGTGCGCCAAAACCGCGCGTTTTTGAAATGGTAGGCAGGGTCCGCTCCGTCCCGCATAGCGGCCGCTGACCAAGAGCATTCTGGCGCAGCTGGCTAAGGTCAGACCTTGTTGTTGAGCCGCTCCAGAAGTCGCTTCGAGGCCCTGAACAGCGGCACCTGCTTGGCTGCGACCGGCACGGGCGCTCCGTTTCTGGGGTTCCGGCCCATGCGGGCCTTCCGGTCCTTGCTGGCAAAACTCCCGAACCCCCTCAGTTCCACCCGGTGGCCGTCCGCCAGCCTGTCGGTGATCGCGTTCAGGATCGCCTCGACGACCGCCTCCGCGTCCAAGGGGGAAAGATGCGGATGGGCCTCAGCGACCTTCCGGACAAGCTCCGAGCGCAGC
Source organism: Paracoccus nototheniae (assembly GCF_004335005.1). Taxonomy (GTDB): domain Bacteria; phylum Pseudomonadota; class Alphaproteobacteria; order Rhodobacterales; family Rhodobacteraceae; genus Paracoccus; species Paracoccus nototheniae. The sequence goes on along the minus strand of NZ_RQRT01000088.1, from coordinate 1,273 downwards.
ATGGGGGACCTCTTCGTTTCAGCCCCCTTTGAACAGCGATTTTTGCGCCCTGGCCAGCCGTCTGTTCGCTCCTTCACTCAACCTCCGGCCTGCCTGTCTCGCGAGAATGGGTGTTATGCGGCGGAGATGGGGGAGGGCTGGGAGTCAACGGAGGGTTGTGGGGTGAGGGGATGGAAGCTCTACGCTTTCTGGCGCGCAAGTTCTGATCGGTCGCGAGAGCCATTGTTCCAATCCCAGTTTGCATCAACAAAACTCAGGCATTTCTTCAGACTTTTACAAAGCTGACAGAAGATCAGGCAGAACTAAAAACGCTTCGTATTGAGTGAAGTAGTTCTTGACCTACCCTCTTGAGTTTAGTCCAACCCCACAAACCGGCTTCTGCACTCCTCATTCTGATGATTGCTCTTTGAAACCGAGTGTAGAGGTCCCCATGCAGATCGAACCGACCCCCCTGTCCGGCGTCCTGATCCTGACGCCTGCGCGTCATGGCGATGCGCGGGGCTTTTTCTCGGAAAGCTGGAACCGCAAGACGCTGACTGACGCCGGGGTGGATCTGCCGGACTTCGTGCAGGACAACCATTCGTTGTCGTCGCAGGTGGGCACGCTGCGCGGGCTGCACTACCAGTCGCCACCGCATGCGCAGGGCAAGCTGGTGCGCTGTGGGCGGGGGCGGCTCTTCGATGTTGCGGTCGATGTGCGGCGCGGCAGCCCGACTTACGGGCAGTGGTTCGGGGCCGAGCTGAGCTTTCAGAACGGCCGACAGCTGTGGATCCCGGCGGGCTTTCTACATGGTTTCGTGACCCGCGAAGCTGACACCGAAATCGTCTACAAATGCACCGATCATTACGACAAGGCGTCGGACGGGGCGGTGGCCTGGGACAGTCTGGGTATCGATTGGGGCGTCAGCGAGCCCTTGCTGTCGGACAAGGACCGCGCCGCGCCCGCGTTCGGCGACTGGACATCGCCTTTCAGCTTCGAGGAACCAGCATGAAGATCCTGATTACCGGCGGCGCGGGTTTCATCGGCTCGGCCGTGGTCCGGCTGGCCGTCGCGCGCGGGCACGAGGTCGTGAACCTCGACGCACTGACCTATGCCGCCAATCTGGCAAACGTGGCCGATGCGGCGCAGTCCGACCGCTATGCGTTTGAGCAGGCCGATATCCGCGACCGTCCGGCGCTGGACCGCATCTTTGCCGCCCACCGCCCCGATGCGGTGATGCATCTGGCCGCCGAAAGCCATGTCGACCGATCCATCGACGGCCCCGCCGCCTTCG
>NZ_RQRT01000087.1 GCF_004335005.1 Paracoccus nototheniae | reverse complement strand
TGGCGCGTTACGCCGCGCGCTATCCCGACCGCATCCGCAACATCAGCACCGGCGGCAATCTAGGCGTCTCGGCCAATTACCAGCATTGCTTTCGCGAGGCGGCGGGTAATCACGTTGCCATCCTGGAGGGTGATGACTACTGGACCGACCCCGACAAGAACGCCCGCCAAGCCGATTTCTTGGCCAGCCAGCCCGAGGCAGGCGCGGTCTTCTCGCGGATCGAGCTGTTCGACATGGCCAAGAACAGCCACCGCGTGCTGAAACGTCAGAACAACCTGCCACCGCTGGTGACTGGTGACCATTTTGCGCGGAACCAGCACCTAAACCTGATCGTGAACTTTTCGTCGATGATGTTCCGGCGCAGCATCCTGCTGGGCCTGCCCTCGTCGATTTATCATCCGCGCCTGAGCGAGATCGCTCTAGCCTTCTATCTCGACAGGAACGGAAAGATCGGGTTTATCGACAAGGTGATGGGGGTATATCGCCTCAATCCATCCAGCGTTTGGACAGGAGCGGATCAGATGGGACAACTGGAACAGGCGATCGCCACCCGCGCGGGTGCGCTGGCCGTCGCGCGTCCGGTGTATCACGCTGTCATCCGTCAAAGGATGCTGGAGAAACAGCAGCAGCTTCAGGCCCTGCAGACGCCGGCCTTCTTGCGACAGAGTGGATGATGACCGACGCGCCGACCCCGGACCGCCCCGGCAAGGTGGCGGTTATCGTCCTGGGAATGCACCGGTCGGGGACGTCCTCGCTAGCGGGGATGCTGGACGGGCTGGGTTGCCGCGGTCCCGCGACGTTGATGCCAGCGAGCGACACGAATGCCGCAGGCTATTACGAATCGCTGCCGGTGTTCCGGCTGAACGACGCGATCCTGACCGCGCTTGGGTCACGTTGGGACGACTGGCGGCCCCTGCGCCCCGACGTGCATCTGTCGCCCCGCCTGGCCGAGTTTCACGACAAGGCCCGCGCCGTGATCGAGGCGGAATATGGCGACGGGTCGCTGATCTACCTCAAGGACCCGCGCATCAGCATGCTGCTGCCCTTCTGGCGGAGGGTTCTTGAGACGGCTGGCTATCGCTGCGTGCATCTGCACACTCATCGCAGCCCCTCCGAGATCGCCAAATCGCTGCAGCGGCGGGACGAGATCGACCCCGGCATGTCGCTGCTGGCTTGGCTGTCGCAGGTGCTTCAGGCTGAGCGTCACAGCCGCGGACAGGTTCGGCACTTCACCTCCTACGAGATGCTTCTGCGCGATCCTGCCGCCGTGGCCATGGCAGCCGAGACGGCCTTCGGCTTTCCCTGGCCGCGACCGGTCGAGGACGGGGCAGGTCGCGTGAACCGCGCGCTGCGCCATCACGACGACGGCGCGCGCGCGGTGCTGGAGGATGCCCACGTGCCCGGCCTGATCCGCCAGACGCTGGAGATCCTGGAGCGGTGGGCTGCACAAGGCGAACAGGCCGCGGACCACGCCCAGCTGGATGACATCGCCGCCGCCTTTGACGAGGCCGAGGGGCTATTCGCGGGAGCCATGCAGGCCTTGCACAGCCGCTCCGCGCAGCTGCCCCCGACCCGTGCCCGTGAAGAGGCGCTGAAGGCCGAGAAGGCGGTACTCGACGCACGCCTGACCCAAGTGATCAAGGACAAAGCCATGCTGGACGAGCACCTGACCCAGATTACCCAGGCCCGCGAAGAGGCCTTGCGCAACCGCGACGCCGCCCGCCAGGCCCAAGCGGAAGCCGAGGCCCATCAAGCCCGCCAGCTGCAGGAGCTGGACATGCTGACCGACCGCTTGATAGACCGCGACGCCGCCCTGGCCGCGATCCGTCGCGACACGCTGGCGGTGACGAACCGTGCCACGCAGCTTGAGCAGCAGCGCGACGCCGCGCGCCAGCAGCTGGAGCAGTCGCGCAACGAGATCAAGGTTCTGCGCGGCAAGCTGGAGGTGCAACGCCAGGAGTTCCTGTCCAGCACGTCTTGGCGTGTAAGCGCCCCGGTCCGCGCTCTGGGCCGCCTGGTCCGACGGCGCTGATCCGCGCAGCCCCGTCAGACCGCATCCCGTCCGGGGAAGGGCGCATGATTATAATCCCCATCCAAGGCGACCGGCCGCCCGCGCAGCTGCACGGCAATCCTCTCCTTTTTAACGGGGTGTGACCGTAGAACTCACGCGGCCATTTTCGGCTTCATAGATGGTGTAGCCCCGCCGATGGCCGTGTTGAGGGTTTCCTTTCTGTTACAAACGGCAGGCCACTTTCTAGAACACACCCCCCCACAACCCTTGGCTGATCCCCGTCCCCCTCCTCCGTCCGCCGCATAACACCCATTCTCGCGCAGCAGGCAGGGTCAGGGTTGAGTGAAGGGCGTCAGGTCGCCTCACATGCTACTAAATAAAAAACTATTTCAGAGAACCATTCCCAACCGAACTGGCAATGATCGAGGTGGCGCTGAACGAATGGGAACGCAGTGACGATCCGCAGGCCCGGCGCGTGGCACGATGCTATCGCAAGCTCATGCGGGACACCGACAGGGCGATGAAGGCTCTGGAAGAGATGGGCAACCCGTTGAGGAAAGTTGCGCACCCTGTGATCGCGGATCGCCCCCTGTAAGCCACTACTTACTAACAGACTGATAAGTAAGCATTAACTGACCTTCCTGTCTTGCTGGCGGTCGATGCGTGCCCTAACCTCTCAAGAGGTTCGATCCACATCGGCGGGGTCGGGAAACTACATACGAGGCCCTTTTTGCCCCTCCTTCTTCAATCGAAAATGGGCGCAGCCCCTTCTTGTTCTTCTTGTTCTATAGTTCATGGGTCAAAAAAGACAATAATATCAGTATGTTACTTGGTTTAAAGTGGGGTTTGGGGCCGCATAAGTGGGGTTTGGGGCCGCATAAGTGGGGTTTGGGGCCGAAAGAGAGGATTTACAGGTGGGGAAAAACCACTTAATTATTCCACCTGATGAAGTTCTGGGGATGGTCATGGGCAAGACGATTCAGGTTGCGAAAGATCGGGCCTTTGACGAGGCGCAGACAGTAGTCCCGGCAGAGGTCGCACGCGGCGATTACATTAAGAATCCGCCAGGCGCGCAGGCCCTGAAGCTGATGTATCTGTTTATCTCCGTCGCCGGGGGGCGGATGGCGGATGACGTGCCACACCAATTCCGCCTTTCCGAAATCCGAAAAATATCCGGCATGAAAAATCACGACCGCGCCAGCCTTGAACCCTTGATCGCAGATCTTGCCTCTGTGGTGCTGGTTCATGACGACATGGAAAAACAGCGGGTCACGATTAGTGGGATTGTGGACGAGGGGTCGATTGACTACCGCGACGAAAACAGCGGTGATCTTGTGGTGACATGGACCTTCCGGCGCGCCTTTCAGCGTATGGCGGCAGAATCAAACCATTGGGCTATTCTGGACCGCCAAACGATTTTTTCCTTATCCAGCAAATATTCGATCCTGCTTTTCCAACACATCGCCAGCCTGGTGAACCTTCACCATATCGAGGCTAAGACCTTCACTATTCCAGAATTACGGACGCTGTTTGGCATTCCGGCTGGAAAGGTCAAACGATTTGCCGATCTGAATAAGGATGTGCTCACGCTTGCCATCAATGATATCAACCAGCTTTCCCGGCTGAACCTGACTGCAACGCCTAAGAAAATCGGGCGAACGGTCGTCGGTGTCGAAATAAAATGGGCGTCGAAAGAACTGGAAGAGAAAGCAAAGGCCATACGCGAGCTGAAGGGGCACAGCGCCGGCCGCAAAGCTCGCCGCAATGGGACAGCCGAGATAATCGCGGCTGTCTTTCCCGAAACTGGAAGCATCACCTATAGCCCGCATTGGCTGGAAATCAAACGCGCGGCGGGATGCAATGCGGATAACGCCAAGATCGCCACCGACTTCCGGCGGTTCCTGTTGGACAAGGGCATTGCCCGCGACGCTGCTAATATCGAAAAGCTGTTTGGGGACTATTGCCGCAAGGTCGGCAAGGTCTGATCAGTCCCCCCAGGGCCACCACGTGCGCGGGCTGATCCTTCACGTCCCCCCCCTGCCCTACCAGAATCAGAAGTTCCTGGCCCCTCCCGGTCTTAGCAAAACAAGGGTTTTCCTACTCTAGGTCTGCACCTTTAGAAGGGCAGGGGCCGACTTAAGTCGTCGCCGATGACGTCGCCCCCGACATCGCCGATGACGTCCCCGGTGACATGCCTGATGACATTGTCGGCCTGCATTCCTACAGTGCCGCCATCATGTTGCACCCAGGGGGATGATCATGGCCCAGGACACTGCCACTATCGCAATGACGTATACCGAGCTGGCGAAGCGGCTCTCGATCAAGCCAGCCTCGGCTAAGCGGCTTGCGCAGAGGCGCAAGTGGCATCGGGTGGTCGGCAATGACGGAGTGGCGCTTGTCCACGTCCCTAAAAGTGCTGTCCCTGATGACGTCGCCCCGGTCATCACTGATGACGTCGCTGATGACGTCTCCCCCGACAAGTCGCCCCCTGTCACCCCCATTGTCACCCCCGATTTAGAACAGAAAATCGCGCACTTAGAGGGCACAGTTGAGGGACTACGTGGACAGGTCGAAGCAGAGCAACGGCGGGCGGAAGCCGAACGACAACGTGCAGATGCAGCGGAGGCGCGGGTGGCGGACATCGCGTCAGATCGGGAGGCCTGGAAGCGCCAGGCGCAGCGGTCCCTCTGGGCAAAATGGTTTGGCAGCTCTTCAGATTGATCCATGCGCAAATCGAAATGACAAATAAAACAGTGAGAGATGTAGTGTTAGCTGAGCCATCTTATCAGAAAGTGGAAGAACTAGAAGTTCTTCTTAATGCAGAGACAAAAAGAAATTTAAATAAAGACGTCTATCACAGATACCAAAATTTCTGGTATGCCTTAGCTACTATCAAGCAGGACCAGACGTCAAGCGATGCAATTAATCCACATGCTCGGATAGAGAATAGACAAGCATGGAATAGATATATGTGCGGAGATTTGCCTGATAAGGAAAAGGAGATACTTTCTAATAGTCTGAACCTTACAGATAGAGATTTTGATCCATTTACAGAGAGCGATTGGCAAGATCTAGAGGTATGCTTAGAGAAATGCTCTAATAGCTACGCGCTCAAGATATTAAGGGCTTGGAAGAAACCTTCCCAATGCGACAGGCCTATTATTGATTTCAATAATGTTGAATTCGACGCCCGCATTCTCTTTGATGGCTTTATATTTAATGGGATAGCAAAATTCTCAAATTCTTTATTTGCTCGAGAAACTTCTTTTTCTAACGCTTGCTTTCTAAAAAGAGTTGATTTTTCTGAGGTAATATTTAGAGCTCCCGTAGATTTTGAGGGAGCGAAGTTTATGGGGAATGTCGATTATACGAGGGCGCGATTCGATTACAGGGCGAATTTTCAAAATTCAGAATTTAGAAAAACAGTTGTATTCAAAGGGGCGACCTTTAATGATTCTGTTGATTTTTCAAATGCTGAGTTCTCGGGAACTACAAGTTTTCACAAGACTGATTTCAAAAAAATTGCTCCTTTCTTTTTTAATTCTAAGCTTTACGAGGATACAATTCTTTCTACGGAAGAAGGCTTATGGCCAAATACACCTTCAATCAATTCAGAAAATCACGAGAGAGCATATGCTCGGCTCAGAAGGTATATGACTGATATAAAAAAACCTGACGAAGAAATGTTTTTTCATAAATTGGAGATGAGGGAGAAATCTTCTTCGCAAGGCCGTGCTTCATCATTTATGATAAAGGCGTATGACCGTATATCTGTTTTTGGGCAATCGATTTATCGGCCAATGGGTGGCTTGGTAGGATTAATACTATTTGGGGCTATTTTATTTTGGGCGTGCGATAATTCTAAAACGCCGGTAATTGATAGATTAATGTGGTCCATAAGCAATTCAATTCCTTTGGTTAGACTATCCTCAATTGTTAAACCTTCTGATATCTCATCATTTTTACGGCTCTATTCGGTATTTCAATCCATTGGGAGCTCAGTTCTGATATTCCTGACCTTACTAGCAGTCAGGAATAAGTTTAGAATAAAATAGAATGGCCACCGCTCAATGGACCCGCAAAAGGACATTCGAACCAGAGCACGATGACTGGACCGTCCTGCGCGACGGGATGGTCGCCGGCCGCGTGTTTTGGGACGTGACTCAGGGCGGCAGCGGTGCCGAGGTCTGGCGCTGGTCGGTCATCACGACGCCAAGCCGGACAGGATACCCAATGGGCTGACCGCTGCGGCCTCAAGAAGGGCACCCTCGCCAAGCGCCTGCGCAGCGGAATGCCCCTTGCCGAGGCCCTGCGCCGCAACACGCTTTTACTGCCCAAGGCCAAGAGCGACGCGCAGCACGTCTGCCAGCAACAAGGCGAGCGCAGGACAGACGATGTAGAGGGTAATGTTCGTGAGAAGTTTGCGAGACATGAGCGACCTCTGGGACATGAAATACCTCTTAAGCGAGGACTATCCCCAGTATGCCCCGGATCAGATGCCACCGCTAATACAGCATGGCCCGAGACAGCCAGCAAACTCGCAGACCGAGGCGCCCTTTCCGTATCTGGAGAGGGGTTTGAAAGCTGGCAAAATATATCGTTAAACCCAGTCTTCGTGGCGCGAACCCCTACCCAGGACCGGATAAACCATGTCCCCCTTCATGCCGCAGAAGAGCAGTGGAAGTCGTCGATTCAGATCCTGCGCGACGTCCACATGATCTTCTGTTCGGGTTCCTCAAGTCTGGAGGAAACCCGCCGCTCCATCGAACACGACCGGGGGGTGGTCCCCAATTTGCGCCAGTCAGACGGGACCGGCGGGGGGAGGTCTCTGCACGACGTTCCGAATATAACTTTTTCCCCTGCTTCCCCTTTAACGAGTGAGATGACGCCATGAGCGTGACCGTTCCCGAGCTGCGCGCGCAGCTCAATCTTGAGCATGAGCTGGATGACAGCCTGCTGACCCAGAAGATCGAGGCCGCCAGCGCCTATTGCGCCAGCTACATCGGCAAGCCCATCCCCGACCGCTGCCCCGCTGCGATCAAGCAAGGCGTGATGATGCTGGCCGCGTTCTGGTTTGACATTCGCAGCGCGGGCACGACCGGCGGCAACCCGGTGATGGTGCCGATGGGCTGTCACGACCTGTTGCAGGCCCATCGCGCGTGGGCAGTCTGATGACCGACACCCTCATGCAGCAATCTGCCAAGCTGTCCGCGCGCCTGGCGCAGATCCCGGCCGAGATTGTCCAGGCATTGCGGCCCGCCCTGATCCAATCCGCCGAGGATCTGGCGCGCGTGGCGGACGCCCTGGCGCCCGAGGATGAGGGCGATCTGAAAGCCTCCATCACGGTCACCCCGCCCGGCGGCACGACCCCGTCCTATGCCGAGGGCGGCGGGCGGCGGCAGGCATCCGAGAACCAAGCCCTGGTTACGGTAGGATCGCCCCAGGTTCGGCACGGTCACCTGGTCGAGTTCGGCACCAAGCCCCACGCCAACGGCGGGCAATTCGCCGGCACCCAACACCCCGGCACCCCGCCGCGCCCTTTCCTGGCGCCCGCCGCCCGCCTGTCGCTGCCCCGCGCCCGCCGCCGCATCGGCCGGGCGATCGGCTTGGCCAGGGGCGAGATTGGCTTATAGGCGACCGGAGGGCGGAAAAAGGCTGTGAGAGGCTCCTACGGCGCTCTGAGGGCGTCTCAGCCTGCTAATCCGAGAAACAGGGCCAAAGAGCGGCTGACGCTGACCATAGCGACGTCAGCGAGCGACCCGAAGGAAGGACCGATCTTGTCGGCCTTCGCCGTCATGGGCTTGTCCAGCATGATTTGCGACGTGGCCCGCAGGCCGTTTCCGGCATCAGGTTCGACCGTCAGGCGCAGCAGCGGCGCATCCACCAGCGTCGAGGTGACCGGCAGCACCACAATAGACGTCGTGCCGAGGAACTGATCCGACTGGATCATAAGCGCGGGTCGCGGTTTGCTGTAATCGCCCTGCAAGGCGACCGTCACCAGATCCCCGCGCTTCACTGCCAGTTGTTCAGGTCCGTCAGGGCGGCATCCATGAAATCCTGCATGCCGGCATCGGTCAGGTCGGCTTCGGCCACCAGAGCGGCCTGACGGCGGCACTCAGCGGCGAAGCCGGGGCGTCGGGTGTCCGTCCGGCACCCAGATCTGGACAGGGTGCAGTCCAGCGGCCCGCAGAGCCGCCCGGCGCTTCTGGACACGTTCGGAAACTGGCATCGGCATGACGGCCTCCATTCCCGTTACATGTGACATTCCCTGCTTTCCGCTTCAATCCGGCAGCGGAGGGAAGATGGCAGCGGAGGGAAGATGGCAGGAAATGGAAGTGTAAGTTTTACACCACCGCAGCGCGGCGTCCGGGGACGCAACGGCAACCTCATCCATCGCCGATTAGAGAGCTTCAAAACACAGCGCGGAGGCCAAAATGCAATTTTGGTAGACATCGGCCATATCCTGCAACTGCAACACCCCTCTCAAAGCCTCTCATCGGCCCTGGACGCCTACCTGCTGCCGGGGGTGCTGAGGGGCTGTGATGATGGCAGGAAATAGGAGCTGTATGTTCAGTCCTCCTCACGCCGTCTCACACCTCATGTTTTCACGGCTTTGAGGCGTGTTTTGGGTGAAGAACTGAAATCTGCCCTGACAGGCAGGCAAAACCCCTCCTCCCTGCCTTGGGACGGGCGCTGTCGTCAGGGGGTTGCGAGGCGGGCAGGAGCAGGGCGGTCAGTTAGGAACCGGACGCCGCTTCCTGAACCAGCACGAGAGCCATGATGGTAAAAATCCTGCGGGCTGTCAGCAGGCCGAATTGTCATTTCAAATGACAACCTACTAGGCAATCCACTCCGTGCCGCTCCGCTGATTGCCGTGGTCAGGCTGCGCAGCGGACGCTGCGCTGCGAGAGTGTAAAAAATTACACTTCCATTTCCTGCCAATACACTTCCCTCAGACGCCCTACCGGCGGCAGCGCGACCTCGCCCCTACATGGTCGCGCAGTCGAATGGACAGACCTGACCTGATTGCCATATAGTAGCGTAAGGTATTACCTTTTCTGTGGAGAGTCACATGACGTCGGCAACATCCGTCAAGCTCGACGATGACATGAAGGGGCGGGTTCAGCATCTCGCGACGGCGCGCAAGCGCACGTCTCACTGGATCATGCGCGAGGCTATTGCGCAGTATGTCGAGCGCGAAGAAAAGCGCGAGGCGTTCCGTTCTGAGACCCTGAATGCGTGGGCGGAGTTTCAGGAAACCGGTCTGCACGCGACCGCCGAAGAGGTTGATCGATGGCTGGCGAGCTGGGGCACGGACGACGAGCTGCCCGCCCCCGAATGCCACAGGTGATCTTCGCCCCGGCGGCGATCCGGGATCTGCAGCGGTTGCGTGAGTTCCTGCGGCCGAAAAGCGCGGATGCCGCGCAGCGGGCGGGTGCAGCGATCCGGCAGGGGGTGACGATCCTGGGCGCGCATCCACGTCTCGGGAGAACGGTTGAAGACCTTCCCGAAGCGTTCCGGGAATGGCTCATCGACTTCGGCGACAGCGGCTATGTCGCCCGATACCGGATCGACGATGATGCCGTGACAATCCTAGCCATCCGCCATCAGAAAGAAGCGGGATATTCCTGATCCAACCGGATCTTTCCCACAACCCCCGGCTAATCCCGCCCCCTTCCCGTCTTGCCGCATAAAACCGGTTAGACCAATACTGGCGATCCACGCTTTCACTTAGGTTTTTGTCGAGCATGAAGGCAGTATAAAAATACCGGATAAATTCAAAAACCGGATTTGTTTTTGTACAAGGTCCAAGCCTCTTCGATGATGACGCCTTGCTGCACGCCTCTGCGCCTTGCTTCGTTGGCGATATCTTCAGAAATGCCAGGCATGACCTTGGCATGGATTTGTCCGGTCCGGGGACTTGGCTTGCGTCCGCGCGTCCTCTGATGATCTCGCGCCACAAAACCCAGTTCCTCGGCTGCCCTATCGGCCTTTTTGACCGCCTGGACGCTGCGATCCTTTTTGCGGGTCTTCAGCCGGCCAAGGTCGATATTGAATGGCTTGTCCGTCATTTTACTTGTCTCCGACCTGTCGCTGACCCAATTCGGCCATAGCTACCCTCGACTGTTTCGGCAACGTCTGGTGATGCGACGGGCTATTATATATGGGGAGTGTCACACGAGCCGTCGCTACTCTCTTCGATCCTGGTCAAGGGTCCGTCTAGCGAAACCGACGACCTGCGGCCGCCCTCCTCCCCGTCCGAAGCTAAAAGGAGCCCTTACCGGTGCCCGACTTGACCCTGCCCGCCGACCGCAACATCGATGCTTTCGCGCTGATCGTCCATGTCTGGCACCTAGACACGCTGAACGACCTATCCGAGGCCTGTGACAACTATCCTGCCGATGCCGACCGGTTCGTGACCTTTGCCGACAGTCTCTTGCCCGAGGACCGCCAGCGCATCGCCGACTGCTTTGCCGGAGCGCAGCTGGTGGCGGTGCGCAATGTGGGCCAGGATGTCGGCGCGCTTATGCAGTTGATGGACCAGGTGGATCTGGGCCGCTATGGCTTCGTCTGCAAGATCCACTCCAAGAAGGGCCTCAAAATGCCCGAGGTTTGGCGGCGCACGCTGCTAGGAGGCGTGCTGGGGTCACGCCAGCAGGTAGATCAGATCGTCGCGGCATTTCGCGGCGATCCGCAGGTGATGCTGGCGGGCGCGCGGCAGCTGTTCCTCTATGGTCCCGCCTATCTGTGGAAGAACGCCGACGACATCGAGGATCTGGCCGGATCGCTGCTACAGGGGTTCGATTTTCGCAGCCAAGACTGGGGGTTTATCGCAGGCACCTGCTTCTGGATCCGCACCGACATACTGTTGCGGCTCAAGGCGTTGCAGATCGACTGGCAGCCTGGTGCCTATGCCGGTGACGGTACCCCCGTCCATGTGCTGGAGCGGCTGTTCAGCATGCTGGTCGCAATCGATGGCGGTACCGTGCTGCTTAGCGATCAGCGCGACGGGGCCGCCCTGCCACAACGGGTCACCGGCTTTCCGGCGACAATGTCGCGCGAACGCATCCCCATCACCGACACCCTGTCAAAGCTGGAGGCCGCGCACCGCCGCCGCCGTGTACCGATGCGGCGCCGGGTGGCGGTCTTTGCAAGCTACAGCGCCGATGGCGTGCTGCCCCCGCAGGTCCAGCCCTATCTGGAGGGGTTGCGCCCGCTGGTCGAACGCATCGTCGTGGTTTGTGACAACGACCTAGCCCTCGATCAGGTGGCGCGCCTGTCGGGGTTGGCCGACCATGTGATCACCGGGCGGCATGGTGAATACGATTTCGGGTCCTACAAGCGCGGAGAGGCCTGGGCGCGTCAGGCGGGCTGGCTGGACGAGGCCGATAGCCTGATCCTGTGCAACGACAGCTGTTTCGGCCCCGTGGGCAGCTTTGCCCCCATGTTCGAGCGAATGGAGGCGCGGCACCTGGATTTCTGGGGCGCCACTGACAGCCAGCAATTCCACCCGCACCTGCAAAGCTTCTTCGTGGTGCTGAACTGGCATGTGTTCCAGTCGCCAACCTTCAAGATGTTTCTTCAAGGGGTCGTCAAGCAGCCGAACGTCCAGGAAGTCATCATGAAATACGAGATTGGCCTGACCAAAACGCTGTCGGAAGCAGGCTATAGTTGGGGCGCGATGGTAGAGAACCGTCTCAAGGGCGCTCATCCCGTGGACCCAACCTACCGTAATATCTCAGCCTACCCGCAGCGCGCGATAGGAATGGGCCTGCCTTTGGTAAAGGTAAAGGCACTCCGCGAAGCGCGAGGAAACTTCGAAGGCGTGCGAAGCCTTTTGGTTATGCTAAAGGAAAATGCGCCGGTAATTTACGACGCTGCAGCGTCTAATATTGAGATGGCTCGCTATCTAGATGATGATCGCGTGGGATTCTCTGTAATAATGCCTACGCATAACCGCGCGTGGTGTGTATCAGCCGCGATTCGCTCTGTAGTTAACCAGACACATACTAACTTTGAGCTTATCGTTGTCGACGATGGATCAGCAGACGACACTGTTGAAGCCATTAAAAGAGATTTCCAGACAGAGCTGAGCAAGGGTGTTGTCAGGATTATATCACTACAGGAAAATGTAGGGGTTTGCGAAGCGCGCAATATCGGCATCAGCCACGCGCGCAAAGATTGGATTGCCTATGCTGATAGTGATAACCAAGTTAGGCCGGAGTATCTTTCTGTAGTTGCCAGCGCGGTAACGGAAAATCCAAAACGTGACAGTTTCTTCGGCTGGATATTGAACCGTTCGACTGGTGTCACGGTTGGAAATGCCTACAATAGAGCAGATATCCTGAAGGGAAATTATATTGACCTTGGAGCGTTTGTGCACAGGAAGGCTCTTGTCGCCAAATATGGCGGATTTGACCCGAATCTGCGGCGCCTTGTGGATTGGGATCTGATCATCCGATATACGGCGCATAAGCCGCCAATGTTTATTCCGTGTGTTTTTCTTGATTATACCGACAACGAATCCGGGCAGAGCTCCGACCGCATCTCGGTCCGAGAGTCCTTCCTGCGGGCCAAGGTGGCGGTGCACAGCAAGCATTCGCCGCGACCCACTGTCTCGACCGCGATCCTCAGCTACAACCATCAAGAATTCATCGTCGAGGCCATCGAAAGCGCGCTGGAACAGCGCGGCGATTACACGCACGAGATCCTGCTGGCCGATGACGGATCGTCCGACGGGACGGCGCGGATCATGGCGCGTTACGCCGCGCGCTATCCCGACCGCATCCGCAACATCAGCACCGGCGGCAATCTAGGCGTCTCGGCCAATTACCAGCATTGCTTTCGCGAGGCGGCGGGTAATCACGTTGCCATCCTGGA
>NZ_RQRT01000086.1 GCF_004335005.1 Paracoccus nototheniae | reverse complement strand
TTCTGCTGCTGGCCATCGATCTGTCCGAACGGCTGCTGTTCGGCGAGGGCTATTTCTCGGGGCTCGCCTGGCATCCGTTCTGGATCGTGATCCTGCTGGCCGCCGTGCAGCACGGGCTGCTTGTCGGCCTGTCGATCGTCGGTCTGGCGACGATGATGATGGACTGGCCGACCCGCCCGGTGGGTGTCGATATCACCGAACATTACGGCGATATCGCCAGCGTTCCCGCGCAATGGCTGGTCGTCGCGCTGCTGATCGGCCTTTACCGTCAAGGCCAGCTGAACCGCGAACGGGCGATGGCGCGCGAATGCGACCGCCTGCGCGAGGTGAATCTTGTGCTGGCCGGGGAAATCCACCGGCTGGACGCCTTTGTCGCCCGCGCCGAACTGGCCGCAGTCACGCGCGCGCCCGGTGCCGGTCAGCCCCTGGGCCAGATCAGCGGACCTGCGGACCGGGGCGACGCGATCCCCGATCTGCTGCCCCCCGCACCCGATGCGCAGCCCCCGGCCCCTGATGCGCCCGGCACCATTCTGGCGCTGGTGGCCGAGGGTGGTGGCGACCGCGAACCGCGCGATGCGGGTGGCACCGACCCCGCCCCCGGCGACAAGCGCCTGCCCGAGGATCGCGCCGTCCTGACCCGTCCCGGTCGTGCCGTTCATGGCTGACAGGACGGCTGCACGGCCCCTGACGCTTGGTTCTGGTCCCGCCATTCTGGCCGGGCTGGTGGCGCTTGGCGATATCGTCCTGATCATGGGCTGGGTGGCGCAGGATCTGTCGGCACTGGCTGTGCTGGCCTGTCATCTGGCAGGGGTGGCGGCCTTTGGCGGCGCCGCGCGGCTGATCTGTCGCGACGATCCCGCCTTTGTCGCCGTGCGGTTGGTCATTCTGGTGATGTTCGGCCCGTTCGGCGGACCGGTCCTGTTGATCCTGGCTCCGACCACCGCCGCCTCGGCCCTGGACCGGCCTCTGCGCCAGCCCCGCCCGCGCCAGACCGCGCCCCGCGACGCCGCCGATGCGATCTACGACCAGATCCGGCAGGGCCGCCGCCACCCGCTGCCGCCCGGACAGGCGCCGGGCCTTCTGGACCGCCTGAGCCATGGCACCCTGTCCCAGCAGCAAGAGGCGATTGCCGCGATCTCGCGCAGCTATCATCCCGACATGCGGCCCGCGCTGATGGCGGCGCTGGCCTCGCCCGTGCCAGCGCTGAGGGTGCAGGCGGCCGCGGTCTTTGCCCGGCTGCGTGGCAGCTATGGCGAAGAAGCCAAGGCGCTGCTGGCCCGCGCCGGAACGGCAGGAGCCGCCGATCCGACGCAGCTGCGCGCCGTCGCGGGCTCGGGCTTTGTCGATACGGACACCTGCGCGCGCTTGCTGGCTCTGGCGCAGCGGCTTGACGACGACCGGGCCGCCATCCCGCCGGCGCAGGCGCCCCAGCCCTTTCGCCCGGCCCTGCTGCAGGCCCCGCGCCTGCGCCGCTATGCCTGCGGAGGCGTCGGATGACCGCCCAGTTCCAGCCCAAGTCCCAGCCCCTGCACGCCCCGGTCCTCGATTCGGCCACCGATCCGGTCGATGTCTGTCTGGTGGTCGAGGGGTGCTATCCTTTCGTGGCAGGCGGGGTGTCGTCCTGGCTGGACTGGCTGATCCGCACGCAGCCCGATACCCGCTTTGCGGTCGTGGCCATCGTCGCCGATGAACGCCCGCGCCAGATGCGCTATGACCTGCCCGCCAATGTGACGACCTTTCAGGTGCTGCCCCTGGCGCCACGGACCCGCAAGCCGGGGCTGCGCCATCCGCAGATCGACGGGGCGCAGCTGGCCGATCTGATGTACCGCGTGCTGCATCTGGGAGAGGCTGCGGCCTTCGACGCGCTGACCGCCCTGCTGGTCAGACCCGTGCGGCGCCAGCCCTTCGGCTTTGTCCGCGCCGCCGAGCCGCCCAATTACAGTGACCTGACATCTTCGCCCGCCGCATGGCAGGCGCTGACCGAATGTTACGCCCGCATCGCGCCTCAGGCGTCGTTCAGCGATTTCTTTTGGGCATGGCGCAATCTGGCGGGCAGTCTGCTGGCCATCGCCACGGCGCCGGTGCCGCCCGCGCGGACCTATCATGCGATCTCGACCGGCTATGCGGGGCTTTATGCGGTGCGCGCGGCGCGAGCGCAGGGGCGCACGGCGGCGATCACCGAACATGGCATCTATACCAATGAACGGCGCATCGATCTGGTCATGGCGGACTGGATCGCCGACACGATCGACAGCGGGCTGTCGGGGGGCGATGCGCGCAGCGATGTGCGGCGGTTCTGGATCGACACGTTCGAATCCTTTGCCCGCATCGCCTATGATGGCTGTCTGCGGGTCACCACGCTTTATGGCGCGAACCAGTCGTTCCAGCGCGCTTTGGGCGTCCCCGAGGCCAAGATGCGCGTCATCCCCAACGGCATCGCGCTGCAGAAATTCGCGGCCATCACCCCGCAGACGGCAGGCCGCCGCCCCACGGTGGCGCTGATCGGGCGCGTCGTGCCGATCAAGGATATCGAGGCCTATATCGCCGCCGCGGCCCTCGTCCGCCGCGCGATCCCCGATGTGCGGGTGCTGATCATCGGCCCGACCGACGAAGACCCCGATTATCACGCCCTCTGCCAGCGCCGGGTGGCAGAACTGGGACTGCAGGATACCATCAGTTTTACCGGCAAGGTCGATATCATGGATTATCTGCCCGTCATCGACGTTCTGGTCCTGACCAGCATCAGCGAGGCGCAGCCCCTTGTCCTGCTGGAGGCGGGGGCGGCGGGCATCCCCTGCGTCGCCACCGATGTCGGATCATGCCGCGAGATCATCGAGGGCGCCCCCGATGAACATCCCCGCCTTGGCCTTGCCGGGCGCGTCGCGGCGCCGATGGACGCCGATGCCATCGGCGCGGCGATCGTCGAGCTGATGGCCGATCCGGCCCTGCGCGCGGCCTGTGGGGCGGTGCTGCGCCGCCGGGTGCAGACCTATTTCACCTCCGAGATTTCGGCGGGCCGCTATGCCGATCTTTACCGCGAGCTGGTGGCCTGATGTCCGGCACGGCCCGCCGAGGCGATCAGCTGACGGCCATCGCCCGCGAGGCGCGATGGGTCATGACGGACCCGCTCTTGGCTTCGGTCACCCGGCTTGGGGCGGCGGTCATCGTGGCGGCGGGGCCGTGGCTGGTCTCGGTCATCGCGCTGGCGCTGATTTCGGTGACGATGACGCCGGTGATGGGTTTTGCGGCGGTCGAGGATCTGCGCCTGACGGTCGTCTATGCGTTCTGCATCGCGCCGCTGGCCGCCGGTCCCATCGGCGCCATCGCCGCCCGCCGCGTCTCGGCCGCGATCGAGGCGGGCCAGACCGGCAGCGTGGCGGAACTGTTCCTGTCCGCCGCAGCCCTGTCCTCGGCCGTGGCGCAGGTCATCGCGGTGCTGGCCTGTCTGGCCCTTGGGATCGGCCCGACGGGCGTGGCCATCGGGTTCGTCTTTCTGACCGGCACGGCAGCGCTTTTATGGACCAGTTTTGCGGTGCTGGCCGCCGTGCGCGCCTTCGGGTTCCTGATCGCGGCCTTTACCGGCGGCATGGCCTTGTCGGTCGCCTGCGCCATGGCCGCCGCAACCCGGGGCCCCACGACCGAGATCCTGATCTGGTGCTTTGCCGTCGGGCTGGCCTTTTGCGTGGCCCTGTCGGTGCGCCATGTCCAAAGGCTGTTTGCCTGCCGCTGGCTGACCTTGGGCGCGACCTTTCTGGATCTGCTGCAGCATCTGCGCGGCAATGCGGTGCTGTGCGGGGGCGTGCTGTTTGCGATCTGCGGGGTGTGGATCGACAAATGGGTGTTCTGGTTCGGCCCCGACGGCGTCCGATCGGCTGCGGGCTATCTGCATGCCAGCGGTTATGACAGCGTGATGTTTCTGGCCCATCTGTCGGTGATTCCCAGCTTTGCCGCGCTGCTGATCTTTCACCACGGCGATCTGATCGCCGCCATCGACCGCGTCCATGCCGCGTTGGCGGCCCGCGCCACCCATGCCCTGCTGCGCGAAGCCGTGCAGGATCTGGTCCGCGTCGCCTGGTCGGGGGTCTTCACCATCGTCATTGTCCAATCGGCGGTGACCATCGGGCTGGTGCTGATGTCGCCCGTGCTGGAACGGTCGCTGGATTTCAGCTTCGATCAGTTCCTGATGCTGCGGATCGGGTTCATCGGCTGCTTTTTCCATGCGGTGATGTTTCTCAGCTGCGCGATGCTGCTGGTGGCCAACCGGACGCGGCATTTCGCGCTGATCCAAGGGGCGTTCCTGCTGCTGAACCTGACGCTCAGCGTGGCGCTGTATCTGGCGGTGGGCGTGTCCGCCTATGCCTTCTTCATCAGCGCGCTGGCGGCGGGGGCGGTGGCGCTTTACGCGGCCTATCGCGCGCTGCTGGATTACGACTATCACCTGTTTCTGGGCGAGAACGATTCACTCTACCAGAAATGATTCGCAACCTGCCCATAACGTCAGCAATTATTTGGGTGCGCAAATCCTAAGGTTGATTTCAATAAAGACGCTTGCAATTCTGACAAGATAAACCGTGCCGTTTATTCTGTTATGTCTGCACGTTATTATTATTATTTGCCATAAGCCAAACTAAATGGTGCATTTTTTGGCGACATCACCCCCCTAAAGTCTTAATATTATCGTGATCGGACGCCAAGCCTGACGATGCGCAAGCCTGATCGCTTTTTGACAGTAACCGCTTTATCGGGGGCCCATATCCATGAACTCCTATACGCTATTTCTCTGTGATCCGAACGAGCTGCGCGCAGCAGCCTTCGCCGCCTTTCTGGGACCGTGGGCCGAACGGTCCCAGGTCGATCTGCACATCGCCACCGACCCGGACCAGCTGGCGGATCTGCCCGATCCGGCAATGACGGCCTGTGTCTTTCCGGTCGGCGGGATGTCGCTGAACCACCCCTGCGTCGCACGAACGCTGTCCCGGCTGCGGGGAATTTCGCCCGGCAGCCCGCTGATCGTGTTCTCCGATGTCGCCGACAATGCCGAGATCACCGCCGCCATCGATGCCGGGCTGCAGGGTTTCATCCCGACCACGATGCCCGCCAGCGTCGCGATCGCGGCCATTCAGTTCATCATCAATGGCGGCACCTATCACCCGCATTCGCTGGCCGCATCGCCCGTGCCACGGGTCGTGGGGGCGACCTCGCGCATCCGCCATCTGGACGATCACCGCGCCCCGGCCCCCGAGCCGGTGCGGCTGGCGCCGGTCGATGCGGGTCGTGCACGATGGGGCGAACGCGACCGGACCCCAGTCCCGGCAAGCCCCCTGGCCCAACGCTGCGACGCGCTGACCAAGCGGCGCCATATCGAGGTGCTGGAGTTTCTGGCCAAGGGCGAGACCAACAAGGAGATCGCCCGCCACCTGAACCTGACCGAGGCGACAATCAAGGTCTATGTCCGAGAGCTGATGAAACATTTCAGCGCCAAGAACCGGATGCAGGTCGCGCTGCGGGCCTCGGCCTTCGTCCAGACCGAGACCGCCATGCTGCCGCCGGATGCCGGGCAACCCGCGCCGTCGGCCAGAATGGCGCTGGCCAAGGCCTGAGGACGGGACCACCGCGCAACGCGGCCCGCAGCACCCGATCATCGGACGGACGGGGTCGCCGCCGCCTGTCTGACCACAGGCTGCGGCGGCCCGAGCCATGGCTCAGCCCCCGAAACGCGGTTCGGGCACGCCCGTCACGCCCAGCCCGGTGATCGCGAACAGGCTGCCGCGCAGCACGCCGTCGCCGGGAAACCGCGGCAAGGGCGGCTTGGCCATCGAGGTCACATAGAGGACATCCATATCCGGCCCGCCGAACTGGACCGAGGTGACCTTCTTGACCGGCATCTGGATCTCGCGGTCCAGCGAGCCGTCGGGGGCAAAGCGGCACAGCCGCCCGTCATAGACCAGCGCCATCCAGTAAAACCCCTCGCCGTCGACCGTCGCCCCATCGGCGGCCCCGCCATTGGCGGTATCGACCTTGGCGAAACAGCGCCGGTTCGCCAGCGATCCCGTCGCGATGTCGTAATCATAGGCCCAGACCTCGCCGCTCCAGGTGTCGGTAAAATAGAAGGTCTTGTCGTCGGGGCTGAAACAAGGGCCGTTCGAACAGATGATGCCCTGTTCGACCCTCGTCACGCTCAGATCCGGATCGACGCGGTAAAGCGATCCCTTGGGCCCCTCCTCCATCATGTCCATCGAACCGGCAAAGAACCGTCCCGCCCGGTCGCATTTGCCGTCATTCAGCCGCGTGCTGGCCAGATCGGGTTCGGGATCATGCAGCAGTTCGCATTCGCCCGAGGCGAAATCCAGCAGCCAGAACCCCTTGTCCAGCGACACGATCGCGCCCCGCCCGTCCTTGCGCAGCGCCATCGACCCGATCTTGCCCGGCACGTCCCATGCCCGCAGATCGGTGCCGTCGGGCGCACAGCGGAACACCCGGCCATCCATCGAATCGATGAAATACAGCCGTTGCTGATCCACGTCCCAGACCGGGCCCTCGCCCAGGGTCGTCTTGACGTCCAGCAGAATGTCGATCTTCATGGCAAATCCTTTGTTCAGGTCGGAAATTGGCGGATCATGGCGGGCTGGCGGTTCGTTTGCGTCCCCCCGGGCGTCAGCTTTTGGAATCGCGCAGGGCGATGACGGCGGCCAGAATGACCAGACCGAAGAACACCGCGCGGAAGGCCGTGGGCAGGGCGGTTCCGGCCAGCAGCATCTGCAGCGCCGTCAGCAGCAGCGCGCCGCCCAGCATGCCCGCGAAATGCCCGCGCCCGCCGGTGATCAGCGCACCGCCCACCACCACCACCGCGATCGAGGGCAGCAGGTAATCGTCGCCCATCCCCAGGCTGGCCTGCCCCGAGAACCCGGCCAGCAGGATGCCGACCAGCGCCGCGCACAGCGCCGACAGGACATAGACCGACACGATCACCCGACCCGTGCGCACCCCCGACAGCCGTGCCGCGCGTTCGCTGTTGCCCACCGCATAGATCCGGCGACCAAAGGCGGTGCGGCCCAGCAGCAGGATCGCGCAGGTGACAAAGACGGCCATGAAGACGATCACCGGGGTGATCCCCGCAATCTTGCCGGTCATCAACCAGCGCAGCGCCGGAGGCGCAAAGCCCGAGGGCGTGCCCCCCGACCAGATCAGCGCGATGCCCTGCAGGATGCCGTTCATCGCCAGCGTCACCACGATGGGCGACAGCCCAAGCGCCACGACGCCCAGCCCGTTCAGCAGCCCCACCGCCACGGCAACGGCCATGACCAGCGGCACCGCCGTCCACAGGCCGACATCCTGACCGCCGACCAGTCCGGTCAGCAACACGCCCGACAGCGCGATGCCCCATGGCACGGACAGATCCAGACCTCCGGTCAGGATCACCGCCCCCTGCCCCAAGGCCAGCACCACCAGAAACGAGGACAAGACCATCAGCGAATCCCAATAGCGCAGATTGCCGAACACATTGCCCAGCACGATCTGGGTCACGATCAGCACCACGATCAGGCAGCCATAGGCGGGCAGCGCATAGCGCAGATTATGCCCATGGCGCTGGCGAACGCTCAGCTCCGGCGCGGTCTCGGCGGGGCTGGTGAAGGCCAGCCTGCGATCATTGGCCGGTCGCTGGCTGGCCAGCCGTCCGGCCGCCCGTGCCCGGACCGAGGCCGCGACATCGCGGATGCGCCGCGACAGCACGCTGCCCGACGACATGGACCCGGCCAGCACGGCGGCCAGCAGCACGCCGCTTTCCGCGATGGTCGCGTAATAGGCCGACACGTTCAGTGACAGCAGCAGATTGACGACGATCATCAGCACATAGGCGCCGATGATCGTTCCCACGATGCCGCCCTTGCCGCCGCCAAGCCGGTTGCCGCCGATGACCACGGCGGCAAAGGTCGGCAGCAGCAGCGAATTGCCCACCAACGGATCGCCTGATCCGGTCTGCGCGCTGACGAAGACGCCCGCCAGCCCATACATCCCGCCCGCCATGACATAGGTCAGAAACACCGTCATGCGGCTGCGCAGGCCGGTGGCGCGCGCGGCCTCGGGGTCGCTGCCCACGGCATAGAGGGTGATGCCAAGGGCCGTGCGCTTGAACCACATCCACAAGACCACCAGAACCACCAGCAGCAGCACCGGCGCGGGCAGCAGGCCGGGGATCGCATCGCCCAGATAGACCGCCGCCAGCGACGGCGCGACGAACCCGCCCGGCGTGGCCATCACCAGCAGGGTGATGCCCTGCACGATGAACATCACCGCCAGCGTCACGACGATGGGCTGCAACCGCATCACCGCGACGAAGAACCCGTTCACCGCGCCGACACAGGCGCCGATGCCGATGCCGATCACGGTCCACAGGATCACGGATGCCTCCATGTCGGCGGGGTCCATCTGCGTGGCCAGCACGGCATTGACCAGCGACACGACCGCCCCCGCCGACAGATCGAAGCCGCCCGACAGGATGACCAGCGTCTGCCCCGCCGCCGCGATGGCCGTGGTCGCCCCGCCGCTGGCCAGAAACGACATGTCGAAATAACTGAGCGGATAAGGGCTGAGCCCGGCATTCAGCCACAAAAGCCCCAGAAAGACCAAAGCCGCGACGATGACCGACTGGCTGCGCCGGGCCGATCGCAAGCCGCGCGCGACCGGGCCTTGCGCGGCGCGGGGGGGTGCGTTCTTCTGCGGGGCGGGATTGCGTTTGGCCGGGCCGGCAAGGCGCGTCGACGTGTCGGTCATGCGGACATCTCCTGTGCGGCGCGCAAGGCCAGCGGATCGGTGCCGCCAAGCGTTTCCTTCATGATGGCGCTTTCGGTCAGCGCGTCCCCCTCCAGCCAGCGCGACAGGCGGCCTTCGTACAAAACCCCCACCCGGTCGCACAAATGGACCAGTTCCGGGATCTCGGTCGAATGGAACAGCACCGCGCCGCCCGCTTCGGCATAGGCATGCAGCAGCGCATACAGCTGTTGCTTGGTGCCGACATCGATGCCGCGCGTCGGATCGAACAGCAACAGGATGCGGCTTTGCGCGACCAGCCATTTCGCGATGACGATCTTTTGCTGATTGCCCCCCGAAAAGGCGCCTACGGGCAGATAATGCGCCCGCGCATCGACCTCGACCGCCTGAAAGGCCCCGGCGGCGGCACGCGCGGCGGCGTCGCCATCCAGCAGCGGCCCGCGATGGAACCGCCCGATCACCGGCAGGGTCGCGTTCTGCGCACCGGGCAGTTTCAGAAACAGCCCTTCGGTCTTGCGTTCCTCGGGGACCAGCCCGATCGCGACCGAAGGATGCAGCGCATCGGCGGCGGATCGCAGATGCAGGGGGGTGCCGTCCAGTTCGATATGGCCCGCCGTCACGGGTTCCTCGCCGAACAGGGCCGGGAACAGGGCCTCTTGCCCCATGCCCTGCAGCCCGGCGATGCCCAGAATCTCGCCCTTGTACAGCGACAGGTTCAGACCGCGCAGCTTGCGTCCCGCCGACAGCTGCCGCGCGGCCAGCACCGGGGTTTCGCCCCGCCGGTCGCGCAGGGGGCGGCGGGGCGGAAAGGCGTTTTCGACCGACCGCCCGATGATCATCTCCACCACCTCGGCATCCGTGACCGAGGCGACGCTGGCCGAATGGATCGACCGCCCGTTGCGCAGGATCGTCAGCGTGTCGCAAAAGGCCCGCACCTCGGGCATGCGATGCGAGATGAACAGGACGGTAATCCCCTGCGCCTTCGCATCCTCGATGATCCGGCCCAGCCAGTCCACATCCCCGCCCGACAGGGCCGAGGTCGGCTCGTCCAGCAAAAGCACCCGGGGGCGGCGATAGAGGGCGCGGGCGATCTCGATCTTCTGGCGGGTGGCCAGGTTCAGATCGCGCGCCAGCGCGTCGGGATCGACCTGCAGATCCAGCGCGGCAAAATGGTGGGCCACCTCGCGCCGGACGCGGGCACGGTTCAGCATGCCAAAGGGCGTCAGCGGCGCCCGGGGCAGCAGCATATTGTCCAGAACCGTCAGGTCCGGCACCAGCGTCAGTTCCTGAAACGCGGTCTGCACGCCGCAGGCATGGGCATCGCGCGGACCGCGCAGGCTGACATCGCGGCCGTCGATGCGGATCGTGCCCGTATCCGGCTGGACCAACCCCGACAGCAGCTTCATCGTGGTCGATTTTCCCGCGCCGTTTTCACCCAAAAGGGCGTGGACCGTGCCGGGGGCCACCGAAAAGCTGACATCGGCATTGGCGCGGGTGGCGCCATAGGCCTTGGACAGGCCGATGACCTCGACTGCCGCAGCCGTTTCCATGCGATCGGACATGACGCCTCGCCATTGATAAGGGGGATCAGGCGTCCCCGACGGCCTGTGGCCGCCGGGGAAAGCGCTTAGTATTCCGGCTGCCCGACAAGGGCGGCGTTCAGCCCCAGCTGCGGCAGCTCTTCGGAAAAGATCGAGGCGAACCAGCCGGGATTCGACACAATGCCGGGCTGAAAGGCGTTGCATCCCGCCTTCTGTTCGTCCCAGCTGCCGGTCTCGCACAGCTGGACCATGTCGTTGGTGATCAGCGGCAAAGGCAGTTCGGTCAGCTTTTCGACCTGCCCGCCCTCGAGGATATCGACGGCCAGCTTCAGTGCCATCGCCCCCGAATAGGGCGGCGCGGCATAAGAGATGCGCGGCGCACCCATCGGGATATAGGGGCTTGCGGCACCCTCGACCTCGGTGCCCACGGGCAGCATCTGGATGCGCCCGCCGTTCGAGCCTTCGCCCGCGCAGGGCAGCAGATCCTCGGGCGCGATGCCCGCCTCGATCTGCATGGCATTGGCGGTATAGCAGCCGACCTGCATCCACAGCCCGTCGATCTCGGGCCAGTCGCGGGTGGCGATCAGCTTGTTCAGTTCGGTCCGCGCGACCGCCTGGCTCCACATGCCGACGGCCTGACCGACGACGTTGATGCCCTCGTGCGCGTCAAAGACCTCCATCGCGGCGGCGGTGCGCGCGGTATCGACCGAGGTGCCGGGCACGCCGGTGACGGCCAGAATGTCGCCTTCGCCGCCCAGCTGTTCGACCAGCCATTCGGCGGTCATGCGCCCCGCCTCGGCCTGATTGATGGTCACGTTATAGGCGCAGGGTTCGGTGATCTCGCCGTCATAGGCGATCACCACGACGCCCCGGTCGCAGGCGCTTTTCACGACGCTGTTCAGCGCCGTGGGCGAGATCGGATAGACCACGATCGCATCCGCGCCCGCCTGCACCATCGCATTGATCTGCTGGATCTGGCGCTGCGCATTGGGTCCGGCGACCTGCACCTGCAACTTGACCTTGTCGGCGTAATCGACGCTCAGCGCCAGGGCGTTGACCATATTGGCGGCCTCGGCCTGCCAGTCATTGCCGATATAGCTCATCGACAGATAGACGTCATAGGGCGCGTCCTGCGCCTGCGCCGCTCCGGCGATCAGGGCGGACGCACAGACGGCACCTTTCAAAATCCTGTTCAACACATATCCCTCCCAAGGCGTATCGGTCCCTGAAACTGCCATCTCTCCCAAAATGACGCTTCAAATTTATGATCCGATATCTTTGATCAAAAGTCAAAACCTGTTTTTGTCCCGCTGAAAGCCGTGTATTGCTGGGGAAACGAAGGAAACCGTCCATGCTGGAAAGCGTCACACCCCTGAAACGCGAAACCCTGCAGTCGCAGGTGCACCAGAAGCTGTGCGACCTGATTCTGCGCGGCGAACTGGCTCCGGGTGAATCGGTGACGGTGGCGCGGATCGCCAAGGCGCTTGATGTCAGTCCGATGCCGGTGCGAGAGGCGATTTCGCGGCTGATGGCACTTGGCGCGCTGACCGTTGTGTCGGGCCGGTCCATCGGGGTGCCGCTGATCACCGCCGGGGAAATGGCCGATCTGCGCCGCGTCCGGCTGGAGATCGAGGCGACGGCGGTCCGGTGGGCGGTCGAGCAGGCCGACCCGGCGTTTCTGCGCCGCCTGTCGGGCATGCTGACCACCATGGAGGAGATCGAGGCCGCCGGGCTGGTCCGCGAATTCATCCATGCCAATTACGTCTTCCACTTTGCCATTTACCGGCAGGCGGGGTCGCCCTTGCTGCTGGACATCATCTCGACCATCTGGCTGCGCATCAATCCGCAGTTCCACCTGCTGCACAAATCCGGGCATTCCCGGGTGTCGAACCTGCATCACCGCTCTCTGTTCGAGGCGATGGAACAGGGCGATGCCGATGCCGCCGTGGCCGCCTTGCGCGCCGATATCGAGGGCGCCTATCAGGTGATCTGCCAGACGCTCGGCCCCGAAGGGACGGGGCAGGAACGCACGCAGCGGGTCTGATTCACAAGGCCCGGCGCAGCGCATCCCCGGGAACCCCGCCTTACGATATCTTGTATTGCCCGCCATCCACGGGCAGCGCCTGACCGGTGATGAAGGACGCATCTTCGCTGGACAGAAAGGCCACCGCCCCGGCGATATCCGCGGGTTCGGCAAAGCGCTTGATCGCCTGCTGCTGCCATGTCTGGCGCTTGGCATCTTCCGGCATGTCTTGGGTCAGGCGGGTGTTGGTCAGCGCGGGCAGGACCGCGTTCACGGTGATGCCGCTGTCGGCCACATCATTGGCCAGCCCGCGCACGAAACCGATCACCCCCATCTTCGAGGCCATGTAATGGCTCATCCCGGGAATGGCGATGCCGATCGAGTTGGACGAGATATTGACGAACCGCCCCCAGCCCCGCCCCCGCATCTGCGGGACGAACTGCTTGGCGCTATGGAAATGCGCGTCCAGATTGATGGCAAAGGTCTTGCGCCACTGCTGGAATTCAAGATCGTCGATGCGGGTGTCGCGCCCGATCCCCGCATTGTTCACGACGATATCGACGCCGCCAAAACGCAGCTGGGCCAGTCGGTCGATGCGCGCCCAATCCTGCGGATCGGTGACATCGCCCGCCATGATCACGCTTTCCGCACCGATCATCTGCGCGGTCGCGGCGGGTTCCTCAAGGTCGAACAGCACCAGCCGCGCGCCCTGCGCCGCCAGCTTCAGCGCGATCGCCTGCCCGATGCCCCGGGCCGCCCCGGTGACCAGCGCGACGCGCCCTTGATGGCTGAGTGCGGGTTGGGTCATGCCAAGGCCTCCGGATCGGGGATGGGGCGCAAGGACCGCCGCGCAAGGGCCGGCCGGTCTGCGGGTCTTGGGTGATGATTGGCACGGGATGGCGGGGTCCGGCAGCCCGGAACGCCTGATGGAACCCATCGGGCGGGCCGATCAGTGCCGCCCTGTCGACCCTGCCCCGTCGACCCTGCCCCGTCAGCCCCTGGCGCGCAGCCAGTCGCGCAGCCAGCGGGCGGCATCAAAGCCCGCCGCATCTGGGGGGGC
>NZ_RQRT01000085.1 GCF_004335005.1 Paracoccus nototheniae | reverse complement strand
ATCCTGATGGATCGTCCCGCCCCGCGCCTGCACGCCGCGCGCAATGGCGGGGGCGGCCATCTGCGGTTCGGCCCGCCCGTCATGAGGGTTGTAGAGCGCGCCGCGAATATCCAGCGACAAGCCCGGAAAGCGGGCCAACGTTTCATCGCGCGTCAGCAGCTGGGCGGGGATCTGCCAGTCCTGCAAGCGGTCCTGCCAGTCGCGTTCCTCGGCCAGGGCGGCGTCGGTGGCGGCGGCAAAGGTGACGCCGCATTGGCGATACCCCGTCTCGCCGCCGATGCGGGCGTTCAGGCCCTTCCACAGGCGCACGGAATCGACCATCAGCGCCATCTCGCGCGGGTCGCGATGGGTCAGGCGCACCCAGCCCCAGTTGCGACTGGATTGTTCGCCCGCGACATGGCCCTTTTCGAACAGGGCGACCCGCAGGCCCCGGTCCGCCAGCTCGAACGCGGCCGAGGTGCCGACGATGCCGCCGCCGATCACCACCACATCGACAAGGCTGGGCAGGGTCGCGTCGCTGGTCACCGGATCGGGCCTTGGGCCGGACATGGGGATCTCCTTTCAGGGTCGGTGGGGGATAAGGACGGGCCGCCTCAGCGGCCCTGCGCGCGGCTGTCAAAGGCGTCGCGCAGCCCGTCGCCGATAAAGTTGAACCCCGTCACCGCGATCGTGATGGCCAGCCCCGGCACGATCGCCAGCCACGGCGCCGAGGCCAGATATTGCTGGGCACCATTCAGCATATTGCCCCAGCTGGGCAGCGGCGGCTGGATGCCATAGCCCAGAAAGCTGATATAAGCCTCCAGCAGGATCGCGCGGGCCACGGTCAGCGAGGCCGCGACGATGATCGGCCCCATCGCATTGGGCAGCAGTTCGCGGAACATGATCCAGCGTTGCGACAGGCCCAGCATCTGGGCGGCCTGCACGAAATCCTGATTGCGCAGGGATTTCACCTCGGCCTCGACGATGCGGGCGACCTCCATCCAGCTGGTGGCGGCGATGATGACCGCGATCATCACCGGGCCGGGTTGCAGGAAGGCGGCCAGCGCCAGCAGCAGAAAGACCGAAGGGAAGGACAGAAACCCGTCCACCACCCGCATCAGCACCGCACTGATCGTGCCGCCGTAAAATCCCGAGACGGTGCCCACCACCGTGCCGATCGTGGTGGCGATCACCATCACCGCAAAGCCGATGGCCATCGACACCTGCCCGGCCTGAAACAGCCGCGCCGCGATGTCGCGGCCCAAAGGGTCGGTGCCAAAGAGATGCCCGCCGGTGCCGGGCGGCGCGAAGCGGGCGCGCAGGTCGATGAACAGATGATCATAGGCCAGCAGATGCGGCCCGATGAAACAGGCGGCCGTCAGGCCCAGCACCATGAGCAGCCCGATCACGGCCAGCTTGTGGCCCAGAAAGCGGCGCAGGGCACGCGACCGGATCAGGGGGCGGCGGGCGGCGGTGGAGGGCAAGGCGGGGGTCGTCATGTCATGGTCCCTTTCATCAGGCCAGCCGGATGCGCGGGTCGATCAGCGCGACACACAGATCGGCGGCCAGATTGCCCACCAGCACCAGCAGCGCCGAGGTCATGAGCAGCCCCATCACCACCGGATAATCGGAATATCCAAGGCTATCGAGAAACAGCCGGCCCATGCCGGGCCAGGTAAAGACCGTCTCGGTCACCAGCGCGCCGCCCAGCAGGACCGGCAGTTCCAGGCCCGCCAGCGTGATCATCGGGACCAGCGCGTTGCCGACGATATGCTTGAACAGCACCCGCCGCCGGGTCAGCCCCTTGGCCCGCGCGGTGCGCACGAAATCCTGATTGACCACGTTCAGCGTCGCGGTACGCATATACCGGCTCCAGACCGCGATATCGACCAGCGCCAGAACCGAGGCCGGCAGGATCAGGTGGCGCAGGTAATCCAGCAGCGACCGGTCGCCCACCGAATACATGTTCCCCGCCGGCAGCCAGCCAAGGTTCAGCGAAAACACATAGATCGCGATCAGCCCGAACCAGAAGGTCGGGATCGACAGCGCCACCATCGACAGGACCGTCATCGAATAATCGAACACCGATCCGCGCCGGATCGCGCTGGCGATGCCGATGGCGCTGCCGATGCTGACCGCCAGCACCGTGGCCGTGCCCATCAGCAGCAGCGTCGCGGGCAGATGCCGGGCGATGACCGACAGAACCGGCTGACCATCGCGATAGGACGTGCCCCAATCGCCCATCAGCAGATGCGACAGCCAGTCCAGATATTGCACGATCAGGGGCCGGTTCAGACCCATCTGTTCCGCGATCCGGTCGATCTGGGCCTGCGTCATGCCGGGGCTGAGCGCGAATTGCGACAAGGGCCCGCCGGGCGCCAGCGTCAGCACCGCAAATCCGATAAAGGAAACGATCAGCAGCAGCACAAGGCTTTGGCCTAGCCGGGGCAGAAGATAGCGCGTCATGCGGGCGCCCTTTCCGTGTCAAAGGCAAATGTCGGAACAGGGCGCGGCAGGCGGGGGCGCCCGCCACGCCCCCCCTTCAGGCGCGCGACCAGTCGCGCACGTTCCAGGTGTCGATGCGGTTGTTCACATTGGGCGCGGGGCCGGTCACATCGGCCTTGCGCCCGGTGATCACCGCATATTGGAACATCGGCAGGAAGGGCAGATCCTCGCGCATGACGGCCTGCATCTCGCGATAGATCTCGCGCCGCTCTTCGGGGACAAAGGTCGCGGCACCCTGTTGCAGCAATTCGTCCACGCGCGGGTTCTGATACGCAAAGGTGTTCTGCCCCGCGCCGCCCCGCGCGGGCGACATGGTGGACATGAAATAATCCGAACTGTCCGGATCGGCCCCCGCCAGCACGTTCAGCCCCACGACCACGCTGTCGAATTCCGAATTCATCCAGTAATCGCCCCACATCACCGCAGGCGGCAGGTTCGAGATCTGCATGTCCACGCCGATTTCCATGAAGGTCTGCTGAATGAACTGCTGGGCCTGTTCGCGCAGATGATTGCCCGCCGTGGTCGAGTTGGTAAAGGACAGCCGCACCCCGTCCTTTTCGCGGATGCCCCCGGCGCCGCGTTCCCAGCCCGCCTCGTCCAGCAGCGCATTCGCCTTGTCGATGCTGAATTCATGCGCGGGCAGGTCGGGGTTATAGTAGTAGGATTGCTGCGGCATATAGGTCTCGGTGGGGGTCGGCACGCCGTAATACAGCGCATCGATGATCGAGGTCTTGTCCAGCGCGTGATACAGCGCCTGCCGCACGACCAAGTCCTGAAACTGCGGGCGCATCATGTTCAGGGCCAGAGATTCAAAGGTCGATTTGCCCGCCACCTCGACGGTGCGGTCGGCAAGCCCCTCGGCCTCGGTGAAATTGTCGGGGGTGATGTATTGCAGGCCGATCACGTCGATATCGCCGGATTTGAACTGCGTGTACATCACGTTCAGATCGGGGACATATTTGATGATCAGGGTCTGCAGATGCGGGCCGTCCATGTGGTAATCGGCATTGGCAGTCATCTCGATATGATCGCCCGCCAGACGGCGGGTGAACTTGAACGGCCCGGTGCCGATGGGGGCGTTGTTGAAGGGTGCGCTGTTCTTGTCGTCCACACCGTCGAAGGCATGGGCGGGGATGATATAGGTCGAGGCCAGGATCGCCGCCATCGGCGCGAAAGGCTCGGTCATCTCCCATGTCAGCTCGGTGTCCGACACCACGGTGATGTTTGTCATCAGACGGTAACCGGTGGTGCGGAAGGACCGGAAATCGGGGTCCATCGGCAGTTCGAGCGAGAATTTGACGTCATTGGCGGTCAAGGGCGTGCCATCATGCCATGTCACCCCCTCTTTCAGGCGCAGACGCCAGCGCAGCCCGTCTTCGGAAATGTCGCCATTGGCGACGGTCGGCACCTCGGCCACAAGAATGGGGAAGAATTCGCCGTCGGGGTCGAAATCGAACAGCGGATCGAAGATGGCGTAATAGACGCCCTCGTCCACCTCGATATGCGGCATCAAGGGGTTGAAGACGGTCGGTTCCTGCGAAAAGGACAGCACCACCTGACCGCTGGCATCGGCATTGGCGGCGAATGCCCGGTCGCGCCCGATCGCCACCGGCCCCATCAGGGCCGCACCCGCGGCCCCCATCAGCATCAAGGCCTGACGGCGCGAGGGGTGGGTGAAGGTCGTCTTGTCGGTCTTCATCTCAGTCTCCCTGAAAGGATGGCAAGCCTGTGATTGTCGGGCCGTGCGCGCTTGCCGGGGTCGCGCAGCCTTTGGACGGCGGCCCGTGACGGGCCGTCGCCGGTCAGAAACCGCTGATGATCTGGATCTTTGATCCATCCGAGAAACGGTTGAAACGGAACGGCGCCGGATCGACGACGGGCTTGGCGCCGGTGATCAGATCGGCCATCAGCATGCCCGCCGCAGGCCCGATGCCAAAGCCATGACCGGAAAAGCCGGTGGCGATGTGAAAGCCGGGGATCGCGTCCACGCCCGAGA
The DNA here is from genome assembly GCF_004335005.1 of Paracoccus nototheniae. Classification (GTDB taxonomy): domain Bacteria; phylum Pseudomonadota; class Alphaproteobacteria; order Rhodobacterales; family Rhodobacteraceae; genus Paracoccus; species Paracoccus nototheniae. The sequence continues at coordinate 9,245 of NZ_RQRT01000085.1, read as the reverse complement.
TGACCGGGATCGCATCGGGCGTCACGTCGATGGCGCCCGCCCAACGCTGCGCGATCCTGGCCTTGTCGAAGACCGGAAAGGCCCGGCGCAGCGCGGCCAGCGCCTTGTCCTGCAGGGCAAAGGCCGGTTTGGGGTCCAGCACCCGGCAATATTCGAACGGGCTGGCCTGATCCAGAGACCAGTGGTTGGGGATGCGCGCCTCGTCCAGGAACGGGCCGCCAAGGCGCAGCATCAGCGATTTGCGTTCCGCCCGCAGCGCGGGCAGGAAATCGCGCATGAACCTGAAACTGTCCGGCACGATATCGACCACATTGCGAAACCCGTCGGCGATCGTATAGCCGCCATCCTGCCGCTTGCGGACCGAGAAACGCTCGGACCAGATCGCGGCTTCGGGGCCACCCTCCAGCGGTTCGGTGCGGATGACCGAGTTCTTGACCTTCAGCTGCGGCAGCCGCAGGCCGGAATGGCGCGCGAACAATCCCGACCACGCGCCTCCCGCCAGCACCACCTGATCGCAGGCGATGGCGCCCCGTTCGGTCACCACACCCGAGACGCGGCCCGCCGCCGTCTCGATCCCCCGCACGGCGCATTCGGTCAGGATATGGGCGCCCCATTCGCGCGCCGCCTCGGCAATGGCGGGGGCAGCCTTTTGCGGCTCGGCCCGGCCATCGACGCTGGTGAACAGCGCGCCCTTGGCATCCATCCGGTGGCCGGGAAACTGATCGGCGACCTCGCGGCGCGACAGCATGCGGCTGTCGATCTGGTAATCCTTCAGGTTTTCCAGCCAGCGTTCGTGCTGGGTCACGGCGGCATCCGTGTCGCAGACAAAGGCGATGCCGCTTTGGCGATAGCCCAGATCATGGCCCGTGCGCCCGGCCATGCCCGACCACAGGCGCAAGGCCTCGGCCATCAGGGGCACCTCGCGCGGGTCGCGCCGGGTGATGCGCACCCATCCCCAGTTGCGGCTGGACTGTTCATGTCCGATGCCGCCCTTTTCGCACAGCGCGACCGTCAGGCCGCGTTCGACCAGTTCCAGCGCGGTGGAACAGCCGATGATCCCGCCGCCGATGACGACGACATCGACCTTTTTGGGCAATTCGATATCCCCGTGGACGGGAACGACAAAGGGGCCGGGCATGTCAGTCAGTCTCCTTTATCGGGGCACGGAACAGGGCCGGGCGGGTCGCAGTCAGTCCCATTTCTTCCTCATGTTCAGATAGGCGCGCTTCAGCATCCGCATGAACTGATCGCGATCGGCCTCGGGGATAAAGTCAAAGAACTCGGCCTCTTGCGCGCGGACGATGTCGCGGATCTCATCGGCCAGCCGGTGACCGGTGGGGGTGATGAACAGCGCCTGCGCGCGCAGATCGTCGGGCGCCGTCTCGCGTCGCACGGCGCCTGCCTGCACCAGACGGTCGACGATGCGGCCCGTGGCGGGGCGGTCGCGCATCAGCACATCAGCGATCTGCGAGGGGCGGATGCCCGGATAGTCATCGACCAGCAGCAGCGCAGTGATCCGCCCCTTGCCCTGCGCAATGGACAGATGCGCCATCCGCCGGTCCAGATCGGCCGAGACGACGCTGTCCAGCGACCGGATGTACCAGCTGAACGCGCCTTCCAGCACGTCGATCTGCAACCCGCCGATGATGATTTCGGGATCGTCTTCGCTGTCGTCGGCCATCCTGCCCCCGCTGCGCTTGTCATGGTTCGATGTAACGGCAGCGTGAGGGGCTGTGGCAAGCATAAAGTTGTCATTCACAATCAATAAAGATGCACATCACAACGACGCCCCCGATTTCGGCAAGGCGCCGCCGCCATCCTTGCGATTGGGCAGAATGCGGACGGGGGCGGCCCCCCGGACCGCCCCCGCCCTGTTCCCGCATTCAGGCTTTCAGGCTTTCAGGCTTTCAGGCCGCCTTGCGCCCCGGGATCGCCGCCACCAGCGCGCGGGTGTAATCATGGCGCGGGCTGCGGAAGATCTGCGAGGGCGGGCCGTATTCCACCATTCTGCCCCGGTGCATGACCATGATCTCGTCGCTGATCTGGCTGGCCACGCGCAGGTCATGGGTGATGAACACCATCGCCAGCCGGCGCTCGCGCCGGATCCGGTCCAGCAGTTCCAGAATCTGCGCCTGAATGGACACATCCAGTGCCGAGACGGCCTCATCCGCCACGATCACCTCGGGGTCGAACATCAGCGCCCGGGCAATGCCGACCCGCTGGCGCTGCCCGCCCGAAAATTCATGCGGAAAGCGGTCATAGGCCTCGGCGTTCAGTCCGACCTGTTCCAGCGTGTCGCAGGCGCGCTTGCGGGCATCGGCGCGGCTGCACAGGCGATGCGCGATGGGACCGACCGTCAGCGCCTGCCCAACGGTGAACCGCGGGTTCAGCGAGGCATAGGGATCCTGAAAGATCATCTGGATGCGCGGGCGCAGGGGGCGGAAATCGGCATCGCTCAGTGTCAGGATATCCTCGCCCTGAAAGCGGATCGTGCCGCGTTCCGCCGGGATCAGCTTCATCAGCACCTTGCCCATCGAGGATTTGCCCGACCCGGATTCGCCCACGATGCCCAAAGTCTCGCCCTTGTGCAGATCGAAGCTGATGTCATCGACGGCCCGCACCTCGCGCATGCGGCCCAGAAAGCCCGAGGTGGTGCGATAGGTCTTGCACAGATTGGCGACCTGCAACACGACATGGCGACCGATGTCGCGCTGGCGATCCTCGTCGCGCATCCGGGGCACGGCGGCGATCAGCTTTTTGGTATAGGGATGGCGCGGGTCGGTCAGCACCTGCGCGGCGCTGCCCTGTTCGACGGCGCGACCCTGTTCCATCACGATCACCCGGTCGGCGATCTCGGCCACGACGCCGAAATCATGGGTGATGAACATGACGCTCATCCCCTTGCGGCGCTGAACCTTGCGGATCAGGTCCAGAATCTGCGCCTGCGTGGTCACGTCCAGCGCGGTGGTGGGTTCGTCCGCGATCAGGATGTCGGGGTCCAGCGCCAGCGCGATGGCGATCATCACCCGCTGACGCTGGCCGCCCGACAGGCGAAAGGGATATTGATGCTGGATCAGGTCGGGATCGGGCAGACCCACCTCGGTCAGCATCTCGACCACGCGGTCGGTTCGGCTGGCGGGCGAGCCCACGCCATGCGCGTCCAGCACCTCGCGGATCTGGTCGCCGATGGTCATCAGCGGGTTCAGCGCCGACAGCGGATCCTGAAAGATGATCGAGACCGCCCTGCCCCGCAGCTTGCGCAATTCCGCCTCGGGCAGGGCCAGCAGGTCACGCCCGAAATAGTCGATCCGCCCCCCGCGCACCGTCATCACATCGGGCAACAGCCCCATGACGGTATTCGCGGTCACGGATTTGCCCGACCCGGATTCGCCGATGATGCACAGGATCTCGGCGGGCATCAGGTCGAAGGACAGATCCTCGACCGCAAAGGTCCGGTCATGCCCGACAGGCAGTGCGACGGAAAGATTGCGCACCGAGAGGACCGGCACGGGGCCGGTGTCATGGTCATCCATCTGATGTCTCGTCGTTTGTTCTTGTTATACGACATCAAGGAAAGCGGCTGTCGGCGTCTGGCGCAACCGTGTTCTGCGCCTGCGCCGCGCCGCTGCCGGGCGATTGGGCAGATCGGCGGGGCGGCATGCCACGGGACTAAGCCCCGATGCGCCTTATCCTTTGGACGCTAGCCGCTTCGTCATCCCCTCACCCGAGGGTGACTAGCCGTCGCATGCGTTGATCCCGCCCCCGGCGATGCACGACATTGGGCCACCGAAGGGCCGCCCCCGGACAGGGCCGGCACCGGCGGTTTCACCACGCAGCAGGAGGGCGCCCCATGCCGACCATCGACGGATCGATGCAGGATTGGTCGCCCAACGCGCGGCTGGACAGCGCCCTGACCGGCACGCCGGGCTATGGCCTGTGGGGCATCGCCGATCCCCAATACATCACCGTCGCGATGACCGCCACGGATGTGGCCATCGGCGCGAATTCGACCGTCTGGCTGGATACCGATCTGGACCGCTCCACCGGCCATCTGATCTGGGGATGGGCAGGCGGCGCCGAATACCATGTCGAAATCTCGGCGGACGGCACAGCGCGGCTTTACTCCGGCGGCCCGCAACAGACCCTGATCGCGGATCTGGAGGCCGCGCGCAGTGCCGATGGGCGAGTGATGGAATTCCGCATCGACCGCGCGATGATCGGCGCCCCGCCGGGCCCGGTCCGGGTCTTTGCCGATGTGAACGACACGGCCTTTCTGCCCGCCAGCTATGCCACCGGCAATCTGCAGATCGCCGCACCCGTCGCGGTCGTGTCGGGCGGCAAGACGCTGGACGGCAATCTGGCCGAATGGGCCGGATCGACGCGGCTGGACACGCCCGCCACGGGAACCGCAGGCTATGCCCTGCACGGCGATCTGCAGGGCGGCACCTACAGCTTTGCCATCGCCACCGACGGGCTGCAGATCGGCGCGAACACGACCCTCTGGCTGGACACCGACCGCAACGGCGCCACCGGCTATCAGGTCTGGGGCTGGGCCGTGGGGGCCGAATACAACATCAATATCGATGCCGAGGGTCAGGCGCGCCTGTATTCCGGGGCGGCGGGGCAGACCTTTGTCGCCAATCTGGATTTCGCGATGAACGCCCAGGGAACCGCGTTCGAGATCGCCGTCGATCAGGCGCTGCTGGGCGATGCGGCCTCGCTGCGGGTCTTTGCGGATGTGAATGACGCGGTCTTCATCCCCAACAGTTATGCCACGGCGGAATTCGTCGTGGGCACGCTGCCACCGGTGACGGTCGGCACGATCACGCTGGACGGCGCCTTGGGCGATTGGGGGTCCGAGGGGCTGCTGGTGTCGCAATCGGGCGCCCAGATGCGGGGTCAGCTGATCGGCGATCAGTACGTGCTGGCGATCGGCACGGACGGCATGGCCATCGGCACCAACACCACGATCTGGCTGGATACCGATCTGAACAGCACCACCGGTCATCAGATCTGGGGCTGGGCGGGGGGTGCGGAATACAATATCAACATCACCGCCGACGGGCAGGCGCGCCTGTATGGCGGGGCGGCGGGGCAGACCTTCATCGCCGATCTGGATTTCGCCTTCAACGCCGACCGCACCGGGTTCGAGGTGGCGCTGGACCGGTCGCTGCTGGCCGGCGATCCGGGGCAGATCCGCGTTCTGGCCGATGTGAACGACGCGGTGTTCCTGCCCGGCGATTATGGCAGCGCCAATCTGGTCGTGGGCACGCCGCCTGTCACCGAACCGGTGGATTCTGCGGAAAGCCGCATCGCGATCGTCTATTCCGCGACGACGGCGGCGAATTTCTATGACCTGACCGCCTATGGTCAGCTGTTCATGTCGGCGCAAAATCAGGCGATGCAGGCGGGCGTGCCCTTCGATCTGCTGACCGAGGCGGATCTGTTGAACCCCGCAGTGCTGGCCCGCTATGACGCGATCGTCTTTCCGGGCATGTCGCATGTTCAGGCAGGTCAGGCGAATGCCATCGCGGCCTCGCTGACCACCGCCGTGCAGGATTACGGCGTCGGCCTGATCGCTGCGGGCAATTTCCTGACGAACGACCAGACCGGCGCGGCCTTGCCCGGCAATTCCTATGCGCGGATGAACGCCCTGCTGGGCGTCACGCTGGAAGGGTTCGGCCAGACGCAGGGCATCAGCCTGCGCGCCACCGGGGCGGACAGTTCCGTTCTGGACGGATATGGCGTGGGGCAGGTCGTGGGGAATTACGGCAATGTGTCCTATCTGAATTTCATGGACACGACCGGAACCGGGCAGGTGCTGTTCGAACAGGTCGTCACCGGCGGCGTGCATGATGCGGTGATCGCCACCCAGACCGGCGGGCGCAACGTCCATTTCGCGACCGACGCGATCATCGGCAACAACAACATTCTGGGTCAGGCCATCGATTGGGTGCTGCAGGACAATGCCCCCGACGTGTCGCTGCTGATGACGCGCAACACGTCGCTGTTCTATGCGCGCAACGACATGGATCAGTCGCAGGAGGTGTTCGACGTCAGCGTCCAGAACCCCGGCATCTATGACGCCATGCTGCCCATCATTCAGGATTGGTACGCCGATTACGGCTTTGTCGGATCCTATTACATCAACGTGGGCGCCTATGCGCCAGATCAGCAGACGAACTGGGCGGTCTCGAAGCCCTATTACGACCGCATTCTGGCCCTGGAAAGCGAGATCGGATCGCATTCCTATACCCATCCGCATGACACCAACCTGCTGTTTCCCGATCAGATCACCCAAGGCCTGCTGGAGGCCCGGATTCTGGCCTATAGCGATATCGTCGAACATGGGGTGGTCTGCTGGTGCCCCTATTGCACCCGCGAGGATACCAGCGAGGCGGTGCTGCAGGCCCTGTCGCAGATGGATGCCGATGACATCAACGCCGTTCTGGCCGACACGCTGGCGCGCACCGATCCGCGCAACCCCAACGCCATCAACCCCACCCAGTTGACCGAGGTCGAACGCGCGGTGCTGGAGGCCTCCTATCGCTTTCAGTTCGAATATTCGAAACTGGTGATCGAACGCGAACTGGGCATCACCGTCACCGGCGCTGCCGTTCCCGGCGCGCCCGAACGGCTGGATGCCACGCGCGAGATGATCGAGTATTTCGACTATCTCAGCGGCGGCTATTCGGGGACCGGCGCGGGCTATCCCGGGGCCTTCGGCTATCTGACCCCGGACGAGACCGAGCGCGTCTATATGGCGCCCAACATGTCGTTCGATTTCTCGCTGATCGGGTGGAACAACATGACCCCCGAACAGGCCGAGGCCGCCTGGCTGGTCGAATTCGCCACCCTGACCGCGAATGCCACGACCCCGATCCTGGCCTTTCCCTGGCATGATTACGGGCCGACGAACTGGCTGAACGATCCCGATCAGGTCTATTCGCGCCAGATGTTCGAAACGCTGATCGCGACCGCCGCCGCCAGCGGCACGGAATTCGTGACCGGCGATGATCTGGCCCGCCGCATCGACAGTTTCGCCGACAGCACCCTGACCGTCACGCGCAGCGGCAATGTCGTCAGCGCCACCGTCGGATCGACCGATGCCGGGCATTTCGCGCTGGATCTGGGATCCGAGGGGCGCATCGCTTCGGTCGCGAACTGGTACGCCTATGACGAGGATCAGGTGTTTCTGCCCCGTGCGGGCGGCAGCTTCGATGTGACGATGGGGCCGCAGATAGCCGATGTCACCCATATCAGTGCCCTGCCGATGCGGGGCGAGCTGATCAGTGTGACCGGCGACGGATCCGATCTGCGCTTCAGCTTTATCGGGCGGGGAGAGGTCGAGGTCGATCTGCGCACGCAGGGCGGCGCCCCGGTGCGCATCACCGGCGCCAATGGCGCGACCATCACCGAACCCGGTACCGTCGCGCTGCAGTTCAACGCGGTCGCCCAGCATTCGGCCTTTGTCGATTTCCTGAACCCCGGCGCACGTCTGAACGGCGGCGTGGGCAGCGAGATCCTGCTGGGCGGCAGCCGGGCGGACCGGTTTGATCCGCGCGGCGGCAATGACGTCATGGCGGGCGGCGGCGGGGCCGACCTGTTCCTGTTCCGCCGGGGTGGGGCCTTTGACACCATTCTGGATTTCACCACCGGAATCGACCGCGTTCAGCTGTGGGATTTCGGCTTTGCCAGCGCCGCAGCGGCCCGCAACGCCTTTGTCGATACCGATGCCGGGCTGGAATTCACCTATGGCGCGCGGGACCGGCTGTTGCTGGCGGGTCTGGACGCCGACGACCTGACCGCAGCCGACATCATCATCGATCCCTTCATTCTGGTCTGACCCCCTGACCCGGGGCGTCTTCAGCAAGAGATTTCACATCATGACCAACAGATTGTTCGGAACCGACGGGGTGCGCGGGCGCGCCAATGCCTGGCCCATCCTGCCCGAGGTGGTGATGCGGCTTGGCCGGTCCGCCGGGCGCCATCTGGTCCGCGCGGGCGGCGCGCGCACCGTGGTGATCGGCAAGGACACGCGGCTGTCGGGCTATATGGTCGAAAGTGCGCTGGTGTCGGGGTTCACCTCGGCGGGGATGAACGTGGTCCTGACCGGCCCGCTGCCCACCCCCGCCATCGGCATGCTGACCCGGTCGCTGCGCGCCGATCTGGGGGTGATGATCTCGGCCTCGCACAATCCGCATTGGGATAACGGGATCAAGTTCTTTGGCGCCGACGGCTATAAGCTGTCGGATGCCGACGAGGCCGCGATCGAGGCCGGGATGGACCATGACGGCGATCTGGCCCCGCCCGCCGAGATCGGCCACACCCGCCGCATCAACGGCGCGGGCGAACGCTATGTCGAGTTTGCCAAGCGCGCCTTTCCGCGCGGGCTGCGGCTGGACGGGCTGCGCGTGGTCGTCGATGCGGCGCATGGCGCAGCCCACCGGGTCGGCCCCGACCTGATCTGGGAACTGGGCGCCGAGGTGATCCGCGTCGGCACCGAACCCGACGGCATCAACATCAATGCGGGCTGCGGATCGACCGCGCCGCAGGCCTGCATCGATGCGGTGCTGGCGCATGGCGCCGATCTGGGCATCGCGCTGGACGGCGATGCCGACCGGGTGCATCTGATCGATGAAAAGGGCCGGCTGATCGATGGCGATCAGCTGATGTGCGTCATCGCCGAACGCGCCCATGCGCGAGGCAGGCTGGCGCAGAACACGCTGGTCGCCACGGTCATGTCGAATATCGGGCTGGAACGCCATCTGTCCGCCCGTGGCATCGCGCTGGTGCGCACCGGGGTGGGCGATCGCTATGTCGTCGAACGGATGCGCCAGCTGGGCTGCAATCTGGGCGGTGAACAGTCGGGCCATATCATCCTGTCCGATTTCAGCACCACCGGCGACGGTCTGGTCGCGGCCCTGCAGGCGCTGGCCGCGATCCGCGAAGCCGACCGCCCCGCATCCGAGGTTCTGTCGCGCTTTCAGCCGGTGCCGCAGCTGCTGCGCAACGTGGCGGTGGCGCGCGGCGCCACGCCGCTGGCCGATCCGGTGGTGGCGGCGCTGATCGCGCAGATGAACGCGCGGCTCGGCGCCTCGGGGCGGCTTCTGGTGCGGCCCTCGGGGACCGAACCGCTGGTGCGCATCATGGCCGAGGGCGACGATCCCGACCTGCTGTCCCAGATTGCGGACCGGATCGCCGGGGCACTGCAGGAGACGGATGGCCCCCGATCGGCCCCCCAG
>NZ_RQRT01000084.1 GCF_004335005.1 Paracoccus nototheniae | reverse complement strand
GTGGGCGCAAGCGGCGCCGCCGGAGGCGGGGGTTTCACACCCGTCGCCGGGCGGTCTTGGACCGGTGGCGCCCGCCCGGCGACCCCCGTGGGATATTTTCAGACCCATGCAGGAGGCTTTGCGGAGGACCAATACAGGAGATTTGCGGTGCCTCTGGCAATCCGGGGTGGGGAGGCCTATCTGGGGGAGCGGACGCATGCGGCCCTGCACCATCGTCCCCAAATTCACCATTCGGGAGAGGCGCATGGGCGCGATCATCGACATCGACCATCTGTCCAAGGATTATGGCAGCGGGACCAAGGCGCTGGACGACGTCAGCCTGACCATCGACGAGGGCGAGATCATCGCCCTGCTGGGACCGAACGGGGCGGGCAAGACGACGCTGATCTCGATCATCTGCGGGCTGGTGACGCCGACAGGCGGCACGGTTCGGGTGGGCGGGCATGATATCCGCACCGATTGGCGAGCCGCGCGGCGGCTGATCGGTCTGGTGCCGCAGGAAATCGCGCTGGAGCCGTTCGAAAAGGTCATCAACTGCGTGCGCTTTACCCGCGGTCTGTTCGGGATGCCCCCCGATGACGCCTATGTCGAACGCATCCTGCGCGCCCTGTCGTTGTGGGACAAGCGCGACGCCGCCACCCGCGAGCTGTCGGGCGGCATGAAGCGCCGGGTGCTGATCGCCAAGGCGCTGTCGCATCAACCCAAGGTGCTGTTTCTGGACGAGCCGACCGCAGGCGTCGACGTGGCGCTGCGCCGCGAGATGTGGGAGGTTGTCGGCGATCTGCGCCGCGAAGGCGTGACGATCATCCTGACCACGCATTATCTGGAAGAGGCCGAGGAAATGGCCGACCGCATCGGCGTCATCGCCAAGGGTCGTCTGCTGCTGGTCCGCCCCACCGCCGAACTGATGGGCGATTTTGGCAAGAAAAGCCTGATTATCGAACTGGATCAGCCGCTGGCCGCCATTCCAGACAGTCTGGCCGGGCGGTCGCTAAGCCTGTCCGACGATGGCCGCCGCCTGACCTTTGACTATGACACCCGGGCCGAACGCACCGGGATCGCGCGGCTTTTGGGCGATCTGGCGGCGCAGGGGATCACCGTGCGCGATGTCTCGACCCGGCAATCCAGTCTTGAGGATGTCTTTCTGTCACTGGTTTCGGAGGATGCGGCATGATGGGCATCAACTGGCGCGGCGTGGGCGCGATCTTTCACCACGAGATGATGCGGTTTTTCCGGACGATCTGGCAGTCTCTGGCCTCGCCCGTGCTGTCGACGGTTCTGTATTTCGTGGTCTTCGGCGCGGCCATCGGCGGGCGGATCGAATCGGTCGAGGGGGTGGAATACGCGGCCTTTATCGTGCCCGGGCTGATGATGCTGACCGTGCTGCAACAGGCCGTCAGCAATGCCAGCTTTGGCATCTATTTCCCGAAATTCAGCGGCACGATCTATGAATACCTGGTGTCTCCGGTCGGTTGGATCGAGGTGACGATGGGGTTCGTGGGCGCCGCCGCCGCCAAGGCGATCATGATCGCGCTGGTGATCCTGCTGACCAGCTTTGTCTTTGTGGGGGTCCATATCCTGCATCCGTTCTGGATGGTGGCCTTTCTGATCCTCTCATCCATAGGCTTCAGCCTGCTGGGATTCATCATCGGGCTGTGGGCCAAGTCGTTCGAACAGCTGCAGATCGTGCCGATGATGATCATCATGCCGCTGGTCTTTCTGGGCGGTGCTTTCTATTCCGCCAGCATGCTGCCGCCCTTTTGGGAAGGTGTCGCCAAGCTGAACCCGGTCCTGTATCTGATTTCGGGGTTCCGCTGGTCGTTCTTCGGGCTGGCCGATGTGCCGGTCGGCGTGTCGCTGGTGGCGGTGGGGATCATGGTGGTGGTCTGTCTGGCCATCATCCGCTGGATCTTTGCCACCGGCTGGCGGCTGCGGGAATAAGCGCTGCGGGAATAAGAATTGGGGCGACGGCGACCGGCCTTCAGGGCCGGATGCTGTCGCAGATGCGGGCCTGCGGGTCCAGACGGACATAGTCGCGCGCCGTGATCACCTGCATCTCCATCGAGCGGTTCCAGCCGCCGAACCAGCGGTCGCGGATGCCCGCCCGATAATAATTCCCCATGATCTGATCGACATAGGGCGGGATGATCTGGGTATTGGGGATGCGCGGCGCGTGAAACCCGATGCGGGCATGGGGGCCAAGACAGGCATTGGGCAGCGTCGTCAGGATCGTGCAGGCCGACCGGCAATAGCCGCGGATGCGCACGATCTTGCCCGACCGCTCCAGTTCCGACCGGCGCTGGACCATCTGCAGCACATTGCCGCCGCGATTGTCGGTCACGTCGATAAAGCGGCCCTGCTGGGCGCTTGCCTGTGGCGCGGTCATCAGGCCGGCCAGCAGCAGGGCGACAAGGGCGGTGGGGCGTAAGATGCTGTTCATGCGTCATCCTTTCGCCAAAACGGCGCAGAACTGAAATCACGTTCCGGCGACGATGGGGCGCGTCACGGATTGATTGCTGAACCGATCGCCGGGCGCCGACGTTGCACCCGCATACCCCAACCGGAGAAGCCGATGTTCCGTCTGTTCAAGCTGTTCGCCATTTTCAAGTTGATCCGCCGTTTCATGCGCCGTCGCTGACGGCTGAGCGAAGCCTGCGGAACGGACTTTTCCCGACGTCCCGAATCGCTTATGTGCGGTTGATGCAACAGAACCCGCCCGACCTGCGCCCCGACCTTGCCCGCGCCCGCATCCCCGATCAGCGGCGCGATGGCCAGCCGACCATCGGCATGGTCAGCCTTGGCTGTCCCAAGGCGCTGGTCGACAGCGAACGGATCCTGACCCGCCTGCGGGCCGAGGGTTATGCAATCAGTTCCGATTATCACGGCGCCGATGCTGTCATCGTGAACACCTGCGGGTTTCTGGACAGCGCCAAGGCCGAATCGCTGGATGCCATCGGTGAGGCGCTGCGCGAGAATGGCCGGGTGATCGTCACCGGCTGTCTGGGGGCGGAACCCGATTACATCACCGGCGCCCATCCGCGCGTGCTGGCCGTGACCGGCCCGCAGCAATATGAACGGGTGCTGGACGCGGTGCATGGCGCCGTGCCGCCCAAGCCCGATCCGTTCATCGACCTGCTGCCGGCCAGCGGGGTCAGCCTGACGCCGCGCCATTACAGCTATCTGAAGATCTCGGAAGGCTGCAATCACAAGTGCAAATTCTGCATCATCCCCGATATGCGCGGGCGTCTGGTCAGCCGCCCCGCCCATGCGATCATGCGGGAGGCGGAAAAGCTGGTGCAGGCCGGGGTCAAGGAATTGCTGGTGATCAGCCAGGATACCAGCGCCTATGGTCTGGATCGCAAGCATGACACCGAACGCGGCCACCGCGCGCATATCACCGATCTGGCCCGCGATCTGGGGTCACTGGGCGCATGGGTGCGGCTGCATTACGTTTATCCCTATCCGCATGTGCGCGATCTGATCCCGCTGATGGCGGAGGGTATCGTGCTGCCCTATCTGGATATCCCCTTCCAGCACGCCCACCCTGACGTTCTGCGCCGCATGGCCCGGCCTGCGGCGGCGGCGAAGACGCTGGACGAGATCGCGGCATGGCGCGCGGTCTGCCCCGACATCACCCTGCGATCCACCTTCATCGTGGGTTATCCCGGCGAAACCGAGGCCGAATTCCAGACCCTGCTGGACTGGCTGGACGAGGCGCAGCTGGACCGGGTCGGCGCCTTCCAATACGAAAACGTCAAGGGCGCGCGGGCCAATGCGCTGCCCGATCACGTCGCCCCCGAGGTCAAGCAGGACCGCTTTGACCGCTTCATGCAAAAGGCGCAATCCATCAGCGAGGCCCGGCTGGCCGCCAAGATCGGCACCCGCCAGCAGGTCATCGTGGACGAGGTCGATGCCGATGGCGCGACCTGCCGCACCAAGGCCGACGCCCCGGAAATCGACGGAAACCTGTTCATCGATCAGGGGTTTGAACAGCTGTCGCCGGGCGATATGGTCACCGTGACAGTGGATGAGGCAGGTGACTATGATCTCTGGGGAACACTCGGCTGAGGCGGCGGAGACGGGCGATGACGCGGCGGCGCGGCTGCTGACCACCCTGGCCGTCAGCCCGGCCTTTGATCCAATGGGTCAGCCGCGCAAGCCCGGCGCGTTGTGCATCGGGGCGCAGAAAGCCGGGACCAGCTGGCTGGCGCAGATGCTGGGCCAGCATCCGCAGGTCTGGATCCCGCCCTTCAAAGAGGTGCAGTATTTCAACCATCTACACATCCCCGAACACCGCCACTGGATCGCCTGGCATTACCGCAACAAGCCGCAGGAGATCCGCCAGCGCCACAAGATGCGCAAGGTCGATCTGGCGCCCGAGCTGGACGATTACCTGAAATCCGTGACCAGTGGAAAAATGTTCCACAACCAATGGTACAAGCGCATCTTCGCCCCGGCGCCCGCCCATGCCATGCCGATGGATTTCACCCCCGAATATTCCGGCCTGCCGGACGAGGGCGTGCAGGCGGTCCGCAATTTCTTGCCCAAGGCGCGGGTGATCTATCTGATCCGCCACCCGGTCGACCGGGCCATCTCGCAGTTGCGCATGAACCTGCGCCGGGAAAAGCGGACCCCCGAAACCATGGACGACTGGCTGGCCGAGGTGGCGAACCCGGTTTTGGACGAACGCGGCGATTACGCGACCTATCTGCCGCGCTGGCTGGCGCGATATCCCGACATGCTGGTCATTCCCTTCGGCCAGATCGCCAGCGCCCCGCACGAGGTGATGGACGCGGTCGAGGCGCATCTGGGCATCGGGCCGTGCTTTTACGGCAATCTGACCCAAAAGGTCTTTGCCAATCCGTCGGGCCTGATGCCGCCGCCGCAGGCGGTCGCTGCGCTGGAGGAGCGTCTGGCGCCTCAGGTGGCGGCGATCCGCGATCTGCTGGGCACGGATTTCGTCGCGCAGATCCGCTGATCTTCCATCAGCGCGCCTGATGGCCTACAAGACGGCAAATCTCAGGAGCATTCCCGATGGCATCACATCAGTTCGTCTATCACATGGACGGCGTGTCCAAGACCTATCCCGGCGGCAAGAAGGTCTTTGAAAATATCAAGCTGAACTTCCTGCCCGGCGTCAAGATCGGCGTCGTGGGCGTCAACGGCTCGGGGAAATCCAGCCTCATGCGCGTCATGGCGGGAATCGACAAGGATTTCACCGGCGAGGCTTGGGCCGCCAAGGGCGCGACCGTCGGTTACTTGCCGCAGGAACCGCAGCTGGACGAAAGCCTGGACGTGCGCGGCAATGTCATGCTGGGCGTGGCGAAAAAGCAGGCCAAGCTGGATCGCTATAACGAACTGGCGATGAACTATTCCGACGAGACGGCCGAGGAAATGTCGGCCCTGCAGGATCAGATCGACGCGGAAAACCTGTGGGATCTGGACAGCCAGGTCGATGTCGCGATGGAGGCCCTGCGCTGCCCGCCCGATGATGCGACCGTGGCCACCCTGTCGGGCGGCGAACGCCGCCGCGTGGCGCTGTGCAAGCTGCTGCTTGAGGCGCCCGACATGCTGCTGCTGGACGAACCGACCAACCACCTGGACGCGGAAACCATCGCTTGGCTGCAAAAGCACCTGATCGAATACAAGGGCACGATCCTGACCGTGACCCACGACCGCTATTTCCTGGACGACATCACCAGCTGGATTCTGGAACTTGAACGCGGCCGCGGTCTGCCGCACGAGGGCAACTATTCCTCGTGGCTGGAGGCCAAGGCCAAGCGGGTCGCGCAGGAAGCGCGCGAGGACAAGTCCAAGCAAAAAGTGCTGGAGCGCGAACTGGAATGGATCCGCGCCGGTGCCAAGGCCCGTCAGGCCAAGCAGAAGGCCCGCGTCAACGCCTATAACGAGATGGCGAACAAGACCGAGAAAGAGCGTATCGCCAACGCCCAGATCATCATCCCCAATGGCGAACGCCTTGGTGGCAAGGTGATCGAAGTGATCGGCCTGAAAAAGGCGATGGGTGACAAGCTGCTGATCGAAAACCTCGATTTCACCATCCCTCCCGGTGGCATCGTCGGCGTGATCGGCCCGAACGGCGCGGGCAAGTCGACCCTGTTTCGCATGCTGACCGGGCAGGAACAGCCTGACGAGGGCACGATCACCCTGGGCGATACGGTGCAGCTGTCCTATGTGGATCAGTCGCGCGACGCGCTTGGCGACGGCAAGAACGTGTGGGAAGAGATCAGCGGCGGTGCGGAACTGATCGCGCTTGGCGATGCGACGATGAACAGCCGCGCCTATTGTTCTGCCTTCAACTTCAAGGGCAGCGATCAGCAGAAAAAGGTCGGCACCCTGTCGGGCGGCGAACGCAACCGCGTGCATATGGCGAAACTGCTGAAAGCGGGCGGGAACGTCCTGCTGCTGGACGAACCGACCAACGATCTGGACGTGGAAACCCTGCAGGCGCTGGAAGCGGCGCTGGACGATTTCGCCGGCTGCGCGGTGATCATCAGCCACGACCGCTTTTTCCTCGACCGCCTTTGCACGCATATTCTGGCCTTCGAGGGCGATGCCCATGTCGAATGGTTCGAAGGCAATTTCGAGGCTTATGAGGAAGACAAGATCCGCCGCCTCGGCCCGGATTCGGTCAACCCCAAGCGGGTCAAGTACAAGAAATTCACGCGCTGATCCCAAATCGGCGGAAAACGGAGGGGGCGTCGCATCTGCGGCGCCCTTTTTCAGACAAGGCGGTTTCCATCACCGCCGAAAGCTGAAACGGTCCCGGTTTCAGACGACAGGAGGGTCAGATGGCGACGATCTCGATCGAATACGGAAAATTCATGCTGAAAGCGGGCCAGCTGTCCGGTGTCTGGACGGCGCGCGCCTTTCTGCGCCAAGGCACCGGCGGGCGCGGTTTCGCCCATGAGGCGACCGGTAAGGATGCCGACACGGCGATCGAGGCGCTGAAGGCGCAGATCGACGAAGAGGCCGGTCAGCGTCAGGGCCGCCGGCGCCATGACGAGACGATGGGTTTCGACGTGCCCACCGTCGATGATTACACCGACGGGCTGCGCGGCGCGGGCCTGACCGACAAGCAGCTGGTGATGCTGCGCGCCCATGCCGCTGCAGGCGACGAAGGCATGACGGCGGCCGAGCTGGCCGAGGTTGCGGGCTATCGCAACCCCAACACCGCCAATCTGCATTATGGCAAGGCCGGTCGCCTGATGGCCGAAGCGATGGACGTGACCGCCCCCGAGGTCGCGCCGGGCGAGGATATGGCCCTGACCGGCATTCTGGCCCGCGGCGGCCCCGTGCGCGAGGATGGCGAATTTGCCTGGGTGATGCATCCCGAACTGCGTGAGGCGGTCAAGGCCACCGCGATCTGATCGCCCGACATGCAAAAAGCGGCCCCGAAATGGGCCGCTTTTCACAATCCTGTCCGCGATCAGAAGCGGAACGAGGCGCGCATCTGCACCATGTCGGTGTCCAGATCCAGATTGTCGGTATCAGCGACATCGCTGAAATCCTGACGGGTGTATTCCGCGCCGATCGTCACACGCTCGGTCACCTTGAAATCGGCGCCAAGGCCGAAGGTGGCTGCGGTTTCCGACAGACCGGCGCCGTCCACATGCGCGGCGCCAAGCGTGACATAGGGCAGGAAGCGGCCCAGATCGTAACCGGCGCGACCGCGCAGGCGGACCAGATCGGCATTGTCATCCGCAGCGTCCAGGTCGATGCGGTTGTAATCCAGCTCTCCACCCAGCACAAAGCGGCCCAGATCGCGCTGATAGCCGCCATGCACACCATAGGCGTCGAAATCGGACGACCCGCTCAGTGGGCCGAATGAGGCATCGGCATCGCCCTGACCGTATTGCAGACCGGCATAAAAGCCCGTCCAGTCCGACGCGGGCGCCATGACCGGCGTGACAACCGGCGCGGGCGCCGTTTCGACGACCGGGGCGACATAGCCCCCGGCATGGGCGGTCACGGCGAACAGGCTGGCGCCCAGTGTGGCAAGTGCAAATTTCATGGCAGTCATCCTTGTGGTCTTTCAGTCAGGCTGACCTAGTCCTCTGACCTGATTGGGGAAAGGCCGGGCGGCGGGGCGGGCGCCGTCGCCGTGTCCACAGCGCAACCACGCCAACGTGACGCGCTGTGAGCCATCCGTCCGGGGATCGGCCGCAGGCCGGGGAAAGGGCGCGCCCCGTCTTCACGGCCTGCGCGAGGTCTCCCCGGATCGCCGCAGCGGGCCCGCGAAAATCATCCGCGCAGACATTGCCGCAGGGGCGGGCCCCTAGCGGGTCTTGCCGTCAAAGCCCGGTGGGCGGCGCGCGATCCATGCCCAGAAGGGCGCCAGATCGGGATGCTCGCGCAGGGTTTCAACCGTGTTGACGTTGCGCGCCAGTTCGGATTCGCGCAGGGTCTTGTGGATCGTCTTGTGGCAGATGTGGTGCAACAGCACTGTGGGTCCGCCCTTGCCGCCGCGCAGCTTGGGGATCAGGTGATGGCGGCTTTGCGCGACATCCGGCGGGATCGGGCGCAGGCACAGCGGGCAGACGGGGATCTGGCCTTCCGCATCCGGGCCGTCCGCACCGTCGGGGTCTGACGGCATCGTGACGCCGCCGTCCAGGGTTCGTGATTTACGCATGATGGGCCCTCGCGTTACGCCCGTCATATGACCCGACCCCCGATGAGAGGACAAGCCATGCCGACCCGGCGCACCCTTCTGGCCGCATCCGCCGCCGCCGCGACCCTTGCCGCCCTGCCCGCGATGGCACAGGCCCCCGCCCGTTCGAACCCGATGCCCGAAGAGCTGCGCCGCGCGCTGGAACGCGACCCGACCGCGCCGGTGCTGGGCAATCCCGACGGCAATATCACCCTGACCGAGTTCTTCGATTACAACTGCCCTCATTGCCGGACCATGCTGCCGCTGATCCAGCAACTGGTCAGCAGCGACCCGCAACTGCGCGTGGTCTATCGCGAATGGCCGGTTTTTGGTCCGGGGTCTGAATTCGCCGCCCGCGCCTCGCTGGCGACGCTGCCGATGGGGCGGTACTGGCAGATGCATGCGGGCCTGCTGAGCATGCAGGGCCGCGCCGAAGAGGCCACCGTGATGCGCATCGCCCGCGAGGTCGGTCTGGACGAGGCCGCCCTGCGCGAGGGGATGCTGGCCGATCCGGTGGAACGCCACATCACCAACAGCCATCTGCTGGCCGATCACATGGGCCTGATGGGCACGCCCAGCTTCCTGTGCGGTGACGAGGCCACCTTTGGCGCCATGACGCTGGCCGAACTGCGCGAGCTGGTCGCGCGGGGCCGGCAGACGATGGGGGTCTAGCCCGCCGTCGGGGCCTTGCCAGATGGCGCATCGGGCGTCGTGCCGCCCGGTGCGGCGCCATCAGGGACGGCGTCGTCGGGCGCCGCGTCCCTGCGGCCCCAGGCCTCGTCCTGCATTTCCCGCAACCGGCTGGCAGTGCGTTCGAATTCGAAACTGCCCTCGCCCTCGTTATACAGCTGTTCGGGCAGGTCGGCGGCGCTGGCGATCAGCCGCACCTTGGCCTCGTACAGCGCGTCGATCAGCGTGACGAACCGCCGCGCCTCGTTATAGTTCGAGGCCGACAGACGCGGCACCCCGTCGATCAGCAGCACATCGACCGCCCGCCCGACCGCCAGATAATCCGCAGGCCCAAGCGGGCGCCCGCACAGATCCCAGAATCCCGACCGCGCCACCCGACCGGCATGGGCGGGCAGGGTGACCTGACGGCCCTGCACCTCGATCGTCAGGGGGGTGGGGGCGGCACCATCGGTCAGCGCTTCCCATGCGGCGTCCAGCGCGGATTTGGCCGCCGCATCGGCGGGGGTGAACCAGACCTGACCGCCATGCCGGTTCTGGCGATAGTCGGTTTGGCTGTCCAGACAGACAACCTGCATCCGGTCGCGGATCAGCCCGATGAAGGGCAAAAACAGCTGCCGGTTCAGGCCGTGCTTGTACAGATCCTCGGGCACCCGGTTCGAGGTGGTGACCACCGTCACCCCCTGATCGAACAGCACCTGAAACAGCCGCCCCACAATCATCGCATCGGCGATATCGGTGATCTGCATCTCGTCAAAGCACAGCAGGCGGGTCTGGCGGGCGACGGCCTCGGCGACCGGGCGGACCGTGTCCTGTTCGCCGCGCATCCGGGCCTGATTCAATCCTGCCTGAATCTCCTGCATGAATTCGTGGAAATGGACGCGGCGGCAGGGAATATCGCCCGCCGCATCGGCCATCAGATCCATCAGCATGGATTTGCCGCGCCCGACGCCGCCCCACAGGTACAGCCCCTTGGCCACCGGGGCGGGATCGGGGCTGCCCACACCCAGAAACGCCCGCCATGCGGATCGTTTGGGCGCCGGTTCGGCCTGCATCTCGGCCAGCACGCGGTCCATATGGGGCAGGATCTGCATCTGCGCCGGATCCTGCCGCAACTGTCCTGCCGCGACGCGGCGGGCGTAGAGATCGCTGACCTGACCCATGATCTGCCCCTTGCTTGACCCCTGCACCCCTGCCACAGCGCGGCTTGGGGCCGCAAGGGGGGCTTGACCGCTCAGGCGCGCCCATGTCACGCCAAAGGACGCGCGCGCGCGCCCCAACGAAAGATCGCGGATGCCCAGCCCGATGCCCGCCACCCCGATGCCCACCCCTTCGGCCCCGGATATGCTGGCCGGACTGCCGATCCTGTTCGTGATGGCCGCCAAGGCGGAATACGGCCCCGCCCTGCAGGCCCGCATCCACCCCCTGATGACCGGCGTCGGACCCGTCGAGGCCGCCGTCCAGCTGACCGCCGCGCTGGCGGGGATGGCGACGCTGCCCCAGCTGGTGGTGTCCCTTGGCTCGGCCGGTTCGGCGCGGCTGGCGCAGGCGCAGGTCTATCAGGCCGGGGCGGTGGCCTTTCGCGACATGGATGCCAGCGCGCTTGGCTTTGCGCGCGGCTGCACGCCGTTTCTGGACCTGCCGCGGGTGATCGATCTTCCCCATCGCATCCCCGGCCTGCCCGTGGCCAGCCTGTCCACCGGCGCGGCCGTCATCAGCGGCCCCGCCTATGACGCCATCGACGAGGATATGGTCGATATGGAAACCTTTGCCCATCTGCGCGCCGCGCAACGGTTCGGCCTGCCGCTGATCGGGCTGCGCGGGATCTCGGACGGGGCCGAGGATCTGCGCGGGATGGACGACTGGACCCGCTATCTGCAGGTCATCGACACCCGGCTGGCCGAGGCGATCGACCTGCTGGAGGCCGCGCTGCAGCGCCGCGATCCGGCGCTTGGGCTGTGGCCGTGACATCCGGCGCGCTTGTCCTTGGCCGCATCGCGCCCTAGACCGGGGCGCGGGGGAAACAATGACGGTCACACAGGCATGAGACGCGGCGCAGGCAATCTGGAAGACCGGCCCACCAGCCGGCAGGTGGGGGCGCTTGGCGCGCTGTGGCCTTTCGTGCGGCCCTATCGCGTCCAGGTGGTGCTGGCGATGGTGGCGCTGGTCCTGACCTCGGCCATCAGCCTGATCCTGCCTTTGGCCGCGCGCCGGGTGGTCGATAATTTCGACGATGGCGCGGGGCTGCTGGACCGCTATTTCGGCGCGGCGCTGATGATCGTCGCGCTGCTGGCCCTGGGCACCGCCGCCCGGTATTTCTTTGTCACGCGGTTGGGCGAACGGGTCGTGGCCGATCTGCGCAAGGCCGTCTATGCCCGCGTGATCACCCTGTCGCCCGCCTTCTTCGAACGCGTCATGACCGGAGAGATCCTGTCGCGCATCACCACCGACACCACGCTGATCCAGTCGGTCGTCGGATCGTCCCTGTCCATCGCGCTGCGCAACATCCTGATCCTGTTCGGGGGGCTGGGGATGCTGGCGCTGACCTCGGTCAAGCTGATGGCGATGGTGCTGCTGATCGTGCCTGCGATCCTGATCCCGATCATCGTGCTGGGGCGGCGGCTGCGCACATTGTCGCGGGCGGGTCAGGACTGGATCGCGGCGTCGTCCGGGACCGCGTCGGAAACGCTTCTGGCCGCCCAGACCATCCAGGCCTATACCGCCGAGGCGCGCAGCATCGCCCGCTTCGATACCGTCACCGAACAATCCTATCAGGTGGCCCGCACGCGGATCGCCACCCGGGCGGTGATGACGGCGATCGTGATCTTTCTGATCTTTGCGGGGGTGATCGGGGTGCTGTGGATCGGCGCGCGCGATGTACAGACGGGTGCGATGACGGCGGGCCAGCTGGTCCAGTTCGTCATCTATGCGATTCTTGTCGCGGGCGCGGCGGGGGCCCTGTCCGAGATCTGGAGCGAATTGCAGCGCGCCGCCGGCGCGACCGAGCGTCTGGCCGAATTGCTGTCGGCCCAGGATACGCTGACCGATCCGGTCCATCCGCTGCCCTTGCCCCGGCCCCTGCGCGGGCAGATCACGCTGCGGGGCGTGGGCCTGCGTTTTCCTTCGCGCCCCGATACGGCGGCGCTCGAGGGGATCGACCTGACCATCCACCCCGGAGAGACGGTGGCCCTTGTCGGCCCCTCGGGGGCGGGCAAGACGACGGTGATCCAGCTGATCCAGCGGTTCTGGGATCCGCAGGCGGGTCAGGTCATGCTGGACGGGATCGATCTGCGCGATCTGGCCCGCACCGATCTGCGCGGGCAGATCGCGCTGGTGCCGCAGGATCCGGTGATCTTTGCGACCTCGGCCAGCGAAAACATCCGCCTTGGCCGTCCCGATGCCAGCGATGCCGAGGTCATGGCCGCCGCCCGGGCCGCCCATGCCCATGATTTCATCGCCGCCCTGCCGCAGGGCTATGACACCGCGCTTGGCGAACGCGGGGTCATGCTGTCGGGCGGTCAGCGTCAGCGCGTGGCGATTGCCCGCGCGATCCTGCGCGATGCGCCGATCCTGCTGCTGGAC
Source organism: Paracoccus nototheniae (assembly GCF_004335005.1). Lineage (GTDB taxonomy): Bacteria > Pseudomonadota > Alphaproteobacteria > Rhodobacterales > Rhodobacteraceae > Paracoccus > Paracoccus nototheniae. The sequence goes on along the minus strand of NZ_RQRT01000084.1, from coordinate 1,180 downwards.
GAGGCGACCAGCGCGCTGGACGCCGAATCGGAATCCCTCGTGCAGGCGGCGGTCAGCCGTCTGGCCGAGGGGCGCACCACGGTCGTCGTGGCGCATCGCCTGGCGACGGTGAAGCAGGCCGACCGCATCATCGTGCTGGATCAGGGCCGCATCGTCGCCACCGGCAGCCACGACCAGCTGGTGGCCGAGGGCGGGCTTTACGCCCGTCTGGCCCGGATGCAGTTCACCGACGGCCCCCGCCTGCAGGCTGATCCCGCGCTGGCCCGGCAGGCGTGACGAGCCCCTGATCGACAGCCTGTTGACCAACCGCGGCCTGACGGGTCGCACCTGACCGGTTGCACCGGACAGGGCGGCAGGACAGCCCCCGCCTTGGCGCGCCCCCGCCTTAGCGCGGCGCGGAATAGACCGCCGCCCAATAGACCGTGCGCCCGTCCGGCCCAAGCGCCTGACCCACGCCATAATCGCGGACCTGCGGCAGCATGATATTGGCCTGATGCCCCGGCGATGCGTTCCATTCCGCCAGCACGCGGGGCAGGGAATAGGGCCCTGCGGCAATGTTTTCGGCCGAGATGGTGGGCTGATAACCCGCCTGTTTCAGCCGCATCGCGGGGCCGGTGGTCTTGTCGCCCAGATGGGTCATCCGCCCCCGTTGCGCCATGTCGCAGGCATGGGCGGCGGCGACCCGCGCCAGTTGCGGATTGGGCGCAACGCCCGCCAGCCCGGCCTGTTGCCGCAGCTGGTTGGTGACTGCCGCGCCTGTCGCATTCTCGCTGGCGGTGGTGGGACGGCAGGTCGCGGCACCCGGTGCGCCAACCTGAACCGCATGGGGGTCCGTGCCCTTGGCGCCGGTCGGTGCCGTACCGGCACAGCCTGCCGCCAGAACCCCGCACAGCATCATCGCCAGCCCGGCCTTGACCCTGATCGCTTTTTGCATGTCTTGCCCATCTGCTGTGTCGTCCTGCCGAAACCGGCATATCCGACAAACCTTAACAGAGAGTGTTCGGCCCTGACTATATCCTTAGGGTTGTGAACCGGCGGGCAGGCGGAACCGCACCGACATGGCGGTCGTTCCGGCATCATCATACCAAAAGGACTGACGCACATGGCCATCTGGGATTTCGTGAAAGACGCGGGCAAGGCGGTGTTCGGCAAGGCCGAGGCAGCCCCCGCCCCCGCAGCG
>NZ_RQRT01000083.1 GCF_004335005.1 Paracoccus nototheniae | reverse complement strand
TCATGTTCGGCAGGCTCAAGGATTGGAGGCGCGTGGCAACGCGATATGACAGATGTCCGAAGATCTTCCTCTCGGCCATCGCCCTCGCAGCAACCGTCATCTATTGGTTATGAATCCTGACCCTAGCGCGCGTCGCTGTCATCCTCGAACAGCAGCTTCAGCGGCGCGGCGCGCGGCGCCACCGGCGTCTTGACGACGATATAGCTGAAATATTTCGCCAGCCCGATATTGGCCTGCTGCAACGCCTCCATCATGTCCTGATAATGGGGCAGTTCGGCGACGACGACCTTGACCAGATAATCGAAGCCGCCGCTGACCAGATGGCATTCGACGATCTCGGGGCGCTTGCGGATCGCGGCCTCGAACAGCTGGAAATTCGCGGCGCGATGTTCGGTCAGGGTGATTTCCAGAAAGATCGTCAGGACCGGCCCCAGCCTGGCCAGATCCAGCTGGGCGGCATAGCCGGTGACATAGCCCGCCTTTTGCAGCCGCTTGACCCGCAACAGGCAGGGCGAGGGCGACAGCCCCACCGCATCCGCCAGCTCTGCATTGCTGATGCGTCCGCGTTCCTGCAGCACGACAAGGATGTTCATGTCGATGCGGTCAAGCTTTGGGCGAACCATCGCGTCTGTCCTGTCTGTCAAAAGCGCGGCGATCATCCGCGATGGCCGGGCGGATGGCCAGCCGCAATCAGACCGCCGGTTTCATTTAAGCCGGGTCGGGGTTGAAAACGCCTGTCAGCGCAACCCCTCGGCGGGCAGGATATCGTCTGGCAACCGGTCCAGCCAGCCGGTGTCCAGCTGCGGCTGCGACGCCGCCAGCAGCCGTGTATAAGGGTGGCGCGCGGCCGAGGTCATGTCGCAGCCGTCGAAATGATCGACCACCGCGCCATGCTGCATGACCATCACCTGATCGCAGATCGACCGTACCGTGGCCAAATCATGGCTGATGAACACATAGGACACGCCCAGATCGCGCTGCAGATCGCCCAACAGCTCCAGCACCGCCGCCGCCACGACCGTATCCAGCGCCGAGGTGATCTCGTCGCACAGGATCACCTGCGGGTTCGCGGCCAGCGCGCGGGCGAAATTGACGCGCTGTTTCTGGCCGCCCGACAGTTCGGACGGCAGGCGCGTGGCCACCGATGCCGGCAGGCGCACCATGTCCAGCAGGTCGCGCACCCGGGCCTGCCGGGCCTTGCGGTCCATGCCGTGAAACCAGACCAGCGGCCTTTCCAGAATCCCGGCCACCGAAACGGCAGGGTTCAGCGCGGTATCGGCCATCTGAAAGACGATCTGCATGCGGCGCAGATCCTCTTTGCGGCGCTGGCCAAGGGCGGGCTGCAATTCGCGCCCCTCAAGGATCACGCCGCCCGATCGCAGCGGCAACAGCCCCGCCAGACAGCGCGCCAGCGTGCTTTTGCCGCTGCCCGATTCCCCGATCACCCCAAGGCTTTGCCCCTTGGGCAGGCGAAAGCTGACATTGCGGATGGCGGGCCGGAACTCGGCCCCCGCGCCATAGCCCGCGACCAGATTGACGGCCTCCAGCACCGGGGCGCGGTGCCGGTCGGCGTCAGTGACGGCGGGCACGGGCGTCGCGGGACGGCGCGGCGCGGGTTCAAAGGCCGCCAGCAATTCGCGCGTATAGGGATGGGTGGGGCGATGCAGGATATCGTCGACGCTGCCCTCTTCCTGCAATTCGCCGTTTTTCAGCACCGCGATGCGGTCGGCGATCTGGGCCACCACGGCCAGGTCGTGGCTGACATAGATGCCGGTCATGCCCTTGTCGCGGATCACCCGCTTGAAGGCGCGCAGCACGCCGATCTGGGTGGTCACGTCCAGCGCGGTGGTGGGTTCGTCAAAGATCACGATCTGCGGATCGGCGATGATCGCCATCGCCGCCGCCAGCCGCTGCAACTGCCCGCCCGAGACCTGATGCGGATACCGCGAACCGATCCGTTGCGGATCGGGCAGGCCCAGTTCGCCAAACAGCGCGACCGCCTTGGCATCGGCGGCGGCGCGGGGCATGACGCGGTGGATCAGTGCGATCTCGGTCACCTGTTCCATGATGCGGCGGGCCGGGTTGAAGGCAGCGGCGGCGCTTTGCGCGACATAGGCGATGCGCATGCCCCGCAGCCGGTTGCGTTCGGCGTCCGACATGGCCGACAGATCCTGCCCCCCGATCAGGATGCGCCCGCCGCTTGGGTGACAACCCTTGCGGAAATAGCCCATCATCGACAGCGACAGCGTCGTCTTGCCAGACCCCGATTCCCCGATCAGGGCCAGAACCTGACCCCTGGCGACGCGCAGGCTGATGTCATGGACCAGCTGCAGGCTGCGACCGCTATCGGTCGTGGCCGCGATGGAACAGCGCTCCAGCACGATAGGGTCGGGGCCTTGGCCGGGCGCGGAATGAACGGCATCGGTCATTGCGGTTCCCTGTCCTTGATGCGGGTGGGCAGGCTGTCGATCAGCAGATTGATGGACAGCGTCAGGCTGACGATGGCGATGGACGGGACGATGACGGCGGGCGCCAGATAGGACAGGCCCATCATGTTCTCGCGCACGAGGCCGCCCCAATCGGCCTGCGGGGGCTGCACGCCCAGACCCAGAAAGCTAAGCCCGCTCATCATCAGGACGGATTTGACGAAGATCAGGCCCTGATCGGCCAGCAGCGGGGCCATGATGCCGGGCAGGATCTCGGCCCGGATCAGATAGACCGACCCCTCGCCCCGGGCGCGGGCGGCGGTGACGAAATCCATCGCCTGCACATCCAGCGCCAGCGCCCGGGCAAAGCGATAGCAGCTGGGACCAAAGGTGATCGCGATGACCCCGATCAGCATCGGGATGGACGACCCGCCCGCCGCCACCAGAACCAGCGCCAGCAGCAGCTGCGGAATGCCCACGAAAGCGTCCAGAAACCGGCTGAGCACCGCGTCGAACCAGCCCCCGATCACCGCCGCCAGCATCCCAAGCGTGATCCCCGGCACCGCCGCCAGCACCGTGCCCGCCAGCGAGATGCCGATGGTCAGCCGCGCGCCGTAAATGACCCGGGAATAGATGTCGCGGCCCAGATAATCGGTGCCCAGCCATGTGGTGGCGGTCATCGGGCCGAAGAATTCGTAATCCACGATCTCGCCGGTGGGATAGCGCACCAGCAGGGGCGCCAGCATCGCGACCACCACCCAGAAGGCGATGACCGCGATGCACAGCGCCGCAAGGGGGGACACGGTCCAGCCGTGACGACGAAAAAGCGCAAGGGATGTCACTGTTTTCTCAGCCTCGGGTTCGAGAGGATCGCGGTCACATCGGCAAAGACGATCAGCACCAGATAAAAGGCGCAGAAGATCATCGCGCAGATCTGCACCAGCGGCATGTCGCGGCTGGCCACCGCATCGACCATCAGCTTGGCCAGACCCGGATAGTTGAAGACCGCCTCGATGATGATCACCCCGCCAAGCAGCGATGACAGGCTGAGCGCGATGGCATTCACGATCGGCGGCACCGTGTTGGGCAGCGCGTGGCGCAGCACGATCCGGCGGTTCGACGCGCCCTTCAGCCGGGCATTTTCCACATAGGAACTGCGCAGGATCTCGATCACCGAGGCGCGGGTGATGCGGATGATCTGCGAACAGTTCGACAGGACCAGCACGGTGACCGGCAGCACGAAGGCGCGGAACAGATCGACCATCGATCCCCCCTGCGAGGTGAAGGACAGCGCCGGCAGCCAGCCCAGCCAGACGGCAAAGATCATCACCATCGCATTGGCCAGCACGAATTCCGGCACGCCGACCAGCGTCAGCGCGCCCGCCGACACGATCCGGTCAAAGATCCTGCCCTGCCACAGCGCCGCCAGCACCCCAAGCGTGATCGACAGCGGAATGGTGATCGCCATGGTGATGCCCGCCAGGATCAGCGAATTGGGCAGCCGTTCCGCGACCATATGCGCGATGGGCTGGTTGGCGACAAAGGACATGCCCAGATCGCCCCGCAGGATGCCGCCCAGCCAGTCCAGATAGCGCATGACCGGCGATCCATCCAGGCCCAGTGCCTCGCGCAGGGCGGCGGCGGCCTCGGGGGTGACGGCCTGTCCCAGCAGGTTTTCCGCCATGTCCGACGGCAGCAGCGCCGAGACGGCAAAGACCGCGACCGACACGAACAGCAGCGTCGCCAGCGACACCGCCCCGCGCTGCAAAAGAAGTTTGACGGCAAGCTGCGTCACGGATCGCTCCTGTCGGTTCGGGTTGCCGGTCGGGGCTTGCCCGGCACGGGGGCCGGGCAAGCGGATCGCAGGGTCAGGATTGCAGCCAGACGGTTTCCGAAAAACCAAAGCCCTGCAGCATGCCCATGGCATGCGGGGTAATGCCCTGCACCTTGTCGGTCATCGCATCGGCGCTGAACAGATAGGCGGGGATGATGGTCGCCGCCTCGGACGCGACCATGCCCTGCATCGCGCCATAGATCTCGGCCCGGCGCGCATCGTCCAGCGTGGCGCGGGCTTCGGTGGCCAGCTTGTCAAAGGCCTCGCTTTTGTAATCGCTTTCGTTCCATTTCGCGTCCGAGGTGTACAGCAGCGAAAAGAACGTGTCGGGCGTCGGGCGGGCGTTGATATTGCCGAAATGGATCGGCGCCTTCAGCCAATATGCCGACCAGTAACCATCCGAGGGCACCCGCTGCACGTCGAAATTCACCCCGACATTCGCTGCATCCGCCTGAATGATCGAGGCCATGTCGATCGAGAATTTGGCCGCCTCGGACGCCACGATCGGGATGCGCGTGCCGCCCAGTCCAGCCCGGTCGAAATGATGTTTCGCGCGGTCGGGATCAAAGGCCGGGGCGGCGATCTGATCGTTGAAATAATGGCTGCTGCGCTGGATCGGCTGGTCGTTGTGGATCGCGCCAAAGCCGCGCAGGACGGCCTTGTCGATGGTCTCGCGGTTGATGATATGTTTCATGCCCGCGACGAAATCGGCGTTCGAGGCCGGGTCCATCGACATGCGCAGGTTCAGGTTGGTGTAATTGCTGTCGGGCGTCATCATGACGGTCATGCCGCCGCGCGTGTCCAGAAGCCGGGTCGAGGCGCTGTCCATCGTCGTCGCGATCTGCACATCGCCCGACATCAGCGCATTGGTGCGCGCGCCGGTATCGGGGATGCCGAACAGCTCGATCGAATCGACAAAGCCGCCCTGACGCCAGTAATCGGGATTGCGCCGCGCGACGGACCGGATGCCCGGCTCGAACAGCTCGCAGGTAAAGGCGCCGGTGCCGTTGGCGGTCGAGAAATCCGTGGTCCCGTCCGCGATGATCGAGAAATGGTGCAGGCCCAGGATCGCGCGCAGATCGGCATTGGGCCGGTCCAGAACGATGCGCACCGTCAGGTCGTCGATCTTGGTGATCTCGGACATCTGGGCGGCAAAGACATTGGCCTGCGAACCCAGTTCGGGATCCTTGTGGCGGGTCAGCGAAAAGACCACGTCATCGGCATTCAGCGTCTTGCCGTTGTGAAAGGCGATGTCGGGGCGCAGGGTGATCGTCCAGGTCTGGGCGTCATCGCTGTCGATGGACTGGGCCAGTTCCATCTGCGGGCTCAGCTGGTGATCCAGCCAGACCAGCTTGTTATAGAACATGTTCAGCCGCAGGAAATCCGCCTGCTGCGCGGCGCGCGCCGGATCCAGCGTGTCCCCGGTCGAGGTGGCGTTGATCGCCACCCGGATCGCGCCGCCGGTCTGCGGGGTCTGCGCATGGGCGCGGCTTGCCCCAAGCGCCAGAGGCCCCGCCACAGCCACCGCCATCCCCGAGGCCGCGAACATGCGCAGCAGGTCGCGCCGGGTGGCGCCCCGGCGCAGGGCATCCTCGACGCGGTCATTGTCGGTACGGGTCCAGCCGCGGGGCCGGTCGCTGGTGTTGGTCATGATGATGTTCCCTGATGGTGGTGGGGTGGCCGGTTTCCGGTCCTTGGTTGTTGCCGTCAGTGTGACGCGGGGTCGCATTGGATTTGGGGCGATTTTGGCCGCCCCGATGGAATAATCTGCCGTTCGCCCGCCCCTTTTCGGGCCATTCCGGTGGGTTTTGCCCCGATCGCCCGGAAACCGGCCCCGCAGGGCGCGGCAGAATATTGCACGGGGCGCGTGCGATCCCGCATCTGCTGCCGCCGGGGTCGCCTGAAAAGCGCCCGCGCCCCTGCCCGGCCCTGCGACAATGACAGGGCAGACAAGGGGGCGGGCCCGTCGCCCCGGACGGGCGCGGTGCGCGTCTTTTTCATCCCGACAGCAAGCACGGACCGGACATGACCACGACCGACCTGACGACGACCGCCTTCACCTCCGCCCATATTCCCGCCGCAACCCGCCTGTCGCAGGCCGAACACTGGCCCCACCGGCCACAGGACTGGGCCTTCAACCTGTCCGTCTCGCGCGGGGTGGTGGCGCTGAACGGCGAACGGCTGGTGGGCACGGCGCTGTGTTCGCTGCTGGGCGAGGTGGCCACGATCAATCTGGTGATCGTCGATGCCTCGATGCGGGGGCGCGGTCTGGGCCGCCGCCTGATGACCGAGGCGATGGCGCTGGCTGGCCCGCGCGAGACGCGGCTGGTCGCCACCAGCGACGGGCTGCCCCTGTATGAAAAGCTGGGCTTCGTGGCCTGTGGCCGCATTCTGCAGCATCAGGGCATCGCCCGCGCCGCCGCCCCGTCGCAGCCGGTGACCGAAGGGGCGCTGGACGATCTGCTGGCGCTGGACCGTCAGGCGACCGGCATGGACCGGGCCGCGCTGCTGCGCGCTATCGCACAGGACGGCCAGATCCTGCAGACAGCGGGCGGCATCGCCACGCTGCGGCCCTTTGGTCGGGGCCATGTGCTGGGCCCGGTGCTGGCGCAGACGCCAGAGGCCGCCGCCGCGCTGATCGCTGCCGCCGCAAGCCGGCTGGAAGGGCAATTCCTGCGCATCGATCTGCCCGAGGATGCGGGGCTGGACGGTCTGGCGCGTGATCTGGGGCTGACCCATGCCGGGGGCGGCATTCCCATGCGGCTGAACCCCCGCCCCGCCAGCGCCGCCAGCCCCTGGCGGATCTTTGCGCTGATGTCGCAGGCCTTGGGCTGACGCGACAAGGCCCCGGTCGGATGCCGGGGCCAGTCTGCAACTCGGCCAGCCTGCAAACGGGCCAGCCTGCAAACGGGCCAGCCTGCAAACGAGACCGACTTCAAACGGATCGGTCTGCAAACGGCACTGCCTGCACCTCGGTCAGCCCACAACCGGGGCGGTTACATGCCCGCCACCTTGGCGCGCCCGCGATGCAGCCGCGCCAGCTCCAGCCCGGCCGAGGGGATGGTGGATGTCCGTCCCATGACCAGATCGGCGGCCAGACGCCCGGCCCCCGGCCCGGTGCCAAAGCCCTGGCCGGAAAAGCCGCTGGCCAGCACCAGCCCCTCGGGTCCGGGGGCGGCGTCGATCACCGGCAGCCCGTCGGGCGTGCTGTCGATAAAGCCCGACCACGCCGCCTGCACCGGCAGTGTCGTCAGCTGCGGCACGAAGCGCCGCGCCTGATCCAGAATGCGCGCGACGGTGTCGGCATCGGGGCGCGGGTCCAGAATGCGGTGACGCTCCATCGGGGTGGGCTTGTCCATCGCCCAGTGCCGCAGCGTCTCCTGTCCGCTGAACATCGCGCGCAGATCGCCTGCCGACAGCACGTCGCGCCGCGCCAGGAACATCGGCAGGAACCGCCAGGCATAGCGCAGGCTTTGCGGCGTCGGATCGACCCGGGCCAGTTGCGACACGGCCAGCGTCAGCGCCCCATCGGCGCGGCGGGTCAGCGTCGCCTCTTTGCTGTGAAAGGCGTCCGGCACATCGGGGGCGCCGGGCATCAGCGACAGGGCGCTGGCCCGGATCGTCGCCTGCGGAAAGGAAATCCCCAGCTGCCGGCAAAAGGACGAGGTCCAGGCCCCGCCCGCCACGACCACCGCCTGCGTGCGGATCGTGCCGCTTTCGGTGACGACCGAGGCGATGCGCCCGGCCTCGGTCTCGATCCCGCGGGCGGCGCAGAACTGATGCACGCTGCCACCGGCCGCCATCACCGCGCGGGCGATCCGAGGCGCGGCGCTGGCGGTGTCGGCGATGCCGTCGGTCGGCGCCCAGACCCCGCCGCGCCAGCGCTTGCCGGTCACCCCGCCGCGATCCGAGGCCGCATCCGCGCCCAGCATCTGCGTTTCCACCCCCGCCGCGCGACCGAAATCGCACCACTTGGCCCACCCCTCCAGCTCGGCCTCGTCATCCGAGACATAGACCAGACCGCAGCGGCGAAAGCCCAGATCCTCGCCCGTGTCCGCCATGATCTGTTCCCACAGGGTCAGGCTGGCCGTGGCCATGCCCAGCAGCCGGGCGTCGCGGTTCTGCTGGCGGCACCAGCCCCAGTTGCGGCTGGATTGTTCGGCCCCGATGCGGCCCTTTTCGATCAGCGCGACCGACAGCCCGGCCTGCCGCAGAAACCATGCGGTGCAGACGCCGACGATGCCGCCGCCGATCACCACGACATCGGCGGTCGCGGGCGGCTCGGGGGTCGAGGCGATGGTCATCAGGGGCGCGGGCATCGAATTCTCCTGTCATGCCGGGGCAGTCTAGCGGGGGGCCTGCGCCATCCCTGCGGATTTCGCCCCGGCGGCGACAGATCCTGCCGTTTCGGCCCCGGTTCGCGGCGCGATTGGCCCAAGGTCTACCAGCCCGAAAAGCGCGGCAGAATGTCGGTGACCTGCGGGGACGCGCCCTCGACCAGATGATAGCGGTCGTGCTGGGCCGCTGTGGCGCAGGCGTGGTTGGGCAGGATGCGCAGCCGGTCGCCGATCTTCAGATCGGGCAGCGCCGCCGCCGATCCCGGGCGCAGGGCCAGAATGCCATGTTCCTGATTGGCCGCGATCATCATCAGATCGTCCAGCAATGCGCCATCCGGCCCGCAGACCAGCCCATAGCCCTGATCGACCGCCTGCGCCGCCGTCCCCCTGTCGCGCGACATCGCCATCCAGCCCGCATCGGTGATGATCCAGCCCTTGTCGGGCCGGTGCCCGATCACCGTCGTCAAGACCGACAGCGCGATGTCATCGGTATCGCAGACCCCGATCCCCGCCATGACCAGATCGAAAAAGACATAGACCCCGGCACGCAGTTCGGTCACGCCGGTCAGATCCCGGGCCGCATGCGCGGTGGGGGTCGATCCGACGCTGACCACCGGACAGGGCAGCCCGGCGGCGCGCAGGATGCCCGCCGCCCGCACCACCGCATCGCGCTCCAGCAGGGCCGCCTCGGCCTGCGCCGCCCGGCCCCGCGCGCCATAGCTTTCGCCAGCATGGGTCAACACCCCGCGCAGCGTCGCGCCCTGCATCAGCGCCGTGCCGATGGCCACCAGCGTCGCGGCATCATCGGGGCGCAGCCCGCTGCGATGCCCGTCGCAATCGATCTCGATCAGGGCCGGAATGACCACGCCGCCATCGCGCGAGGCCTGTGCCACCGCCTGCGCCTGTTCGACCGAATCCAGCAGCACGGTGATCCGCCCGCCCTGCCCGATCAGATCGATGACCGCAGGCAGCTTGGCGGGCGAGATGCCCACCGCATAGACCAGATCGGTGATCCCGGCGGCCACGAACTGCCGCGCCTCTTTCAGGGTCGACACGGTCGCGGGGCCCTCTGGTCCCTGCAGCGCCAGCCGCGCGATGGGCGCCGATTTCACGGTCTTGAGATGCGGGCGCAGGGTCACGCCCAGATCCGCCGCGCGACCGGCCAGACGCGCGATGTTGCGGTCCATCCGCTGGCGGTCCAGCACAAGGCAGGGGGTCTCCAGCTGGTGCAGGGTGGCGGGTTGGGCATCGGGGGCGGTCATGGCAATCTCCCTTGGAACGGTGCCCCCTGAATGTCGCGGCACGGGGCGCATGGCAAGCCTGTCCGTCTGTTGGCGGCGTAAAGATCAACTTAATGCAAAACCCCTTGATCATTCAGTTCTGGCGCCGGTAAGATGCCCCCCGGCCCGTCGTCAGACTGGCAGAGCGGTGCGGCAGATCCTGCCGTTTCACCCGCCCCATCCGGAAGATCCGACCATGACGCAGACCCATATCGAACAGTTCTATATCGACGGCGCATGGTGCCCGGCCACGGGCACCGCGCGGGCCGAGGTGATCGACCCGGCCACCGAAATGCCCGCAGGCAGCGTGGCCCTGGGCGAGGCGGCCGATGTCGACCGGGCGGTCGCTGCGGCGCGCGCCGCGTTCCAGGGGTTCTCGCAGAGTTCGGCCGACAGCCGGATGGCGCTGCTGGCCCGCATCTCGGCCCTGATGTCGGAACGGGCCGGGGAACTGGCGCAGGCGGTGACGCGGGAAATGGGCTCGGCCATCGGGTTTTCGCGCGACCGTCAGGTGCCTGCGGGCATCGCCCATGTCGATTGCGCCATCGCCGCGATGCGCGATTTCCCGTTCCAGACCGCGCAGGGCAGCACGGCCATCCTGCGCGAACCGATCGGCGTCTGCGGGCTGATCACGCCGTGGAACTGGCCGGTCTATCAGATCACCGCCAAGCTGGCCCCGGCGCTGGCCGCCGGCTGCACCGTGGTCCTGAAACCAAGCGAGCTGTCGCCCTTCAGCGCGCAGCTGCTGGCGCAGATCATCCATGATGCGGGGGTGCCGCCGGGTGTCTTCAACATGGTCTTTGGTCTGGGCGAGGTGGTGGGCACCGCCCTGTCGCGCCATGCCGATGTGGACATGATCTCGATCACCGGATCAACCCGGGCGGGCATCGCGGTGGCCCGCGACGCGGCCCTGACGGTCAAGCGCGTCACGCAGGAACTGGGCGGCAAATCCCCCAATATCCTGCTGCCCGATGCCGATTTTGCCGCAGCCGTGCCGCCCGGCGTGCTGGCGGGCTTTCGCAATGTCGGCCAGTCCTGCAGCGCGCCGACCCGCATGCTGGTCCCCGCCGACCGGCTGGCCGAGGTCGAGGCGCGGGTCATCGACACCGTCGCCCGCCTGAAGACCGGCGATCCGACCCTGCCCGACACCGATCTGGGCCCGGTCGCCAACCGCCGCCAGTTCGACCGCGTGCAGATGATGATCGGACAGGGTCTGGCCGAGGGCGCGCGCCCGATCTGCGGCGGACCGGGCCGCCCCGACGGTCTGACGCGCGGCTTTTACTGCCGCCCGACGGTCTTTTCCGATGTGAAAACCACGATGACCATCGCGCAGGAGGAAATCTTTGGCCCGGTCCTGTGCCTGATCCCCTACGCTTCCGAGGATGAGGCGATCAGCATCGCCAATGACACCGTCTATGGCCTTGGCGCGCATGTGCAATCGACCGACCGCGACCATGCCCGCGCGGTGGCGCGCCGGATCCGGGCGGGTCAGGTGCATCTGAACTATCCGGCCTGGGACGGAATGGCGCCCTTTGGCGGCTATAAACAGTCGGGGAATGGCCGCGAATACGGCGCCTTCGGGCTGGCCGAATTCACCGAGGTCAAGGCCGTTCCGGGCTGGGACTGACGCCCCAGTCCTGCCGCCAAGGCGCTGGTTTCAGGCGCTGGCGCAGCAGGGTCAGCATCGCCTCGGCCCGTTTGCTGCGGGTCCGGCGCGGGTGCAGCAGGGCCGTGACATCCGCGTCGGGCAACGACCATTCGGGCAGCACCCGCAGCAGGCGGCCTTGTGCCAGCGCCTCGGCGACGTCCCATTCCGACCGGATGCCGATCCCCGCCCCGGACAGGATCCAGTCGCGCATCACCTCGCCATCATTCGTGGTCATCGCCGGATCGATCCGCAGCGTCTGAACCTGCGTCCCGCGGGTGAACCGCCACAGGGTGACATCCTCGTCATTCTCGCGCAGCGCAAGGCCGCGATGGGCGGCCAGATCGCCGGGCGATGCGGGGGCCGGGTGGTTTTTCAGATAGCCGGGCGCGGCACAAAGCAGCCGCCGGTTCGGCGCCAGCACACTCGCCAGCCGGCCCGGTGCGGCCAGATCGCCGATATGGATGACGATGTCCCAGCTGTCGTCCATCAGCCGCGCCGGGCGGTCCGACAGATGCAGCGTCACCGTCGCCGCGCCGTGCAGCCGCGCGAATTCCTGCACCACGGGCGCGACATGGCCCCGCCCGAACCCATGCGGGGCCGCGATCCGCAGATGGCCGCGCACCTCGTGGCTGCGCGCGCTCAGCAGATCCGCGACCCGGTCGACCGAGGCGACGATGGCCCGCCCCTCGTGCAGCATCAGCTCTCCCTCGTGGGTCAGGCGGATGCCGGTGGTGCTGCGTTCGACCAGCTGCACGCCGGTGCGATCCTCCAGCGCCTTCAGCCGTTGGGTGACCGCGGGGGCGGTGACGTTCAGCTGTCGCGCCGCATCCGCCAGCGACCGTGACGACGCGACCGCGCAGAAGAACCGGAAATCTTCCGAGGACAGCATGGACGCCTCTCTGCCGGGGCCGGGCGGATGCGATGCCCCCTGGCCGTCATAAGCGATGGCCCATGCGGGCTCCAGACCAAAGGCTGCGGGGTTATTTTCGGGCAAGGCGCGGATCGTAAGTGAATTTTAAGCTCTTGCTGGCACTTCTCAAGGGCGACCGGTCGGGCACGGGCCCGAATCGACAACCCGGCCACCCCGCTGACAGGAGCGTTCAGGATGACCCATGACATCAAGCTGCCCCCCTGCTGCACCCTGGTGCAGGCCGATGCGCTGGCACAGGATCTGCGCGCGGCGCTGGCCCTGCCGGGCGACGATCTGCATATCGACGCCCGCGATGTGGAAGAGGCCGATGTCAGCCTGCTGCAACTGCTGATCGCCGCAAGGCACAGCGGCGAGGCGACCGGAACGGCTCTGCGCTTCACGATGTCCCCGACCGTGGTCGATCTTGCCCGACGCGCCGGGCTGCAGGCAGGCGATGCAGGCCTGTCGCTGCCCCCTTGATCCCGCCGCCGCCCGCTTTCGGCGGCCTTTCGCACCCCTTCGATCCCGCCTTTCGCATCCCCATCCGGGGATGCGGCCCCACACCGATGTCCCAAGACCATCAAGGAAACTGCAATGGCTCACCCGATCCTATGCGTGGATGATTCCGCGAGTATCCGGCAAATGGTCACCTTCGCGCTGCAATCCGCCGGATATTCCGCCAGCACGGCGGTCGATGGGGCCGATGCGCTGACCAAGCTGACCGGCGGCCCCTTGTCGCTGATCATCACCGATCTGAACATGCCCAACATGGACGGGATCACGATGATCCGGAACGTGCGCACCCTGCCCGCCTATGCCGGGGTGCCCATCGTCATGCTGACCACCGAATCCGACGAGACGAAAAAACAAGAGGGGCGGTCGGCGGGCGCGACGGGCTGGCTGGTCAAACCCTTCGATCAGGCCCGCCTGCTGGCCGTCGTCGCCAAGCTGGTCGGGCCGGCCTGACCGGCACGCCCGATCCACCCCCGTCACCTCCGACCCGAAAGAGAGGGTTTCATGACCCAGCCAGATGCCAACCAGACCTTTCTTGCCGAGGCCCGCGATCTGCTTGAGCAGCTGGAGGGCGCGCTGCTTGACCTTGAAACGCGGCCCGACGACCAGACCCTGATCAACACCACCTTTCGCGCGCTGCACACGCTGAAAGGCTCGGGCGGGATGTTCGGCCCCCCTGACATGGCGGCCTTTGCCCATCATCTGGAGGATGCGTTCGAAACCGTGCGTCAGGGCAGCGTCGCGCTGACCCCCGAATTCGTGGGGGTGCTGCTGCGCGCCGCCGAACAGCTGCGCCGCCTGCTGTTCGAACCCGCAGGCGATCACGGCGCGGAAAGCGGCCGCATGGTCGCGGCGCTTGAGGCGCTGACCGGCAAGACCGGCAGCGGCCCGGCAACCCCTGCGGCGCAGGCCCGGACCCCGGCCTCCGCGCCGGACAAGACCCGCAGCTTTGCCATCGATCTGCGCCTGCCGCCGAATGCGCTGCTCTGCGGAACCAACCCACTGGCGCTGCTGGACGAGCTGCGCGGCCTTGGGACGGTGGCGCTGATCCCGCAGCCCAATTCCGTGCCGCCCCTGGCTGATCTGCGCCCGACGGATCTGTCGCTGACCTGGCACATCGAACTGATCACCCCCGCCGGGCGCGACGCGATCGAAGATGTGTTCATCTTCGTCGACGACCCCGGCGCCGTGACCATCACCGAAAGCCGGA
>NZ_RQRT01000082.1 GCF_004335005.1 Paracoccus nototheniae | reverse complement strand
CTGCGGGCGATGGCCTCGCGCATCTGGTCCAGATGGCCCTCGGCCTCGGTTATCATCGTCTCGGCCCGGCTTTGCTGAAAGCTGTCCACGGACCTCTAGGAGATCCCCATGAGCCAGCGCCTGCACCTCGTCTTCGGCGGCGAACTCGTCGATCCGCAAAGCACCAAGTTCCGCGACACCGACAACATCCATATCGTCGGCATCTTCCCCGATTACGACAGCGCCTTCGCCGCCTGGAAATCCGAGGCGCATCGCACCGTCGACAGCGCCCAGACCCGCTATTTCATCGCGCATCTGCACCGCCTGCGCGACGAGGAACGCGAGGTCAGCCCGACCGAGGAACTGGACAGCTGATGAGCGGGGCGGGCCTGGGCCAGCTGGGGCTGTGGCTGCATCTGCGCAGCCGCCGCAGCGATATCCCGGCCCTTCCCGACCTGCCGCAGGGCCATGGCCCGGTGCTGATCCTGCATGCTGGCGCCGAGGCGGCGCAGGCCGTGCCGCAGGTGCTGCAGCGCCTGATGCGCGCCCGTCCGCAGCTGCGCATCATGCGGCTGGACGATCTGGACCCGGCCAGCAGACAACCCGATCCGTCCGACGATCCGCTGCTGATGTCCCAGTTGCTGGACCAGACGCGGCCACGCGCCGTGCTGCTTCTGGGACAGGCGCTGCCGCCCGCGCTGATCGCCGCCGCCTCGGCGCGGCGGATCCCGGTGGTGCTGGCCGAATGCCGCCTGTCGCCGGATGCGCTGTCCTGGGGCATGCGCGGTGGCATGCAGCGCAGGCTGTTGTCGCAGATGTCCGCGGTCATGCTGGCCGACACCGCCAGCCTGTCGCTGGCCCGGCGCATCACCCTGCCCGCCACGCGGCTGGAGATGACCGGCCCGGTCTCGGAAATCCGCGAGCCGCTGCATTGTTCGGAAACCGAACGCGTCTCGATGGCCCAGCAGCTGAACGGGCGCCACGCGTGGTTCGCAGCCTCGCTGCCCCCGTCCGAGGAATCGGCCGTGCTCGAGGCGCATCAGGCCGCTTTGCGCCGGTCCCATCGTGCGCTGCTGATCCTCAGCCCCCGCGACCCCTCGCGCATCGACGGCCTTGCCCAAGAGATCGAGGCGGGCGGTCTGACCGTCGCCCGCCGCAGCGAGGACGAGGATTTCGGCGATGAAATTCAGGTTCTGCTGACCGACGGCCCGACCGAGATGGGGCTGTGGTATCGCCTTGCCCCGGTCAGCTTCATGGGCGGCACGCTGGCGGGCGACGATACCGCGATGCGCCATCCCTTCGAACCGGCGGCTTTGGGGTCGGCCATCGTGCACGGCCCGGAACCGGGGCCGTTCCGCACCGAATGGCAACAGCTGGACGGCGCGCAGGCCGCTTGTCAGGTCCGCTCGTCCGGCGATCTGGCCCAGGCCATCGCCGAGCTGACCCAACCCGAACTGATCGCCTCGCTTGCCAGCAATGCCTGGACGGTCAGCACCGGCGGCGCCGATGTGGCGATCCGCATCGCCGACCGGGTGCTGGCCGCGATGGACGAGCCGCGTCCGCAGGATGCGCCCGGCGAAAGGCAGCCCGCATGACCGGCGCCCCCGGCTTCTGGTTCCTGCGCCCGCCCAGCCTGCGCGCGCGGGTGCTGGCCCCGCTTGGCACCGCCTATGCCCGCGCGACCGCGCGACGGCTGGCCACCGGTGCGCGGGCGCAAGTCGGCGTGCCGGTCATCTGCGTCGGCAACCTGAACGCGGGCGGCACCGGCAAGACGCCCACCGTCATCCATCTGCAGATGGCGCTGGCCGCGCGCGGAGTGTCGGTTCACGTCGTCTCCCGCGGCTATGGCGGCTCGGCCAAGGGGCCGCTGCGCGTCGATGAACGCCAGCATGACGCCGCCCTGACCGGGGACGAGCCCTTGCTGATGGCGGCCTTTGGCCCGGTCTGGGTGGCCGATGACAGGCTGGCGGGCGCACGGGCGGCGGTCGGGGCCGGGGCGCAGGCGATCCTGCTGGATGACGGGTTTCAGGATCCGGCGCTGGCCCATGATCTGGGACTGGTCGTGGTCGATGCGGCCAAGGGTTTCGGCAACGGCCTGTGCATCCCCGCAGGTCCGCTGCGCGAACCGGTGGCCACCGGGCTGGCGCGCGCCGATCTGCTGCTGTCCATCGGCCCCGACGCCGCGCAGGCGCAGTTCACCCCGCCCCCCGGCGCCCCGCCGCATCTGCGCGGCCATCTGGCGCCCTTGCAGATGGGCTTTGACTGGCGCGGCCACAGGGTTCTGGCCTTTGCCGGCATCGGCCACCCCGAGAAATTCTTTGCCACGCTGCAGGCCTTGGGCGCCGATATCGTCCGCGCCGAGGGATTGCAGGATCACCAGCCCTTCAGCCCCGCCCTGCTGACCCGGCTGGAGACCGAGGCCCGCCTGACCCGCGCCCAGCTGGTCACCACCGAAAAGGACGCCGCCCGCCTGCCCCGCACCTTCCGCCCCAAGGTCATGGCCCTGCCGGTGCGGCTGGCCATCGCCGATGACGCGCCCCTGCGCGCCGCATTGGACCGCCTGTTTCCGGCCGGCGTTTGAAATCCGCGCGCGAATGCCGATATAACCCCCGATGACGCGCGAAAGGATGCCCATGTCACGCAATGCCCAAGGCCGGCTAAGCTTTTATCTGCTGCTTCTGCTGACGCTTTACGCCTCGCTGGCGGGCGCGGGCTGACGGGGGCATCATGTCACAACGCTTTGGCGGGCGCTTTTCGCCCGAAAACCTGCTGAAAAACAACCTTAACCGGCCTGCGGCAGGGGCACCCCCGCCGCGCGACGTCCTGCCCCCCACCCCCCGCCACCCGCATGAGGGGCGGCCGAAATGGATCACGCTGGCGGCCTCGCCCTTCCTGCTGGGGGCGTTCTTTCAGGGCGCGACCGGCATGGTCACCGATCTGGCGGCCTTTGGTCTGGTCGCCAGCGGCATGTGGATGACGCGCGAAGGGCTGGTGGCGCAGGCCGCCTATCAGGCCCGCCGCGTGGCCAAGCGCCCGGCGATCCCGCGCAAGCTGTTCGGCGGCGCGCTGGCGGCCTTGGGCATCGGTCTGGGCGCCGCCGAACCCGGTGTCTGGGCCGAGGCCGGGCTGATCGGCGCGGCGGGTCTGGCGCTGCATCAGCTTTCCTTCGGGCTGGACCCGTGGCGCGACAAGGGCCGCGAGTCCGTGGACAGCTTTCAGCAAAGCCGGGCCGAGACGATGATAACCGAGGCCGAGGGCCATCTGGACCAGATGCGCGAGGCCATCGCCCGCAGCGGCGACCGCCGGTTGCAGGCGCGGGTGGCGATGTTCGATGCCAGCGTCCGGCATCTGTTCGACCGGGTGCGCGACAATCCCGGCGGTCTGGCCTCGGCCCGGCGCTATCTGGGGGTCTATCTGATGGGTGCCCGGGATGCGACGATCCGCTTTGCCGATCTGTATGCGCTGACCCAGGACCAATCGGCCCGCGCCGCCTATGAATCCTTTCTGGACGATCTGGAAAAAGATTTCATCGCCCGCGCCGACCGGCTGCTGGACGGCGACCGCGATGCGCTGGACATCGAGATGTCGGTCCTGCGCGACCGTCTGGCCCGCGAGGGGCTGACCGGCGCCGCGACCCGCGTCGATCCCGCCGACCGCCCCGCCCTGCACAGCGCCGAGGCGCAGACCCTGGACGATCTGCTGCGGATGCCCATCGGTGGCGACCCCAAGGTCAAGGTTCGCCGCGACTGATGCCCCGTTTCGCGCTGCAGGTGGAATATGACGGCGCGCCCTTTGCCGGATGGCAGGCGCAGGCCAGCCACCCCTCGGTTCAGGGCGCGGTCGAGGCCGCGCTGGCCCGGCTGGATGCGGGCTTTGCGGCGGGCGCCCGGATCGCGGCGGCGGGGCGCACCGATGCGGGCGTGCATGCGACCGGACAGGTGGCCCATGCCGATCTGGTCCGGGACTGGGATCCGTTCCGCCTGACCGAGGCGCTGAACTGGCATCTGAAACCCGCCCCGGTGGCGATTCTGCAAGCGGCGCGTGTGCCGGATGATTTCCATGCCCGCTTTTCGGCGATGGAACGGCGTTATCTGTTCCGCCTGGTGGCGCGGCGGGCACCGATGACCCATCTGCGCGGGCAGGTCTGGCAGGTGCTGAACCCGCTGGACGTCGCCGCGATGCGGGCGGGTGCGGCCCATCTGCTGGGGCATCACGACTTTACGACGTTCCGATCCTCGATCTGTCAGGCGAAAAGCCCGCTGAAATCGCTGGACGCGATCGAGATCACCGAGACCGAGATCCCGCAGGGCCACGAGTATCGTTTTTCCCTGCGCGCCCGGTCGTTTCTGCACAATCAGGTGCGGTCGATCGTCGGCACGCTGGAACGGGTCGGCACCGGATCATGGGCGTCCGAACGGGTGGCCCATGCGCTTGCCGCGCGCGACCGCGCCGCCTGCGGGCCGGTCTGCCCGCCGCAGGGCCTGTATCTGACGGGGGTGGGTTATCCCTGTGATCCGTTCCGCTTGCGCGACGATCCGCCCCGGGGCGAGGGCCCGACCGGCAGATAGGATTGCCCGCCCCGGCGCCTGCGGGGCCGTTCATCGCGACGAGAGATCACGATCTTCAGCGTGCTCCACAGGATCCACAGATCCAGCCTTGTCCCCCTGTGACGCTGATAGATCAGGTCGATCTTCAGCTTGGCGGGCAGACAGCGGCGGTAATACGCAGCCTCGGTCGCGGCGGCGGATTTGCAGCGCGCCAGAATGCGATCCTCGTGCCGGTGATAGATCAGCGTGGCCAGCCCCGTGACCCCGGGGCGCGAATGCAGCACCTGCGCATAAACGGCGGGAAAGCGTTCGACATATTCGCGCAAGGGGGGCCGGGGTCCGACAAAGCTCATGTCGCCCAACAGGATGTTGAACAACTGCGGCAATTCGTCGATGCGCGATTTGCGCAGAAACCGACCGACGGGGGTGATGCGCCACGCCTTATGGGCCCCGGTGGCGCCGAAATCATGTTCCTCGCACAGCATGGTGCGGAATTTCCACTGGGTGAAAGGCTCGTTCGGGGCGCGCATCCGGTGGGCGGCGTAAAAGATCGGGCGGCCCTGCACGATCAGCAGAACGACCGTCACGGCCAGCATGACCACCGACAAGGGAACCAGTAGCAGCAGCGCGAAGCAGATGTCGAACAGGCGCTTGGAACGGGGCATGGGATTGACGCCCGGAGCCCGCGCCTCGCCGATGAACCACGCCATCTTGGGCGAAGTCAGCGCGCGAAGCTGCGCGGCATCCGTCTTGTCCCAATCGTGGTGGATCGTCACAGCACCGTCCGCTTTACCATTTCCAAACTGCCCAGAGGCCTTATCGCGGCTAGCACAGGCTGGACGGCTTGAAAACCGCTGCAGGCGCCCAAGGCGCAATCACTTGCGCGTGCATGGCAGTTCCGCCACTGTCTGCAGGCAGGAACAACAGGCTTTGGGCGGAACCATGCGGAAATTTCTGGTCCTTCTGGACGACAGCAGGGAATGCCTGAACGCGATGCGCTTTGCCGCGATGCGGGCAGCCAAGTCAGAGGGCGCGGTGGTGATCCTGTCGGTCATCCCCACCGAGGAAATCCAGCACGGCTTTGGCGTGGCCGATGTGATGCGCGCCGAAGCCCGCGAACGGATCGAGGCGCATTTCGAGGTTTTCGCCAAATGGATGCGCTCGCGTCCCAAGATCGAGCCGGAACTGGTCATCCGCGAAGGCGACGCCGCCGAGGCGCTTTTGGCCCAGATCACCGAGGATGGCGAGATCGGCGTCGTCGTTCTGGGCCTGTCGGCGGATAAAAGCAGCGCGAACCCGGTGCTGACCCGGTTGATGCGCGATCCCTCCGCCCTGCCCTGCGCGATCACGCTGGTGCCGGGCGATCTGTCCAAGGACCGGCTGGAGGCGATCACCTGATCACGCCTGCGATGGCCTTTGCTGCGGCACTTCCGGCGGTCCTGCGGCTTGACCCAAGGCCCCCCCATCGCCATATCGGACATCAAAGGAGCGCCCCATGTTCATCCAGACCGAGACGACGCCGAACCCCGCCACGCTGAAATTCCTGCCCGGCGAAACCGTGCTGGGCAGCGGCACCGCCGATTTCCCCTCGCCCGATACCGGGGCCAGCTCGCCTCTGGCGCGGCGGATCTTTGCGGTCGAGGGCGTGACCGGCGTGTTTCTGGGCCGCGATTTCGTCACCGTGACCAAGGCCGAGGACCAGCCTTGGGACCATCTGAAACCCTCGGTTCTGGGCGCGATCATGGAGCATTTCCAGTCCGGCGCCCCGGCCATCGAAGGGGCGGCGCCCGAAAGCGCGGGCCATGCCGCCCATGAGGCCGGCCCCGATGCCGAGATCGTCGTGCAGATCAAGGAATTGCTGGACACCCGCGTGCGGCCAGCCGTGGCGCAGGATGGCGGCGACATCACCTTTCACGGGTTCGATCGCGGCATCGTCTATCTGCACATGCAGGGCGCCTGCGCGGGCTGCCCGTCATCGACCCTGACGCTGAAGATGGGGATCGAGAACCTGCTGCGCCATTACATCCCCGAGGTGGTCGAGGTCCGGCCCGTTGCCTGACCGGATCGTTCTGGGTTTCGACACATCGGCCGCGCATTGCGCGGCCGCTTTGCTGCGCGGCGACCGGGTGATCGGCGCCCGGCACGAGGCGATGGCCAAGGGTCAGGCCGAGCGGCTGATGCCGATGCTGGAAGAGATGCTGTCGGATGCGGGCCTTGGCTGGCGCGATCTGGACGTGCTGGGCGTGGGCACGGGCCCCGGCAATTTCACCGGCATCCGGGTGGGGGTGGCGGCGGCACGCGGGCTGGCGCTGGCGCTGCGCATCCCGGCCATCGGCATCGGCGCGCCCGAAGCCCTGGCATGGGGCCTGCCCCGTCCCTGCCGGGTGATCATCCCCGGCAAGGGCGATCTGGTGATCTGGCAGGATTTCCACGACCCGCAGGGTTCATCCGGCCCGCAGGATACCGCGCCAGAGAGCCGGCCGCAGCAGGCTGCGACCGGCTCTCTGGCGCCCGGCCCCGCGCCGGCTGCGCCGGCTCTTGGTATCGCCGAGGGCGTGGCGCGTCTTGCGGCCCTGCGGTCGCGGACCCCGCAACCCCGCCCGGCGCCGGTCTATCTGCGCCCCGCTGATGCCGCCCCGGCGCGCGATGCGCCGCCGGTGATCCTGTCGTGACGGCTGGCCCCGCGACGGGGGTCGATGACGCCCCCCTGACGCCCTCGCCCCTCTCCCCCGACGACCTTCAGACGCTGGCCGATCTGCACGCGCGATGCTTCACCCGGCCCCGCCCCTGGACCGCCCGCGAGTTCGCCGATCTGCTGGACCTGCGCGGCTGCTTTCTGCAGCGCCTGCCGCAGGGCTTTCTGCTGGGCCGCGCCATCGCGGGCGAGGCGGAACTGCTGACGGTGGCCGTTGCACCCGAGGCCCGGCGCGCCGGATTGGGGCTGCAGCTGATTGCCCAATTCGCAGGCACAGCCGCCGCGATGGGTGCCGACACTGCCTTTCTGGAGGTCGCTTCCGACAACCTTGCGGCGCGGCGGCTGTATTCGTCCACGGGCTGGGTGGAAGCCGGGTTGCGGCGGCGATATTATGGCCCTGCGGCGGACGCACTGATCCTGCGTCTGACGCTGCGTGCCACCCAAGAAGGCGGTTGACCGACCTTGACCGATGCGCCCTAATCGGTTCATCGGCGGGCGCGGTTGAATCGCCCGTATAAAAACAGGATGAGGTTCCTTGATGTCGCTGATGAAAACGCTTTTGACGGGCGCGGCCCTGACCGCTTTGCCTTTGGGCGCGGCACTGGCCGATCCGGCGCTGATCTATGATCTGGGCGGCAAGTTCGACAAATCCTTCAACGAGGCCGCCTATACCGGCGCCGCCCGTTGGGTCGAGGAAACCGGCGGCACCTATCGCGAGCTGGAGATGCAGTCCGAGGCGCAGCGCGAACAGGCCCTGCGCCGTCTGGCCGAATCCGGGTCGAACCCGATCGTCATGACCGGCTTTGCCTTTGGCGACGTGCTGACCCAGGTCGCGGGCGATTACCCCGACACGAAATTCGCCATCATCGACATGGTGGTCGAGGCGCCGAACGTGCAATCGGTCGTCTTCACCGAGGAACAGGGCAGCTATCTGGCGGGCATCATGGCCGGGATGGCATCCGAATCCGGCACGGTCGGCTTTATCGGCGGCATGGACATTCCGCTGATCCACAAATTCGAATGCGGCTTTGCCCAGGGCTTCAAATCGGTCCAGCCGGAAGGCACCGTGGTCATCAACTATACCGGCACCACGCCCGCCGCCTGGAACGACCCGGTGCGCGGGGGCGAGTTGACCCGCGCGCAGATCTCGCAGGGCGCCGACGTGATCTATGCGGCGGCGGGCGGTACCGGCATCGGCATCCTGCAGACGGCGGCGGACGAAGGCATCCTGTCCATCGGCGTCGACAGCAACCAGAACGCCCTGCATCCGGGTCAGGTGCTGACCTCGATGGTCAAGCGCGTGGACAATGCCGTCTACGAGGCCTTCGTGGCGGGCGCCGATCTGGAGCCGGGCATCCGGGTCATGGATCTGGCAGCCGAGGGCGTGGATGTGGCCGTCGACGAGCTGAATGCCGAACTGGTGACGGCCGAAATGCAGGCCGCCGTGGACGAGGCCAAGGCGGGCATCGCCTCGGGCGAGATCGCGGTCCATGACTATATGACCGACAACACCTGCCCGGCATCCTGATGACGCTTGCAGGCGATGAGATGGGGGGGCGGTCCGCTGCGGCCGCCCCCGCTGCCATCGAGCTGCGCGGCATCTCGAAGGCGTTCGGGGCGGTTCAGGCCAATCGCGACATCAATCTGACGGTGCCGCGCGGCACCATCCACGGCATCATCGGGGAAAACGGCGCGGGCAAATCGACGCTGATGTCGATCCTGTACGGGTTCTACAAACCCGATGCGGGGCAGATTCTGGTGGGCGGCCAGCCGATCAGCATTGCCGACAGCCAGACCGCGATCCGCGCCGGCATCGGCATGGTTTTCCAGCATTTCAAACTGGTGCAGAACTTTACCGTTCTGGAAAACGTCATTCTGGGGGTCGAAGACGGCGCCCTGCTGCGCCCGTCCTTGTCCAAGGCGCGCGGCGTGCTGAAGCAGCTGGCGGCGGATTATCAGCTGAGCGTCGATCCCGACGCCACGGTCGAGGATCTGTCGGTCGGCCACCAGCAGCGGGTCGAGATCCTCAAGGCGCTGTACCGGCAGGCCGACATTCTGATTCTGGACGAACCCACCGGCGTGCTGACCCCCGCCGAGGCCGATCACCTGTTCCGCATCCTCAAGGGCCTGAAGGCCGAGGGCAAGACGATCATCCTGATCACCCACAAGCTGCGCGAGATCATGGAAATCACCGACAACGTCTCGGTCATGCGGCGCGGCGAAATGGTCGCCTCGGTCAAGACGGCCGAGACCAGCCCCGAACAGCTGGCCGAGCTGATGGTCGGCCGCAAGGTTCTGCTGAACGTCGACAAGACCCCGGCGCGGCCCATGGCCCCGGTGCTTGAGGTGCGCGGCCTGACCATGATCGATGATGACGGCGTCGAACGCCTGCGCGGCATCGATCTGGACATCCGCGCCGGAGAGATTCTGGGCATCGCGGGCGTCAGCGGCAATGGCCAGACCCAGCTGCTGGAAATCTTGGGCGGATATCCTGAAAAAGGCGCGCGGGTCGGCGGCACCGTGCGCATGAACGGCGCGCCCCTGCCCTTGTCCGGGTCGGGCTGCGATGCGGGCCAGCGGCGCCGCGACGGCGTGGGCCATATCCCCGAGGATCGTCAGGTCGAAGGCCTGATCATGGATTTCACCGCTTGGGAAAACGTCGCCTTCGGCTGGCATGACGCCCCCGAATTCAATCGCGGCTGGCTGATGGACAATGACGCCATCCGCCGGGACGCCCAGGGCAAGATGGAACGGTTCGACGTGCGCCCCCGCGACTGCCATCTGGCGGCACGCAATTTCTCGGGCGGGAACCAGCAGAAGATCGTCGTCGCGCGCGAGATCGAGCGCAATCCCGACCTGCTGCTGATCGGTCAGCCGACGCGCGGCGTCGATATCGGCGCGATCGAATTCATCCACAAGCAGATCGTGGCGCTGCGCGATGCGGGCAAGGCGATCCTGCTGGTCTCGGTTGAGCTGGACGAGATATTGGCCCTGTCCGACCGCGTCGCGGTGATGTTCGACGGGCGGATCATGGGCGAACGCCTGCCCGGCCAGACCACGACCGGCGAACTGGGCCTGCTGATGGCGGGCATCACCGATACCGACAATACCCCTGCCGAGGCCGGCATCCCGCCCGAGGTCGCCCCCGCCCATGACCTGTCACAAGGACGCCCCTGATGGACAAGATGCCGAAATGGGCCGATGTGATCCTGACGCCGCTGATCTCGCTGGTCCTGGCAATGGGGATCTCGGCGCTGGTGATCCTGGCCATCGGGGAAAGCCCGTGGATGGCGCTGACGACGATGGTCGAGGGCGCCCTTGGCTCCAGCTATGGCTGGGGGTTCACGCTGTATTACGCGACGAACTTCGTCTTTACCGGGCTGGCCGTCATGGTCGCCTATCACGCCAGCCTGTTCAATATCGGCGGCGAGGGGCAGGCGGCGATGGGGGGCCTTGGCGTCGCGCTGGTGCTTTTGTATCTGCCACTGCCGCATTGGGCCATCGCCCTGCCGGTCGCGATGGTGGGCGCTGCGGCCTTTGGCGCGGCATGGGCCTTTCTGCCCGCCTTCCTGCAGGCCAAGCGGGGCAGCCATATCGTGATCACGACGATCATGTTCAATTTCATCGCCGCCGCGCTGCTGAATTACGTTCTGGTCAACCGCCTGCGCCCGGTGGGCAGCATGGACCCCGCCTCGGCCCGCTTTCCCGAGGCGACGAACCTGCCCGCGCTGACAGACATCGCCGCCGCGATGGGCTTTGACTGGGGCCGCAATTCGCCCGTCAACGTGACCTTTCTGGTGGCGCTGCTGGCCTGCTTTCTGATCTGGGTACTGATCTGGCGCACGCGGCTTGGCTATCAGATCCGTGCCTTTGGCCGGTCCGAACCCGGCGCCGTCTATGCGGGCATCAACCCGGTGGCGATCACCGTCATCGCCATGCTGATCTCGGGCGGGCTGGCGGGCCTGATGGCCATCAACAACGTCATGGGCGAGGCCGAGCGTCTGGTCCTGAACGCGGTCGAGGGCGCGGGCTTCATCGGCATCGCGGTGGCCCTGATGGGCCGCAACCACCCCTTTGGCATCCTGCTGGCCGCGCTGCTGTTCGGGTTTCTCTATCAGGGCGGGGGCGAACTGGCCCTGTGGACCTCAATCCCGCGCGAACTGATCATCGTCATTCAGGCGCTGGTGATCCTGTTCACCGGGGCGCTGGACAACATGGTCCGCATGCCGCTGGAGCGGTTGTTCCTGACCATGCGCCGGACCAGCCGGGGGGCGGTGAAATGAACATCCGCGAATCGCTGATCGCGATCCTTGTGCTGGGGATCTGCGTCTTCTGGGCGCTGGCCGACGGCGCCGCCGCCCAGCAGGGCATCGGCAGCGCATTGCGGCTGATGACGCCCCTGCTGCTGGCCTGTCTGGCCGGGCTGTATTCCGAACGCGCCGGAGTCTTCGACATCGGGCTGGAGGGCAAGATGCTGATGGCGGCCTTTACCTCGGCTTCGGTCGCCTTTCTGACCGGCAGCGCCTGGCTGGGGCTGGCGGCGGGCATCGGCGGGGCGCTGGCCCTGTCGCTGATCCACGGGCTGGCCTCGATCACCTTCATGGGCAACCAGCTGATTTCGGGCGTGGCGATCAATTTTCTGGCCTCGGGGCTGACGGTGCTGATCGGGCAGAACGCCTTCGGTCTGGGGGGGCGCACCCCGGCCCTGACCGGCGCCGGTCGTTTCCAGCCGATCACCCTGCCCGGAGCCGAGGCTTTGCGCGACGTGCCGCTGCTGGGGCCGATCTATTCCGGTCTGATCTCGGGCCAGACGATTCTGGTCTATGTGGCCTTTGCGATGGTGCCGGTGACGTGGTGGGTGCTCTATCGCACGCGCTTCGGACTGCGGCTGCGGGCGGTTGGGGAAAACCCGGCCTCCGTGGATACGGCGGGGGTGTCGGTGACGCGGCTGCGCTATACGGCGGTGGCGATCTGCGGCATCCTGTGCGGCATCGCGGGCGCCTATCTGGCCACCGGTCTTTCGGCGGGCTTCGTCAAGGAGATGACCGCAGGCCGGGGATTCATCGCGCTGGCCGCCCTGATCTTTGCCAAATGGCGCCCCTGGCAGGCGCTGTTCGCGACCTTTCTGTTCGGCCTGCTGGAGGCGATCGCCAACCTCTATCCCAATCTGGATCTGGGGATCGTGGTGGTGCCGTCGATGTTCATGAACGCGCTGCCCTATATCCTGACGGTGATCATCCTTGCAGGCTTTGTCGGCCGCGCCATCCCGCCCCGCGCGGGCGGAGAACCCTATGTCAAAGAGCGTTGACCTCGCCACCCTCATCCGTGCGCGGGCGGGGGATGAGGCACCCGAACTGGGCCTGATCCTCGGCTCGGGCCTTGGCCATCTGGCGGCACAGGTCGATGGCGTGGCGATCCCCTATGACGATCTGCCGGGCTTTCCCCATGCGGGCGTGTCGGGCCATGTCCCGCAGCTGGTCATCGGCCAGTTGGAGGGGCGGCGCGTCGCCGTGTTTGGCGGGCGGTCGCATTACTATGAACAGGGTCGCGCCGATGCGATGCGCCTGCCGCTGGAAACCCTCGCGGCACTTGGGACGAAAAAGCTGATCCTGACCAATGCGGCGGGCTCGCTGCGCGCCGACATCCCCACCGGCGGGCTGATGCTGCTGAACGATCACATCGCCTTTGCCGGGACAAACCCGCTGATCGGCGAACCGACCGACGCCCGCTTCGTGCCGATGACCGATGCGCATGACACGGAGATGCGCGCCGCCCTGCTGGCCGCGGCCCGGACCGAAGGGGTCGATCTGCCCGAGGGGGTCTATTGCTGGTTTTCGGGCCCCAGCTTCGAGACCCCGGCCGAGATCCGCGCCGCCCGCACCCTGGGCGCCGACGCCGTCGGCATGTCGACCGTCCCCGAAATCATCCTGTCCCGCTTTCTGGGCCTGCGCGCCGCCGCCATCTCGGTCATCACCAATATGGGCGCCGGGCTGTCGGACGAGGCGATCAGCCATGACCATACCAAGGCCATGGCACCGCTTGGGGCGGCCAAGCTGGAACGCGTCCTGCGCCGCTTTCTGCGGGATGATCAGGCCAGATAACGTCCGAACCAGTCCAGCGTCCGCTGCCATGCCAGCGCTGCGGCCTCTTCGTCGTAACGCGGCGTCGAATCGTTGTGAAAGCCGTGATTGGTGCCCGGATAGACATATCCCTCATAGGTCTTTCCGGCCTCTGTCAGCGCGGCCTCGAAGGCGGGCCAGCCTTCGTTCACCCGCTCATCCATGTCCGCGAAATGCAAAAGCATCGGCACCTCGATCCGGGGCACATCCCCGACCGGCGCCTGCCGCCCGTAAAACGGAACCGAGGCGCCCAGTTCGGGATAGGCCACCGCCAGCGCATGACAGACCCCGCCGCCATAGCAAAAG
Organism: Paracoccus nototheniae; assembly: GCF_004335005.1. Lineage (GTDB taxonomy): Bacteria > Pseudomonadota > Alphaproteobacteria > Rhodobacterales > Rhodobacteraceae > Paracoccus > Paracoccus nototheniae. Next base: position 611 of record NZ_RQRT01000082.1, on the reverse strand, counting down.
CCGACCGCCCCCACCTTGCCGGTCCCGGCCTCATGCGCCATCAGGAACTCGGCGGCGGCAAAGAAATCGCTCATCAGCTTTTCGGGATCGACCTCGGCCTGCAAGGCCCGGCCCTCTTCGTCATTGCCCGGATAGCCACCCTTCGAGGTCAGCCCGTCCGGCGCCAGCGCCAGATAGCCCGCCTTGGCCAGCCGCCGCGCGACATCCTCGATATAAGGGTTCAGGCCGCGATTCTCGTGAATGACCAGCACGGCGGGCCAAGGCCCCTCTCCGGCAGGCGCCACCTGATAGGCGCGCACCGCGCCATGCCCCTCGGGTGATGGATAGGTGATGTATTCCGGCACGATCGCGGGATCGTTGAAATTCACCTGCTGGGCCAGCGCATAATTCGGGCGCAGCATGGTCAGCAGCGCCAGCGCGGTCATCCCGCCCACCGCGAACTTGACCGCCCGGTCCAGAAACTGCCGCTTGGCGATCCGCCCATGAGCATAGAAATCATACAGCTCCAGCAGCTCCTGCGGAAAATCCCCCGCCTTCATCCGACCCATCCCGACACTCCTCTTCCCGGTTTCGCCACCAGCCTAACCCCAGGCCCCCGCAGGCCCCCATCA
>NZ_RQRT01000081.1 GCF_004335005.1 Paracoccus nototheniae | reverse complement strand
TGGGCAGGGGGGCATGGACCACGCGCGGCGCGGCGAGGCGGTTGATGGACGGTTTTTGTCGGGATTGTCAACAGATTCCCGAGTGAACTAGTTGGATAACCAGACCGTCCGGTCGGCCCGTGGTCCGCGTGCCACAGTCAGGGCCATGCGGACAGGACGGGCCGGGGCGGCTGTGCCCCCGCCGCCACAGGGATGCAGCCACCGCCCGGCGGCCCCGCGCCCATGTCTGTTTCCGCAGGCCGAGTGTCGCAATTCAGCCAAGTTGGCGCGCGGCGGGGATTAGGGTGGCGGGAACGCCGCTATCGGGAATCCCGCGCCATGACCCAGATCCACCAGATGACCTCTGCCGCCCTCTCGACCGCCGATCTGATCGCGGCGCGCAGGCCCGGTCATGCGCTGCCGCGCGATCTGTATTGCGGCGAACAGGCCTATCGCGACGATCTGGACCAGATCTGGTATCGTGAATGGCTGTTCGCGGGCCCCAGCTGCGAATTGCCGAAAACCGGCAGCTATCTGACGATGCAGGTCGGCGACTATCCGGTCATCGTCACACGCGGCGCCGACGGGCGCATCCGGGCGTTTCACAATGTCTGCCGTCATCGCGGCCAGCGGCTGTGCGCGTCGGCGAACGGGACCAATCCGAAACTGGTCTGCCCCTATCACCAATGGACCTATGATCTGGACGGCAAGCTGCTGTTCGCCCGCGATATGGGCGCCGGTTTCGACCCGTCGAAATACAGCCTCAAGCCGGTGCATTGCATCGATCTTAAGGGGATGGTGTTCATCTGTCTGGCGCAGATCCCGCCCGCCATCAACGAGCTGGCGGGGCAGCTGATGCGCTATGCCGCGCCCTCGGGGCTGGCGGATGCCAAGGTGGCCTTCAGCTCGACCATCATCGAGAAGGGCAACTGGAAGCTGGTGATGGAGAACAACCGCGAATGCTATCATTGCGGCGGCTCGCACCCCTCGCTGTGCCGGACCTATTCCGACGATCCGCTGATGACGGTGATGGAGGGTCCGAATGCCGCCAGCCCCGAGATTCTGGCCCATTGGGCGCGCTGCGACGCGGCGGGGCTGCCGTCGCGCTTTGTCAATGCGCCCGACATGCAATGGCGCATGGCCCGCGTGCCGCTGATGGATGATCAGGAAAGCTTCACCCTGTCGGGCAAGGCCGCCGTGGCGCGCCGCATGGGCGAGATGCCGTGGAATGACGCGGGCAGCCTGATGTTTTACCACTTCCCCTCGACCTGGAACCATTTCCTGCCCGATCATGCGATCGTCTTCCGCATCCTGCCGGTCAGCCCGATGGAAACGCAGGTCACGACCAACTGGCTGGTCCACAAGGACGCCGTCGAAGGCGTGGATTACGATCTGGAAACCCTGACCCGCGTCTGGCTGAACACCAATGACGAGGATCGTCAGGTGGTCGAGGAAAATCAGGCCGGCATCCTGTCGCCCGCCTATGAGCCCGGCCCCTATTCCCCCAGCCAGGAGGCCGGGGTGATCCATCTGATCGACTGGTATTGCGGGCTGATGGGATCGCGGCTGGCACAGCGGATGGCGGCCGAATAGATGGCCCGCCCCCGCCAGAACTGGACGACCGAACCGTGGTCGGATGACGAGCCGCTGGAATGCGTCATGGTCGTCCCCGAGACGCGCGACACCTATAGCTTCATCTTTCGGGCGCCGTCGGGGGCGTGGTTCGATTACCAGCCGGGGCAATTCGTGACGCTGGACCTGCCGGTCGATCCCGCCAAGGGACCGGGGGGCAATGTCCAGCGGACCTATACGATCAGCTCATCACCGTCGCGGCCCCTGTCGATTTCGGTCACGGTCAAGGCGCAGGCGGCGTCGATCGGGACGCGCTGGATGCTGGATCATCTGCGTCCGGGAATGCGGATCAGGGCCTATGGGCCGAACGGCATCTTCAGCTTTCATCGCCATCCGGCGTCGAAATATCTGTTCATCTCGGCGGGGTCGGGGATCACGCCGATGATGTCGATGACCACCTGGGCCTGGGACCGGGCGCTGGATACCGATATCGTCTTCGTCCATGCCGCCCAACGCCCGTCCGACATCATCTTTCGCGACCAGCTGGAACATTACGTCGCCCGCGTGCCGGGATTGCAACTGCGCCTGACGGTCGAACAGCCCGAGCCGTTCCGCGTCTGGCACGGCTATCAGGGTCGCCTGAACAGCCTGATGCTGGGCCTGATGGCCCCGGACTATCTGGAGCGCGAGGTGTTCTGCTGCGGCCCCGAGCCCTTCATGCAGGCGGTGCGCGAGATGCTGATCTCGCTTGGCTATGACATGGAGCGGTATCATCAGGAAAGTTTCGGCGCCCCCGTCGCCAGCGAGGCCGAGGCACCGGTCATCGAGGATGTCTCGCCCGACGAGGATGCCCGCGCGCAGGTGGTCTTTACCGTAAGCGGCGTGACGGCGGCCTGCGCGGAAACCGACACGGTGCTGGCGGTGGCGAAACGCGCGGGCCTGAACATTCCGTCGGGCTGCACCTTCGGACTGTGCGGCACCTGCAAGATCCGCAAGACCGCCGGAGAGGTGCATATGGTTCATAACGGCGGCATCAGCGACGAGGATATCGCGGAAGGCTGGATTCTGGCCTGCTGTTCGAACCCGATGGGCCGGATCGCGGTCGAGGTCTGATACCTCTGCGGGTCGGGCGGCCATCCCGTCCGGGCCGATGTGCAGCCGGCCCGACAGGTCTTACCGGGGCCGAAGGCCGTCCAGAAACACCTCCAGCAACAGACCGGCGCGCGAGGCGTCGGCACCGGGGCCATAGCTGAGGCTCAGCAGCACCCGCATCAGATCATCCGCCGTGACCTCGGCGCGGATCTGTCCCGCCGCAAGGGCGCGGTCGCGCAGGCCCCCGATGGCGGCGGCCATCCGGCCGGATTGGGTGGTGAAGAACGGCGCCTCTTTGTCCAGCACCGGGGCAAGGGCCGAGACCATGCCCTTTTTCGTGGCCATCATCTGCAAGGCGGCCTTCATCCAGACGGCAAGATCGTCCTTGCGGGCCAGCGTCTCCAGTTCCTCGACCTCGCGGGCATAGACGGCCTGAAACAGCGCCTCGCGCGTCGGGAAATGGCGATAGAGGGTGCCGATGCCCAGACCGGCATGGCGGGCCACGGCGTCAAGACTGGCGCCGTCGGTGCGGAACACCTCTCGTGCGGCGGTCAGCAGACGGTCGCGGTTGCGGGCCTGATCGGCGCGCGGCTTGCGTGCCTTTGGCGTCTCGTCGCCCATTCGCGGCCCACCCTTCCGGTCGTCCTTGCAAAACGGAGGATGCCTCCGTATAGTTTCATCCATGGCCGCTTCCGGCCCGGCTTCCCGATCAGCTTATCGCCAACGAGGGAAAGATGACACATACTCTGAACCTGACCATCAATGGAACCGCCCGGGCGATCGCCCTGGACGATGCGCGCGCGACGCTGCTGGACGTGCTGCGCGACGGGATCGGGCTGACCGGCACCAAGAAGGGCTGCGATCGCGGCCAATGCGGCGCCTGCACCGTGCTGATCGACGGACGGCGCATGAATGCCTGTCTGGCGCTGGCGCTGTCTTGCGACGGGGCCAGCATCACCACGGTCGAGGGACTTGCAAAGGGCGACGATCTGCACCCCGTTCAGGCGGCCTTCATCCGCCATGACGGCTTTCAATGCGGCTATTGCACGCCGGGCCAGATCATGTCGGCGGTCGCGCTGATCGCCGAAGCCGAGGCCGGGCTGGACCCCGAACGGGTCCGCGAGGGGATGAGCGGCAATCTGTGCCGCTGCGCCGCCTATGCCGGGATCACCGAGGCCGTGCTGGACGCCACCCGGACCCTGACCGCGAAAGGAGAGGCGGCATGAACCCGTTCGATTACACCCGCGCCGACGGCCTGGATGCGGCGATCGACGCGGCGACAGATCGGGGGGGTGCCCTGCTGGCGGGCGGCACCAATCTGCTGGACCTGATGAAGATCGGTGTCGCGACCCCGTCCCGGCTGATCGACATCACGCGTCTGCCCCTGCGCGAAATCGAGGATCTTGACGGCGGCCTGCGCATCGGCGCGATGGTCGGCAATGCCGATCTGGCCCGGCACCCGCTGGTGCTGGCCCGCTTTCCCGCGGTGGCCGAGGCGCTGTTGTCGGGCGCCTCGCCCCAACTGCGCAATGCGGCCAGCACCGGCGGCAACATCATGCAATCCACAAGATGCAGCTATTTTCAGGATCCACTGTCGCCCTGTAGCCGGCGCGAGCCCGGGTCGCGGTGTTCGGCCATCGGCGGCGTGACCCGCAACCATGCCGTGCTGGGCTGGACGCCCGCCTGCATCGCCACGCATCCGTCCGATCTGTGCGTGGCGCTGGCAGCCTTTGACGCGGTGGTCGACATCGCGGGCCCCACCGGCCCGCGCGCGGTGCCGATGGCAGATTTCCATCCGCTGCCCGACGCCACCGGCATGCCGCCCGCGCTGGCTGCGGGCGAGGTGATCACCCATATCCGCCTGCCCGATCCCGGGGGGATGGCGCGCCACGCCCGCTATGTGAAGCTGCGGGAACGGACGTCTTTTGCCTTTGCCATCGTCTCGGCTGCGGCGGGGGTCGAGGTCGTGGAGGGCCGGATCGTCGCCGCCCGCCTTGCGCTTGGCGGCGTCGCCGCCCGCCCGTGGCGCGCGCATCAGGCCGAGGCGGCCCTGATCGGCCAGCCCCCCACCGAAAGCGCCTTTGTCCATGCCGCCGATCTGGCCCTGCGCGATGCGGTGCCCTCGGGCGACAATGCCGCCAAGATCGTGCTGGCCAGCCGCATTGCCGTCCGTGCCCTGATGCGCGCCGCGGCGGGAACCCCCGACCGGCTGCCCGCGCTGCCTGCTTCCGTCTTCGAAGGAGATGACCATGGCTGACCCGATGACCATCAACCAGCACGTCCGCCTTGGATCGAATGCCGGGCAGCCGATGACCCGGCGCGACGGGATGCTGAAGGTGACGGGGCAGGCGCCCTATGCCGCCGATCGCCGTCCCGCAGGGCTGCTGCATGCCGTCGCCGCCAGCGCGGGCATCGCGCGCGGCAGGGTGGTGCATCTGGATACCGCCGCCGCCATGGCCCATCCCGGCGTGATCAGGGTCTATACCCCCGCGAACTGCCCGCCGCTGGCGGTGCATCCCGACACCAAGATCCACGGCTTTGCCTGGCGGACCGAGGCCTTGCAGGACGACACCGTCCGCTATGCGGGCCAGCCCATCGCGCTGGTCGTGGCCGAAACGCTGGAGGCCGCGACCGAGGGCGCGCGCCTGCTGGCCCCGCAATACGAGGTTTTGCCGCCGCGCATCGGTCTGGACGGCGACACCCCCTATGACCCAGAAACCGTCAGCATCGGGCGCCCGCCTTCGCTGAGCGTCGGCGATCTGGACGCCGCGCGCAAAGGCGCCACCCGGCATCAGACGACGGTGGTCGAGACCGCCGCCCAGTATCACAACGCGCTGGAACCCCATGCCATCACCGCTGAATGGTTCAGGGATGGCGGTGCCCGCGACCGGGTCGAGATCGACACGCCCAATCAGGCCATCGGATTGGCCAAGCAAAGCTTCGCCGCCTATCTGGGCATCGAGCCGGACCGGATCGTGATCCGCAGCCCGTTTCTGGGCGGCGGCTTCGGGTCCAAGGCGATCCTGTTCGGGGCTCAGTTGCTGGTGGTGCTGGCGGCCCGGGATCTGGACCGCCCCGTCAAGCTGGCCCTGCGCCGCGACCAGATGTACGGCCCGGTCGGCCACCGCCCCGCGACCCGTCAGACCCTGCAGCTGGATCTGGACGATCAGGGCCGGATCATGGCGTTGGATCACCACACGCTGGCCGTTGCCTCGACCTTCGATGATTTTATCGAAAGCGCCTCGAACGCGTCGCACAGCGTCTATGCCACGACGGCCCTGCACACGACCCACAGCGCGGTGCGCAGCGATACCGGCACGCCCGGCCCGATGCGCGCCCCCGGCGAGGCGCCCGGATCGGCCGCGCTGGAGGTGGCGATCGATCAGGCGGCCCATGCGATGGGCATGGACCCGCTGGCCTTTCGCCTGCTGAACTATGCCGAGACCGACCCGTCCACCGGCATGGCGTTTTCATCGAAGGCGCTGCGCGAATGCTATGCGCAGGCGGCAGAGCGGTTCGGATGGGCGGATCGCCCCCTGCAGCCGCGTGCGATGCGGCAGGGGCGGCTGCTGAAGGGCTGGGGCATGGGCACGGCGCAATTTCCCTGCCCGATGTTTCAGGCCGCGGCCCATGCGACGCTGCGCGCCGATGGCAGCGCCGTGGTGGAGACCTCGGCTGCCGATATGGGGCAGGGGGCCTGGACCGCGCTGGCGCAGATCGCCGCCGACGGTCTGGGCATCGACGTGGACCGGCTGGAATTCCGGTCCGGCCATTCCGACCTGCCGGATGCGGGCATTGCCGGGGGGTCGGGCCATACGGCCACGGCGGGGACGGCGCTGTTCAACGCAGGCGCCGATACGGTACGGCAACTGGCCCAGATTGCGACCGCCGATCCGGCCTCGCCCCTGTTCGGGGCGGGCAATGCGGGCGTGACCGCGCGGGGGGGCCGACTGTATCGCAACGACGATGACAGCCGCCACGAGGCGTATGAGGATATTCTGGCCCGCGCCGGGCTGGACCTGCTGCGCGGCGAGGGCAAGGGCGGCCGCGAGGGCGAACCGCAACGCGCCATGTTCTCGCATGGCGGGGTCTTTGCCGAGGTGCTGGTCGATCCCGATCTGGGCCAGATCCGCGTCAGCCGGCTGGTCGGTGCCTTTGCCGCCGGTCGCATCGTGAACCCGCACCTGGCCCGCAGTCAGCTTTTGGGCGGAATGATCTGGGGCATCGGCTTTGCCCTGCAGGAAGAGGCGATCCACGACCCCCGCACCGGTCGTTTCACCAACAACGATCTGGCCGGATACCACATCCCGGTGAATGCTGATGTCCCATCGATCGAGGCGCTGATGGTTCACGAGGACGACCCCCATGTGAACGCCCTTGGGATCAAGGGCGTCGGCGAACTGGGCGTCACCGGCACCGTCGGCGCCATCGCCAATGCCGTCTGGCATGCGACCGGGGTGCGACCCGTTCGCTTTCCCATCCACCCCGAAACCCTGATCTGAGACCATGCCCGGCGGCCACGCTGCCGGACGCGGCTGACCCCCAGCCCATCAGAAGGCCATGATCGGGGGCGGTGATTTGCGGGCCAAGAGCCGACGGCTCGATCCTTGACCGGCCGCCGTCGGGACGCGGCGCCACGGGTGCCGATGCAGCCCGGCGACGCGAAAGGCGCCTTTGATCCCGTTCAGAAAGCGGGATGGCCGGGCCGTTCGGCAAGGACCGGCCAGACGCCCTTTCCCCCGCTGACGGCGGTGGTATGATGTCACCAACGTCCGCCAGTCGGATCGGCCTCGGCAAGATCCCTGACGCCGAACCGCCACGCAACAGGAAAGGACGCCATGACACGCAAGCCGCAGCCTCACATGTCGGCGGATCGGGTGCCACCGGATCACACGCCGCCTGTCCTGAAAAGCGAGACCCGCCAGAGCAGCTGGCGCCGCGCGAACCTGCCCAAATACAGCGCCCATCTGGCGGTGCAGCGCGCGCTTGGGTCGGGCCAGCTGCAAAAGCAGCCCTGCGAGGTGTGCGGGGCCAGCACCGTCGATGCGCATCACGACCGCTATGACCAGCCGCTGAACGTGCGGTGGCTGTGCCGGACCCACCATGTCAAGCTGCACCATTACGGCGAGGATATGTTTCCGGTCCGGGGGGCGTCGGGGCAGACGCGGTGATCGGGCGCGGTGGCAGCCGCGCCTGTGGCCCTACATCCGCAGCTTGGCTGCAAGGCTTTGGATATCGGGCCCCGAGACCCTTGGAACGATCCGATAGGCGGCGTTCACAAAGCAGAAGATCGCGAAACCCAGAAGCCCAAGACAGACGCAGATGACCAGGATCTGGCCGTAGACCTGTTCCGACAGCCAGGAAAAAGCCTCGCCCGTGCCACCGGCCTCTTGCGGATTGGCGCGCCATGCGGCGAACAGGAACAGCAGGCCCACCACGCCGACCACGATCCCATGCGCGATCAGCCCCCCTTTCAGCACCGGGTTCCATCGGGTGGTGAATCGGTTGGCCTGCAGGTGCTTGCGATAGTCGTTCGTCCAGCCCTGCCGCATGTAATGCGCCCCGGCCGCGATGATCAGCAAGGCAACCGCGCCGACGATCCACCGGCCCGCGGGCCATGCCATGATCGTGCCGATATGACGCGGAATGCTGGACCCTTCGCCGCCATCGCTGTCGCCGAACAAAAGCGAAAAGACCGTCACGCCGATACCGACATGAATGGCCCCGGTGACCAGCATTCCGATGCGGGCGATGATCCCCTTGGCGTCATTGCCGTAATCCTCCAGATCGAAGGCGGCATCCAGCACGCGCCACACAGCATAGGCGATCATGCCCAGCAGGATGACGAACAGGATGGTGCCACCGCCCCAGCTGCTTTCCAGCCAGCCAAAGGCGGATGAGCTGTCCTGTGCCTGTCCCCCCCGCCAGATCGAAAAGAGCGAGATGCCCGCGACGGCCAGATAGACCAGCCCCTTGCCGATATAGCCTGCCCGCATCAGCGGGATCGCCCAACTCAGTTTGCTGTCGCTCATGGTGCTTGTACGCCTTGTTCTGGTGACCCGACCCTACTGCAGGTCGGGCAAGCGGCGTCAAGCGATCTGTGCCCGCGCCGGGCATCGATGGCCGGAACGCGGCCACCCGCATCGCGGCGGTTGCGGGCGGGCCGGGCGTCGGTGGGCGGGCGTTCACCCGCGCAGCAGGGGATGGAACCGGTCGGGCCCGTGGCATGCCAGCCTGCGGGCCAGACCCACTGTGCAGGCGCCTTGATCCGGCTCATCGGGCATGATGCCTTGTCTTTCGGAAATGCCGATATTGTGGGCGTGCATGGCAAGTTCCATCCGGCTGTGGACATTCAGCTTGCGGAAGATATTGGTCAGGTAATGCTTGATCGTCTTTTCGCTGAGGCCAAGCGTTCGACCGATCTCTTTGTTGCAGCAGCCGCGACGGATCAGGACATAGATTTCGCCTTCGCGCTTGCTCAGCTTGCTGGCATCGGCTTCGGCCCCGACATCCGGCAGAAGCCCTATCGAGGACAGGATGCGCGCCGCCAGATCGGGGTTGATATGCCGGATTCCGTCGATCAGCCGGTTCAGAACCTGACACAGTTCGTCCCCGCTGATCCCCTTCAACACATAGCCCGCCGCTCCAAGGCGCATGGCGTCCAGCACGTCCTGCGGCTGTTCCGAGATCGTCAGCACCAGAATGCGGGTCCGGGGCCAGCCGCGCATGATGTCGCGGATGGCGGTGATGCCAGAACCGGGAATGCCAAGATCGAGGATCACGATATCGGGCGCATCGCGGCGCACCAGCGCGACCGCATCGGCAGCCGTATGCCCGCACCCTATGACGCGAAAGCCGCTGAACCCCGCGATAAGCTGCATCAACCCCTCGCAGACGATGGGATGATCATCGATGACGGCCACGCTGATGTCAGGCATGATGAACCTCTGTCGGATTGGTGTCGAAACTGGCGCGAATTTCCATGCGCTGGTCCGGCTGGTCCTGAACCCGGAACGTGCCGCCAAGACGTTCGACGCGGTGGCGCAGATTGCGCAGACCCATCGGCTGGCGCGACGGATCGCGCGGCGCGTCCTGCCGCTGATCGCTGTCATTGCTGACCGCGACGACCAGACGGCCTCGTTCCATCTGCAGCCGCACCTGCTGGCCCTGTCCCCCGGCATGCTTGAAGGCGTTGTGCAGCCCCTCTTGCACAAGGCGGCAGATCGCGACCTTGACGGGCAGGCCGGGTTCGGGAAGATCGTCGTCCATCAGGACAAGGACGGGCGTGGCGGTCCGTCGGCTGTGCGCCTCCACGATCGTGGCGACCGCGCGGGCCAGCGGCAACTGGGGCAGCGGCGTCTGGCTGGTCCCGCTGAGCAGGGCCTGAACCTCGCTCATCGCCTCTTCCAGGATCAGCCGGACGGACTGGCTGCTGTCGTCCGGCGTGGGCGCCAGAGGCTCGGCAGGCTTCATGCGCAGCAGCGCGACGGTCAGCAACTGGCCGATGCCATCATGAATATCCGCGTTGATCTGGCGCAGCTGGGCCTTTTGTTCCTCTTGTCGGCGCCGGGCATCCTGCTGGATCTGCGCCTGCGTTTGCTTGTTGCGCTCGACCAGCCGGACCAGATCGGCCATCCCGGCGGACAGATCGCGGCGCTGCTGCACGATGACGGCGTCGCTGTGGCGCAGGATCACCAGCAGGACGGCGACGAACATCGCACCGACGACGGCGATCATCATCCATGTCTGCCAGCGCGCCCGGACCAGCGCGTCCGAGGCGACTGCGGCATTCTGGTAATATTCGGCGACGGCGACGACCCGGTCCGACGCATGACGCCGGATAGGGACATAGACCTCGAACATCCGGGGATCCGTCATGGCGTCCGACAGGTCCGTCTCGGCATGAAAGGCGCTGCCGATGCTGACCGAGATCTCTCCGGCCAGCGCGGTGCCCAGCTCGGGGCTGACCGGAAAGACCGCGCCGGTCAGGCCGGGACGCGACGCATAGAGGATCGTTCCCTTGGCATTCCAGATCTTCATTTCGGAAATGCCCAGAGAGGCCGCGCTGTCCTGAAAATAGCTGTCGATGATCGCCAGCAATTCGGGCGACAGGGGGTCGGCGGCCAGCTCCCCGGCATGCCGGTTCAACATCGCCTCCAGCACCGTCGTGGCGCGGTGGCCGACCTCGGTTTCGACCATGTGCTGCAACCGGGACGCGGTCCCCAGGCCCAGAAGGGCCAGCCCCAGAATGATGATCAGCGCATAGCTGGACAGAGGGCGCCGCAACAGCCCAAGGCTCTGCCAGCCTGTTCGGGGCGACGGGTCGGGCAACAGGACGGGGATGTCAGACGTCTTGGTCAACGCGTCCTCCACCAGTCGCGCGATATTCAGTCCGAAGTATTGGCAATTCTAACAGAACGCAGGGCGTTCACATAGACGTTATTAGGGCCGAATCGGTCTTAGCCCCCGAAAGTCAATGATATTTCGGCCAGTCATCGACCGACGCGCTGTCAAGCGATCAATCCAAAGTTGATCCTACTTTATAAGATTCATTTAAAAGAGGATCGCGCATCCCGACTGGCCCGCCCGCCGATTCGCCGGTCCAACCGTCCGATGGCGACCAAAGTCGCCAGTCATGGCGACCCAACGCCGTATGGGAAACGGCCCGTCCAGGCGTAACCTGACCCTGTCGACCGTCGCCTGTCAGAGGTGGCGGGACATGTATCTAGTCAATGGCTAGCGTCCACACGATCCGCCACTGGCCCCCGATGCCGGAGGTCGTGCTGTCATGCGCCAGCCTCTGGTCACGTCAGGAGAGACGACAATGGCAACGAGTTTTCACGTCAACGCGCATGACCTGAGCTTTATCCTGAAGCAGATCGAACTGTCTGAGTTGCAGGCCTCGACGCCGGGGATGACGACCGTGGAGGCGATTCAGGCGGTCTATGGTGTAAGCGCCGCCGATGCCGCGCTGATGCCGGTGGGCCTGCGGACCGTGGACGGCAGCGACAACAGCCTTTTGCCCGGCACGGAAGGACATGGGGCAGGTGAGACGCTGTTTCCGCGTCTGCTGGACCCGATCTATTCGAACGAGAATGACGAGGCCGCCTTTCTGGGCGTCACGAACACCAATTACGGCAACAGCGGCAATGTCGTGGACAGTGATCCGCGCACCATCTCGAATCTGATCGTGGATCAGACGCCGGCGAATGTGGCGGCGATCTATGCGGCGCTGAAAGCGATCGGGACCACGGGGGTGGATGCGAATGCCGCCGTTGCGGCGATCAGTTCGGCCTATCAGGCGACGCAGAATGCGAATGGTGCCAATGCCGCCGTGATGGCCGCCGAAAGCGTCCGCACGACCGCGACGGCAGAGCATGGCGCCGCTGTCACGGCCCTTAATCTGGCCGGGGTCAGTCTGGCGCATTACACCGCATCCGGCCCGCTTGCGGCGACGGCGGCGAGTGCCGCCGAGGCGGCCGCGACGGCGATGGCGCAACTGGTCGCAGATCTGGCGGACGGCATCGACCCGACGGGATCCTATGCCGCAGCCGTGGCGGCAGCGGAGGCCGCGAAAGAGGCGGCGGATGCGGTGTCGACGGCGCTGGCCGGTGATGCCATGCCATCCGTGTTGGCGATGGCCGATGCTGCACAGCAATTGCTGAATGCGCTGGACGCCGCGAATGGCGTCACCCTGATCGATGACGGTGATCTGGTCCCGTTGCAAGACGCCGCACTGGCCTATCAGGCGGTGACGGAACCCGGGGGCCTTGCCGCCGACAGCGTCGCGGCGGTCGAGGCCGCGCGGGTCGCGGCACAGGCGCAGGTCGATGCCGCCGAAACGGTGCGCGACGCCGCGCAGGTCGAACTGACCGAGGCTCAGGCCGACTATGACGCGGCGGTGATACAGGCCAACACCGCGGGCACGCCTGCCCAGACCGCGGCCTTTCTGGCCGAAACGCTGGAGGATTACGGCCTGACCACCGGCGCCGAGGGCGGGCTGGTGATCGACCACCTGTCACCCGATGTCGGGCTGACGGCACCTTTCAACAGCTTCATGACCATCTTTGGCCAGTTCTTCGACCATGGTCTGGACCTGGTGAACAAGGGCGGCAACGGCACCGTCTTTATTCCTTTGCAGGCCGACGACCCGTTGATCGCCGGAGCCGATCAGGTCTTTGGCACCGCCGACGATCTGCCCAGCCAGCTGCGCTTCATGGCGCTGACCCGCGCCACGCCGGTGCTGGACGATGACGGAATCGAACAGCATGTGAATGCCACGACCTCGTTCGTCGATCAGAACCAGACCTATACCTCGCATGCCTCGCATCAGGTCTTTCTGCGAGAGCAGGTGCGCATGGAGGTGGATGGCGTCACCCGCGCCTATTCGACCGGGCATCTGCTGGATGGCACGACCGCGACCGGATCGCTGGATGGGGCGGTGGGCAACTGGGCCGATGTCAAGGCACAGGCGCTGACGGTGCTGGGCATCCGGCTGGTGGACATGGATGTCCACCGGGTGCCGCTGCTGGCGACCGACGCCTATGGCAACCTGATCACCGGGCCGAACGGCTATGCGCAGATGGTCATGGCACCCGATGCCACCCACCCGGAACCGTGGCTGCGCGAAGGCACGGCTGCCGGGATCACCACGCAGGGCAGTCTGGCGGCGGGTCCGGCCTTTCTGGTCGATATCGCCCATCACGCGGCCCCGGGCGGCAGCATGACCCCCGACGCCGACAGCGTGACCGGCGACGACAACAACGCCGCGACCTATGACAACGAGATGCTGGACCTGCATATCGTCTCGGGGGACGGGCGCGGGAACGAGAACATCGCCCTGCAGTCGCTGCACTCGATCTTCCATTCCGAACACAACCGCATGGTCGAGGACAACAAGCACACCATCCTTGACACGAACGACGTGGCCTTCATCAATGAATGGCTGCTGGTGCCGCTGGCCGAAGGGACGAACATTTCCGGCGTGGACCCCACCGATCTGTTGTGGAACGGCGAGCGGCTGTTTCAGGCAGCGCGCTTTACCACCGAGATGCAGTACCAGCATATGGTGTTCGAGGAATTCGCCCGCCGCATCCAGCCGGGGATCGATCCCTTCGTCTTTACCAACTCGGCCGATATCGATCCCTCGATCGTGGCCGAATTCGCGCATGCGATCTATCGCTTTGGTCATTCGATGCTGACTGATACCGTGGACCGGCTGGACGCTTCGCTGCTGCCGGTGAACGGTGACGCGGACCAGATGTCGCTGATCGAGGCGTTCCTGAACCCCGAGGCGTTCACTGCCACCGGCACCTCGATGGACGATGTGCAGGCGGCCTTCATCCGGGGCCTGACCTCGGACGTGGGCAGCGAGATCGACGAATTCGTCGTGCCGGCGCTGCGCAGCAATCTGCTGGGCCTGCCGCTGGACCTTGCGGCGCTGAACATCGCGCGGGCCCGTGAAACCGGCGTGCCGTCCCTGAACGAGACGCGCGCCCAGCTTTACAACGATTTCGGCCTGCCCGATCTGAAACCCTATGCCAGCTGGGCCGAATTCACCCAATACCTCAAGAACCCGTTCTCGGTCGCGAATTTCATTGCGGCCTATGGCAACCACGCATCCATCACCTCGGCCACGACGCTGGCCGACAAACGCGAGGCGGCCAGCCTGCTGCTGTTTGGTGACGGCAGCAACGGCGATGGCGTGACCATCCGCGGCGTGACCTATACCAACGAGGAACGGCTGAATTTTCTCAA
>NZ_RQRT01000080.1 GCF_004335005.1 Paracoccus nototheniae | reverse complement strand
AGATCGCCCCCATCCCTGCCGCCCGGGCGGCACCAAGATCGCCGTCCCACACCCGATGCTAGGCCCAAATCCACCCTTGCGAAATCCGCCCCAACATAGAAGACTTTACACGTCTCATTGAAAGCGGCAGGGATCTGCGAAGACCCCCGCCGCTGACGCCAACCCTAATGGCCCCCAAAGACCGCGTATTTGATTACGAACAGCGCGGCGATGATCCATGTCGCGGCGTGAACCTCGCGCGCGCGGCCGGTCAGCAGCTTGATCAGCGCATAGCTGATGAAGCCAAAGGCCAGACCGTTCGCGATCGAATAGGTGAACGGCATCATGATCGCGGTCAGGACCGAGGGTGCGGCCTCGGTCACGTCCTCCCACGCGACTTCGGACAATTCGCGCACCATCAGCGTGGCGACATACAAAAGCGCCGGCGCGGTGGCATAGGCGGGCACCGATCCGGCCAGCGGGGCAAAGAACATCGCCGCCAGAAACAGCACGCCCACGACCACCGCCGTCAGGCCCGTGCGGCCCCCCGCCTGCACGCCGGAGGCGCTTTCGACATAGGCCGTCGTGGACGAGGTGCCCAGCAGCGAGCCTGCGGTGATCGCGGTCGAATCGGCCATCAGGGCGCGGCCCAGATTGACGTTGGTGTGGGTCGGGCCTTCGGCCAGAAGGCCCGCGCGCTTGGCCACGCCGATCAGCGTGCCGGTCGCGTCGAAAACCTCGACCAGCACCATGACCAGCACCACCTGAAAGATGCCGAAGGTCAGCGCGCCCATCAGGTCCAGCTGCAGGAAGGTCGGCGCGATCGAGGGCGGCATCGACATCACGCCGCCGAATTCGCTGACCCCAAGCGCGATCGCGGCCAGCGTCACCACCAGAATGCCGATCAGGATCGCGCCGGTCACCCGCAGCGCATCCAGCGCCACGATGATGAAGAACCCGGCGATGGTCAGCAGCGTGCCGGTCTGGGTCAGATCGCCCAAGGCGACCAGCGTCGCCTCGGATGCGACGATGATGCCTGATGATTTCAGCGCGATGATCGCCAGAAACAGCCCGATCCCCGCCGCAATCGCGCTGCGCATCGAGGCCGGGATCCCCGAGATCAGCCAGCGCCGGATGCCCGTCACCGACAGGAACAGAAAGATCAGCCCGCTGATGAAGACCGCGCCAAGCGCCTGCTGCCAGGTGAACCCCATCATGCCGACGACCGTAAAGGCAAAGAACGCGTTCAGACCCATGCCCGGTGCCATCCCGATGGGCCAGTTAGCCCACAGCCCCATGATCAGCGATCCCAAAGCCGCCGCCAGACAGGTCGCCACGAACACCGCGTCGCGGTCCATGCCGGTGGTGGCCAGAATGTCGGGATTGACGAAGATGATATAGGCCATCGTCAGAAATGTGGTGATCCCGGCGATCACCTCGGTCCTGATGCTGGTGCCCTTGTCGGCCAGCCTGAAGTATCGTTCCATGATGTCTCTCCCTCGGGCCGCATCAACAAGGGCCCGCTCCGGCGATCAGCCTGACCCTGCAGGGGGCGTCGGACAAGACGCGCGCTTCCGCAAGTCTTTCAATGGGGGATTGAAAGCGGCTGCCCGTCAGATGGGCAATTCAGTGCGTCCGATCACCTGAGCGGGCACGCCGCCGACGATCGTGCCCGGCGCGACATCACGGCGCACGACCGAATTGGCGCCGACGATGGCATCGTCGCCGATGCTGACGGCGCCCAGAATCACCGCCCCCGCGCCGATCTCGACCCGGTCGCCGATGACGGGGCGGTCCTGCAGCGCGTCCAGCCGGGCGATGCCGAAGGTGGTGTTCTGGCGGATCGTCACATCATCGCCGATCCATTGGGCGACCAGGATCATGCCGCCGAAATGTTCCAGCCGCAACCGGCGCCCGACCCGGACCGTATAGGGCAGATAGATCCCGGTCGAGCGGGACGCCCACCGGAACATCATCCGGTAGATCAGCGACATCGGTCCCCGCAAGGGCAGCGGCAGGCCCATCCGCCAATTGCCGATCCGGTGCCAGAACAGCACCCAGAACCCTTCCGAGAACCAGTCGCGTTCATGGGTGCGGTAATCCTCGGCGATCAGGGCCAACAGGCCGATGCCGGGCGGATTGCGGTCGGGATCGCCGCGGTTGGGAACGAACCGGCGATCATCGGCGGCGCGGATCTTCCAGTCCTGCCGGGTCATTTTTGTCCGCCCCGCAGGCCACGGACCAGACCGCGCGGCAGATCGCGAAAGAACCCCTGCGGAGGGGATGCGGAATGCCCGCGCAGCCGTGCCAGCGGCAGGTTCAGCGCGGCGCCCGCCATCCAGCCCACCGTGGCGCAGACCAGACCGGCCCGGCCCGCCGTCTTCAGATGATACATCCGCCAGCTGTCATACCAATAGGCCGGGCGTGGCGGGCGCTGGTCCTGACCGTTGCGGATCTGGGTCGCGGCGCCCTCGGCATGGCGGATGCGGGCGGCGGGAACGTACAGGATCTGATGACCGGCGCGGCGGATGCGGCGCATCAGCTCGACCTCTTCGAAATACAGAAAGAAATCGGGATCGAACAATCCGGTCCGGCGCAGCACCGACAGGCGCAGCATGACCGCAGCCCCCGCCACCCAATCGACCGGGCCATCGGGATGATCGGGCGGCAGCGGCACCAACCGGTTGGAAAACAGCCGCGTCAGCGGCCCAAAATTCACCGCCTGCGCAAATTCTCCGCGCGCCGAGGGGAAGCGGAACGCCGCCGTCACCGGTTCGCCGGAGGGCAGCGCGATCCCCGCCCCGGCCACGGCGGCGCCGGGCGTATCGTCCAGCCGGCGGGCCAGCAAGTCCAGCGCCTCGTTTTCAAGGCTGGCATCGGGGTTCAGCAGAAAGACGTAATCGGGCGCGTCAGGGCGCTGCATCAGCGCCTCGATGACGATATTGTTGCCGCGCCCGAAGCCGTGATTGACCGCCTCGGGCCACAGGGTCACGCGGTCGCCCCAGCCCTCGGCCGAATGCGCGCGGGCAAAGACCTGCGCATCGTCGCCGGGCGAGGCATTGTCGACCACATGCACCTGAACCCGCCGTCCGCCGTTTTCCCTGGCAAGAACACTGCGGATGGCGGCCAGCGTCAGATCGGCGGTGCCGTAATTGACGATGATCACCGCGACCGAGGTGCCGCTGGCGGTCTGAGGGGGGGAAAGGCTTGCTGAGGTCATCGCCACGTTCGGTTTTGTTTCGTCAATCGGCGCTTCTAGCCGGATTTCGGGCGTTGCACCTGCGAAAACGCCGGTTGTGACCTCACGTTCCTGCACGTTTCTGTGTGTCGCGGGCCCTTGTCCCTATCCCCCTGCAGGTCCGTCGCCCAAGGGGGGCTTTTTCGGAACGCCCCGATCGGCTAGATCGCGGGTCGATCTGCAGAAAAAGGACCGCCCGCATGCTGCCATGGGAATTGCTGGCCAGTGCCACGGCCCCGGACGGGGACCGGCTGCGCCTGATGCGGCGGGGGGATGAATTCTCGATCCGTCTGCAGGGCGGGAACGAGCTGATGAACAGCCGCCTTGGCGGCTCCGAGGAGGCTTTGGCAACGCTGGCCTTTGACCATCTGACCGGACGGGCTGCGCCTTGCGTGCTGATCGGAGGTCTGGGCATGGGCTTTACCCTGCGCGCGGCGCAGACGGTGGCGCCCCCCGCCGCCCGGCTGATCGTGTCCGAGATCGTGCCGGAACTGGTCGATTGGGCCAAAGGCCAGATGGCGCCGGTTTTTGGCGATTGCCTGTCGGACCCGCGCGTCAGCATCGATCCGGGCGATGTGGCCGCACGAATCCGCAGCGCGACGGCGGCATTCGACGCGATCCTGCTGGATGTGGATAACGGCCCCGGCGGGCTGACCCGCAGCGACAATGACGCGATCTATTCCGAGGCCGGGCTGCGGGCCGCGCGAACGGCCCTCGGGACCGGCGGTGTGCTGGCGGTCTGGTCGGCCTCGCCCGATGAAGGCTTCACCAGACGCCTGACCCGCTGCGGGTTTCAGGCGAAAGCGCATGGCGTCCGCGCCGCCGGAACCGGGCGCGGATCGCGCCACACGATCTGGATTGCCATCAGAACCGCATGATTCCCGGCCCCCGGACCGGCGCAGCGGTGGACATTCCGGTTCGTCGCTGCGAAGAATCCCCGCAAAGACATCCAAGGAACATCACCATGGCCGATACCGACACCCCGCAGATCATCTATACCAAGGTGGACGAGGCGCCCGAGCTGGCCTCGGCCTCGCTTTTGCCGATCATCCGCCGCTTTGCCTCGGCTGCGGGAATTTCGGTCGCCACGCGCGACATCTCTCTGGCGGGGCGGATCATCGCGGCCTTTCCGGAACGCCTGACCCCCGAACAGCGGCAGGACGACGATCTGGCGGGCCTTGGCGCATGGGTGAAGACGGCCGAGGCCAATGTCATCAAGCTGCCCAACGTCTCGGCCTCGGTGCCGCAGCTGGTCGGCGCGATCACCGAATTGCAGGCGCAGGGCTTCGATCTGCCCGATTACCCCTCTGATCCGGCATCAGACGCCGACCGCGAGATCCGCGCCCGCTATGACGCGCTGAAAGGATCCGCCGTGAACCCGGTGCTGCGAGAGGGCAATTCGGATCGCCGCGCCGCGCGGGCGGTCAAGAACTATGCCATGGCGCATCCGCATTCGATGGGCACATGGTCGCCGGACAGCAAGACCCGCGTGTCGTCGATGCCCACGGGCGATTTCCGCCGCAACGAGACTTCGGTGACGCTGTCCGCAGCGCAGGCCGGGCCGGTGCGGATCGTTCTGACCGGCACGGACGGGTCCGAGACCGTGCTGAAGACCGGCCCCGATCTGCCCGAGGGCACGGTCGTCGATGCCAGCTTTCTGTCCGTCGCCGAACTGTCCCGTTTCATCGACGCCGAGATCGAGCGGACGCTGGCCGAGGGCACGCTGTTTTCCGTTCATCTGAAGGCCACGATGATGAAGGTCTCGGACCCGATCATCTTTGGCCATGTGGTGCGGCGCTGGCTGGCCCCGGTCTTTGAACGCCACGGCGCGGCGCTGGCGGCGGCAGGGGCCGATCCCAATGGCGGGCTTGGCACCGTGCTGGCCCGCGTGGCCGAGATGCCCGACGGCGCCGTCATCCGGGCCGAGATCGACGCGGTCATGGCGCAGCGCCCGCCGCTGTACATGGTGAATTCCGACAAGGGCATCACCAATCTGCATGTCCCCTCGGACGTGATCATCGACGCGTCCATGCCCGCGCTTCTGCGCGAGGGCGGCAAGGGCTGGGGCCCGGACGGGGCTGCGGCGGATACCAATTGCATCATCCCCGACACGTCCTATGCCGATGTCTATGATGAGAGCGTGACCTATTTCAAGGAAACCGGCGCGCTGGACCCGTCCACCGCAGGTACGGTGCAGAATGTCGGCCTGATGGCGCAAAAGGCCGAGGAATACGGATCACACCCCACCACCTTTGAAATCCCCCATGCGGGCACCGTGACCGTCATCGCCGCCAATGGCGACGCATTGCACAGCCATGCGGTCGGCGCGGGCGACATCTGGCGCCTGTGTTCGACCCGCCGCGCCGCGATCGAGGATTGGGTGCGTCTGGCCATCGACCGCCAGCGTCTGGAAGGCTGCAACGCCGTCTTCTGGCTGGACGAAACCCGCGCCCATGACCGCGAATTGCTGGCTTATGTCCGGCCGATCCTGGCGCAGGCCGGGACCACCGACCGGTTCACCGTGCTGGCCCCGCGCGAGGCGACGCGCCTGTCGTTCGAGATCATCCGCGAGGGCCGCGATACGATCGCCGTCACGGGCAATGTGCTGCGCGATTACCTGACCGACCTGTTTCCGATTCTGGAACTGGGCACCTCGGCCAAGATGCTGTCCATCGTCAAGCTGATGCAGGGCGGCGGCATGTTCGAGACCGGGGCAGGCGGATCGGCCCCCAAGCATGTCCAGCAGCTGGTGCAGGAAAACCACCTGCGGTGGGACAGTCTGGGCGAATTCTGCGCGCTTGGCGAAAGCCTGAGCTTTCTGGCCGAGGCGACCGGCAACGACAAGGCCCGCACGCTGGCCACAGCCGCCGAGGCCGCGACGCAAGGCGTGCTGGACCACGAACGCTCGCCCGGTCGCAAGGCGGGGCAGCCCGACAACCGCGACAGCCATTACTATTTTGCGCTGTATTGGGCGCAGGCGCTGGCCCAGCAGAATTCCGACGCCGATCTGGCCCAGGAATTCCAACCCGTCGCGGATGAGCTGACCGCGTTGCAGGACCAGATCATCGCGGAACTGCATGAGGGGCGCGGCAAACCGGTCGATCTGGGCGGCTATTACCATGCCGATCCGGAAAAGGTCGCGGCAGTCATGCGGCCCTCGGCCACGCTGAACCGGATCATGGGGTGATCACCGGGCTGCGCGGGGGCCATCTCCGCGCGGCCCCACCTGTCAGGGGCGCCGGGGCTGCGGCCACAGGGACATGACGACCCGCGCGGCCAGATATCCCAGCACCGCGCCCGCCGCCACATCCACCGGATAATGCGCCGCGCGCGGCACCTGCACGCCCGAGACCAGCGCCGCCACCCCATAGGCGGGCAGCGCCAGATCCGGCCGATCATGGCCCAGCACCGCCGCCACCGCGACCGCCCCCGCCGTATGGCCCGAGGGGAACGAGGTCTCGTCCCCATCGTGCCCTTCATCGGCCTCGCGCCGATAGCGGTGCTTTTCGATCATCACATGCGGACGGGTGCGGCGGACGCGGTTCTTGATCAGGCGCTTGATGCCGTTGGCCAGCCCATGCGCGGCCAGCATCCGCAGCCCGGTCGCGGCCAAGGCGGGCCTGCCGGTCAGCGCGCCGCCCAAGGCCACCGATCCGCAAAGCAGCGACAGGGGCGTCTGATCGGCAATCTCGCTGAAGCCCCCCAGGGCCTTGACCACCGGGTGATGGCGGTGCCGTCCGGCCTGCCGCGCGGCATCCTTGTCGGCCTGTTCCAGCGGGCCGGAACCGTCACTCTGTCGGGAATGGGCATTCATCTGAGCGGGTCTTTCATCGGGACAATCGGCCCGGATCCTGTGCAGATCCGGGCGCTGTCCAACCCGCGTGCGGTGGGGCAGTTCCGCCCCCGCGACGATATAAGGCCGCCGCTTGATGAATGCCCGCGCCGCTTAGCCGGGGCAGGCCGCGCCGGTGTCGATCCAGGCGCGGGTCAGCTGGCCGAACTGCTCCTGACTGCCGGGCGCAGGGGTGCGGCCTGCGCCGGGTTCCCAGCCCCAGCCCACCAGACCATCCTCGGCATTATGGACGTGCAACTCTTCCAGCGTCTTGCCGCCGTTGCGGTCGGGATCCTTGATCTGTTCGCAGATATCGCCAAGCCCGACACCCACCCAGCCCATGCTGACCGGGGCCAGGGCCCACGGCTCGTGCCCCGGAATGCTGCCCGCATCCGAGGTGAACTCGACATTCTCGGACCCGTGACAGGTGTTGCAGGTCATGCCCGGCGCGCCGAAATCGGCGTCGCCCCGGATCACCGGCGGCATATGCGGCGCCATGTCGTCGCCCTGCGTCGGCCCGCCCGTGACCGGATGGCAGTTCAGGCAGCGCGGATGGGTCAGCACCTTGCCCATCTCGGTGAACAGCGCGACCGAGCGTTCGTTTTCATCGGCGATATCCGCAAAGCTGTCGGGCGCGGCCAAGACGTCCGGCGCGTCAGACTGCGCGAAGGCGGGGGCGGCGCCCAAGGTCAGGGCCGCGATCAGCGACAGGGCAGATTTCATGACACCACCTGATCAAAGGGCAGATCGCGCTGGCTGTGGCCGGTCAGGGCACGCCAGGCATTGGCCAGCGCGGGCGCAAGGGGCGGCACGCCCGGTTCGCCGACCCCGGTAGGGTCCAGATCACTGGGGATGATCGACACCTCGACCGCCGGCATCTCGCCGATGCGCAGCATGGGGTAATCGTCGAAATTCGACTGTTCCACCATGCCGCCTTCGGCCAGCGTGATGCGGTTGTGCAGCGCGGTGCCCAGGGCATAGCCGATGCCCCCCTCCATCTGCGCGCGGATGATGTTGGGATTGACTGCGATGCCGCAATCGACCGCACACCAGACGCGGGTGACATGGGGGCGGCCCTGACGATCCTCGACCTCGACCACCTCGGCCACATAGCTGCCAAAGCTTTTGACCATCGCGATGCCATAGCCCTTGCCGTCGCGCGTTGGGCCGGTCCAGCCGGACATGCGCGCGACTTCGGTGATCACGGCGCGTTCGCGGGTGGCCTCGTCGGCCAACAGGTCCAGACGCCCCTGCACCGGATCCTGACCGGCGGCGGCCAGAACCTCGTCCAGAAACGTCTCGACCGCATAGGCGGTGTGGGTATGGCCCACCGACCGCCACCACAGCACGCTGACCGGGCTGTCCATCCGCGCCCACCCGATCCGCCGCGCCCCGAACCGATAGGGTAGCCCGTTCGAGCCTTCGAACGAGGTCGCATCCGGGCCGCCCTGCAGCATCGGCTCCATCGGCGTGCCGATCATGATCGACTGGTTCGCGACGGTGTTTTCCCAACCCACGATGCGGCCCTGATCGTCCAGCCCGGCGCGCAGCCGATGAACGGTCAGGGGGCGGTAATAGCCGCCCTTGACGTCATCCTCGCGCGTCCAGACCAGCTTGAAGGCGCCATCGCGGCCTGCGGCCCGGGCCACCTCGCCCGCCTCGGCGGCCAGATGGGCCGAGCCCTGCGCGCGCCGCCCGAAGGATCCGCCCGCCAGCAGCACGTTGATCTGCACATCGTCAGGCGCGACGCCAAGGGCTGCGGCCACGGTAGGCCGGTCGAAGGTCGGAAACTGGCTGCCGAACCACATTTCCGCCTTGCCGGCCTTGACCTCGATCACCGCATCCAGCGGCTCCATCGGGGCATGGGCCAGATAGGGAAAGCGGTATTCGGCCTGCAGCACCTGCGCGGCGCCGTCGATGGCGGACAGATCGCCGTCCTCCTCGACCGTCTCGCCCCCTGCCGCGGCGGCGGCGGCGAAATCGTCCAGCATCTGGGCCGAACTGCGCGTCTCGGCTGCGCTGTCATCCCAGGTGACGGTCAGCGCATCGCGGCCCTTCAGCGCGGCAAAGGTGTTGGTGGCATAGACAGCGACGCCCGAGGGGATGTGGCGCACCATTTCCACCCCGCGCACGGCCAGCGCGGCGGTGTCGTCGATGCTGGCCACCGTCGCGCCGAATTTCGGCGGGTGGGCGACCACGACCGTCAGCATGCCGTCGCGATAGACATCCAGCGTGAACTGCGCCGTGCCATCGGTCTTGGCGACCGTGTCCAGCTTGGGCCGGTCGGTGCCGATCAGGGTGAACTGATCGGCCGTCTTGACCGGCGGATCCTCGGGGACCGGCTGGCGGGCCGCCGCCTGCGCCAAGGCGCCAAAGCGCGAGGACTTGCCCGACGCCTCATGCGCGACGACCCCGGCGCGGACGATGATCTGGGATGCGGGCACGCCCCATTCCTCGGCTGCGGCGCCGACCAGCATGGCGCGGGCCGCAGCCCCCGCCTTGCGCATCTGCATGTAACTGTTGGCCATCGCGGTCGATCCGCCGGTGCCCTGCGCCCCGAAGGCCAGATTGGCATAAAGCGCGTCATTGCCCGGCGCGCCCTCGGCCCGCATCTGGCCCCAATCGGCGTCCAGTTCCTCGGCCACCAGCGTGGCAAGGCCGGTATAGGGGCCCTGCCCCATCTCGATATGCTTGATCATCACGGTCACCAGATCGTCGGCACCGATGCGGATGAAGGCGTTGGGGGCAAAGGGCAGCGTGGCCGCCGCTCCCTGCGCGCGGGCGCGGCCCAAAGGCAGCGACAAGGCCAGCGTCAGCCCGGCACTGCCGGCCAGAAATCCGCGACGAGAGGTGATGATGGGTGCCATCGCTTAACCCTCCAGCGTCTTGGCGGCGTCATGGATGGCCTGCCGGATGCGGACATAGGTCGCGCAGCGGCAGATGTTCCCGGCCATGGCATTGTCGATATCGGTATCCGAAGGCTGGGCCACCTGCTGCAACAGCGCGGTCGCCGACATGACCTGTCCCGACTGGCACCAGCCACATTGCGGCACGTCGATCGCGGTCCATGCGGCCTTGACGGCCTGCGCCTCGGGGCCGTCCAGCCCCTCGATCGTGGTAACCTCGCTGCCCTCGATCATGCCGATGGGGGTGACGCAGGACCGGCGCGGCATGCCGTCCAGCATGACGGTGCAGGCGCCGCATTGCGCGATCCCGCAGCCGAATTTGGTGCCGGTCATCCGCAATTCGTCCCGCAGGACCCAGAGCAGAGGGGTTTCGGGGTCGATATCCAGATCGACGTCCCGACCGTTGACGATAAAACGGGTCATGCCTGGCCTCCTTGGCTGGGTCGGCACATCATGAACCGTTGCCCCGCGACGTCAACGGTCAAACCGATGCGTTCAGTCGCGACGTCGGGGCATGGACCGTCCGGCGCCTCAGACGCACGCGGCCTGCATCGGCGGTCGGATCGAAAACCGCGAGGTTGCCGGATCGACCTGATACTGCGCCGCGCGGGTGGTCGCATGGCGGGCCAGATCGTCCACGGCATGAATGATCGCATCCGCCTTGGCATCGTCCAGCAGGGCCGAGAAATTCAGCCGCACCCAACCGGGCTTGGCAATATCCTCGCCCTTTGCGATGCGGTCGAACAGGGCGTCGGATTGGCCCCGGTCGATCCCCAGCAGCCGGTGGGCATAGCTGCCCGCGCAGGCGCAGCCGCCCCGCGCCTGCACGCCATGGATATCACTCAGCATCCGGGTGAACAGCTGGTGATGCACCAGCCCGCCCTGGCCGTCACGGATGCGGAAGGAAAAGATCGGCAGTGCGTCGCCGGGCGCATCCGGAGCCATCAGCTGGATGTTGGGGTTGTTGCGCCAGACCGCCAGCGCGCGATCCCTCAGGGCGCGGCCCCGGTTCGCAATGACATCCTGACCCATCGCCTCTTTGACGATCATCGCCAGCGCCACCCGGATATCGCCGATGACATTGGGGGTGCCGCCCTCTTCCCGGTCCGACAGCGCGGGCGCATAGGCATGGCTCCAGGGCGAGACGAAACTGACCGTTCCACCGCCCGGCAGGGTGGGCGTCATGCGCCGCACGATCGCGTCGCGCACCACCAGCACGCCCGAGGCGCCCGGCCCGCCCGGAAACTTGTGCGGGGAAAAGACGATGGCATCCTTGGCCGCGTCCGTGCCCGCCTGCATCCGCATCGGCAGATAGGGCCCGCCCGCGCCGTAATCCCAGATCGCCACCGCACCCTGCGCGCGCAGGATGCGGGTCACCGCATCGGTATCGGTCACGATCCCGGTCACGTTCGAGGCCGCCGAAAAGCTGCCCACCCGCAGATCGGCATCGCGATTGTCGGCCAGAACCTGCACCAGAACGCCCAGATCGGGGCCGCCGGACGGGGCCTCGGGGATCTCGATCACCTCGGCGCCGCTTTCGCGCCAGGGCAGGATGTTGGAATGATGCTCGTAGGGGCCGATGACCACCACGGCCCGGCCGCCGCGCGCCACAAGGCCCGCGATGTCCAGCAACCCCACCAGCCGGTTCAGCCCGGCGGTCGATCCCGATCCGGCAAAGATCGTGCTGTAGCCCGGCCCCGCGCCCACGGCTGCGGCGACATGGGCCCGGGCCGCCTCGCGCAGTGTCGTGCAATAGGCGCCGACAAAGGACGCCTGCGTGTGCGTGTTGGCATAATAGGGCAGCACGCGGGTCATCACGAAATCCTCGACCTGACGCAAGGCCCGGCCCGAGGCGACGTGATCGGCATAGATCATCGGGACCGGACCAAAGGGGCCGTCGATCATCAGATCATTCCCGATCAGCCCCGCCTGCAGCCGCGCGATCGCGTCCGGGCCGGTCAAGGATGCCTGAAAGTCGGTCAGAAGTGTCATGAAAGCCCCGGTTTACGCAGATGTCTGGTAAAGATTAACCCCGCCAACCTGCGAAATCATCCCATCATTCTTGCATTCCAGGCGGTAAAATGGGTCATATGACCCAAAAACAGGGGATATCATGGATCGGATCGACAGACGCATTCTGGAAGAGCTGCAATTGGACAGCGCGGTTTCGCAGCGGGTGATGGCAGAGCGGGTGGGGCTGTCGCAGAACGCCTGCTGGCGGCGGCTGCAGGCGCTGGACAAGGCCGGGGTGATCCGCCGCCGCACCGTGGCGCTGGACCGCGACAAGCTGGGCCTGGGGCTGGTCGTCTTTGTGATGATCAAGACCCGCCACCATTCCGCCGACTGGCTGGCGATGTTTCGCAAACATGTCCGCGCGATCCCCGAGGTGGTGGATTTTTTCCGGATCGGCGGCGAATACGACTATATGCTCAAGGTCGTGACGCAGGATATGGGACGCTATGACCTGTTCTATCAGCGCCTGATCTCGGGTATCGAACTGCACACCGTCACCTCGCATTTCGCGATGGAGGCGATCGAGGAACAGCGGCCCATCGCCCTGGCCTGACAAGGGGGGCGGGCCCCGTGAACGGGCCGGGCCCGGTGCCGCCATGAAAGGACGGGCCGATGGATCTGTGGGTCGTGATCACGCTGGCCGCGAGCGCCGTGCAGACCCTGCGCTTCATGCTGCAAAAGCGGCTGAAGTCGGTGGGCCTGTCCACGGGCGGGGCGACCTATGCGCGCTTTGTCTTTGCAGCGCCTCTGGCCATGGCGGCGCTGGCCGCGCTGATGCTGGCGCGGGGCGACGGGCTGCCCGCCCTGCCCCCGGCCTTCTGGATCTGGGCGATGGCGGGCGGGCTGGCGCAGATCGTGGCGACCTTTGCGACGGTGGCGCTGTTTTCGGCCCGGTCCTTTGCCGTGGGCATCGCCTTTACCAAGACCGAGGTGCTGCTGGTCGCCGCCCTGTCGGCGCTGCTGCTTTCGGAACCCGTGTCGCGCGACGGGCTGCTGGCCATCGCGATCGGCACGGTGGGGGTGCTGTTCCTGTCGCGCCCGGCGGGGGGCTGGCTGGCCAAGGGGGCCGATCACCGCGCGCTGATGCTGGTGGTCGTGGTGCTGGGCATGGTGATCGCGCATCGCACCCGGTTCGGCACATCCGTCTATGCGCTTGGCGGCGGTGAACAGACCGCCCGGCTGATGGGCGTGCGGCAGGGGCGCACAACGGTGCTGGTCTATGCCTTTTCGGGGCTGATGGCCGGTCTGTCGGGGATCGTGTTCTCGGTCTATACCGGATCGGGCTATTCGCTGGCGGCGGTGGGGACGGAACTGACCGCCATCGCCGCGGTGGTGATCGGCGGCACGCTGCTGAGCGGTGGGGCGGGCTATGTCTTTGGCACGCTGGTGGGGGTGCTGACCATGGGGCTGATCCAGACCTACATCGTCTTTGACGGATCGCTGTCCAGCTGGTGGACCAAGATCGTCATCGGGCTGTTGCTGCTGGCCTTCATCCTGTTGCAAAAGGGGCTGTTGCGCCTGTCGCGGTGCCGTCTGGCAGGGGGCGCGGCATGAGCATCGCCCCCGCAGGCCACCTGCCCGACGGGCGCGAGGTTCAGGTGATGACACTGAAGGGCGGCGGTCTGACGGCGCGGGTGCTGACCCTTGGCGCCATCGTGCAGGATCTGAGGCTGGACGGCATCGCCCATCCGCTGGTGCTGGGCTGCCCCGATGTGGCGGATTATCTGGACCGGGGCCGCTATTTCGGGGCCATCGTCGGGCGCTGCGCAAACCGCATCGCGCAGGGCCGGTTCCGGCTGGACGGGCAGGATCATCAGTCTGACCTGAACTTTCGCGGCCGCCACACCCTGCATGGCGGATCGCAGGGCACGGACCTGCAGCTATGGCAGATCGGCGCGCTTTTCCCGGATGCGGTGACCCTGACGCTGGACCTGCCGGACGGGCATATGGGCTTTCCCGGTACCCTGCGCATCACCGCGCGGATCGCGCTGCAGGACGGCGCGCTGTGCTTTGATCTGTCGGCCACGACCGACCGCGCGACGCCCTGCAACCTGACGCATCACGGCTATTTCACGCTGGATGGTGCGGCCAGCATCGCGGGGCACCGGCTGAGCGTCGCGGCGGACCATTACCTGCCGGTCGATGACGACCTGATCCCCACCGGCCAGATCGCCCCGGTCGCGGATACCCCGTTCGATTTCCGGCACAGTCGCCCGGTCCTGCCGGGGCCCTGTGATCACAACCTTTGCCTGTCGGACGGCCCCCGGCCCCTGCGCACTGCGGCGACCCTGACCGGGCAAAGCGGGCTGGCCATGACCATCCTGACCACCGCCTGCGGGCTGCAGGTCTATGACGGCGCGCATCTGGCCGATGTGCCGGGGCTGGAGGGCCGAACCTATGGCCCCCATGCCGGCATCGCGCTGGAGGCTCAGGGCTGGCCCGATGCGCTGAACCGCCCCGACTTTCCCGACATGATCCTGCAGCCCGGCGCGACATGGCAACTGACGACGCAGTATCGGTTCACGGCTTGACGCCTCAGATCCGCCAGATGATCATCACGACTGATCCTGCCAGCAGGGCCATGCCCAAAAGTTCGATCAGGCGCAGGCGTTCGCGAAAGACGATGACCGAGGCGAGGATGGAAAACAGCAGCTCGACCTGACCCAGACTGCGGACATAGGCGGCGTTCTGCAGCGCGAAGGCTGTGAACCAGCCCAGACTGCCCAGCACGCCGGTCACGCCCACCGGCAGGACCGCGCGCCAGTGGCGGGCTGTGCGGCGCAGCTGGCCGGGCTCGGCCATGCTCAGCCACAGGGTCATCACCAGCGTCTGGAACCCGGTCGCCGCAACCAGCGCCACCAGCGCGCGAAACAGCGCCTGCGGATGATCGACCTGCAGCGTGGCTGCGCGATAGCCGATGGCCGACAGACCGAACAGCCCACCCGCAGATCGGCAT
>NZ_RQRT01000007.1 GCF_004335005.1 Paracoccus nototheniae | reverse complement strand
TCCGCGAAGCCCCACCATGCGGCGGCTTAATGTCGACCGCGAAGATGACACTGCTCCCGGCAAACGATGTCCCATCGCCAAGAAAGACCTTGCAGAACGACATGCGATTAGATGACAGCCTCGGCTCTTCGCGTCGATGCTGGCTTTCGGCCGTGGGGCTTCTTTCCAAAGAGGTGTGGTGATCGCGGTAACCGAAATCGCCGATCCCGATGGCAGCCCGTGAGTGTCAAGAAAAAACGTCATTTTGACCTTTTGTCGGACCAAAAGGTCATACTGCTTTCCTAGGCAGGCAAACGCAGTGACATGCAGAAGTCCAAAGCTGCAACGCGGATCAACGAATGCCCGCCTCCCCTGCCCCTTTATCAAGGTGTTCAAAAACGATCGTTTGCGCAACAGCGTCAAACATGTTGCAAAAGCCGTCACAAAGGCGAATTTTGCGACATGTCCATTACGGACTGGCTTTTGCAACATTGGAGAAGCAGGCGATGGCGATAGTTGGCTATTCCAGAGTATCGACCAACGGTCAGGAGCATCGTCTGCAACTCGATGCTCTGAACGCAGTAGGATGCGACTACGTTGTCTCAGAGGTCGGAAGCGGATCTGACGAAAACGCCCGGCCTCAGTTGCAGCGTCTGCTATCTAATCTGTCGAGCGATGACACCCTTGTCGTCTGGCGGCTGGACAGGCTGGCGCGGAGCGTCAAAGAGCTGATCGCAATTGCCAACGAACTTTCCCAACGGAAGGTTCGCTTGCGGTCTTTGAACGAGCAGATCGACACGACCACCCCGCAGGGGCGAATGATGTTTCATGTCTTCGCGATGATCGCGCAGTTTGAGCGTGACCTGATCGCGGAACGGACACGGGCCGGATTGGAAGCAGCCCGTGCCAGTGGCCGCATCATTGGACGCAGGCGCCTCTTAGCGCCTGCCCAGATCGTCCAGGCTGAAGCATGGCTAGCGTCTAAACAGATGACTCAGGCTCAAGCAGCTAAGGCCCTTGGCGTCAGTCGGGCTACCCTCATACGTGCGCTGTCTCCGGCCAAGGAAATGAGCAAATGATGGGCTCGATCACCTTCCTTGCTGTCCTGCAAATGGCAGGATCAGCCCCGATCACCACAGCCCCTCAACCACTGCATTTGTGCGCGCCACCAGCGGAACCGATTGAAGACGAACAAGCACTAGCGCGTCACGGCATTGCCCCGAAGGATGAATACGTTAGATATTTCAATGATTTAAATGCGTATCTTATCTGTTTTCAAAAGTCCCAAACTGACATCATCGAAAAAGGCCGAGTTTGGCACGACCGCTACAATGAAATATTTTGACCCGGACGATATCGAACCATTCAATTCATTCGTTTCTACTGTAAGATGGCATCTGCCCGTGTTATCGCACCCCGAAGGAGGTTCACGATGAGATTGAAGATCCTTGGAGCCGCAGCCTGCGCCGCAGCCCTCGCCTCGGCCCCGAAAGCCGACGCCTATGCGATCGATTGCGCGATCCTGCTGTGTCTTGCGGGCGGCTTTCCTGCGTCCACTGAATGCACTCAGGCGAAGGTTGAGATGATCCGGCGTGTCACGCCGTTTCCTATCGAGCCACCCTTGCAGCTTTGGAACTGCCCTCTGCGCGCAAGCGGCCTGCCGCCGCTGCCCAACATGGGCAGTGACGGTTTGACCGACGAAATCCGGGGCTATCGCGATGGTATCGAGGTCTATCACGTCAACTACCGGGGACAGCGCAATAGCGGCGGCGTTGATGTTTACGATTCGACGACACGCGGCTTTTACGACGCCGACGGCGAGTTTCGATGGGCGGGAATGGCCCTCGGAAATACCCCATCATGGGTGCAAGGTCGTGTTGGCTATAGCGGCGGCGACGTGAGCAGAACAATCAGAGGCATCGCCATGCGGACAAGAGATTACGAAGGTAACGTGTCCGAAGTCATTTGGCAGTCCTACTGATGCTGGTAGTTGACCGCCTATCCATACACAATCAATTGCCGCACCTGCCCCTCTCGCGTAGGCTGTGCGGCAAAATGCCCGAAAAGGGAGGGACGAGCAGAATCAGATAAAACCACCAGCCCAAAAGGAAACCCCCCGCGCGGGGGTCCGCACGAGGGGGCTTGGGTTTGGTAACACAGGATTGGCGTCCTGAATTAGCATCTATGTTCGACTGCTATAGTTACCCTCCCACTCCCGAAAATCAAGAGCAAAACGCATTTGTGCGAACGCATGTAGCTTGCCTGCGGACACCGCGCTTCTTGATCGAGGAGCAGCAGATGAATACCGGAGAGGCCGCAAAACGCGGCAAGTTTTTCAAACGCTTGGACAGCGTTATTGATGGCGCGCGCACCGATGGACGTGAAGCAGACCGCAAACCCATCCGCCGAAATTCACGGCCCAAGGGATCATGCGAGGCATCTTTCTGGCATGGAACCTCACGCCAGGACGTGCAGAAAGTCTTGATGGCCGCCCACCAGTATGAGCGGGCCAAGCGTGCGCCCGGCAAGCGCAACGGTCCTCTAGGAGGTATCGCCCTAGAGGTGCTGGCCCTCTTCGCCAATCTGGTCAACTTCAAATCCGGCCGACTGGACCCGTCGCTGGACTACATCACCAACAAGCTGCGCCGGTCACGCGATGCGGTGGTGCGGGCGTTGAAGGCGCTGCGCGATCACGGCTTTCTGGACTGGTTGCGCCGGTTCGAGCCGGTGCTCAATGATGGGCGAGGCCCGCAAGTCCGACAGGTCAGCAATGCCTATCGTCTGTCAGCGCCAAAGCGCGCTTTGGCGCTTCTCGGGCGATGGGCTGGACGACCACCTGCGCCAGACGATGACCAAGCTACCCGAGCAGATCGCGCCACTGTGGAAGCGGAGTATGTCGCCACTCTCGACCTTGCCGAGTTCGCCATGTTCAAGATCGAGGATTCAGGGCTTGGAAAAGCTCTGGCTCAGATGGGAAAAGCCATAGGTTTACGCGAGTCTGCCAAGCGGACTGAATCCCAATCTATCTCTTATTCTTATGCAGGATCATGATGCGGACGCCGCGCACCGGGCCGCTATCGCGCCCCTGCGGCGGTTCCGGCCCGTGAGAGACGGGCCGGGCAACGGCACCCGATGGGCTTCAAATTCAACCCGCAGCTCTAGCGGCGCTGTTGCATGGCTGTGAAAAACAGCCTGTGGAGGCCAAAGAGCGATGCAAGCACCTTTCGAGGAAGGAAGCGCCGAATGAGCAGGATTTTCGCAATCGCCGCACTGTGCTGCGCACTGGCAGGACCAGGCTTTGCCAACGGCATTACCGGGCAAGCCAGCGTGATCGACGGCGATACCCTCGAAATCCATGGGGAGCGGATCAGGCTGGTATCCATAGATGCCCCAGAATCCCGGCAACCCTGTTTTGACCGCCAAGGCCGCCCATGGCGCTGTGGGCAGCAGGCCGCGCTGGCCCTATCAGACTTCATCGCCCGCAGGCCCGTGACATGCCTGTCAGAAGGCAGGGATCGCTATCGTCGCATCCTCGGAGATTGCGCCGTCGCCGGTATCAGTCTGTCGGCATGGATGATCGAGAACGGATGGGCGGTGCCCTATTACGACCGCGACCGCCGCCACACTGCCGCAGCGGGCCGGGCAGAGGCCGCACAGCGCGGGATCTGGTCTGGCACATTCGAAGTGCCGAGCGATTGGCGCAGAGGGAATTGACTGTTTAACTATGGTAATGCTTTCGTTACTGCCTGCACGACCTGCAAAACGGGAGAGTGTGATGAAAGAGAACCCTGAAATACTGAATCCTGTTTTGCCAGCACCAGGGACAAAGAGCTATCTGGTCTTGGAGCATCTGACCTCAGCCGATTTGCGGGATCGCGGGCAGGGAACGGCGGCTGAAAGTGTTATCAGGCTCAGCCTGTGCGACACTCAAGATGGCAAAAACCCGGTTCCGGTCTATGAACTGTTGCTGGACGACAATGAAACCCACCACCCTGTCGAGGCCCATAGCCGGATCAGGACATGGGCGGCTGGCTTCATGCTTGGCGCGAGCTACGCGGGCCAAAACCTCGGGCTGACGATCAAGCCGATGCAGACGATCTGACGGGAGCTTGAGGGTCACGGGTCGGACTTGAGAGCTAACTTTCCCGATCCGTCCTTGACGCCGCAGGGGGGGTTCGGGTTATGGCTGTTGTTCCCGTATTGTTCTAGTGGCCATGACTCTGCACCTCAGCCCGATCAAAATCACCCTCATCGACCGGCATGTGCCTTTGGCATCCATGCCAGTTCCGGCCGGTTTTCCGTCACCCGCCGCAGACGACCTTGAGGATTCGATCGACCCGATCAAATGGGTGGTCCGGCATGAGCATGCCACCTTCTGGTGGCGCGTCTCGGGCGACAGTCTTGAAGCAGAAGGCATCCTTGATGGGGATCTGATCGCCGTGGATCGTGCAGGCAAACGCCGCCATGGCCGCATCGTCGTCGCCGTGGTCGATGGGGCAATCACGGTCAAGAAGCTCGCCAAGAGAGACGGGCGGTGGTTTCTCGATCCGCGCGCACGCGCAGACGGCTATGAGACAATACCGGTCACAGAGACGACCGAAATCTGGGGCGTCGTCGCGGGCGTCGTGCGCCGCCTTCCCATTGAATAGGGGCGGCCATGGTGGAGCAATCCGACCGTCCAATTGCCCTGATCGACTGCAATAATTTTTACGTCAGCTGCGAGCGGGTGTTTGATATGTCGCTACGTGGCATCCCTGTCATTGTCCTGTCCAACAATGACGGCTGCGCCGTAGCCCGTTCGGACGATTATGTGGAATTGCAAGCTGCGAGTTCATTTCAAGCCGCAACTGAGTAGCAACGCAGCATGATCCGGGCGGGCGGAGACATCCGCCATCGCAGCCCGTCCGGATCATGCTATCTGTTTGGCACCGGGATACCCTTCAGCGCCATGTAAAGAGCGGACTTGCTCACCTTCACGCGTACGGCGGCCTCGCGCACGTTTAGGCCGGATGCGATCAGTAAACGGGCCCGGGCTACCTTTTCTGATGTAAGGGCAATGGGCCGACCCCCTTTCCGTCCTCTTGCCGCAGCAGCCTGGAGTCCTGCGCCGGTTCGCTCGCGGATCAGGTCACGCTCAAACTGACCCAGAGCCCCAAAGAGATGAAAAACAAGCCGACCGGTTGGGGTGGTGGTGTCAATTGTCTCGGTAAGGGATCGAAAGCCCACACCTCTGCCTTCGAGTTCCGCCACCGTCTGCAATAGGTGCGTCATCGAGCGGCCGAGCCGGTCGAGTTTCCAGACGACAAGCGTGTCGCCTGCCCGGAGGAAAGCGAGTGCAT
Source organism: Paracoccus nototheniae (assembly GCF_004335005.1). Classification (GTDB taxonomy): domain Bacteria; phylum Pseudomonadota; class Alphaproteobacteria; order Rhodobacterales; family Rhodobacteraceae; genus Paracoccus; species Paracoccus nototheniae. The sequence goes on along the minus strand of NZ_RQRT01000007.1, from coordinate 78,639 downwards.
CATTTAGCCCGGACCGCTCCACCTTGGCACCGGACACCCCTCGATCCTCGAAGATGCGCGTCACACCAGCGGCCATCAGCGCGTCACACTGAAGGGCAAGATCCTGTTCGGAGGTCGAGACACGAGCGTATCCGATGAGTGACATCTATTTGCCTTAAGAAGGACCGTATTACGCGATCAATTACATGCAAATGTCCACAAACTCGTCCAATAATCAAGCTGTCCAAATACTCATTCACGCGAAGTTTTCGGACAGGTTTGAGCCATGTCCATAAAACGTCAGTTTTATGGACAATAGCCATGCGCTTACACAGATGATGAAAACAATCAGGAGCTGCCTCATGCAACCACTTCGCCGGCCACCTCCTAGGAAATGCATTGGTGTCATCGCTGACACCCACGGTCTGCTGCGCCCCGAGGCGCTGGAGGCCCTCGAAGGTGTAGATTGGATCTTGCACGCCGGCGACATCGGCGACCCCGACCATCTAGACGCGCTGGTGCGCATCGCTCCGGTGACGGCTATCCGGGGCAATATCGATCGCGGGCACTGGGCTGACACCCTTCCTGAAACAGTGAGCCTCACGATCGGGGGCATGCAGATTCACATGATCCATGATCGCAAGGCTTTGCAGGCTAATCCGGAGGCCGAGGGCTGGAATGTCGTGATCTCGGGGCACTCCCACAAGCCTGACATCGAGGAAACCGGCAGCACCCTCTGGCTGAACCCCGGCGCCGCCGGCCCCCGCCGCTTCCGCCTGCCGATCACGCTGGCTTTCCTTTGGGAAGAGGCAGGCCGCCCCCGTGCGGTGATCCACCCCTTGCCCGTCTGACTGGTTTCCTGAGAGATTTGGCCGTCTGAGCCACCAGATATTGTCAGGAAAGACTATCGATATCCGGCAACCTGAAGCTGATTTTTCATCGCGTCTTCTGGTGGTTCAGCGATGTCACAGTGCTCGACTTTGTGACGGCGAGAAAACCGACTGTTTTTCTGACGATGGCAAAACCGCCATTAACAAGGTCGGTTCCCATGCTTCCGAGTACCTCGGCCTAGACTACCCAAAACCACGAATTCTCGCTTAGATCACAATTCAAAGCGAATCTCGAATAAAGCCCCAGGGTTATTGTCGCGCACGGCGATCGTAGCCCCATGCATATCGGCAATGGCTTTGACCAGAGATAAGCCAAGGCCATGCCCTGATGTATTGCGGCTGCCTTCGATGCGAAAAAAGCGTCGGAAGATACGGTCATGGTCTGTACGGTCGATGCCGGGGCCAGTGTCAGCCACAAAAGCCGTAATGGAATGCGTCTCAGATGCAGCAGCCAACGTGATCGACGTGCCGGATGGACAGTGCCGGATGGCATTTTCGACAAGATTTGAGAACATTTGCATCAGCAGCCCGCGATCTCCGGTGACTATCAACCCCTGACCGGATATGGGCGCTACCAGCTCTATTCCAGCTTCTTCTGCCGCAGGCTCGAAAACCTCAGCTACCACCGTTAGTATTTCAATGATATCAACATTTTCAAACCGAGAGTGACGGTTTCTCGCCTCGATCTGAGCGATGCGCAGGAGTGCATTGAACGTCGTGATGATGTCATCTGTCTGTCGCTGGCAGGCCAACAGGTCTTCAGGTTCGACTGTGCCCGTCTGGCTCATTCGCTCCAATCGTTGACGCAGACGCTGTAACGGGGTGCGCATATCATGAGCGATGTCGTTGGATATCTGCTGCTGGCTTTCCAGCAGCCGACCAATCTGATCCAACATCCCGTTGATTCCGGCTGACACGCGAGACAGATCATCTTTGGCGGTCTCTCGTGTTGGCACACGCGCTGCCAGCTGACCGGCCGAGACATCTGCCATGACGGCTGAAATAGAGGTGATCCTTTGCTCTGTGATGCGTCCGACCCGCACACCGACGATCAGCCCCAGGATGATGACCGAGACATATCCCAAGAGAAGCGCCGCGGCCAAAGCTTCAAGGATCTCTGCCACCAAATGATTGCCTGCCCCTTGAATCAGTCGGTAAGGACCAAGGGTATCTTCACGGAGCCAATAGACATCGACCTCATACGGAGGATGAACAGCAAGACGACTGTCATTCGCGGCCATCTGGGTGGGAATAGCGCCGATCAACGGGGCTGGGATATTACCTGAAAGAACATTCCCGTCTGCATCCAGCAACTGATAGAGCCGGGTCTTTTCAAAGCTGACATACGAAAGTCCATCGATGATGGCGATCAGGCTAGCTTCTCCCTCTTCCTGATAGACGGCTTTCAGCGTTTGGGCATCACCGCGCATCTGGTCGCGGATCCAGTCCTGCACCTCAGCCTGCGTGAAGAGATAGGCCAGTGCGAAAACGCATGCTGACAGGACTGCATAGAGAAACGAGAATTGCAGTGACAGTCGGACTGACGTGCGCAGGCTTCGCCTGTCTGATCCGCGTCGCTTCAGTTCATGCCCCTCAGTCATGCAGACTGTATCCGGCGCCGCGCACGGTGTGAATCAAAGGCGTCTCGAACGGCTTGTCGATTTTCATCCGCAGTCTGCTGATATGCGTTTCCACGACATTGGTCTGGGGATCGAAATTAAAATCCCAGACAGCCTCCAACAGCATGGTGCGGGTAACGACGCGATCTGCATGGCGCATCAGATAGGCCAGCAGCTGAAACTCGCGCCGTTGGAGGACGATGTCCTGACCGGCACGGGTGACTGCATGGCGCAACAGGTCCACTTCCAGATCCGCGATCCGCAAGCTTGTCTCCTGGGCCTGGATCGGCGGCCGGCGGGCCAGGGCCGCTAGCCGCGCCGACAGCTCCGAATAGGCGAACGGCTTGACCAGATAGTCGTCGGCTCCCGCCTGCAACCCATCCACCCGGTCGTCGAGCCCCCCCATCGCGCTGAGAAACAGGATCGGTGTCGCGACCTTGGCAAGGCGCACTGACTTGACCAGGGTCAATCCGTCCAGGCCAGGCAGCATCCGGTCCACCACCATCACATCGAAATCGGCATCCAGTGCCAGCAGAAAGCCTTGTTTTCCGTCAGAAGCGTGTTCAACCACGTGCCCCGACGCACGCAGGCTTGAACAGATGTAATCTGCCGTTTCGCGGTCGTCTTCGATCACCAGCACGCGCATATCGGTCTCCTTGTCGTTCGACCTAGCCGATCCAAATTCACCGCATCATTCAGCCTACATTACAACTTGGTATAGTGCCCGCCACTCGATGGAGGTGTGGCGTAGGTTAGGGCTTCCCAAAATGATGGGACAAGCCATGGTATCGATCGACGCAGATTTTCCGGCGCAGCGCCGGACAGTGGCCACCGCGCCGTTTAGCTTGAGCCGGGGCGACAGGCGCGTGCTATGGGCGGGATTGGCCGCGTTGCTGGCGGTCCGGTTGTTGGCGATGTTTTGGCTGCCCTTCATCGACACGACCGAGGCGCGCTACGCCGAGATCGCGCGCAAGATGGTCGAAAGCGGCGACTGGATAACCCCGCAATTCGCGTATGGCGTGCCGTTCTGGGGCAAACCACCTCTGCATACCTGGCTGTCGGCCTTGGGCATGCAGGCATTCGGGGTCGGTCCGTTTGGCGCACGCGTCTTCATTCTGGCCTGCGCGGGGGCGGTGCTGGGATTGATACATACTTGGGTGCGTCGCAACGCAGGGGCGGATCAGGCGCTGTTGGCCATAGTAGTTCTGGCATCGTCGGCATTGTTTTTCGGCGCCTCGGCCTTTGTCATGACCGATATGGTGATGGTGTTGGGTACGGTTCTGTCCATGGTGGCGTTTCATACCGCGCTGACCGGGACGGGCGGCCGTGTTTTCTGGCGGCGGATGTTCTTCGTGGGTCTGGCCATCGGTCTGTTGGCCAAAGGGCCAGTCGCAACAATCATCACCCTGATCCCGCTGGCTTTGTGGCTGCCGCTTGCCGGTCGATGGCGCGATCTGTCAGCGCTGCGTTGGCGGTCGGGTCTGGTCATCACAGCCCTTCTGACCCTGCCATGGTATATCGCCGCCGAAATCAAAACGCCCGGCTTTCTGCACTACTTTCTGATCGGCGAGCATTTTCAGCGCTTCGTCGTCAGCGGATGGCAGGGCGATCTGTATGGGTCGGGACATGCGCGGCCCAAAGGCATCATCTGGCTCTATGCGGCGGCAATGTTTCTGCCATGGACATTTTTCGCCGCAGCACTGCTTCCGAGGATCCATGCCTTGCGCGCGACGTTGGCGGCGGACGCGACCGGCTGGCACAGCTATCTGGCGCTGTCGGTGGCAGCACCGCTGATCCTGTTCTCGCCCGCCGCCAACATTCTGCCCGCCTATAGTCTGCCCGCGATGCCTGCGGCGGCGGTCTTGCTGGTATCGCTTTGGGCAGGATCACGGGGGGCACCGGGGCACTGGGCGCGCCGTGCGGCCCTCGTCTCTGTCGCAGGGGTGGCGGGTCTGTTTGTCATGCTGACGCTGATCTCTCACATCAGCCCACAGATCCTGCATCTGAAGACAGAACGCGATCTGGTCGCCGCCGCCCGCCAGCACGATCCGGGCATGGCCTTCACCTACTGGGGCAATCGCAGCTTTTCGGCAGAGTTCTATACTGCCGGCAAGGTGGTCTTCACCACAGATCCCGGGCAAATCGATGCGCTGGCCGACAATGGCATCCGCGATGCGCTGGTCGTTTCCGAAAATGACACCGCCGAATTGGCCACGCTCGCAGCATCGAAATTTCTTCCCCTGGGGCGCTTTGGTCGTCGTATTTTGTTTATCGAAGAGGCCAAAAAATGAAAGATTTCGTCCTCCCGCAATTGGCACCGACCTCGATGCAGCAGAAAAACATTCCCGACTTGTCATTCGTGATCCCAGCTATGAATGAGGCGGCCTGCATCTCGGAAACCATCACCCGCGTTGCCAGCCATGCGGCCGCCTTGGTACCGCAGTTCGAAATCATTATCGTTGACGACGGCAGCAGTGACGACACTTTTGATCAGGCCCGTCAGATGTCGGACCACCATCCGGTGCGCGTGCTGCGCCTGTCACGCAACTTCGGCAAGGAGCAGGCGATCATGGCCGGGCTGTTCGCGTCGAAGGGCGCAGCCGTGGTTATCCTCGATGCCGACCTGCAGGAACCCCTATGCCACCTGGAAACCATGCTGGCCCATCATGCCGAAGGGTTCGAGATGGTCTATGCCGTCCGCGAGACACGCGACGATGAGGGGTGGTTCAAAAGGGCCCTAACCCGCTCTTTTTACAGACTCCTTAATTATGGCAGCGACGCACCGATCCCCGCCAATGCTCGTGATTTCAGGCTGATGGACCGGCGCGTGGTCGATGCACTCTGCGCCCTGCCTGAGCGAAATCGGTTCATGAAGGGCCTGTATGGCTGGGTTGGTTTCCGCAGCAAGGCGATCCCGATCCATCTTGCGCCACGGGCGGGCGGGACGACCAAGTTTCGGATGCGCAACCTTTTTCGGCTGGCGTTGACCGGAATGACATCCTTCACGGCATGGCCGCTGCGTGTCTGGACAGGGATCGGAATGATAGTCGCTGTGTCCGCGATCCTCTACGGGGTGATGATCGCAGTACGCACGATGATCTATGGCATCGACGTGCCGGGATGGTCGTCACTGGTCGTTGCGACGTCGCTGCTCGGCGGGGTGCAACTGATCTCGATCGGGGTCTTGGGTGAATATCTGGCGCGGGTATTCACCGAGGTGAAAGGCCGACCGGGCTTTATCGTGGCCGAGGACCATGATCCTACGACCGTCATGCGGGGCCTCTCATGATCTTTCAAATGTTCAAGTTCGGGATCGTCGGCATGATGGCCACCGGCCTGCACCTGCTGGTCGGCCTGACGATGATTAGCTCCGGATGGTCGCCGATCCTGTCAAATGCGATGGCATTCCTTGTCGCCTTTTCGATCAGTTTCATAGGGCACCTAGGGTTCTCATTCTCCGATCATGACGCCGACATCGTCACCGCAGCATGGCGGTTCGGATTGACCGCACTGGCCGGCTTTGCCGTGAATCAGGCATTACTAATGTTGCTGCTGCGCCATTTTGCTCTGCGCCCGGCCGTTGCCCTCTGTTTGTCGACCGCATCAGCCGCGGCATTGACCTTCCTTTTGTCCAGATACTGGGCCTTTCGTCACCGGACCTTTGTAACGAAACCCGCCACCGATTTTACATCGCATCATTTCCCCAAGTGAACGATTGACCTGATGGCGTGTCCGTAGTCTTGGATGAAAGCATAAAAATAATGACACAATTCGAGCCAAATTGCGGTGCACCGTGGCCGTTACCTTGATTGTCGGGAATTCAGTAGCCTCCAGACGTATAGACTAGCGACAAGCAGCAGCAGAATGTTCGTTACTGGGTTTATCAGGACCTCGACCCGGGCAAACTGGGCCTTCAAGACGTATCCCGAGACTGTCAGCGCCGTCGTCCAGATCAGGCTGCCAAGCGCGGTGTAAAGCAGGAATGGCAGGGTCCGCATTCCGGTCATCCCCGCAGGTATGGAGATCAAAGTCCGTACGCCGGGCACCATCCGTCCCAGAAAGACGGCCGTTCGGCCGTGCCGATCGAACCAGGACAATGCCCGTTCAAGGTCCGCCACCGAGATTGTTAGCCACCGACCGTGGCGCGCGATGAAGCGGCGCAGGCGCGGCTCGGTCACAAGGGATCCGATCTGATACCACAGGAACGCCCCCGCGACCGACCCGGCCGTCCCGGCGATGACCACGGCGGCGAACGACAGTGTCCCGTTTGCTGCAAGATAGCCTGCGAACGGCATGATCAGCTCGGACGGGATCGGCGGAAAGACGTTTTCAAGCAGCATTAGGGCCGCGACGCCAAAGCTACCCATTGCGGCGAGCCAGGCAGTTATGAGATCGAACATGCATAATCCTTCCGTTCAGATCGCGGGCGCCGTCGGATCACAGGCATGGAAGCGTTCCGCTATCGAAGTCAGTTGCGCTTCCGCCGGTCAGATACGTCCAGGACACCGCCTCGTCCGAAAAATCCAGCTTCAGGACACCGGCGGTGCCGGTCACCACCCGGTAAGAAAAGCGGGCAGGTTTGATTTTTTCAGATGTCGTACGCCCCCCTGCGCCGGCAACGAATGTCACGGTTCCGGGGTCAGACCGGGCGCCCTCGTCGTTCAGGGGGTGCGTGCGTTCGTAGAAATGATTGTGTCCGTTCAGAACGAAACTCACGCCGGCGTCGGTCAGCTGACGAAACAGATGATGTGCGTCTTCGGCATTGTCCCGGGCAACGGTGGAATAGGCCGGTTTGTGATAGAATGCGGCTATGCACCTGTCGGGATAGGCTTCGAGCACCATTCCCATCCAGGCAGCTTGTGGGGAGGTGGGTGAGGCGTCGATCTCGCTGTTTAGCGAAAGAATAAACCATTTCCCTGCGTCCAAGGCATAATACCCTTGCCGATCCGGCCCTGCGCGTTCCTGCCAATAGTCGAAGTAACCATAAGCAAAAGGGGCTTGGTATTCGTGATTTCCCGGCGTGGGCCAAGTCCGGTTTTTTGCGACACCCCAATAGGGGTCGTAGCAATCTGAAAATCCTACGGGTTCGCCTCGTTTGTAGACCAGATCGCCCAAGGCCAGTACCGGAGCATCAGGATAGGTCTCGAGAATGCGAACCGTGTCGAGCATGCCGTCGTTTGGCACTGCATCGGCACGTACAAGACCCATAGAATACTGAAGATTGCGAGCTGTCCGATCAAGACCGCCGCCAATTTCGCAGTCTGCTATGTCACCGGCTGCCAGCACGGAAAAGGGCATCGCCACGTCCAACGCATGAACCCGGTTGCTGTCGAACAGAGTGGATATTTTAGGATTTTCCAGTGTCCTGATGCCGGAAGCCGCCAGTGAGAATATCTGGCCCTCGGTCGCTCCAACCAAAACCGCTATCACGAGAACCCCGGTCAGGCCCCCAAGAATTGTTTTTCTCATCACGCACTCCATGAGGATCGCTGTACAGGGAAGGCGCTGCACAAAGGATTGCCGGAACATTACCGATCGGTAACGTTATGTCCGCTCGTAAAAGAGGAGCGCAGCGTAATATGGACCGCGCGCCCTTATCTTTCCGGCGGTAAATTATTCCCATAGCCGGCTGTGATTTCCGATCAAATGACATACGGATGACGAGCACGATGATCGCGGTAAGGAAGATTGCACTGGTTAATATGGCGCCAAAACCAAGCCCATAATGTTCAACGGGGATCCTCAACGTAAACCCATGCGTTCAAACGGCCAGCATGAGTAAATCACCGCCCGCACGGTATCGCATATCAAATGTGTCGAGCTATTGCGTGTCACTAAAGACCGCGGGTCTATGTGCACCTGACTGGCCATAAGGTTCAGGGGCAAACGCAAGGATTTTCATCGCTTTCTGCTTCAATCTGCTGGGGCATACGCCCATCGGGAGTCGGTACGCGTTCGAGACCGGCGGCGAGGTTGGCCATTAGCCTCTCCCCGTCATCTACCGCCTCTCTCTCGGTATCAGTCAGCGGAATTTCCTGGCGCATCCGTTTGAGGTTACCCTGCGCTTCTAATGCCTGCATGCGCCCTGATGCTTTCGGTTCATAGAACGAGCATTTGGCGCATGCCATGCGGTGCGCACATTGGTCAAAGAAGTCGTAGGTGCAGTAACCGTGCCCAAGATCGTAATACTGCCAGGGCTCCTCCGGCCCATTACCGCTTTCCCGCCGCGCCGCCTGATCGATCAGAACTTCGATCGTACGTACGTTCCGCTCGAAGTAGCCAGCGCGGTCAAATGAGCGTGCCAACTTTGTAGGCGTGACTGCAGCGTAATATTGTGTTGCTTGCGGTGATTTGTGCCCAAGCCAAGCTTGCAGCTCGAACAGCGACAGCGGCTCCTTGGCGTTGAAGAGCTGCGTTGCGATTGTTGCTCGAGCACGGTGGCTAGTGATCCGTCCGCGAGCATCTGTTTCTGGGACACCTCCTTTGGCGCAAAGAAGTGGAATAAGCGAACAGTTGATATAAGCGGCTGCCATCCGGCGACCTTTGTGAACGAAGAGCCAGTCGACCCGCTCGCCGGTTTTAACGTCGACAGACTGCGGGTGGGGCAGCCGTTCCCCCTCCCATCCCTCGATGGTCATCCCGACGATCGGATCCACTGGCTTGGTAAAGGCGCGACTTGTCTTGTTGACCGGCACGTCTAGGAGGCAGGTCCGGGACGTGTTCTCGCTGTCCAAGGCGGGTGTCCAGCGAATTGCACTGACGCGCATGCGGTAAATTTCATCGCGCCGAAGGCCACCAAACAGCCATAAAATCGCCACCGCCCGCACCATGGCAAGGGGATATCGTAGAGGCTGATCTGCCCAGCCCTCTCGTTTTGAGCGGTCCCGGAGATCGCTTTCTGTCAGGTTGAGGGCAGCCCAGATCAGCTTGGCCCAAATATCGTCTGCAATAATTCGCGGTGCCGGGCCGATTTTTGCCAGTATGGCACGAGACGGTACAAGCGTTTGTGCGGGGGCGAACCGAGGCACAATCCACTCCCATTCCTGAAGATTATTGAAAAAGGCGCGCACGCATCGAAGGTGTGATGCGATCGCAGCTGGTTTCATGGGGTCACCAGTACGACGGGCAGCGGCACCGACAGGCGTTGACCAGTCACCTATCTGCATCTTCATGACAGCCGCAGCATATTCGAGCGCAAGTGATCGATCCCATTGGGTTGGCGACAGAATTTCCGGATGCTGGTCACCAAGCCAACGGCCACACTTGAGAACACCGTAGTAAATGCTGGTTATGGACGAGGGAGCGGCGATTGCAGTCGCCCGCCAGCGATCACACCAGCTCAGCCACTCGTGAGGGACGTCTTCGATTGCCCTTCGCTCCCCAATAGGACGTCTGCGTTCACCTTGGCGAAGACAAAAACTCTGTTCGATTGTTCCCAACCGCTCCAAAATCCGTGATAGGGCGGCGGCGCCGGAGCGCATACTTTCTACTTCACTTGACGCTACACGACGCAACGTTTTGACCGTGATGTCCTCAAGGCAGCCTGACCTCTGGTAGAGCAAAGCAGAGTATAGAGCAGGCTTTATGCCGCGAGGAACCTTGGCCCGTAAGCCGACAGAGCGCATCTCATCTCGTACTCGCTCACCTGCGGCATCGACCTCCCTGCGGCCGAACACTTTGAGCGCCAAACGGTACTGGAAAAAGGTCCCAACGTCTTCCAGACGGTCGAAGCGCCCAAGGCAGTAGGCGAGTGCCATAACGTACTGGCGGCAATTTCCATGACACCCGTTGCGCTTATGGAAATTGCCTTCGGTCGCGCACAGTACGTCCGTCCACTCATCCTGCGACCATGCCCAGTATGCCCACCGCCGCTCGATGAGTTCCTGTGTCATGACGCGGATTGCCGAGTTTCTTGGAGCGGCGGCTGCTTTCATATTGTCGAGGGCCGCTTCGAGAGGCAGTAAAAGTCGTCGAAGATCAGAGTTGACAGTTTTTGACCGTTGGCCATGGGGCTGAGTAAACAGGCGCTCCAAAACATCTAGGGCACTGTCCTCACGCTCTGACAGCACAGGCGATCGGTCGATTGGCAGTAAAATCTCCCAGAACTTACTACTTGCTGGTGCAAGGCCGTTGGTACGCATGCTCATTTTGACACCTCCGCGATGGAGGCGAGGCGCGCTTGGTGTAATTCTGCGGCGGTGGCAGCGAACTTGGCTGACAAGTCACGCGCACTGAGGTGGATGTAAAGCAGCGTCGTCTGCACACTCCGGTGGCCAGCAAAGCGGGCAATCTCATGTATGTCCCACCCTACCCTAGCCAGATCGGTCAAGCACAGATGCCGCATCGTGTGAGTGCCTAGCTTCGGCTCGCCCGCCCGAATGCCCAAGGCACGAACGACCTTGGACCACGTCCATTTGCTAATTGGCATCGTGCGGTTTCGCGGAGACGTCGACAGAAAGAGCGGCCCTCTTGCGCGGCTTAAAGCACGACGTTCGCCGAGATATACGGCAAGCAACTCCCCGGTGACGGCAGAGTAAGGGACGACGCGACCAGCCTTCGTCTTTGTTGTTTCAGCGCGGATTGTTATCAGTCTCTGCGCCGGGTCTATATCTGACGTTTCCAGCGCGCATAGCTCCTCGCGCCGTAGCGCGCAGTCATAGGCGAGTGCCAGCATGAGGCGGTTGCGGATCGGCTCGATCCGCGCCGCGTCGAGTACCGTTCGCCACTGCTCCTCAGAAGGAATCCAGGGAAGTGATCGGTGAACCGCTACCATGCCACGTGTGGCCTGATGGCGAGCTCCATCAATGGATCCCCTGCGGCCTCGCGGTACAGGATTTGTACTGCGCATCCCCTCCTCCATGAGATGATCGTAGAACAGCCGTATAATTGTCAGTCTGTGCCGCAATGAGGCATTTGCCATCATTGTTGACCGTGTGAGCGAGCGGCCTTCATCACCTATGCGCCCGCCCCCCGGGGGGCGGGCGCATAGGTGATGAAGATACGCGGCAATCGTACCCTTTCGCGCAGCAAAAAGATCGATACCCTTCATGCAGCAGAATGCTGCAAAATCGCGCACTCCCCGTTCATAGGCGGCAACAGTGTTCGGCGCTTTTCCAAGATCGCGTTGTAGCGCGATCCAGCTTTCAATCTGTATATCTGTCTGCTGTGACATGACCTCACCTCACCCTGCCATGGTGACAGGAGGTGCATAACTTGTCCTCCGTCAATTCCGCGTAACAGCGAAGCCAAAGCCCTTGGGATCAAGATGGGCGAACCTGTTTTCAAAATGCGGGATCTGATGAAGCGACATGGGGTCAAGGCGCTATCCTCGAACTATACCCTCTATGGCGACCTCAGCCGCCGCGTGGTGGAAGTCCTGCACAGCTATTCCCCGCGCCTTGATGTGTATTCGATAGACGAGACGTTCGTTGACCTGGGCGGCTTCGGGGATCGCATAGAGGCCTATGCTGCCCGGATGCGGGATGCCGTCAGGACCGAAACGGGCATCCCAACCTGCGTCGGCATCGCGCCCACCAAGACGCTTGCCAAGCTGGCGAACTACGCCGCAAAAAAGAACCCGATATTTTCCGGGGTCTGCAACCTGATGGACCAGGACGTGCGGGACTATGTGATGCGCCGCATTCCCATCGGGGAAATCTGGGGCGTCGGGTCCGCGACCGAGGCCAAGCTGAAGGCTCAAGGGATAAACTCTGCTGCCGAGCTGCGCGACCTGCCTTTGGCCCTTGGGCGCAAGATCGGCACTGTCGTTCTGGAACGGCTGGTGGCCGAGCTGCGGGGCGTTTCCTGTATTGATTTTGAAGACGTGCCGCCGCAGCGCAAAGGCATGGCCGTTACCCGCTCTGCGGGAACGCCCATGACCAGCTTCGACGTGCTGGCTCAGGCCATCGCCGCCCACGCCACCCGCGCCGCCGAGAAGCTGCGCAAGCATGGTTTGGTGGCTGGCACGATGACGGTTTTCTACCACACCAATCCGCACAAGCCTGACAGGCCGCGCCATTCCGCATCCCGCAGCATTCGCCTGCGGCCCATGTCGAACCATACGTTCGATCTGGTGGACGCCGCGGTGGCCGCTGCGCGGCGGGGGTGGAAGGGCGACACGTCCGGAAATGGCTATGGTTATACCAAGGCCGGGATCATCCTTGATGACCTGCTGGCCGAGGCCGACCAGCCCGTCATGCTGTTCCCCCCGGATCGACCGCGCGATGCGCGCCTGACGGACGCGCTCGATGCGATCAATGACCGCTTTGGAAAGAAGACGATGGTGTTGGCGCGGGAAGGCGTCAGCCGGTCATGGGTGACAAAAGCCGATCATCGATCGCCTCGATACACCACAAGGATCAGCGAGCTTCCGATTATCCAACTCTAGGCAGGTTCATGCAAAATGGTGGCAGCGGGGGCGGTGGTTTAGCTTGACCCAAAATAGGCTGGGCCCTCAAATGAGGCCCGTCATCTCGAAAGGCGAGTGCATGTGCAACCTTTACAGCGCCACCATGCCCCAGGAGGCCATGCGACGGCTGTTCAAGGGCCTGAACGACCAAGCGGGTAATCTCGAACCTAGCCGGGTTTATCCTGACCAATGGGCGCCGATCATTCGCAACGGCGAGGATGGCCCAGAGCTGGTCAAGGCGCGATGGGGAATGCCATCACCGCGCAGTGTCTTAAAGACCGAACGTGATCCGGGCGTCACCAACATTCGCAACCTGTCTTCGCCGCACTGGCGCCGCTGGCTTGGCCGCGATCATCGTTGTTTGGTGCCGCTGACGAGCTTTTCGGAGCCAAGAGGCAAGGGCAAAGGTTTCCAGTGGTTCGCGCCGGTGGATGACAAGCCGATCTTCTTTGCCGGGATCGAGACACGCGGCTGGAAATCAGTTCGCAAAGTGAAGGACGGGGAAACGACAGACGATCTGTTCGCCTTTCTCACCAGCCCACCCAATGCAGAGGTAGGCGAGATCCATCCCAAGGCCATGCCCGTTATCCTGACGAAGCCGGAGGAATGGGACGCTTGGCTTGGTGGGATCGCAGCGCCCGAACTACAACGTCCGCTGCCAGACGGTGCACTGAAGCTGATTGAAGAACCGATCTAGTCGGCAGGGCATGCCTTCGCCACCGTCTGGTTTGAGCTGCGAAGCCGCCCTTCGTGCAGTGTGCAACGAATGCAGGCACAGCATGAACTGCGCGGCCCAAAGCCGCCAGTTGCGCGGACAGGATGCTGCGTTGCCGCACTCTCTAAAGCCGTCCTTCGAGGGGTAAAGTAGCAAAACACGCGGGGGTGGCCAACGAGCGGCAGCAGTGCTGCTATCGGCGGCTCTACGCAGAAATGCGCCGCGAGGGAGAGCTTTCCAGCATCAGCCAAGTCTATTGCATCTACCGTGAGGAAGGGCTGGCAGTGACCACCGTAATCGCCAGCCCCGCTTCGCGAGATGAAGGCTCCGCGCGTCGGGCGATTGTGCTACCTGCGTCGATCAGCGAAAAAACCAACCGGGCTCCTGTCGTGCCGCATGATTCACAAGGATAGCAGTGTTCTTTCATCTCCTCAGACTTGCAGTGCGGGGGTCTGGTTCGCAATATGATTGCAATCGATTATTTGGGAATGCGGCGACATGGCAGAGATCACCGGTGCAGAGCTCGACGCGATTTTGTCGGGCGATCCGGACGAGTTGAGTGTTCACTTACATCTCGTCGAACGCGATATCGTGATCGATGGCCACAAGGTCACAGTTTATTGCCATTGCTTGACGACCGATGGAAACGGCAAAATCAAGATAAAGCGGTTGGCTGAATTCATGCGCCACGCCGCTGCTGATTATGCAATTCCACGTACTCGCATTGAAGAAGCGAGGCGGCGTGATGCCAAGTTCCGATCCACATCGGCCGTCGCAGCTCTCCATGAAAAAGCAAGAGCTGTGTTCACCGACCTCGCCAAGACCGGGGAAGGCGGGGAAATGCTTCTGTTCCTTCTGGCGGAACGTTTCTTGGGCATCCCACATGTTCTCTGCAAGATGGACCTCAAGACCGACAGTCGCATGCACTATCACGGTGCAGACGGCGTCTACGCATCGGTCTCCGACGACGGTAAGCTAAAACTTTTCTGGGGAGAATCCAAAGTCTACAAGGATCCGACTGATGCGATCCGGGACTGCCTCAGCTCACTGGCGCCATTTTTAATTGAAGAAGATCATATCGGTTCGTCAAGGGAGCGAGATCTAGTGCTTTTGAGCGACAAGGCAGATCTTGGCGATCCGGAATTGTCAGCAGCCTTCCGTCGCTTCTTCGACACAAGCTCGCCCATGTCGAACAGGGTGGAGTATTGCGGCGTAGCGTTGGTCGGCTTCAATGCCGAATTTTATCCTGCCGATGATGGGCCGGGTGTGTTGGACGATCTGGTAACTGCCGCGAAAAAGGGACTTGAGGGATGGTCCGCATCGGTCGGTCGAAGGCTGACCGAGGAAAAGCTTCAGCATCTCGATATCCACTTCCTCTGTCTGCCGCTTCCATCCGTCGATAAATTCAGAGAAGCGTTCCTTGACGCGATGGGGCGTTGATGTCTGAGACAGAACTCCAGGATTGGCTTTACGACACATCATTGCGGGGCGAGTTGCAGCAGCTCGGCATGGTCACCGCACTCTTAGAATTAGACAACGTTGCCCAGGAACCCACGTTAGCGGAAATCAAGTTCGATTGGCCCCGCCTCCTCTTAGGTGCGAGCATCCTTGCACGTTCAAAGAAGCGCCTGCATCGCGAGGCAAGTCTGCGTATAGCCACCGGCGCAATGCTGCTACCGACGACAGACCCGATCCGCGATGCAGCCGCGGTGCTATTCGACAAGCTTTCAAATCGCCGTTCGGTGGCACTTGCTGAAAAGCGCGGGCGATTGAAGCCCGATCTGGAAGCGAGGCTGGGTGTCGCGCTTCGGATTGAGGAACAGCGCAAGCAACTTGAGAATTCCATTCTTCTAGAGGCGACGGGAGAGCGCTTGCAGGTTAACGAGTTTCAGCTCGAATTTTGGCGCGCTGCTGGTCAGGAGAGGGCTTGGCTGTCCGCCTCTGCTCCCACTGCATCCGGCAAGACCTTCCTCGTGTTGAAATGGCTTGTAGATTGCATCGCGACAGAAAAGATTAAGCGGGCAGTCTATCTCGCACCGACACGCGCCCTCGTCTCGGAGATCGAATCGTCACTGGCAGAGGTTGCCGTGCAGTCCGGGCTCGACATCGAGATTTCGTCGCTGCCCTCAGCACAGAAATATGCCGCTGCGGCGAAATCCGGTAGGCGATGCGTGTTTGTCTTCACTCAAGAGCGATTACATCTTCTAGCTAACCTTTTGCATGAGCGCATCGATATCGATCTCGTCGTTGTGGATGAGGCGCACAAGATTGGTGATCCGCAGCGCGGCGTCATCCTTCAGGACGCTATCGAGCGACTTCTCCGATCAAGCCCCGAAATGCGTGTCACGTTTGTAAGCCCGGCCACGCAAAATCCTGAAGTGCTGCTCGAGGACGCGCCGGAGACCACGCCGACCATAGCAATCGACAGTGATGTGGCGACCGTGTTGCAAAACATCGTGGTCGCGCATCAGGTCCCGGCAAAGCCTCTCAAATGGGCGCTGAAGTTCCGGCACAATGAGGAGTATCTGCCTCTCGGGACCCTGACACTTGCGAGTAAGCCGGGTTCACTGTCAAAGAGGCTCGCCTTCATTGCAGCAGCGATCGGTGAGCGGGGCGGCACGCTGGTTTACACCAATGGAGCAGCGGAAGCTGAACATGTCGCCGAGCTCATCAGTCAGCTACTGCCGAAAGCGAAAGAGATCGACCAGGAACTAGCTGACCTTTCAGATTTGGCCCGGAAATGTGTACATCGAAGCTATAGCCTTGGTCCATTGGTGGAGGTCGGGGTCGCTTTCCACTATGGAAACATGCCCTCGTTGATCCGCCTAGAAGTTGAGCGCCTGTTCAAGACAGGAAAGCTGAAATTCTTGGTTTGTACATCCACACTCATCGAGGGCGTTAACCTCTCCTGCAGAACGATCGTGGTTCGCGGACCCCGCAAGGGAAAGAAGACGCCGATGGAGCCGCAGGATTTCTGGAACCTTGCCGGCAGAGCGGGCAGATGGGGCGATGAATTTCAAGGCAATATCATATGCATCGACGCATCGGACCCAAAAGCTTGGCCGTCGGGCGTTCCCCAACGCACCCGATATCCTATCCGGAGAGAAACCGATACTGCGCTGTCGAAGCTCGACGAACTCACTGCCTATATAGAACAGCGCCCCTTGGGCGTTGACCTCGATCCTGATCAGGTCCGCGCCTTTGAACAGGTAAGCGCTTATCTCGCGACCGCCTATGTCCGCGACCGGTCACTGACAGATGCGCCATGGGCAAAGCGCCAGTCTCCTGCAAACGTGCAACGGCTAGAGCAGGCACTCGCGAAAGCGACCGATGGCCTTGACCTCGCTGCCGACATCGGCGCTAGAAATCCTGGAGTCAGCTTGATCGGGCTGCAAACCCTGCTGGCCTACTTCCGGGCTTACGGTGGATCGCCGGAAGATCTGCTGGCTGCACCTTCGGAAAGCGACGACGCGTATCAGCGTTTCTCGAACATGATGGAACGGATCAACGACAATGTCTTGACCGTATTTGTGCCGAAGACCTTGATTCCGCTTCACGCTCTGACGGTGCTGCAATGGCTAAAGGGCTTCTCCCTGCCGACGATTATCCGTAAGCGACTGGAGTATCTCCAACGGCGCGACGGCGAGGTTGATACGGCCAGTGTTATCCGAAGCACGCTTGAGATGATCGAAGGGACTGCCCGTTTTCTCGCACCGCGTTATTTTTCGGCCTATGTCGACGTACTGAACCAGCACCTACATACTATAGGCCGGGAAGACCTTATCGACCAAGACCTCGATATCGGCGTTGCACTGGAATTTGGCGTCAGTACCATTACCCTGCGCTCCTTAATGGAGCTTGGCATGTCACGCATAGGCGCAGTAGCTTTATATGAGATTGTCGCTCTGGATCAGCTGGATGAGGCAGCCTGCATCCAATGGGTCGTTGATCGACGCGAACGGTTGGATGCCCTTAGTCTCCCGTCCATTGTGGTTCGAGAAATTCGTGAAAAAGTACTATCGAGAGCGATTTTAAGGGAGGAGTAGATGGCAAAACCGGTCGAGCTAACGAACGGGCAGCTATTTAAGAGTAAGAAGGCTGCTGAACAGCATTTTCGGGAAATGCTAGCACGCTATAGCGACGGAGATCAAATATCGGA
Organism: Paracoccus nototheniae; assembly: GCF_004335005.1. Lineage (GTDB taxonomy): Bacteria > Pseudomonadota > Alphaproteobacteria > Rhodobacterales > Rhodobacteraceae > Paracoccus > Paracoccus nototheniae. The sequence goes on along the minus strand of NZ_RQRT01000007.1, from coordinate 60,869 downwards.
CTATCAGGACCACAGCGATCTCTCTGCGCTGCTTGAACGATTTGATTCGCTCGTTTCCGACGGCTCATCGAAGATAGGTCCCGGCATTAAGCGGTTTGAGCGGCGGATGAATAAGGGCGATGGATGGTCGAGCCCTGGGTTCTGGGTCATTCGCGTCGACGATACTCCAACAGACTTCAGTTACGTGCAGGCAGTCGCAGGCCGCCCTAAGAGCGATGCGGAGGAATTCTCGGTAGCATGCCACAACGCGGTGTCACGTGACTTATTGGCGATGAAACAGAGGCAATTTGACCATTTCGCGGGGCCGGACGGCTTAATCGCGTGCGACATTACAGAGAATCTTGTCGGATATACCGAGGCGCAACTAAGTCACGCACATCCGCCCTTTGGTATAATTGTGAAGGAGTTTCGCAAGGTGAAGGGTTGGGGAGAGATTGTGCCGCCCGGCACGCTCACGGCTTCCGCAGATGCTCAAATTTCTACCCACTTTGCAGACAAAGCAATAGCGCAAGAGTTTCTTAAGTTCCATCATGATCGGGCTGTTCTCAGGATTATTGGCAAAGACCGTCCACCGATCAGCTTGTCCTCGGTACCCGTCGTAAAGAGGCCGCTACGTTTCCGATAGCTGATTTTCGGAAGGTTCGTGGCTCGAGTGGGCTAAGGCTAAACATGGGCTGCGCTAGCGAATATCCGCGGAGCGAGGATCTGCAGTGACCTGCCCTCTGCGTCGTCGGTGGCACTAACCGAGTCGTGGTATGAGTGTCCGCTTCAGGCTCATGCCGCAGCTGCTATGCTGCACTGCCGTTAGGCAGCATACCACCCTATTTGCCGATCTCCAGGTCGGCATCTGCGGGAGGCTTGCAATTGCGGCGAATGACCGGAAGGTCCGCATAGCAGACGTAGCTTTTCTAATGATGGACGTGCCCCGTTGGCATTGCCCAAATTGGTGTAGGATTTTTGCCGATTTTATCCAGTTTCTCGCGGTTGTTCTCAATATAGATTTCGGCATCCAAATCCGTTTCAAAGCGCATCGCTTCGCGCGAATCTTTAACAAGGCCCTCACCATCGTTTCTGAGTGTCTGGGTGGCCAAAAAATCGCCGTCAAAGGTGATCACATAGGGTTTCATCTATACGCTCCCAGAGCTTTGAAGACGACTTGAGGCGATCCAGTTTTTGGCAATCTCATTGCTATGCAAGATCTGTGTGTGAGAAATCTGCGCCCTTGTAGAGAAGTGGCACGTGGTGCGACTTCGCACAAGCATAGGAGAGCGCATCCCCCATGTTCAGCTGCGCCGGATGCCCGACCAGCTTGCCATAGGTCGCAAGCGCCTCTACGGCTGCGCGGCCCATGCTGGATGAGATCATCATTTCTTGCGCCTGGATCGCATCGAGCAGGTCATTGACCAGATCGGTAGCGATCTGGAAGTCTTCAGCTGTCGCCGGGCCCGCGCTCCGCGCGTCCCGGCGTGTCCGGACAATGGCGAGCGTGGTTTCCAATCGCACCATAGGCGACACGCGCAGCTTTCCACGCGCCGCCTCCATCGCCTTCATCAAGGCAGGCGCTTCAGGTTCGTTTTTCAGCACCGCAACCAGCGCGCTTGCGTCGACGAACATCAGTCTTCTCCCCACATGGCATCCATGAACGCCTTGTCATCGCGGCCATCGGCCACGATGCCAGATGCCGCTGCGCGGCTCTGGATCGCTGCAATGCGCTCTGCGAGACTTTCCTTGGCAGAAAGGGCGGCAATCTGCGCAGCAAGAGCCTGTCGGACCGCTTCGCTCTTGTTCCTAAGCCCTGTTATGGCGCAATATTTTGCCACCAGATCATCGATTTCATCGCCTTTGATGAGCATCGTCATGGGTCTATCCTTGTGAGGTATAACTTGATATACTATCAGGGATATACCAATGCAAGTCATCGTCCGTCTTGGTTGGTCGAGGCTTAGGAACGTGTCACGTTGATACTGAACAGAAAGATTTAATAAGGGGCTGAACAGAGTAGCGAAATGAGCCAAGTTTTGGCTTTTTCATAGTCGCTACGGTATTCGGAGGAAGATATTAACTATGAAATACTGCTGCCAATTTTGCTCTACATCATCTGAATTTTCGACCCCTTGCGAAGTGTGCGGAGCGGTCAGGGTTTTTCAGTGCCAAGCGACTGACGGCGTGACCGGTGGTAATGAAAAATCCAGCGGTGGTTTCTGGGTGACGGTTGCTCTGATCACTGGCCTTGGACTGCTGATGCAGATTTCCGCTTTCTTTCAATAGCTGATCTGGGCGTCACCCTTCGGGCCGCGCCCCCGGTTCCGGCCGGCTGCACCGGCCTCCACCCGAGCTGGTCAGGGCGATGCGCCCGGCTGCGCTGCACGGTTGAATGTCTCGTCCCGAGCCATCCCCCCGCACACCGGTCCTGGGCGCCCTGCCCTGCCCATCTCGTCCCTGACGGGCGGGACCGCTGACGCAGGCCGCACCCGGTTGTCCAGTCGCGCGCTGGAACGACCTTGGGAGTGAAGGCGCGGGACCGGAGCGGGCCCGCGCGAGACGTCAAGGATCGAGCAAGGGCCTGTGGGCAACCGGGTGCGGTCTGGGGCAGCTGATGCAGCAGACCAGCGCCCTCTTAAAGAAGACTGAGATCCCCGCGCAGGCGCGGTGATCGCGATGCAGGGGGGATTTGGACAAGCCAAACGCCCCCTGCCTTTGTTGGGCCGCGCTAGGGCGCGTCCATTAGGGGGCCGCAAGCCCCCCACCGCAACAAGAAAATACTGCACGTCCTGCGGGGCCGTGTCCTCGCCTTCGGCTGCGGGCCGCACCACCCCCTTGTCCGTTTGATTTTCTCATTGCGGCGGTCCCCCCCTGCCCTCGCCGGGAGGCAAGGTTTCAGGAGAGGGGCGCGCTTCGCGCTTCCTCGCCAGAAACCCCGCCCATTTTGGGCACCCGACCACGGCGCAAAGACCGGGCGGGACCGTCGCAAGAGAAGGAATGCCAAATGGCTAAAGCAACCCAAACCGACACCGCCGCCGAACAGGCGCGCGACCACATGCTGCGGCTGCTGATCGCAGAACAGAACGATGCCTTCCGTCGCTGCTTGGGCTTTGCAGCCCTGTGGCGTGACCATCACCTTAAAGGCCGCGCTGTCGTCACGCAGGGTTTCGTGGCCCTGCCGGTGGCGACCAAATCGGCCCTGATGGAGAAGGTTATCAACTTCAAGGACTGGACCGAGGAAAACGACCCTTGGGAGGATCATTCCTTTGGTCGCGTCGAGGCCGATGGCGTGGCGATTTTCTGGAAGATCGACCTTTACGACACCGCCTACACCTACGGCGCAACGATGCCCGAGTGCGCAACCGACCCCGACCAGACGCGCCGTGTTCTGACGCTCTATCTGCCGTCCGAACACTGACCAGAGATCGGCCTGCTGCGCTCCGTTAGCAGGCCGATGCTTCCCGCAGCATCAACCGGAAAGGGGGTGAAGAAATGAGCAAAGCAATCTTTGAACAGCGCCTCGCGGAAGCATGGGCGCTTGTCAGGAAGGGCGACACCTTTGGAATTGGACGCCGCTTCCTGAACCAGCACGGGGTCATTTAAGACCTCTCGCCTTGCCCTCCCCTCACAGGGGGCAAGGCACCAATAACCATAACCGTCGCAAAGAGGAATACCACCATGAAAAACGAAATCATCGCCGCCGCCATGATCCAGTATTTCCCGCTGGCCGATCTTTATGTGTCCGATCTGAACCCGCGTCAGGATGCCGACCCAGAGGGGATCGACCTGCTGGCAGACAGCCTTGCCATGATCGGGCTGATCCAGAACCTGTCCGGCACCGTCGATGCCGAAGGCCGCGTTGGGATCGTCGCCGGAGGCCGCAGGCTGCGCGCAATTGCCCGCGCCGTCGAGCGTGATCCGACCGTCACCGCGAAGCACCCGGAACTGGCCTCTATCCCCGTCCGGCTTGCCCCCGACGAAGCCACCGCGCGGGCATGGGCCAGTGCAGAGAATGCAGCCCGCGAGGACTTGGCACCCGCTGACGAAATCCGCGCCTATGGCCGGATGAAGGATGCAGGCGCGGACGTGTCCAGCATCGCCCGAAGCTTTGGCAAGACAGAGGCCCATGTCTATCGCCGCCTTGCGCTGGCGGCTCTGCCCGCCCCGGTTCTGGACGCCTTGAAGGCGGGGCAGATCAGCATTGGCATGGCAAAAGCCTTTACCGTGTCCCAGGACGAGGCCCTGACCTTGCAGGTTCTGGCCGAGGTGACGGGCCGCGACGTTTCGGAACACCGTATCAAGCAGGCTTTGCAGCCCGAGGCGATCAGCGGCACCGATCGCCGCGCCCTGTTCGTTGGTCTGGACGCTTACGAGGCAGCGGGCGGGCGGATGAACCGCGACCTGTTCAGCGATAACATTGCCCTGCACGATGGCGACCTGCTGGCCCGCCTGTTCAGCGACAAGCTGGCCGAAGAAGCCGCGAATGTCGGGCAGGGTTGGAAGTGGGTCGAGGTGATGGCCGACAGCTATATCCCTTATGGGACGACCGAGAAGCTGGACCGCATCTATCCCGTGCCGGGCGTCCTGACGGAGGAACAGGCAGAGCGTTACGACGAACTGGCGGAACTGGCCGAGGGCGACGTTCTGGACGAGGCGGGCCAAGCCGAATTGGCCAACCTGACGGCGATCATGGACGGCGGCTATACCGATGCACAGCGCGCCGTCGCGGGGGTCTATATCTATGTTCGCAATGACGGCACCGTGGGTGAAACCGCCGCATGGGTCCGGGCCGAGGACAGGGCGGACGCCATCGAGGCAGGGGTTCTGACCGGCCACGCCGCCACCCGCCACGGCGGGGGCAGCATCGAGGAAGCGCCCAAGTCGCCTTATTCCGGGGCATTGGTGGACGACATGAAAGCCGTGCGGCTGGCGGCGATTCAGACGGCCTTGCTGGACAAGCCGGAAATGGTCTTTGACCTGCTGGCCTTCGGCCTGTCGCTGGCATCGGGCGTTACCACCAATGTCTTTGATCTGTCGCCGGGGCGTCCGAATAACCGCCCGACCAAGGACGAGGGATTGCAGGTATCCGACCGCCTCACCCATGCCCCTGCGGGCCATGAGGCATGGAGCCGCCCGGAACTGCGGGTGGACGATCTGGCCCAAGCCTTCCGCGACTTTGTTGCGGCTGGAAAGAAGGCCCGAAATGCAGCGCTGGTCGAGGGCGTGGCGCGCACCCTGCCCTATGGCGCAGGCAGCGCGGATTTCTTCGGGCTGATCGAGGCCGACGCCGGGGCCGGTATCCGCAAGGTCTGGACGCCCACAGCCGAGAACTTTTTCAGCCGGGTCAGCGCCGATTATCTGGACAACCTGCATCTGGACCTGACAGGCTGCGATCCACAGGGCAATGGCTTCAAGGCATTCAAAGCACAAAAGAAAGCCGAGAAAGCCGCCGGGATGGAGCGTCTGTTCAGCGATGCCGACTATCAGCGCGCGTGGCAGCTCGATGCTGAAAAGAAGGCCCGCATCGACGCTTGGACCCCGGATTGCTTCTGATCGAAACGAAGGGGCGGCTTGCGCCGCCCCTTCCACCGCCACCCTGACGGGAGAATTGCCGATGCTGCTATATATCGCCACCTTCTGGGACAGCACTGTCTGGACCGATCTTCATACCGACCCGCTGTCTTTCAAAGATGCTCAGGACAAGATGATGACCGCGATGCTTGAAGGCCGGGGCACCACGCGCCTGCGCCTCGCAACGCCCCCCGAGATTTCCGCCGCCGCTGATCTTTAGCGACCGGCCCCGCCATCCTTCTGCGACGAAGGTTAGACTGGCCCCGCTTCGGCGGGGCCTCTTTTTTGATCGACGCCGGGCATCTGATTTGACCTGGCGCAGCCGCCGCCTTCAGCGACCCCCGCGCCAGGCCCGGCCCTTCGGGCCGAGCCTCGCCTTCGGCAAGGCATAAAAAAGCGGAAGATGCGCCGCATCTTTGGTTCTGAAGCGGAGCCGCAGGCGAACGAAAACCGTTCAACTGCACTTTTGCCTGAACTTTTGGTCTTCCATCTATCCTCATCCACCAGAGGTTGTATGAATTTGTCAGAATTTCCTTGGGACGGTTGTGACCATGCTTGCACCACGCGATTTAAACCAACACTGCAAAGCCGAGATCACCAGAGAAATGGTCGAGGGAATACTGTCGATGTTCAACAGAGCAGGCCAGAAAACGGAGGTTCTGACCGTTGAACTTCGGGGCAATGTGCTTTCTGTGCTGGACCCCGTAACCAACGAATACGAGGCTCTGGGGCTGGCACGCCTGCCCTCTTCGATGGCGCATCTGGCCTGAAAGTAGCTGCACTCGGCCCGCCCGATGATCGGGCGGGCCGAGCGACCCTTACGACTGGTCGTTAACGACTGACGCAGCCAGAAATGCTACGCCCATCATCGCGGGCGGAAGCGTCGAATCGACGCTTTCAAGACAAGGTTTTTGGGACCAGACGGTCACATCAACCAAATGATTTTTCCCAAACGGGACGTTCGCGATCATCGACTGGTAGTAGAGGAAGGATTTGCTATCGCTCAGAAAGACAAACTCGCTCAGCTTCAGTTTCATGTTGCTGAGGGTTTCGAGAAGATAGACCGATACTGACCGGGTATAGGGTATCTCACCGGGATGCGACATCAGGAAGACGGCAAATCGACCTTCCCATGGCATTACTGAAATCGGATTGTCGAATGCCTTTTTCTTCCAAAGCAAAATATCGGGATTATTGACAACCCCAAAGTCGAATATATTGCCTGATGCCGCCGCTGACCGAAGGTCAGACCTAGCTTGTGCCACATGGGGCTGTAAGTTTCCGTCCTTTGAAATCATCGAGGGAAACATAGCTATGGTGAAATCGCCAGCTAGGGCCTCATTTAACGCTGAAACCGCCGCTTTATGCTCTTGATAAACCCGAACGTCCTCAGGACGATCATTCATCTGAATAAAAGAGGCTGGAACTTTCAGGAATGAAGAAATCATAATGTGACCTTTAATATTTTTATCAAAGATATTATCATATAATACCGCTTAGGTTGCAAGCATTTGGGCGTCACCCTTCGGGCCGCGCCCCCGGTTCCGGCCGGCTGCACCGGCCTCCACCCGAGCTGGTCAGGGCGATGCGCCCGGCTGCGCTGCACGGTTGAATGTCTCTCCGAGCCATCCCCCCGCACACCGGTCCTGGGCGCCCTGCCCCGCCCATCTCGTCCCTGACGGGCGGGACCGCTGACGCAGGCCGCACCCGGTTGTCCAGTCGCGCGCTGGAACGACCTTGGGAGTGAAGGCGCGGGACCGGAGCAGGCCCGCGCGAGACGTCAAGGATCGAGCAAGGGCCTGTGGGCAACCGGGTGCGGTCTGGGGCAGCTGATGCAGCAGACCAGCGCCCTTTTAAAGAAGACTGAGATCCCCGCGCAGGCGCGGTGATCGCGACGCAGGGGGGATTTGGACAAGCCAAACGCCCCCTGCCTTTGTTGGGCCAGGCGCTGCGCGCCTGTCCGTTAGGGGGCCGCAAGCCCCCCACCGCAACAAGAAAATACTGCACATCCTGCGGGGCCGTGTCCTCGCCTTCGGCTGCGGGCCGCACCACCCCCTTGTCTGTTTGATTTTCTCATTGCGGCGGTCCCCCCCTGCCCTCGCCGGGAGGCAAGGTTTCAGGAGAGGGGCGCGCTTCGCGCTTCCTCGCCAGAAACCCCGCCCATTTTGGGCACCCGACCACGGCGCAAAGACCGGGCGGGACCGTCGCAAGAGAAGGGATGCCAGATGGCTAAAGCGTTCGATCTTTATCAGCACGTCACCGACAGCATCATTGCCAGTATCGAGTCCGGCACCCCGGCATGGCGCAAGCCTTGGACCGGCGAGAAGGGCGGCGCTCCGTTTCCGTTGCGCAGCAACGGCGAGCCCTATTCCGGCATCAATGTCCTGATGCTGTGGCTGGCCGCAGACGCCAAAGGTTATCGCGCCCCGTTCTGGTTTACTTATCGCCAAGCAAAAGAGGCAGGCGGACAGGTCCGCAAGGGAGAGCGTTGCGCCACGGTTGTCAAATACGGGACTTTTGAGCGTGAAGACGAGGCCACCGGCGAGGATCGCCGCATTCCCTATCTGAAATCCTACAGTGTGTTTAACGCTGAGCAGATCGAAGGGCTGGCCCCGGAATACTACGGCACCCCCGCCGAGGCCGCCCGCGACCTTGGCACCGAAGCCGACCCGTCACTTGACGCTTTCTTCGCCGCGACCGGAGCCGAGATCCGCACCAGCGACGACCCGCGCGCCTACTATGACCCTGCCGCAGATCATATCCACATGCCGCCGATTGCCACCTTTCACGATGCGGCAGGCTATTATGGAACGCTGGCCCACGAGGCTTGCCACTGGACCGGACACAGCACCCGCCTTGACCGCTTTTCGCGATTTACCGATCGCAAGGCTTATGCGTTCGAGGAACTGATTGCAGAAATCGGCAACTGCATGGTTTGCGCACAGCTTGGCCTAACCCCCGATTTTGCCCAATCCGGCGCATATCTGAAAAGCTGGTTGCGCGCGTTGAACGACGACAAGCGGCTGATTTTCAAAGCCGCCAGCGAGGCCCAGAAAGCCGCCGACCTGCTGACCAAGCGCCAGCGCGTCGAGGAAGAAAGGGCGGCTGCGTGAGCGGCCCCTTGCCCGACCTGTCGTGCCGCAAATGCGGCACGACCAATCCCCCGGTCTATCTGACACCTGTCAATGTCCGGGGAACCGGAACGTGCATCTGCATGGGTTGCGCGGAGGCAAGCGGTTGGCTGGACCGAGACGGAAACTTGAAACCGGGGATCGCGCTATGAGCTATAAAATCCGCGACGACCCGGACGACCTGCCTATCCCGTGCGCCACCTTGGCCGACGCGGAGCGGCGCGGCAGACGCCGCGCCGCCCGGATCGGATCGCCCGTTCTGATCTATGAGATAGACAGCCGGGGAGGCGAAAGGTTTGTGGGCGTCTGCTGACCCCCCCTGCCCTGCCCCTCTGTCCTGGCGCGCAGGGTGAATGTCGGGCGGGCGCGCTGGCAGCTTCGCCGCCAGCGCGCCCGCCCGAGGCTTCGCCTTACATCGCAGCGCGGCAAGCCGCGCCACATGATCCTTATGCATTTTACGCAGACGCCGCCTGACGGCGGCTTTGGGCGGCGGCTACGCCGCCGCGGGTGCGTGGGGAAAGGTGCCGCTTTACAGGATGGATTTGACCACAGCTCACTCACGTCTCTTCGCTCTATGGGGGCCGTTCCGCTCGTGATCTGCAAGCCCGTGACCGAAAGATGGCCACGGGTGGACAAATCCAGCTTGGACAGGGACGTTAGGAGAGAGATAGGCGAAATAGTAAGCAGTCCGAGAGTCTTTTAGACCTCCGCGCCGCATGTCACCGGAAACGGTGATCCAGTCTCAAGCTGCAATGTCTGACCTCCAGCGTTCAACGTAAGGTTTGAGCCACTGCGAAGGCCCTCTATTAGCGATTTCCAACTAGGCTCATCATTGGGCAGGATGCTGCCGTGTTTCATTTCAAAGGTGAATGTTGCGTCGCCCGACTGAAGCATGACTTCGCCTTCATAGTCTTTTTGTCCAAAGTCTATTCGAGCTGAGTAGATTGGAGGGATGAAGGCACCTTGGGGATCACAGATGACTTGAACCTCTATACCTTCATCCTCGTGATCGTAAATTTCGAGGCCACGAAAATCTGTCGTATGTTCCCACGCGAAGGCAGGCGAAGTTAAGGCTATTAAAGTCGCGATAGCATAACTTAGGCGATTCATAATTTCATATATTCCTTTATTGTAATGTCTAGTTTTTCAAACCAAACTGGCTCAATCTGACCTAGCAAAAGGCTGGCCCGAGAAGCATTAGCCCCTCCCCTAACCTGTCCTTCAATGGTTTTAATTGTTGTCTGTAGCACTGGCGGACCAATGCGATATGAATACTTGCCCGGTCCACTTGGTTCTGCAACCTGAGGAACGTAGCGGGGAGTGAAATTGACCGGCGGGATGCTGCGATAAGCTGCGCGAAAAACCTCAAGCAAATCTACGCCTTTATCTTCAAGTTTTTTCAGTGCCTCGACGTGGCGTGTAAGAACGCGCAGCCTTAGCGATAAATTTATAAATCCATCTGGTCTGCGGCGTGGCGGCAGGCTGAGTTCAACAAGTTCGTCTGTCTCAACACTTGCCGCCGCAATGTTGTCAGTCTTAGCCCCTTTCACGCTACTGGAGCTATTTTCTGTTTGAGAAGGACGTGTTTCAAGCTCGGAATCACTCGCACTGCCAGGCGCAATTTCTTGGACCTGTCCGGTTCCCGCGTCAGTTTCTATTTTGTCTGCGGCACTATCCGTTGCCACTGCTGGATCTTGATTTTGGCTCGACTGTTTGCGTTTTTTTTCGAACGCTTCGATGGAGTCCATCTTGAGAGTTGTGAAATCAGAGCGGTCCCTGACCGGTCTGATAACTTCATCGAAGCCCGTAGCGTCTGGACGGGTGACTTTTATTCTTTCACGAGCCATTGGTCACACTCATTTTGCGTTCTTCAAAAATGCAATTTCCAAGCAAGATGGCTAGTGCCATGGCAGCTTCAAATTGACGTAGCTTCGATTTTGACGGTCCGTCAGTTTTCTCTCCGTGCTCCTTTATGATCATACCAAGCGTTCCCCGCTCTTCTATTTCTTGGTAGATTCGCTTTTCCGGCACCATAATATCAAGCGGCTTAAGTTGGTCAATTATTTCATAATGTCTTTCAAGTTCTCTTGCGCCAACTCCAACTGGTTTGGGCGTTCCCTTCACATGAGTTAATAGCTGCGGATTAACCCGAGACATTACAACATGAAGCGGGGGTATTTTGCTTGGATCTTCCGCTCTAGCCTTCAGATCCTTGTGCCAACTGATAGTCTCTTTAGTTCTGTCGATGTCTGCTTTTGCGTTGAGGCATGGAATTATCAATACGTCTGCAACACTGGCAAGATCGACACCGAAATCCACGCCCTCGCCCTTTGTGTCGATGATGATGAATTTCACCTTATCGTCAAATTCATCGATCAAATCGAACAGGTCCCTGTCCGGAGAGACAGTTCGGACAATCAAGTTATCTTCGGCAAGGTTGTTGGTCTTACTGACTGCCCACCAGGTCAGAATGTCCTTGTTCGGGTCAAGGTCGATCACGAGGCACTTATGTCCGGCGTGGGCCATCGCAGATGAAAGTAGTTTGACGATGGTGGATTTTCCAGCGCCGCCTTTCTTGCTCATTAGTCCAATCACATTCGCCATTCGTTAGCCCCTTCAATCGCTCTGCGTCGGTCTGGTCCCGTGACAGGACGGCCCCTTGTTGCCTGTATTGTGGTGCCACGCGAGACTTTGTGTCAATAGGTAAAGTAAGGAGTAATGCAGCAGGTAATGCACTAGGTGATGCCCGGGGTTGTGCAACCGATAACGCGGTGAGTGATGCATTAGGTAATGCAATCGGCAATGCGTTAGGTAAGGTCAGAGGTGAGGTGTCGCGTAATGTAATGGATAGGGTGTCCGGTAAGGTATGCAAGATTGTTTTAGGTAATGCATCGAGTAATGTAACAGGTAAGGTATCCGGTAATGCGTTAGGTAAGGTATTCGGTAAGGTATTAGGTAAGGTATTAGGTAAGGTATTGAGATCGGTGGCGCGAAGGCTGGATATGCCCCCCCCAGCCATATCCGCACAATCTTCGGGGAGGCCGCTAATCCAAAATGGCTCTGTAATGGCCTCTGAGCGCCCTAACGGCCCGTCACCCTCATCGCCCTGCTTAAAAAACGGACTTGCCCCTCTGTCGGCCTTCTGAGGGCCTCTGAGGGCATTCTTCGGGTGCATGCTTTGCAGCACCCTCAGTCTAGGCGAATTGAACCTTACCCTCGCCTAAAAGCCGAATTCCTTGACAGTCTTCGTCTTTTAGGCGAGGGTAAGGTGATAGAGTGGCAAGAAATGCAATTGTAAGTTTTACACATTAGCCCATGGCGTCTGGATCGAAAAAGCTCACCTCTGCTGACGAGAAAAAGATCGTCGCCTCCGTTCGTGCGGGGGTGCCTGTGACGGTTCTGGCAAAGACCTATGGCGTCACGCGGCCAACCATTTACCGGGCGATCAGGAGCTTCCATGAGAAGGCTGAGGGGGTGAATGTCGGCACTGCCCATGTCTCTTTCACCGTCGATTGGAACACCCTCAAGACGTTCGATGCTGTAACGGGACGGCTTGGTCTGAAGAGCCGGGCTGACGCTTTGCGCCGAGTGTGTCAGGTTCCGTCCGCGTTTCTAGAGCCTGATCCTGACTTGGCCGATGCCCTGCGCGACGTGGCGCTGGAGCTTTCTGCCATTGGTCGGAACGTGAACCAACTGGTCGCCACCAAGAACTACGAGGTCAGGCGCGGGCAAAAGCTCAAACTGACCGGCCCGCAGCAGCAGGTTCTCAGTGATCTTTTGGATCACATCGACGGTGTGTCCGCCCAGGTCCGCGAAATGGAAGGCAAGCGCGCCTCAGAGACGTTCCGCCGCTTTGTGGCCGGGATGAAGGGGGTGGGCGATGGGACGGACTAATGCCGTTGCTGGCGTTTCCACAAAGCTCTTTGAAGATGGTTGGGACAAGATCGGCGGCGGCCGTCAGCTGTCCGGTGCCCGTCATATGGCGCGCGCTGCACAGGGGGCATCACCAGCTTTCTTCAAGATGATCCGGACCGGCGGTTGTGCCTCGAAGGGTCAGCTGTCGTCGCAGTTCAGCTATCTGTTCAGCAAGAGCGTCGATGTGCATGATTCACGCGGTCTTCTGGACGGTGAGAAGCGATTGACCCCAGAGCAGATCGAGCGTGCCGTGTCGCGCTGGACCGACGACTGGCGGGGCAACATGAACGCGGCCCGGACAAGCCACATGGTCATGTCGTTTCCGCGCGGAGCCAAGTCCGCCCATGTCAGCCTGATCGCCGGGGAAATCTGCAGGGAGAAGCTGGGCGGGCGGTTTGACTACATGATCGCGGTTCACACAGACAGCCCGAACAAGAACCCGCACGCCCATATCATCGTCAATCGGCGGGGCAGGGAGCCGGGGGATTATTTCACCCTCCGTCAGGGCACGGAATACACCTATCAGGCTTTCAAAGAGGCCATGGTGGATCATGCCGCCCGATATGGCATTCAGCTTGAGGCCACGACGCGCTTGCAGCGCGGGCATATCAATTACCCCCCCACCGATGGCGAGTGGCTGCGGGCAAAGGAAAAGGCAGTGGCGACAGGCACTGCCTTCGAGGCCCCTTCGGGAAAGCCTCGAACCGGTGACGCGCTTAGCCGTGCCACCGAGGACGTCCGCGATTGGTCCCTGCGCTATCGCGACCTTGCGAGCTACGCCTCGCAAGCAAATTTGCAGGATCTATCTACCGCATTTGAGAAGGCATCAGCCGTCCTGTCCCAGGGCGGCGTCATTGTATCCAAGGGAGACCCTTACATGTCAGTCCAAGACGATTTTGATAAAGCCGCCGACGGGCTACGGCGCGCTGTTGACGACGCAGAGGTGCGGATTGCCGACGCCGCTCCGAACCAGCGCCCCGCGATGGAGCGTAAGCTGTCCGAGGCACTGTCCTCGGTCGAACATCTGCAACCGCTTGGCACCCGGTCACGCGATCTGAGCGAGGCCGCCAGCGAGGAAGGCATCTATTCGGCGCAGAACGTCCAAGAGGTGAACACCCGCTTTGCGTTGGAAGGCCGCGACAAGCTGAGTGCTGCGTTGGACGGGACCGGCATTGATCCGGTCGAGGTCGAGGCCCGGATGCGGGTTGCCGCCAATTCCGCCGCGCTTGAAACCCGGTGGGTCCAGCAGGACTTGCAGGCTGTCGCTGATCTGCGCGGGCTTGATCTGCGTGACGACGCGCAGTTGCAGCAGGCAATCGCGGTCGTCGATACGGCCTATGACCGGGTGGCGGCAGACTATGGCGTCGATGACGCCATCTATCAGCGCGCGGCTGCACAGCGCGGTGAAAGCCATGAACAGGGCGTGAGCAATGTTCATCCCGTCACCGGGACGGAAACGGCGACGTGGGAGGAAGCGGGGTATCCTGCTAATGCCGAAGATCAGCCGATGCTGGATGACCAATCCAGCATGAGCCGGAATGACACTAACCGCATGATGCGTGACCAGCTGAATGAAGTTGGCCGGTTGGACGCAGCCTTTGACCATGAGCAGGGGGGGCAAGGCCCGGATGCCAACGCTCAGCTTGAGCGGTCGCGGGAGACGGAGGCGCTTGAATACGCCCCCAACATGTCTCTCGGATCGCGCGATGGCGCAGGCACCGATCACGCTGAACTGGCACGCTACTCCAACCCTGTTGGCGCAGAGGATGAACGCAAGCTACGCGAGGCCATCGAGCGGACGCTGACCCGCGAAGAACTGGCGGCCTTGAAGAACGGCGATGCAGAGGTTCTGCGCGGCGTCGGGGATAGAGAAGACCAGCTGACCCTTGCGCGGGATTATCTGCGCGCCAGCAACGATCCGACCGCACAGCATGGCATCGACCGTGTGAGCGACGAGCTTACCGCAGAGCGTGACCGCGTTCGTCAGGAACGTGGCCATGAGGGAGGCGGTCATGAATAAATTGCGTCTTCTTGGGGGCGTGGTGTTGTTCGCCCTGATCGCTACCGGGTTCGCCTATATCATCGGAACCGGATTTTTATCATTCCGATATGGGCTGAATGGTCAATATCTGGATTGGACCTTGATCGCGCGTGACTACCTCGCAATGCGCAATAACGATCCGCAGGCGTTTCAGATCCTCAACCTGATCTGGGGCGGGTTTATTATTCTCTCGCTTCTTTTCTCAGCCAAGGTTCTGACCGAAAGCCTAACAACATTTGGTCGTGCCCACTGGCAAAGCCGCCGTGAATTGAAAGCAAACAAGTTTTTCCAAACCCCGGGACGTGGATTTGTCGTTGGGAAAATTGGTTCGCCAAAGGGCAGGGGTAAATTCCTGTGTTCGGCCTCTTTTCCACATTGCCTGTTGGTGGCCCCAACCGGCGCAGGTAAGGGTATCAGTTTTGTTATTCCAAACCTGCTGCTGTTTCAGGGCAGTGCGGTTGTCCTCGACGTCAAAGGCGAGAACTTTGAATTGACCAGTCGTCATCGCCGGTCGATGGGGGACAAAATCTGGCGCTTTGCCCCGCTGGATTGGGATAAGCCGAGCCATCGTTACAATCCCCTCGACCGGATCAATGCGCTTCCGAACGCGGATCAGCGGCAAATGGAAATTCGGCTTCTGGCAGAACTGTTTCTGCAAACTGAGGACGATAGTGCCAAGGGCCTGCTGGACGGTGGCATCGACCTGTTCGTGGCCTGCGGTATCTTTGCGATTGAACGTGGCACTCCAACCCTGGGCGAGATTTACCGTCTGGCATCGGCAGGGGGCGACAAGCAGAAGCAATATCTGTCCTATGCCGACAAGGTGCAAAGCCCTGCCGCGCGCCTGATGTTCGAACGGCTTGCCTCGACCAATGATCGCACCCTGACGTCTTACCTGTCGCTCTTGATGACTTCGGGCCTCAGCCTGTGGTCGAACCCTGCAATTGACCGGGCGACCGAGACGAGCGATTTCAGTTTTCACGATTTCCGCCGCACACCGCAGACCGCGTATTTTGTGGCACCGCCGCATGACAAGATCAGGGCAGTTGCGCCGCTTGTGCGGCTGTTCTTCTCCGACCTGCTGTCCAGCCTGCATAGCCATCTGCCCGGCGAAGAAGAGCCGTGGCCGGTCATGATCATGCTGGACGAGTTTGATATGCTTGGCCGGATGCCGAGCGTGACAGACAGTATCAAGACCTTGCGGGCCTATGGCGGGCACCTGGCGATCGTCACCCAGACCATTCCGGCACTGGACAAGATCTATGGTGAAGACACACGACTGTCGCTTCAGGGCGGGGCAGGGGTGAAGATCTATCTAGCGCCGTCCGAGCAGCGCACGAAGTCGGAGCTGTCCGCTGCGGTCGGCAAAACCACGCACCGCGTTACGTCAAAGTCAAAAACCATCGGCAAGGGGCCATTTGCCGGGGTCAACATTTCCGAACGTAGCGAGGACCGCGATCTTCTGACAGAGGACGAAGCAGGCAGGCTGCACGAAGACACGGTAATCATCCTTGCCAACGGTCAGCACCCAATCAAGGCGCGTCGGATCAAGTATTTTGACGACAGGGTGCTAAAACCCATCTTTCTCTCGCAGAAGGGGCAGCTACCGGCACCTGATCCGAAAGACGCTGAACTCCGTGACCTGCGCGGTGATTTGGTCAGAACCACCCATCGGCTGGATGAGCTGACAGACAAGATTAAAGAGGGTCGTAAGAAGCGCAGCCGTGTCAAATCTGCTCTCAGGTCAATCGTTCTTGTCTCACCTGATGATAAAGAAAAAGCTAAAAATAATGCAGCGAAAGGTAATCCTGAGAAAACACTGCCAGTCGTAGTGAGGCGCAGGAATGCCAACAAGTCTGAAGAAAAAGCACCAGTTCTTGAATCAAACGATGAAGCGGTCAAGTTGCTTGTTCAGGCTGCATCAGACGTGAAATCCATTTCCGCAGAGGGTGATGGAGAAGGCGCGGCTGTAGAAGCAGCCCAATAAAAAAGCAGGCGGCCGAAAGGCCGCCTGCTCTCTTTTGTTCCAAGCTATTTACTTAATCAGTAGATCATCAAGATTGCCACCCGCGTCCAGATGACCCTTTACCCAAAGCGGCTGGCGACCCCGGCCTGTCCATGTCGATGAGGCATCCTCTGGATTGGTATACTTGGGCGCTACGGTCGATTTGACCGACTTCCCACCGCCAAGCAGATCTTTCAGAGAGAACCCGTGTTCCTCTGCCGCTTGCTGTGCTGCGGCCATTGCCTTTTCTTTTTTCTTGGCCTCAAAGCCGTCAATCTGCCGTCCAACAGCTTTCTGGAGGTCGCGGAGTTCTTTCAGCGACATATTTTCAAGATCAATATTCATTAGACTTCCTTCTCTAAAGTAAGGGCAGCCACAGGTTGCTCTTATGCCCCTCGCTTGTGCGATTATCTTTTTCCTAGTGTTCGAGCTTTGTCCTGCATTCTATTTATGGACTCTGCAACCCCTGTCGTCGCCTGAAAAACTGATGGGGTGGCTGCGAACGCCTGACCTGCGCGGCCTACGGCATTTTCACCGCGCATTGTCTGCCCCGGAGCTTTCGCCAAGGCTGCGGTTGTCGCCGCTGCGCCCTTTCCAGCATTCATGACGCTCTTTCCTTGGCCCATAAACCTGCTGCCAGTCGCGATAACACCAGCCATCTGAATGTTGCCCGACACGGTTGTGACAAGCATCGGCAGAAGAGCCATGCAAAGGAGGATAAGGATCATCAGGACAATGAAGGGGACAAATGCACCAATGCTGGTATAGCCATCGGTGCCGATACGGTCGATCATATCGGTTCCCATGGAAATCATGATCGAAAAAATCGAGGCAATGAACAAGGGGTAAAGCGACCAGCTGATGCAGGCGGACATCCACCTTTCGAAGAACCCCTTTGTCGCCTCAAAGAGGGTCATTGCGATCACGATAGGAGCTAACCCCAAAAGAACAGTAATCACGACTTTGGGGAACAAAATGAGCAGAGCCGATACTGCCGAGATGAACCCTATGAGCAGAACGCAAATGCCTGACACAATAGCCGAGGTAAAATATCCCCCCATATCCTCTGCGATACTTGTAGCAGCATTGGTGAATTGGATCATCAACCGATCAATTGCGCTTGCAAATCCGTCATTGATTGATGGGCCGCTTAGTCCGTTTCCGCTTGAAGCAAGGATGCCACCAGCTGTTGCTTCTATGGCGCTCAGGATACCATCAGCGACACCCCAGAATTGGTTCCAGTTCCACGCAAAGATCCCGATCAGAGCCAGCTTTATCATCAGGCTCAGGCAATTTGCCCATGCCATCGGGCGCAGCTGAACCATCATGTTGATACCCACCAAGGCTACCGCAAGAACAGCCATATAGCCGACGAGGGTGCCAGACGCTTCAACAAGGCCAAGGAACGTCGATCTTGCGGCATTGACCAGAAAACTTTCTGCTGAATTGACGATTGGTGCGACAATAGCCATTTCAACGCCCCCGCTGTTCGCGGCATATGTCTAGCGAAGGTTTCAGAAGCCGCGCAACTTCGCGCAGAACCTCTCCACCAAGGTCTTGTATTTCAGCCCTGTCTTTACCTGTTGCGACTTCGTTGTATTCCTGATCCGCACTGTTCCATGACGGATGCTCAATATCACACGGACATGAGTTGGTTTCGATTATATTTTCGTAACGCCGCATGTCATAAATGGCTTTCAGCAATACGGCGTTATCAGCCTCTTGTGGGGATCGATTTACGGCCCATTGCGGGCGTGCTGGCTTCACGCATCCATGGCGGGTCGTTTCTTCAACGCCCTGAGACTGCGACAAGTCGGGCATGGTGAAGTCCATGAAGTCCTTTTCCGTCTGTGACGCGGGCGGCTCAACATCTGGTTCATTTGTGCCGCGAGTTTCATCTGACCGCGCCAAGTCGGGCATGGTGAAGTCCATGAAGTCCCGCTCAGCCTGAATGACAGGGGACGTTTCAGCGTGAGGCGCATTCCCGAGGAAGACGCCACCAATTGCCACGCCAACGGCGAGTGATGCCGCACCGATCACAAGGGTTTTTCGATCAAGCATTGTCGTGTTCTCCGTTGTCGCCCGTATCGGGAATGTAAAATTCCAGAACCCCGCGATCGCCACCTGCGCGGCCCGTCTGGATCACCACATCGATCGAACCGCCGATGTAGCGCAGCGTGTCGGCATAGGTCAGCGGCAGCTCGGATTTCAGCGCCATGATGGCGAGCTTGAACAAAGCCAGTTTCGGGGTTTCAGCATGAATCGTGGTCATCGACCCTCCGTGACCGGTGTTGATCGCTTCGATGAAGGTCATGGCTTCCTTGCCGCGAACCTCGCCCACGATCAGCCGGTCAGGGCGCATCCGCAGACAGGAGGTCAGAAGAATGTCCGGCGTCCTTGTTCGGCTGTCCCGATCCGCAATCAGCGTCACCACGTTGGGCTGCGTCGGGACCAGCTCAGAGGCATCCTCGATGGTGATCATCCGTTCACTGTCGCTGACATAGGATAGCATCTTGCGGGCAAAGACCGTCTTGCCGCTGTCGGTCGCGCCCGCGATCAGGGCGTTCATCTTGTGGTCGACAATGAAGGCCATGGCGGCATCAATATCGCCGGATGCTGCCAGCCGTTTCAGCTCATGCTTTGTCTCGGCACGGGCCTTGTCCACCGAGTATTCCTGACCGTGCAGATATTTCACCCGGATCTTGTCGAGCGGCAGGGACGAGAAGAACCGCATTGAGATTGCCGCACCCGACAGCACCGCAGGCTCTGCCACGACCTGCGCCCGGATCGGTCGATCCCTGTAGGTCACAGAGGTGGAAATGATCGGGGCGTTCGTTCCGAGCGTCAGCTTGCCCGCGCTGGCGATGATGCGGCCCAGGTCCGTGACTTCCTGCCGGTTCATCGGGTGGCGCGCTTCCAGCTTCATCGCCGGATCGCCGTGTTCCAGCGACCAGATGCGTCCGTCCGGGTTGATCGCGATTTCCACCAGTGCGGGGCTGTCGATGACAGCCCCGATCCGTGCCAGTGCTTCGTCCAGATAGCTGCCATGGGTCATGTCGTTCATGATCAGAATATCTCCAGATCGCGGTCCACCATGACGGCGATCCGGGTGCCTTGGTTCACGGTGATCGTGGGAGGCATCGAGACATACTGGCCGATGGCAGAGTCCGTGGCGCCGCCGAGGGCGTCCGAGACACCGGTTGCGGCATCGTTTGATCCACCCGTGGAAATGGTCACGCCGCCGTCGCTGCTGTCATCTTCCAAAAGTGATGGGATGGCCGAGATTGTAGAAATCAGCGCGGCAGCACCGAAGCGGCGGAAGAAGTGATTGTTGACCCTGCCGGTAGTGCCGGAACGGCCCAGGGCATCGCCACCGAAGGAGCTGATCTGCACCGACTGGTTGTCGGGCATGATGATGCGTTCCCATGCCACCAGAAGCCGGTTTTGGCCGGTTTCCACATCGGCGGAATAGCTGCCAATCAGGCGCGACCCGCGCGGGATCAGGATGCGCGATCCGTCATAGGCCACCACATCGGTTGTCACGAGGCCCCGGATTGGCCCTTCAAGCGTCGAGTCGATGGCCGTTTCCAGCACCGCCTGAATCATTGTGCCCTGCGTAACGGTGTTGGACGGATTGACGATAATTTCCGCGCGCTGCACCTGAACAGGACGCCCGGCATCGCGCACGAACTGCGCGTCACTGCTGAGCCGGGCGGCCTGTTGCGCGGCAGCACCATCGCCCGAACCCGCCGCATCGGCGACGGCACCTGCCGCCCCGCTGCCGCCCCCACCGAGGGCGATCATGGATGACTGCATGCGGGCCTGTTCCAGCTGTGCGGCTTCCTCTGCCGACTGGCGGCGCTGTGTCAGAAGATCGTCGTCGCTGCCGGGCAGGACGCTATCGTCGCCGCGAAGGCGCTGCATGTTCATTTCATTGTTGAGGCGGGCGATTTCCCGATCACGAGTGCTGAGTGTGGATTGCAACTCGCGCTCACGGGCCTCCGCTTCGTTGCGCAGCTCGCCCAGCTCGTCGCGCAAGGCATCGAGGGCGGCTGTGTCGATTTCCGGCGCGTCGGTGCCGTCATCTGCCGGGGGAGCCGACAGCCGGTCGATCTGGTCTTGCAGCCCCCGGATCAGTTCGACCACTTCGGAATTGTCATTGGCAGGAGCGGGTTCGGGTTCCGCAACCTCCACGGGTTCAGGCTCTGCCGCCGCTGGACGCGGCGTGTTTTCGAGATTGCCGAAGCCACTGCCTTCATTCTGGAACTCGCTGGCCTGCCGAACGTCCAGATCCGCCTCACCCTCGGGCTGCGAATAGACGTAGACCAGCCCGGCCAGAGCCGCCGCCCCGCACAAAAGCCCGGTCAGCTTTGCCGCACTGGCGGCAGGCCGGGGCTTTGTCGCGGCAGGGGCGGCAGCCTTGTTCATCCCGGCCAGGCGCTCGCGCAGGTCGATATTTTCTTGTTCGCTCATTGCACCAACCTCACGGCTTTCATCATCCCCACGGTGGATTCAACCTGACCCAAGCGCAGCATCCAGAACGGGCTGGTGCCAGTCACGCGCACCACGCCATCGGGCATGGTCTGGGAATTGACGGTGATTTCCTGACCCGCCGTGACCTTGAAGATCGCGGGCAATTCGCCATTGCGGCGGAATTTGAAGTAGGTGAAGGCCCCATCATCCCAGACTTCCGTGGGTGTGGTGCCGTTGACGATGCTGCCGCCATAGTCGTGGTTCAGTGGACCCCGCGCGACCTGACGGTTCGCGGGCGTGGTGCCGCCCGAGCCGCGCGGATAGGTGAAGCGGACAACCGAGAACTGCGCCGAGGCGCTTTCCGAGACTTCGAAATAATACTGCCGCTTGTTGGTATAGACGTTGATGTTCGTGGCGGCCCCGCTGGCCGTGGGCTTCATCACGAAAGCGCTGCCGCCCGGCACCGCATCGAAATTGAAGCTGACGGTATCGCCCGCGACCACGGAGGTGATCTGTTCATCCGGGCCGAACTCCACGGACGTGACCCGGCCAACCTGCGTCTGGACACGGTAGACCTGTCCATCGACCCATTGCGCATAACGGACACGGGCATCGAGATTGCCCGCCCGAGGGGTGACTTCCGCCAAGGCGCTCGACGCCCCCATGCTGGCCGCGCACATGGCAACAATGATCCGAATGCCCTGCATCATTGGACCTCCGACCTGTCAGACGTGATTGCATATTCGTAGACCGAGAAGCCGAACGGGTTGGTCCAGACCTCTTCAAGAGAACGGGCTTCGGTGGTGTCGTAGCGGAACGCCAGCGTGACCGTGAACAGCCCCTGGGTTTCCCCATCATCGTCCTGCAGACGCTTGCGCAGCCGCACCTGTGCCCGGTCATTGGTGATCAGCGTGACCGAAAGAACTTCCACATCCATGCGGGCGCGCGGCCCGTATTTGCTCTGCGGATAATCCGGGTTTTCCGACGACCAGAGGCTGCGCATGGATTGCAGCGCGGCCCCTGACGACCGTGCCAGCACCGAGCGGACCCGAAGGTCATTGTCGAGCATGCTGTAGGTTTCCCGGTCGCGGACATAGGCATGGACCAGCGACTGCACGACCGCATCACGATTGGTGACAGAGATCGTTTCCAGATTGACCATTGGCAGAGCCATGCCGCTGGTCGGATCGAACGGCACCAGAACCGGGGCAGGGGTTTCATGACTGGCTGCGATCACCGCCGCCATGATGCAGCCAATGGCCCCAAAGCCCCATCCCGCGACGCCGAATTTCTGCCAGAAGGCGCCGCGCCGGCGCTCGCCATAGATCAGCTCTTCCTCGGTTTCGCTGACTCTCCGGTTCGCGACGGATGCGGCTTGCGCCTTATTGTTTTTGCGATTGAACATCGGTGGCCTCACTGCAAATCCGGCATGGTGAAATCGAGCATCTGTTGCTCCTGCGCCCAGGCACTGGCCTGCGACACGTCCGACATGCCCATCCCGTAGCTCTGGATCGCGAGCAGCTGGTTGTTCTTGATCAGCTCACTGACGGCTTCGCCCATCATCCGCGTGTTCAAATCGATCGCTTCCTTGATGCCGGTCTGCTGCGGGATTTCCCCCACCAGACTGTCGAGGCGTTGCAGGCTGACCGCCGTTTCGCGCTGCGCGGTGTCGGCCGAGGCCGCCACCAGCGCGCCGGTCGTGGCCTGACCTGCGGCACGTCTTTCTGCCACGCTGCCGGTCCGGCCCATTTCTTCGACCCGCGCGGGATCGAGGCCAGCCCCGGTCATGGTCGTTTGCGCAGCGGCCTGAATTTCTGAACGGTAGCCCGAAGACAGGCCCGTCCAGTCACCCGAGGATGCCGAGTTGGCTGCTTGCAGGATGCTGGTCATTTTCGGATCGAGAACCGCATCCAGACCACCGCCCATGAGAAGGCCCTGAATGTCGGCATTGCCGGTCAGGACGGCATAGATCTGTTGCAGTTCGGAAGTCTGTTCCTGCAACGCGGCCAGCTGTTCGCGGAAGTTGTCCAGCATATTGCTTTGAATACCAGCATCCTCCAGCATATTTTCGATCTGAAGCAGAAGTTGGGTGATCGACTCCCTGTCGAAGGTCGGCACACCCTGCGCCGAAGCCGGAAGGGTCAATGCCAGCATAGAGGTCAGTCCCAAACCTGCCCCGACGATCAGTCCTTTGAATGCAATCCGCATCTTACAATCCCCCTTCAAAATTCATGAATGCGCGTTCCTGCGCGAAAGCTGACGCCGCAGCGACCTGCTCAGCCGACATGGGCTTGGACCGCGCCGCGACCAGCCGCGTCCGGATCACAAGCAGCCGGGCAAATTCGGCCCGAACATAGCTGTTCAGCGCCATGGCCTCAGCCGCGTTCGTGGTGTTCCCGAGGCGCGACATGGCATCTTCGAGCCGGGTCATCGCCAGCCCCATGTCCTGCCCGGCCTCATCCGCATATTCCGCGGTGGCCCCGCCGATCATCGCCCGGTCGGCATTCGCCATATAGCTGGCTTCGATGCTGCCGATCTGGTCGGCTGCACCGAGGGCGGCCATGTATTCGCGATACTTGGTCGGGATGATCTGGACGTATTTCTGGGTTTCCGGAAAGGGCGGCACCCCGCCATATCTCCGGACGTTCCCCGCCCCGGCATTGTAGGCCGCCAGCGCCAGGATCATGTCGCCGTCGAACTCATTCAGCCGCTGCGCCAGATAGCGCGCCCCACCTTCGGCCTGCACATAGGGGTCCGATCTGTAGGTTCCTTGAATACCCAAATCGCCAGCAGTGGCCTCCATAATCTGGGTGAGGCCATAGGCCCCGACCGGTGATTGGGCATGGGGATTGAACCGGCTTTCCTGCCAGATCAGTGCCTGCAACCAGCACCGCCACTGGATCAGCGACAGCCCGGCGCGCTGCATATGATGGGTGTCCTGCGCCGCGCGGATGATGATCTGTTCGACGTTTTCGCGATCACCGCTGAACAGCCGGTCGGCGGCGGCGCTATTGTCGGTGGCGTAGACTTCCGCTGACGGGGCTGCACTCTCTTCAAGGTCGGACAGCATGTCCCGCGCCCCGGCGCCGTCATCGGGCAAGGTCATCCCCCCAGTGACGTCTTCAAGCGCCTCGACCTGCTCGCGGTCGGCTTCGAGGCGAAGGCGCGCTTCTGCGGCCTTCTCCCGCTGCCGGGCGAGATCTTCCCTTTCTAGGTCGGTGATTTGGGCTTCTTGTATAACCTTGGCCGGATCGACAATCGGGACGCCCTGCGCCACCGCCGCGCTGGACAGCAACAGCGCAAGGATCGGGGATGCAAACGTCAGGCCCCAGTTGCCAACAGGCCCTTGCTCGATCCTTGACGTCTCGCGCGGCCCTGTTTCGGGCAGGGGATGGGGATCACGGTTGCGCATAGGGACCATCCTCGACCGCGCCCTCATAGACGCCCACCTGCCGCACGGCATCCTGACGCGCTTCGCCCCAGAGTTCCGGCAGCGGGCGCAGATCGCAGGTCAGATCGCCGCGCGCATTGAAGCACTTGCTGCTGACCGGCTTCGATTGGGTGCCAGCGCAGGCCGAGAGGGCAAGGGACGCCAAAACGGCGCAGAGGGCATGCTTACGCATCTTCAAATCCTTTCCAGAAATCGGGGCGGGTCCGGTAATCCGCGCCCACCAGCGCCTCACCGGCTTTCATGCCGCCGAGGATGGTCAGGAGCGGGCCAAGGGCCGACAGATCGGTGTCGATCACATGCGATCCGTCATCGGACCGCAGCAGGGCGATGCGCGACCCGGGGGTCACGCCCATGAGGATTTCCAGCTCTTTCTGATTGAGATTGAGCCCGGCATAGTCCTCGAAATTGGCTTCCTTATTCGGCAGCAGCATCTTTGTGGGCAGTGCCTGCAACAGGGTCCGCCCGTGCGCCGAGGCATTCAGCTGATGCGCAAACTGCGTCATCATCACCACGACCGTGTTCTGCTTGCGCGCCGTCACCAGCCAATTCTCGATCCGGCCCGCAAAGTAGGTATTGTCCAGCGCCTTCCACGCCTCATCGATGACGATGATGGTCGGGCGCTTGTCCTCGATTTGCCGTTCGATGCGCCGAAAGATGTAGGACAGGACCGCCATGCGGGCCCTCGGATTTTCGCTATCCAGAATGTCGGTCAGATCGAAACCGACAAACTGGCCGTCCAACGAAAAGTTATCCTCGACCTCGCGCCCGAAGATCCAGCCGAAGCGGTTTCCCTCCGTCCATTCGTTCATCCGGTCGGCCAGTGCGCCGCCGTCATGAGTAGAGCCGACCAGCTGCGCGAACTGCGTCCAGGTCCGCAGGTTCGGGTTTCCGGCTTCCGCGTTCTGGCGCACCGCATTGCGCACCGCGCGGGACTGTTCCGGTTGCAGCTGAGTATGGCCGGTTTCCATCAGGTGAATGAGCCAGTCGCTCAGCCATTCCTGCCCGGACGTGTCCGTCTCCACCCAGAGGGGGTTTAGGCCGGTGCGCTCACCCGCCTTCAGTTCCGAATACCGCCCGCCCAAGGCGCGCACGGCCATTTCCATGCCCCGGCGATAGTCGAAGACGAAGACCCGCGCGCCGACGCGCTGCGCCTGTGCGGCGAGGAACGCTGCTTGCACGGATTTGCCCGACCCCATGCGGCCCAGAACAAGCGTATGGCCGTTGCTTGGCTCTTTGGCCGGATCGCCCGCCTCATGGAAGTTGAAGCGATAGGCGCTGCGCGAAATCGTTGGGAACCATGTGATCGGCGTGGCCCAAGGCACGTTCTCACCGCTCTTGCCCATCGCCGCACGATGCAGGGCCGCGAAATCGGCAAACTGTTCATTGGTGATCGCGCCTTCGCGGATGCGAAAGGACCGGTTGCACGGGTGCTGGCCGAAAAACACCGTCTGCGCGGTGTAGCCCTGCGAGATCATTTTGACGCCCGCCGTCACCGCAATATTGCGGATCATCGAACTGATGCGGGACAGCTCTTCCTCGCTGTCGGCATAGACGGCGACCGCCATCTGATGCATCCCGAAGGTGATTTCCCCCGAGGCCAGCCGGTTTTGTGCCGTCTGCAAATCGGCAATCGTGTTGGCCGCTTTGTCATTGATCGCAGCGCGCTTGCGTAATTCCCGCGCCAGCCGCTCTTCCATGACGCCGTTGTTGACCGGCACATAGTAGTTCGACACCACCATATCGACCGGCAGGTCCAGTTCATCGAACATGGTCACGAAGGAGTCGCGGGGAAATTCCTTGATCGAGTAGATGGTGCCGACACGATCCGGCAGGCTTCCCCCGGTCAGATAGATCCTGTCGCCCTTGAAGGTGATGCGGGTGTTGGACACGCTTTCTGCGACGGTTCGATCCAGCGTCGTGTGGAAGGTCGGAACCTCGATGCCGGTATTGAGGCTTTCCAGAAACCCGAGCAACTGACCGCTGGATGCGGTCAGAACCTGCGGGTCCATGTGCGACAAGGCCGAGCAGAGAAATTCCACGACCTCATGCAACTGGCTCACTTGCCCGTCGATCTGGCGGTCAAGCAGCTCTTGCGACTTGCGCTGCGAGAAAGGGATCTTCGACAGAAGATCGGGCCGCTTGATGACCGTGATGGTGATTGTGTGTTCGCGCAGGCTGGACCGGCTCATATGCGCCTGCCAGCGGCGGTCGATCTGAGCCGCAAGCCCGTCATCGATGACGGGCGGCAGGGCGGTGTCGATGCGCCGCGATACCTTGTGGACGGTATAGGCAAACTTGTCGCCGGTCTGAGCGATGATGCTGGCGAAGGTATCTTTCATCCGGTCCAGCAATTCGTCGGCAACCGTCAGGCTGTTCAGACCTGAGACGCGGATGCATTGGAAAAACTCGTTGCCGGTGGTGCGGATGGTCATGTCATCGGCCAGCGAGACATAAGGCAGCATCGAGGCCACGGATTGTTCGCGGCTAGCCCATTGGGGCAGAATTTCGAGGGCGGCAGGCCCGATCCGAAGATTACGGTTCATAGCTATCAGCACCCCATTGGTCACGATTTTTGGTTTTGCGGGTTTTCTTGCTCACGACAGTGATCACATCGAAAAAATGCGGGTCCCATTCGGCGGCAAGCCAGAAGGCCGGATAGGACAGGGCCGTGAATGCGAGGGTCCAGAAACTCTGGACCCACACAAAGGCCAGGACGGACCCCACCATCCAGATCACGGCATAGAACATCGGAAGACCCATAATGCGGGCCGGGCGAATAAGGCCGAGGAACAGCGGGGACCGTTTAACCATGGCGATCAGTTACCCCACATCGCGTTGACGATGGTGGATGCGCCCGCGACGATGGCGATGCCCGCCACGACATAGACGACCGTGCGGAAATCGACGTAGCCCATCAGCCACGCGGCGCCGATGCCGATAACGGCCAGCGTTGCCATGGCCCGCCCGAGCGGGCCGGTCAGGGTGGAGGCGATGCCGGTCAGAATGTTGGTGATCGGGCTGAGGTTGATCTGCCCCTGCGCGAGAGCAGGCGAGGTCATCAGCATGAAAAGGCCGACCGCCAGCAGCGCAAAGAGCAGCAGATTGGTTGCCGAAATCGGCAGTGATTTGGTCATAAGGTATCTCCGTTTAATCGGGAAAAGACGGCCATCACCTTGCGGACGTGACCTTGGGTTTCGCGGTAGGGCGGAATGCCCCCGTGGCGCGAAACAGCTTCCGGGCCAGCGTTATAGCCAGCCAGCGCCAGCTCCTTCGATCCGAACCGGTCGAGAAGAAGGAGCAGGTATCGTGCAGAACCGTCGAGGTTCTGATGCATGTCATGGGGGTCCACGCCGAGCGTGGCGGCAGTGCCCGGCATCAGCTGGCCGAGGCCGATGGCCCCTACATGGCTGCGCGCCCGAGGATTATAGGCACTCTCGATTTCAATATTGGCGCGGTAGAAATGCCGCCATTCCATGACCGACATTCCAGCTTTGCGCAGGGCGACGTGGCCGCCGTAGCGCACGGCTGTCTGATCAATAGCGTTGAGGACTTCTTCACTTCCCGAAACTGCGCGCGGTGCGACAAAGCCGCTTTCCGGTTCCGCGAGAAACGACATGGCGTCTTGGGAAGGGGAGGCCGAGCGTTCAGCCTCTGGGATTATCGGTTGCCCACCTGATCCGAAATGGCGGGCGAAACCGTTACTCTGTTCTCTGTATTGAAAGGTTCCATCGGACCCCGGCACGAGAACCATGCCCTGTCCGAGACATGCGGTTGTGCTAAGTGTCAGACCTCCAATCAACCAGACAGCGGCCATCTTTGAATTGTTCAAACGTCTGTCCCTTTTCCGGCGGCACATGAATCCCGGGAAGACCCCAGGACATAGTTTTTGAGGCCACTCCATTTACACTGAGCGACGATTCAGCCTCTGTTTTCAGTTTGTAGATCACCAATCGCCGGGATTTTCTGTCAGCCGAAACGACTTCATAAATCCATTTACCTTTTAATCCCGTTCCAAATCTTGAAACGCTTTCAAGGCATATGACGATAACCGATCCGCCCTCGTTTACGACTTGCGCGACTTCCTCGCTAATTATCACTGGAAGCTGAATTGAACTCATTGGTGGCTCCTGCACACAGACAGGTGCCTTAATGCACTAGGTTGGGTTGCTCGCACTAGGTTGAATCCACTAGATCATCCTCTTTCTATCAAGCTATTCGACATGATGCAATAATAAACGAAACGCTTGAACGTTTCGATTTTACTTTAGTGTTTCGACTTCGCTTTGTTGTCTTGCTATCCTAGGTCGCGCACCGGGCACTCGAAGACCTGAAACGATCCCTCGGAATTGGTGGAAACAGGTCCGAGCTGCTTGACCGGCCAGCGCAGGGAATTTGCCATTCGCAGGAAGGCTGGTGAACCAAGGAACAGAACGGTGTCTGCGCCTTCACGGCCTAGGAAGGTGTTGATCTTTACCAGGATCATCTTCGACACGTCGCGCGAGCCTGTGACGACCATGCGGGTAATTTCCCAGATACGCTCATCCATCGGCGGCACCGAGTTGCATAGTGTTTGGGGAAGGCCCGGCAGCACTCCCAAGCAGGCATCGCGGATCATGTAGCTATACTGAACATGGCCGGTGCCGCTGATCTGATCAGTCCGGCGCAAGCGCGCGCCGCCCACGACCTCGCCATTAAGAGAGGCGACGACATAGACCGTGTTGAACGAGTCATATTGCTCGAACTCAAGATCCTCGGCATGAAACAGCGGCCAGTCGAGGCGATCCACGAAGACCTGCTTGCGCAGCTTCAGGTAGTCATTGACCAGATGCCACCGATCCAGATCCTCCGGACAACGGATCACCTCGACCAGATAGTCCTCCCGAGCGGCGTCACTAAATCTGCGCTGTGGTTGCATCGCTACCATTGCTACCTACCTCAAAAACTTCGGTCGATCCGATGAACATGCGAACGCCCTGAGGGGTGACTGCCCACACCCCCTTGTTCGACAGCTTCACAGTGACTTCTTCGCCTTTGCCCAGATGCTCGAACATCGTGACAAGGTTCTGGGCCATATCGACCGTGAAATTTGCCTCTGCGGCGATGGTCACACCCCTAGGGCGAACTCTGCTCGAAATGTCTCTCATTTATCCCCCGGGCGACTTGCCGCTCTGTTCTGAAGACAGGGTTAGGAGGGTCGTAAAGGGATTGACACCAACTTGTCCTTTTGGTCAGCTAAAAGGACAAATTGACGATTTCGGTTGACAAAATAGAAATGATTGATCTCGTAATACCTGACCACGAACGCGAACTTGAAGTTCTGGAAGACATTGGAAATGCAGGATTTATCCTTGGCCTTGGCTTAAAATTCGGCAAGCCTGACTTCGCACTGAATCGCTATCCGGACGCTTGGACGAAGAAATACGAGGAAGAAAACTATTTCTTTGGCGACCCCATGACTCTTTGGACCATGAACCGAACAGGCTCGGTTCGGTGGTCCGCATGCGAATTTGAAGACATGCGTGGCGTCATGGATGAGGCTAGGAAACATGGCCTTGCCTACGGCGCGACCTTTGTCGAGGTGGTGAAGGGCAAACGTTCTTTTCTCTCCATCGGCCGAAACGACAGAGAGCTGACGGACGACGAAATGGCGATGCTTATGACCCGAGTAAAGTCATGGGCGAGCCTTTTTGCAAACTACTGGAAGACTGTCGGGCTGACCCAAGGGGAGGTCGATGCTTTGGCTTCGCTTAAGATGGGGACCAACCAAGACGAGGCGGCAGAGGCTCTGAAAATTAGCCGGTCGGCTCTTCGGCAGCGCATCACCACAGCCCAGGTCAAGCTGCGCGCTCCGAATACGGTCAGTGCTGTCGCGCGCGCGGCACAGATGGGAATTATTTAGGTCATATTTAATAGTATGGTCGAGCGTCACGTGGGGCGCTCGGAAGACCTTCTGTGCAAGTCTGTTACATAATAAAGCTTATTGAGGTGTATGATCTAGGAGGGTGAAGTCTACGGATGTTTCCGGGGACAGACAGAAATATAACAACAAATTGAGATACTTGATTTAATAAGTTCACTGTCTGCGAAGACGCTCCAGTGAGCAGTACTCATCCAAAGGCCAACTCTGGGAAGCTCAGGTCGCAGACCCGAACATTCTCATCCCTTGCGGCGGGAGCCGCAAAGGCTGCGCGCGTCGTGCAGCGCGCCCATGAGATCTTCCCCGTCCGATTGGTGCGCAATCCGCGTCGCGTGATCAAGACGATGGGTTGCAGGAGCCTACCCGGCGAGCTTGTGCGCCGCGATGTTGAATGCGAAAGATATGCTGACAAGGCGAACGCGCACGAGGACACAGAGATGAACAATAAATCCTTCATGGTCTTGGCAGCTGTCTTGATCACCGCCGGTTGTGGAAACATGACAGCCCGGACAGCAGCGCCGGAAACCGATCTCCAAAGTCTTCCGCCAACCCTCATAGCTCTCGTCGCGCCGGGGCAGGACGTTGCCACGGCGCGGCTCCTCCCGGATGATAACTGCTATTGGTACGAACATCGCGGACAAGTCGAAACAACCCTGCTTCCGCTGACTACAGCTGAGGGTCGTCCGATTTGCATGCAGTCGCAAGCTTCAACCTGATCGGGTTGTGCCGGGGTCGGATTTCACGACCGAAGCTGCTTTAGCTCCGTGCCGCTACGCTCTCCGCAGCAGAGTAAAGAAACGCGGTGGAGCTGATTTCGACGTTCGAATAAAGATCGTTTATGTGCGCCATGACCATTCGGACACAACCAGAACTGGCACTTGTGCCAATGCTTCTGGGAAACGGGGTTCCGTGGATGCGCAAGTAGGTATCTCTTTCGCCGACAAAGAGGTAAAGAGCTCGTGAGCCGAGTGCATTTTCAGGGCCAGGTTCCACCCCACCTTCAAATTGAGCGTAAATCTCTGGCTCTCGGGCAATCATGCTTTGCGTGGGTGTCCAATGTGGCCATTCGACCTTTCGCTTAATCGTATAAACTCCAGGCTCATACAGATCGCCCCTGCCGATGGCCACGCCGTACCGCATCGCGGTTCCGCCTGCTTCGATGTGGTAAAGATACTTTGCCACAGCATCTACATGGATATCACCCGGCACCAGACCCTCGTTGGCCTGCACTCTTTGCGGTAAGAAACGCGGGTGCAAGCCCCACGGGTTGGACGTTGCTGCATTATAGCCGGGAGGGGTAACCTGTGCGTCCCATGCTGCCTTCTGACTAACAGTCGGCCATGATTCCGCAAACAGTGGACTGGAAACGGACGCTGAAAACAACGCAGTGGTGGTCTGAATAAAGTGTCGCCGTGTCAACATGTTGTGTGCTCCTGTACTGCATTCGACATCGTCACAGCATGTGCCTTGATGCAACCGGCCCAACACAAAAAATAAAGCCCCCGGATCAAGTTCGCTTGTGCTAACGGCTGGTTTTTGGCGTCGGAAGGTTCTGATGATGCCATTGCCCCTGATTTGCCTCGCCCGGTAGGTCTCGATCATGACGAAAGTCTGATCATTTTAGATTATCAGTCAGGCCAGGCGATCATATTGTCGTGCGTGTTGCGAACATCTCACGTCGGCGCGAATTATCGCCCTCTTGGGCTAGGTTGGTGTCCGGTCGTTGGCTATTGTCTGATCTGACATGCCAAGGGCGAACACGAGAGGCGGAAATGGTCAATCATCCCACGTTCAGTGATCGGAGGACCTTTCTTCGGGGACTGGCGGCGGCCGGGGTCATTGTCCCGGCGACATCGGCGTTTGGTCAGGGTCTCGATCCCTATACCGGGCAGCCTATCTATGGAAGTATGCCGGCACCCGTCCCGGCCGCGACCAGCAGTGCGCCGGAGCGCAATCTGTCGTCATTCCGGGCACGGCATTGGAGCGAATTCTATCCCACAATCGGGAAAGGTGTCATTCTGGCGGACGTCACATCCCGAGCGGTGCATTACTGGTCGGCCGACGAAAGCGTCCAGTTTGTCTTTCCCTGCTCGATCCCGATGACTGAAGATCTGACGCGACGGGGTCAGGCAGAAATTGTCCGGAAGGTGAAGAATCCGCCTTGGACGCCGACGGCCAGCATGCGCGAGAAAGACCCCAATCTTCCGCAGCAGGTGGCGGGCGGCGATCCCTTAAACCCCCTTGGAGCTTACGGGCTCTACCTGTCCTGGCCAGCCTATCTCGTGCATGGCACCGCAGATACGCGCAAGATCGGGCGGAAATCGTCGTCCGGGTGCTATGGGCTGTATAACGAACATGTCACCCAACTCTTCGAGGTCGCCGAGATAGGCACCCAAGTCACGGTGTTCTGACAGCGAAAGACCACTTGTGCCGACGATTTTTCAGCCGTCGGCGCAAGTGGCGCCCTTGGAATAGGGTGCGTTGCAATTCTATGTTTCGGCCGTGACTTGTTCGTCTCCTGCTATGGGTAGAGCATCACTGGCACACCGGGCTGCAACATCGCGTAGACGTCTTCGATTTCCTGATCGGTCAACGCCAGACAACCCGCAGTCCAGTCCCGGTTCTTAGGCGCGAACACGTTTCCTTCCGGGCCGCGGCCATGGAACATGATATCACTGCCTGCACTGCGCCCGAACTGCGCGGCGTAGGCGACATCCCGTTCGTTTGGATAAGAAATGCCCACCGACAGGTGATAACGGCTGCGGGGATTGAAGCGGTCGATGTAGTAGAGGCCTTCCGGTGTTTTCCCGTCGCCCTCAAATTGCTTGGGGCCAACCGGCTGGTTGCCGAGACCGAAATTGTAGGATCGCAGCACGGTCTGCCCGTTCAGCAGAAACATCTGCCTCTCGGTTTTCTGCACCACGACCTGAGTGACCGGAGGGCCGGTGTAGCGCTTGAACTGAGGTGTGGCGCCGCGGGCCGGGGCAGTGGCCGTGGGCCCGGATTTTCCGCAAGCGGCCAAGACGGCAAGCAAGGCCAGAGAGGCGTGGCGCCGGGAGAAGTTTGGCATCGGTCTGTTTCCTGCTCGGATGGGCTTGGTTTTTTTATTATGCTTCAGGATAGCGGGTAAAGACTTCGCTGCTGCCGTCTTGCCGGACGAGAAGCACGTCGTAGGCCTGGCGCCTGCTTTCGGGTCCCATGCCCGGACTTCCGAATGGCATGCCGGGAACCGTCAGTCCAAGGGCTTCGGGACGCTCGGCCAGCAGTCGCCGGATGTCGGCGGCAGGCACATGGCCTTCCAGAAAATAGCCCTCCACGCTTCCGGTATGGCAGGAGGTTAGCGCGATAGGCACGCCGAGATCGATCTTGTGCTGCATCAACAAGGTGCCGAACCGCTCCTCGCTGGTCACCTGAAAGCCGTTTTCGCTCAGGTAGCTGGTCCACTGCTTGCAGCATTCGCACCCGGTCCCTTCCACGACATGGATGGCGGTCGGGTTGTTTGCTAAAGAGAATGTCGGAAGCGTGCTGGCTGCAGCAGCCAGAAGCACCATGCGTCGTGTCAGTCCTGTCATGATCACTCTCTCAATCTGTCTTCTGGCGGACAATCAGTCTAGCAGTGCCATCGTAACCAACCCTGCGGGCCCTTTATGGCTAAGGTTACCGGTGGATAAGGTTTTTACTCTTCAACTCTGAGCGTCAGGGTTCGTGCGAAGATAGTAGCCGGTCGTGAGACGCGCAGCCGTCAGAATGACTCGGTCCGCCGGCCGGGCAGTGAGAGTCTCCGGCGTCAGAGTTTTCTTGATCGGGTCTGTCGGCTCGCCGTCGACGCGGACCTCATAGTGAAGATTGGGGCCGCTAACCAGGCCGGTAGCACCCACGTCACCGATCCTGGCCCCGGCATTCAACGCGACGCCTGAGGAAATGCCGTCTGCGAAGCGCGACAAATGGGCGTAGCGGGTGATGACGCCACCGCCGTGATCGACGTCGATCGTCCGTCCGTAACCACGCATAGACCCTGCAAAAACGACATGTCCCGCGCCGGTCACAGTGACCGGTGTGCCGGTCGGCGCTGCATAGTCGACGCCTGTATGCATGCGTTGCGCGCCGAGGACGGGATGGCGGCGTTTGCCGAAGACCGAGGACAGACGGGCCCCCGCGACTGGACGGGCTGTCTGCTGGACCGGTGCACCATTCCGGAACAGGCTGAACGGCTGCTCCACCGATCCTGCCACGACTTCATAAATATCATCACCGAACTCAAACCGGACGTAAGCCAGCTGCGGTTCGCCTATGACCATTCCATCCGTCAAGACGTTTTCCTGCCAGATCAGCGCCAGACCTTCCCCACCTTTGAGGTCGCGGCGAAAGTCGATCTGACCTGCTAGCAGGGCTGCGACCTCCACTGCGAAACTTTCTGGCGCATCATGGGCCGCCAATGCATCATAGAGCGAGCCCTCAAGCACGAGGTATTCGCGACGGTCCCGAAGCACGATCTCAGTTTTGACCAAGGACGCTGCGAGAGGCTTGCTAAAATCAAGGACAATGTCTGTGCCATCGAGACTGAGCAGCGACAAGCGGTTCAGTCTGGAGGGGTCATCGGCGGCGACACTCCATCTGAGGATCTGGCCTGGGCTGAGGGTGGACAAGTCAAAAACATCGGAAATGGCCAATGCCGCTTCATTCCTGATGCTGGCGCCAATTCCTGCATGCGACAGGATCGCGTCCAGCGTGTCCCCTGGCGCCACCTCGTGCTGCACCATGGTGGCAATCACGTCGTTGCTGATCATCGGCTCTGCCAAAGTTTGAGCATGCAAAGGTATCGTGACGGCAACGGCGCCCACAGTGAGCAAGGTTCGCAAGATCATAACGTCCGGTATCCTGTCAGGTAAATGGTAGACGGCGCCGGGGGCAAGTTTGCTGCTCACGGCGTTCATGGGTCGGCTCAGGGTTCAAGCAGGCGAGCAAGGGCAATACCTACGATCGCCGCCAGCAATCCGAAGGCTATCGCATACCCGGTTGCGTACTGGATCATATCCAACCGTTTGCCACCAAGTGCACGTGCGCGAAACCAACCCCGTATTCCAC
The DNA here is from genome assembly GCF_004335005.1 of Paracoccus nototheniae. GTDB lineage: Bacteria > Pseudomonadota > Alphaproteobacteria > Rhodobacterales > Rhodobacteraceae > Paracoccus > Paracoccus nototheniae. Next base: position 25,298 of record NZ_RQRT01000007.1, on the reverse strand, counting down.
CCAGCACGGCGGCAAGCAGCATCAGCATTGGCCTGGAAACTGTCTCTTCGGCTTCATGCCCCACTCCTGCTCGTCGTTTCTGGCGAGAACCTTTTGCGACCTAAAGCAGCTAGAGGTTCAAGGAAAATTGCCGGCTATCACGGCCTTGTCAGGAAGGACGCCCTGACCATGGCGTTCTCTGCAAGCGGCAATGATCATGCCGGGAAGAGGGCGCGAAGTCACGAATTGGCATCATCATTCGTCGGGTGATCGCTGACGCAAAGCGAGTGATCACTCAGCACCTCGATAACCCGACAGTCGGAAATCCGGTCGCCGGAGCATTGAACCAACATGCGCTCAAGTTCGGTCTTCAGGGCCGTCAGGCGGGCAAGACGGCTTTCGACCTCTGCAAGCTGCGCTTTGGCAATGGTATCGGCTGCCGCGCAAGGCTGATCGGGATCGTCAGACAGGCTCAGAAGGTCGCGGATCGCCTCAAGAGAAAATCCCAGCTCGCGGGCATGACGGATGAAGGCCAGCCTTTCATGGGCCTTGTGTGTGTAGAGCCTTTGATTGCCGGCGCTGCGCTCGGCCTCGGGCAACAGCCCGATCTGTTCGTAATAGCGAATCGTGGGGACCTTGACCCCGGTCGACGATCCCAGCTTTCCGATGGTCAGCATGAAGATTCTCCTTGAACCTATAGTTGCTAGAGGACGTAGACCTCCGAATCGATGATGGCAACCGCCCTGCTTTCCGCAGAGGAGAGAATGATGACGACCACGAACGAAACCGGCACGACGGCATGCGACTGGACGGTGTCCGGCATGGATTGCGCCTCCTGCGCGACAAAGGTGCGGGGCGCCGTGTCCCGCCTGCCGGGCGTCAGGGATGTGGAGATCGGCATCATGTCCGAACGCCTGCGCCTGACCGTTGATGAACGCCTGACCGACACGGACAAGATCGAGAAAACCGTGCGTGCGCTTGGATACGGCATTCAGACCCGTGCGCCAGGAAAGAAGGATTTCGTGATCCCGGGGAGTGCGCCGGAGAGTCATCAAGGCCACAGCCACGACGCTCATCCCGCTGTGGCCGAGGCCGACCACTCCGGCCATGGCAGCCCCGGTCACGTCCATGACGACCCGGCCGACCGCGGCAAGGCATGGTACCAGACTGGCAAGGGCAGGTTGGTTATCCTGACCGGGCTCTTGTTGGCGGCAGCCTGGGCAATGGAGCTGATCGCCCCGCAGATCGGGAGCTGGGCCTTCGTCGCGGCCTGCCTTATCGGTGTCGCCCCCGTCGCGCGTCGCGCTTTCGCCGCTGCGCGGTTGGGTCAGATCTTCACGATCGAGGGATTGATGACCATCGCAGCCCTCGGCGCGTTGTTCATCAATGCCGCCGAAGAGGCTGCCTTGGTGGTCTTTCTCTTTGCTGTGGGCGAGGTCCTGGAGGGTGTCGCGGCCGGAAAGGCAAGAGACGGCATCCGGGCCTTGGCGAACTTGGTCCCGAAAACGGCGCTCTTGGAGGTGGACGGCGTGACCCGCGAGGTTGCCGCGTCCAGCCTGACGATCGGTCAGACGGTGCTGGTTCGTCCCGGCGACCGGATCCCCGCAGACGGAGAGATTTCAGACGGCACGTCCGGGATCGATGAAAGCCCGGTGACCGGAGAGAGCATTCCCCGGACCCGCGGCCCGGGTGATAATGTTTTTGCCGGTTCGATCAACACCGAAGCTGTCCTGCGGGTCACCGTGACCAAGGCCGCCGAAGACAATACCATTTCCCGGATCATCCGGCTGGTCGAGGAAGCGGAAGAAGCCCGCGCCCCAACGGAACGCTTCATTGACCGGTTCAGCCGGTGGTACATGCCTGCCATCGTTGCCGTTTCGGCCCTTGTCATCGTGATCCCGCCGCTGATGTTTGGTCAGACATGGGATACTTGGATCTATCGTGGACTGGCGCTCCTGCTGATCGGCTGCCCTTGTGCACTGGTAATCTCGGTTCCGGCCTCGATCGCATCGAGCCTGTCCACCGGCGCGCGCCGCGGCATGCTGATGAAGGGCGGCGCAGTGATCGAGGCCGCGGCCAAGGTTTCCCATGTCGCCTTTGACAAGACCGGGACCCTGACCCACGGACGTCCGCAGGTCACCGATCTGGTGACGTTCGGAACTACGACTGAGGCTCAGCTTCTGGAGGTCGCCGCCGGTGTCGAGAGCGGATCGAGCCATCCCCTTGCCGTGGCGATCATGGACAGGGCCAAAACGGCGGGCGTCACGCCCCTGCCCGCCCGCGATGCACGCGCCCTGACCGGACGAGGGGTCGAGGCGACCGTCGGAGATGCTTTGGCATGGGTAAGTTCCCCCCGGCACGCGTCGGAGAACAATGGCCTGGATGGTCTTGGTCTGCGTCAGGCGACTATCTTCGAGGAAGAGGGCAAAACTGCCGTCGCTGTCTATCGCAAAGGCATCCCGCTCGGTCTTATCGCCATGCGTGACGAGCTGCGGCCCGATGCAGCGGAGGCTGTGCGCCAGCTGGCCGACATGGGCATCTCCTCGGTCATGCTGACCGGCGACAACCCCCGCACTGCTGCCGCCATCGCCGAGGGTCTGGATATCCGGTTCAAGGCCGAGATGATGCCCGAAGACAAGCTGGCCGCCATTCGCGACATGAACGCTCAAGGTGGCGTCATGATGATTGGCGACGGCATCAATGACGCCCCTGCCCTGAAACAGGCCAGCATCGGTGTCGCGATGGGCTCCGGCACGGACGTCGCGCTGGAGACGGCCGATGCGGCCATCCTGCGCGACAGGGTGACCGACATCCCGGCCCAGATCCGGCTGGCGCGGGCCACGATGGCCAATATCCGGCAGAACGTCAGTATCGCTCTAGGATTGAAGGCTATTTTCTTGGTCACCACCGTTTTTGGCTTGACCGGTTTGTGGATCGCGATCCTGGCAGATACGGGCGCAACAGTTCTGGTGACCCTGAACGCCTTGCGCCTCTTGCGCTACAATCCCGAACAGAAGCGCTGAGGCGATGATGACTGGAATGGGCAGTGCAGCGCTGGTTCTTCTTGGTGCCTATCTGGCCCTGTTCTTCTGGGGCTCTGCGATCAATGCCCGGGAGGCGCATCGTCCGGTCTGGTTGTTCCGTCACGCCACGGGCGGCGACCGTCTTGCAGCGCTAGGCTTCCGAGCTGCGTTCGCTCTGGCCCTCCTTGGGTCGTTGGCATGGCGTCTCATGCCGGGCATGGGCGATCTTGATCCCCTGCGGGCTTTCCAAAATCCTGCGTGGATCGGTCTGGCGGGACTGTTCATGGCCAGCCTGGGCGCGATGCTGGCATTTGCCGCCCAGATGTCGATGGCTGCGTCATGGCGGATCGGTGTGGCCGAGGGCGCGACCGGCGCACTTGTCACGGGTGGATTGTTCGGTTTCAGCCGCAACCCGGTTTTTGTCGGCCAGTTCATGCTGCTGGTCGGAACCGCTCTGGCCGTGCCCTGCATCCCGACGGGCCTAGCGGTTCTGCTGTTCGCCGCCTCGGCGCTTGTTCAGGTCCGCTCAGAAGAACGTGTATTGCGGCGGACGCTTGGCCCTGCTTACGACACCTATTGCCAGTCCGTTCCGCGCTGGATCTTCATCCGGGAAAGGTCACTGCAATGAAGACGCTCCTGATCCTGGCGATGATCGCCGCTACTGCGGCTGCCGATCAGATTACCAAGCTCGCGGTCCTGCGGAGCTTGTCTCCCGGGGAGGTTCATGCCGTCTCTCCCGGCTTCAATCTGACGCTTGGTTTCAACGAAGGGGCGAGTTTCGGCATGATGTCCGACCTAATGGCAGGTCGTCCCTTGTTGATGGTTGCCCTGACAGGTGCCCTGGCGATCATCTTTGCGGGAATGGCCTTCCGGGCGGATACGAAGCGCGAAGGCATAGGCCTTGCGCTGATCGTGGGGGGTGCTGTGGGCAATATCATCGACCGCCTGCGGCAAGGTGCCGTGACCGATTTTCTGGATGTCTACTGGCGTGATTGGCACTGGCCGACCTTTAACGGGGCCGACATCGCGATCAGCCTCGGCGCCTTGCTTGTGCTGACAGCGATGCTCCGTCCCTCCCGCTCGAAGGAACTCTCTTTTGACCGCACCTGACCCCCGGGGCCTGTCCCGGAATGATATTGCAATATCAACTGCCTTTCTGGTCGCACTCGCCGCTACGCTCGGCGCGCTGTTCATCGGCGAGATACTGGGGCAGATGCCCTGCACCCTATGCTGGTATCAGAGGATCGCCATGTTTCCGTTAGTGCCTGTCTTGGCAATCTCGCTGTGGCGCGGTGACGGTCTGGCACGTCTCTACGGATTGCCGCTGGCGCTGGCCGGGCTGGTCCTTTCCGGCTGGCATTCGGGACTTTACGCAGGACTGATCCCGCAGAGCATCGCGCCTTGCACCAAGGACGGCCCGTCCTGCACCGACCAGGCGCAGACGATCCTGAACCTGCCCATTCCCTATCTTGCATTCGCCGCCTTTGCAGCCGTTCTGGCCTGCCTCATCTTGTCGAAAGGAAAACGCCCATGAACCGCCGCACCGTGCTCATCGGAACATCTGCCATCGGGATTGCCGCCTTTGCCGGCGGCGCGCTCGTGCTGACGCGCAATCGTCAGGCCGAAGCGGATACCCTGGCCGCTGCTGCCCCGGCTGTGGAAACAGACATGCTGGTGCGCGGTCACGCGCCCAGCTTTGGACCAGAAGACGCTCCGGTCACGCTGGTCGAGTTCTTCGATCCATCTTGCGAGGCTTGCCGCGCCTTTCATCCGGTCGTTCAGGACATTCGCGCACAATTTCCCGATCAGGTCCGCATCGTGATGCGCTATGCGGTGTTTCACGAGGGGTCCGACGAGGCGGTCCGCATCCTGGAGACCGCGCGTATGCAGGACAAGTTCGAGCCTGTCCTCGATGCGCTGTTGGAACGGCAGCCGGAATGGGCTGTCCATGGCGCACCGCGAATGGACCTTGCATGGCAAATTGCGGCTGCGGCCGGTCTGGATATGGAAAAGGCGCAGACAGCCCGTCTGTCCCCCGATATCGTCGGCATCCTCAATCAGGACGCGGCCGATATCGCGGCGATCGGCGTACGCCAGACACCGACCTTCTTTCTCAATGGTCGCCAGATGACGGATATCAGCATGGACAGCCTGCTTGCGGATGTGCGCAGTGCCGTGGAGGCATCCTGACCGGGCGGCCTAGGCCCGATCGGCGTAGGCCGCGAACAAGGCCAGTGTGCGCTCACTGACGTGATGCTCGATCCCTTCGGCATCTCGTTCCGCCGTCTCGGCATCCAGGCCGAGGCGGATCAGGAACCGCAGCACAATGGCATGGCGGCGGCGGCATTCCAGTGCCAGTCGTCGTCCCTCTTCTGTCAGAAAGACGGACCTGTATCGCTCGCGCGTGATCAGTCCCTCACGGGCCAGGCGATCCAGGGCCTTGGTGACCGTCGGCGCGCGCACCCCCAATCGTGCCGCGATATCCACCGGCCGGGCTTCACCCTGTTCATGGATCAGCTCTGCGATCAGTTCGACGTAATCTTCGGCCAGCTCGTTGCGCCGGGCAGCACGGACGCCATGAAAGGCCTCCGCCCGATTGTCCGGGTGCACAGGATCGCTGGTGGTTTCGGCTACATGAATATCTGCGGTCATCTGGCAAGTGTCGCACTTATCGATTGACGGGTAAAGCCGGCGGGTAGATTGTTAGCCTTAGCTAACTTTTCCTCTCGAAGAAGGTCGCGCTGAATGTCTCGTTCTGCCTGGCGCCATGAGCGCGACACCCCGTCCCTGTCCGAAGTGTTCCGCACGATCGCCGTGGGCGGCGGCACGACCCGCTTCCGGCGCTTTCTATCGTTTATCGGTCCCGGCTACCTGGTCGCCGTCGGATATATGGACCCCGGCAACTGGGCGACCTCGTTGGCGGGCGGTGCTGCATTTGGCTACACGCTGCTGTTCGTAGCCCTCCTGTCGAATATCATGGCGATCTTGCTGCAATCGCTTTGCGCCCGCCTCGCGGTCGCATCGGGGCGCGATCTGGCGCAAGCGTGCCGCGATGCCTATCCCCGGTGGGTGTCGATCCCACTGTGGATCTTTGCCGAACTGGCCATCATCGCCACCGATCTGGCCGAGGTCATCGGCACCGCCATCGGCTTAAATCTCCTCTTCGGCATTCCCCTCGAAATCGGGATCTTCATCACCGCTGCTGACGTGTTCCTGATCCTGTGGCTTCAGAACAAGGGCTTCCGGTGGGTCGAGGCCTTCATCATCGCCTTGCTGGGAACGATCACTGTCTGCTTCGGGGTGCTGATCGCGCAGGCCGACCCCGAATGGGGTGCGGTGATCGCGGGCTTTGCACCAAGCCGGGAGATCATCGGCAATCCCGACATGCTGTATCTGGCGCTTGGCATCATCGGGGCCACCGTGATGCCGCATAACCTCTATCTGCATTCGGGGATCGTGCAGACACGCGCCTACGGGCTGGACCTGCCCTCCAAACGGGAGGCCCTGCGATTGGCAACCTGGGATTCGACCATCGCGCTGATGTTCGCGCTGCTGATCAATTGCGCGATCCTCATCCTGGCCGCCGCAGCCTTTTACACGGCCGGGGAAAACAACGTGACCGAGATCGACAAGGCGCACCTGCTTCTGGAGCCGCTTCTGGGATCATCCATCGCTCCGGTCCTGTTTGGGATTGCGCTGCTGTGTTCGGGTCTCAACTCGACCGTGACCGCCACAATGGCCGGACAGATCGTCATGGAGGGCTTTGTCCGGCTAAGGCTGCAACCCTGGTTGCGGCGCCTGATCACCCGGGGGTTCGCAATCCTGCCCGCGACCGTCGTGATCCTGATCTACGGCACAGAGGGTACAGGACAATTGCTGATCCTTAGTCAGGTCGTGCTGTCCTTCCAGCTGCCCTTTGCAATCGTGCCCCTGGTGATGTTCACCGCCAGCCGCGCCAAGATGGGGCCGATGGTATCCCCGCGCTGGCTGACCGGCCTGTGCGCCCTGATCGCCGTCACCATCATCGTGCTGAACGTGAACCTGTTGGCGACAGTTCTGGGCTGACTTTGGTGTCACCAATGCGTGACGGCAGGCTTTCTCGCTTGAAGCTCATGTGGCTAGAGGCTTTAGGCCTCGGGAAACGATCACGGATGCAGGCAACATGCGGCTGACCACGCTTCAAAAATTTCTCTGGGCGGCTGTTGCCGTGGCGCTGGTGGCTGTCGGCGCGGTCTTTCTGCTCGTCGACCGCAGCCCCGAACCGATCGCTCAGGCGGCGTTTCGTCCGACCTTCAGCCTACCCGACGCGGGAGGACGTCTGCGCACCCCGGCCGATTTCGAGGGCAAGCATCTTCTGGTATTTTTCGGGTTCACGAACTGCCCTGATATCTGCCCGACCACCTTGGCCGAGGTGGCTCAGGTCATGGAAGATCTGGGTGATCAGGCAGGCAAGGTGCAGCCGCTGTTCATTTCGATCGACCCCGAGCGCGACCGGGAAATGGGTCTTGCCGAGTATACCGAGGCGTTTCATCCCTCAATCCTGGGCCTTGCCGGAGATGCGGCACAAACCCGCGCTGCGGCGGACAGCTTTCGCATCTATTACGAGCGCGAAGCCAATTTGGAGGCTCTTGATGGGTATGCCATGTCCCACAGCCCTGGCCTTTACCTGATCAGCCCCGAGGGGGACTGGCTTGGCCAGTTCACCTACGGCACGCCCGCATCCGAAATCGTCGCCGACCTTCAAGCCAGATTGTGACCCACATGAAACGCATCTTCGCCACCCTCGCCCTGATCGCCGCCGCGGGCCCTGCCCTGGCCTGCGAAACCGTGACGGTCGGTCCCCTGGAGGTCTCTCGGGCTTGGTCGCGCGCTTCCATCGGCACGGCGCGGCCCGGCGTGGTCTATCTGACCATCCGCAATTCCGGCACGGCGGATGATGCGTTGATGTCCATCACCACACCCGCCGCTGGCATGCCGATGCTGCACCAGACGGTGATGACCGACGGCGTCGCCTCGATGCCTCACGCGATGGAGGTTCCGGTCCCCGCAGGGGGCCAGGTCGCGCTGGAACCAGGGGGCTATCACGCCATGCTGATGGATTTGACCCAAGTTCTGGAAGAGGGCGAGACCTTTCCCGTGACCCTGACGTTTCGCGATGCCAGCGAGGTGACCATTCCCGTTACCGTTCAGAATATCGGCGCAAGCGAGCCGACCTGCCCCTCGCCTGACGAATGAGGTCTGCGACCCTGCTGCGCGGCAGCGCCATGGCTGCGGCTGCGGTCCTGTTCATGCTCGCACTTGGCTGGTGGCAGACCCAAGACAGGGATCAGCAGGCCGCAAGCGTCCTCCCACTGCCAATTGACCGCATGTCCTTTTCCCTGACGGATCAGTCAGGCAACACGGTTCAACCCGAGGACTGGCTCGGCCGTCCCACCATGGTGTTTTTCGGCTTCACCTGGTGCCCCGACATCTGCCCGACCACGCTGAGCGACATCTCCAACTGGCTGGACGAGATCGGTCCCGATGCCGACCGGATGAACACCGTTCTCATTTCGGTCGATCCCGAACGCGATACGCCTGAAGTTCTTGGCGATTACCTGTCAAACTTCGATCCGCGGATCAATGGCCTGACCGGCGCCCTGCCCCAGATTGAGCAGGCCGTCGCCGGGTTTCGAGCGTCATTCAGGAAAGTGCCCCGGGATGGTGGTGATTACACGATGGATCACACGGCGGGTGTGTTCCTGTTCGATGCTGATGGACGCTTTGTCAGCATCATCGATTATCATGAGGACTCCCGCTATGCGGTGCCGAAGATCCGCCGCGCGTTGGAATAGCAGGATCTCGCATTGGATAGATCGGATATGAGTCCCTTTCCCGATAAATTCTGAATGTTTTTAGATTTGCGCTTGGTCAGAATACGGACAGCAATGACACCGACAACAGCCTTGGAGATGAAACATGCCACATGGTGAGGGTCACACGCATCTCGATGCCTCCAGCGGCGATCGCCGCGTATCGCTGGCGATCTGGGCCAATGCCCTCCTGACAGTTGCTCAGATCATCGGCGGCCTTCTGTCGGGCAGCCTGGCACTGATTGCCGATGCGCTTCACAACTTCTCGGACATGGCGTCGCTGGTCATCGCCTTCGCCGCTCGCAAGATCGCCCGCCGTCCGGCAGATGCTGCCATGACCTTCGGGTATGGCAGGATCGAAATCGTCGCCGCCTTGATCAACTACACGACGCTGATCCTGATCGGGGTCTACCTGCTCTACGAAGGCGGCATGCGGTTGATCAACCCGCCGCAGGTGGCCGGTTGGACCGTCGTGATCCTTGGTGGCGTGGCGCTGGTCATCGATACGCTGACGGCCTTTTTGACCTGGTCGATGCAAAAAGGCAGCGTCAACATTCGCGCACTGTTTCTGCATAACCTGTCCGACGCTCTTGCATCAGTTGCAGTCATAGTCGGTGGCACATTGATCCTGCTCTACGATCTGCGGTGGGTCGATCCGGCCATCACAATCGGGATTGCTCTTTATATTTTATATCTGGCGGCGACCGAAATTGGCGGGCCGATCCGGACGCTGATGCTGGGCAGCCCCCCGGACATGGATGGAGATGCCGTTGTCCGCACGCTTCGCGAAACAGAGGGCGTCCAGGATGTCCACCATGTCCATCTCTGGCAGATGCAGGAACACGATGCTGCGCTCGACTGCCACGTGATCCTGACCGACCAGGGATGGCGCAGCATCGAGGCTGTGAAGGCAGCGATCAAACACCGCCTGAGTGAGCAGTTTGCCATCTCGCATTCGACCCTCGAGTTCGAAAGGCCAGATCACGCGCATCAGGGCGCTCGGCTGTTTGGACATGAGAAAGGTGACTTGTCGTCTCGACTATGACGATCTCTGGTAGGCGCCGAGGTTGTCCAGCGCCTTGTAGACCACGGACAGGCCGATGATCGCGTCGATGACATAGGCGTTGATGCCCCAGCCATACCAGACACCAAGAAGCATCGTGACCGAGTGGCCGATGGCGAACAGGCTGACATAGATGCCCACGTCCTTCTTCCGATAGAGGAAGAACACCACCCCCAGCAGAAACAGGATGTGGTCGTAGCCGGTCACCATATGCTTGGCACCAAGGTAGATGAAGGGGATGATCTGCACCCCCCAGATTTCCTGGAGATAGCCCGCGTCACCGGCGGTGACGTTATGGGCAAGGGCTTGGGCTGCGGTCAGCATAGTCGCTGCCAGCAGGGCGAGCATGAGCGTGGCCATCTGGCATGGCGCCATGGCCCGCAGGACCCGCAAGGTCGAGGTCATGAATGGATCTCCGGTGTGGTTATTTCTGATCGCATACGCCGCGCGGTGGCGGCGGCGGTCAGGCCCGCGGAGGTCGCTCGATCAGGTAAACCCTGTGGGGACCGTCCGATGACGACAAAAGCCGGAAGCTGTCGCGATAGGCGGTGGGCGGATGTGAGCCTGCGCCCAGTACGAGCATCGCCTGACTGTGGTCGTGGTCTGCCACGTCGTGACTGTGGCCATGGAATGCCCAATAAAGGTCCTCTTCCAAGCCATGGGAATGGCCGTGCTCTGCAATCATGTCAGTATGCTCTGCCACGACCTCGAAGACTGAAGGGACATGGCTGGCGCTTGGCGCAAGGGACCAGACCACAAGCGATAGGCAGACGACTGCCGCAAGTGCGCTTTGCGCAAATGTTCGCAAGTGTTTCACCAGTCCGGCCTGCCCGCTCGTTCGCAGCACGCTGATCGTGCCGTCTTGTTCTAACCCCTCGGGGGGGATAGCCTGACTGTATGACACACCCGCATGTCCACGCAAGCCACCCAGCCCTCGTCACCCGGCTGAAACGCGCCGAAGGCCACTTGCGGGCAGTGATCGCGATGATCGAGGCCGGAAAACCCTGCCTTGATATCGCCCACCAGCTGCAGGCGGTCGAGAAGGCCGTCATCAATGCCAAGCGGGTCCTCATCCACGACCATATCGATCATTGTCTGGACGCCGATCATTCGGCTGACGATCGCGATGCGATGAAGGCCATTTCCCGATACCTTTGAGGTGATCCCATGCTGGACGTCCTTGCCGACCGCACCTACCGCCACCTCTTCGCGGCGCAGGTGGTGGCGCTTCTGGGCACCGGGCTTGCCACGGTAGCGCTTGGACTTCTGGCCTTCGACCTGGCGGGCGACAATGCAGCCATGGTGCTGGGCACGGTCTTCACCATCAAGATGGTAGCCTATGTTGGCATTGCCCCCATCGCGGGCGCCTTTGCCAATCGCGTGCCGCGCCGGGCCTTTCTGGTGGCGCTAGACCTGATGCGGGCCGCTGTCGCCCTGTGCCTGCCCTTCGTCACCGAGATCTGGCAGGTCTATATCCTGATCTTCGTACTGCAATCGGCCTCGGCGGCGTTCACGCCAACCTTTCAGGCCACCATCCCCGACGTGCTGCCGGACGAGGCGCGCTATACCCGCGCGCTGTCGCTGTCGCGGCTGGCCTATGATCTTGAGAACATCGTCAGCCCGATGCTGGCCGGCCTGTTGTTGACTGTCATCAGCTACAACTCCCTCTTCTTCGGAACGATGGTCGGGTTCGCGGCGTCTGCGGTACTGGTCCTCTCAGTCATGCTGCCCAGCCCGAAACCCTCGGAGCCGCGCGGCATCTACGACCGCACTACCCGTGGCATCCGCATCTATCTGGCCACGCCCCGCCTGCGCGGATTGCTGGCGCTGAACATGGCCGCCGCAGCGGCAGGGGCGATGGTGCTGGTCAACTCGGTCGCGCTGGTGCGCGGCACGCTTGGGTTGGATGCCTCCGCGCTCGCCTGGACGTTGCTCGCCTTCGGGGCTGGCTCGATGATCGCAGCGCTGCTGTTACCTCATGTGCTGGACAGGGTGTCGGACCGCCCGGTTATGGTGGGCGGGGCTATTTTGATGGTGCTGGCGCTTATGGGACTGGCAGGCGCGATCACCGCGTTTGGGTTGGCCTGGCCGGTTCTGTTGGGTGCCTGGTTCTTCGTCGGGCTAGGATACTCCGCTGTTCTGACGCCATCCGGGCGGCTTCTCCGCCGCTCGGCCCACGCCGAGGATCGTCCTGCACTCTTTGCAGCGCAGTTCGCCCTGAGCCACGCCTGCTGGCTGCTTGCCTATCCGCTTTCTGGGTGGATGATGACCCGGTTAGGCCCCGTCATAGCACTTGGGGTGCTTGCCGCGTTGGCCGGCATAGGCCTCCTGGCCGCCCTCCGGTTCTGGCCAAAGGATGACGCAGAGACCTTGGAGCACACCCACGACAATCTTCCGCTCGATCATCCGCATCTGCAGGGCACACGCCGCCACGCCCACCCCTTCGTTGTGGATGAGCATCATCCCCGGTGGGCGTCTCAGCTCTAGGATTAGCAACACGATAAACCTACCGTCTTGTGCTGGATAAGCACGAATAGGGTATGAGGGTGATACATTTTGTTAAGGCCGATGGGCTAAGCATTTGATGTGCCAATTGCGACGACTGAACATCCGGCCCAGCTTTGATTTAAGCCAAGGTGGCTGGATATCCGGCTGAGGCCAATGCCGTCTGAACGTTGTCCGGGTGAGTTCGGCTGTCCAAAGTGATCTTTCTTGACGCCATATCGAACTCGATCTTTGCCTCGGGGTCGATGGCATGGATGGTCTTTTCAACCGTTGCCTTGCAGTGGCCGCAGCTCATGTTGGGGATATTGAACGTTGTCATCTGTCTTTCCTTTTTGTTTTCTTAGAGATCCACCCGCCGCAGGCGGAGGGCGTTGGTGATAACCGAGACGGAGGACAGGCTCATTGCTGCGGCTGCGATCATTGGCGAGAGCAGGAGGCCGGTGACAGGGTACAGCAGACCCGCAGCGATTGGCACGCCTAGAGCATTGTATGCGAAGGCGAAGAACAGGTTCTGCTTGATGTTGCGCAACGTCGCCCGCGCCAGCTTGCGCGCCCTGACGATGCCCATCAGGTCACCACCCAGAAGGGTTATCCCGGCACTCTCCATGGCCACGTCCGCGCCCGTACCCATGGCGATGCCGACATCGGCAGCGGCCAGTGCGGGCGCGTCGTTTACCCCGTCACCCGCCATGGCGATCTTGTGCCCGTCGCGGCGCAACTGGTCGATCAGCTCCTTTTTGGCTTCCGGAAGAACTCCTGCGCGCACTTCGTCAATGCCAAGCGTGCCCGCCACAGCCTGTGCTGTCCGCTCGTTGTCGCCCGTCGCCATGATGACGCGCAGTCCCTGAGCATGCAGTTCGCGGATTGCCTGCGCTGTCGATGGCTTGATCGGGTCGGCAACAGCCACGATGCCGGTAAGTGCTCCATCGACCGCGATGAACATCGCAGTCTTGCCCTCGGCGCGCAGAGTGTCTGCCTTCGCTTCGGCCGCGCCCGTGTCCAGTCCCATCTCCTGCATCATCGCAGCATTTCCAAGCGCCACTGCCCGTCCGCCAACCGTGCCGCGGACGCCCTTGCCGGTGACGGCCTCAAAATCCACCGCCTCTTGCCGCGTCGCACCCTGCGCTTCGGCACCTTCGACGATCGCTTCGGCCAGCGGATGTTCCGAACCGCGCTCGAGCGCTGCCGCCAGCGACAGCAAGTCCGCTTCGGTCCCGTCCCCCAGCACCACGGTATCCGTCAGCTTTGGCTTGCCCATGGTCAACGTGCCGGTCTTGTCGACGATCAAGGTATCGACCCCAGCCATCCGCTCCAGCGCCTCGGCGTCCTTGATCAGCACCCCCGCCTGCGCGCCGCGCCCCGCCGCCGTGGTGATCGAGATCGGCGTGGCCAACCCAAGGGCGCAGGGACAGGCGATGATCACGACCGACACGGCCGAGGCAATGGCAAAGACAAGAGAGGGCTCTGGACCGAAGATCAGCCAGGCGACAAAGGCGAAGATCGCCACCCCCACCACCGTGGGCACGAACACTGCCGCGACCCGGTCGGCCATCCCCTGGATCGGTGCGCGCGATCGCCGTGCGTTCGACACCATCGACACGATTTGCGCAAGAACGGTATCTGCACCGACCTTGCCCGCCTCGATCACCAGGCTGCCGTTCTTGTTGATCGTGGCCCCGGTCACCGCATCGCCGGGACTCTTTTCGACCGGCATCGACTCGCCGGTCAGCATGCTTTCGTCCAGGGATGAGCGGCCCTCGGTCACCGTCCCGTCCACCGGCACCGCATCGCCCGGGCGCACGCGGATGCGGTCACCTTCCATGATGTTTTCCAAGGGCGCGTCATATTCCGATCCATCCGGCAGGATACGCCGGGCGGTCTTGGGTGCGAGGTCCAGCAGCGCGCGAATGGCATCGCCGGTGCGTTCGCGTGCCCGCAATTCCAGAACCTGGCCCACGAAGACCAGTGCAATGATCACCACCGCCGCCTCGTAGTAGGTGCCGACACCGTGACCCATTCGGTAGGCATCGGGAAATACGCCGGGGAGGAAGGTCGCAACCAGCGAATAGAGGTAGGCTGCCCCCACGCCCAGACTGATCAGCGTCCACATGTTCGGCGACCGGTTCACAAGCGAATCCCAGCCCCGCCTGAAGAACGGCAAGGCGGCCCAGAGGACGATCGGCGTCGCCAGCACGAATTCGAGATAGCTTGCGAATTGGTGGCCAATCCAGTCCCGCACCGGCAGAGCGACCAATTCCCCCATTGTCAGGATGACCAGCGGCACTGCGGCGGCGGCCGAAATCCACATCCGGCGTGTAAAGTCGGTCAGCTCCTCGCTTGGCTCGTCCGAGGGCAGCATGGGTTCGAGGGCCATCCCGCAGATCGGGCAGTCGCCGGGCACATCACGGACAATCTCCGGGTGCATCGGACAGGTATACTGAACACTGGCCGGAGCCGCCTTCTTTTGTCCAACCGCGCGGCCGGAGGCGTAAAACCACGGATCTGCCTTGAACCTAGTCTGACATTTATCCGAACAGAAATGAAACGTCTTTTCTCCGAACTCCGCTTGACGTCCGTCAGGCTTGACCGCGACCGTCATCCCGCAGACCGGGTCCTTGGCCGTCTCGGTCCCCGCAGGGATGTCGGGCGTCGCGGGATGATGATCGTGGTCCATAGCGTACCAACTTTCTACTGATTTTCGTCCATCTAAGATGCCGGGCGAGTGACACCCTGATTTGACGTGATTTAGTTAGCTTCGATGCGGGGAGTGCCTGCAGGTGCGTCGCCATTTGCCTCGATATCGGCGATGTACCGTTTCATTTCTGCGATCTCGTTGCGCTGCGCCTCGATGATCGCGTCAGCAAGGTCCCGGACCCTTGGATCGGAAATATCCGCGCGCTCACTGGTCAGGATAGCGATGGAATGGTGAGGGATCATTGCCTTCATCCAGGCAAGATCCTCGACCGTCTCCTGGCTTCGCACCAGCCAGAGGGACAGCACGAATGCCAAACCGGCGCCGACGAAGATCGCAATGTTTTTCTTCCGATCAGAATACATGCCCAACATGAAGGCGAGCATGATGACCGCCATGACCGATCCCATGTAAATCGCCATCCACATGCGGGTCTGCGAAAACTCGATGTGATCAATCGAATAGGTATTGAGGTACATCAGCCCATACATGACGATGGTCGAGGTCGCGATCATCGCGAAAAAGCGGCCATATCCCATGATATGTCTCCGTTTCTATTTTAGGTTTCTCTTGAAGCCGGAACATTGAGGCTGTGCCTCATGGTCGGAATGATCCATTTTCATCTTCGGCTACAGGCACAGTAGAACTTTTCGCCTGCAGCCGTTTGCGCTGCAAAGCGCGGCTCTCTATCAAATAGCGTGCTCAATGCCCGAGCATCGTAACCTTGATCAGCATCCAGATGGCCATGGCAATCATCATCAGGTTCTCGGTCAGCGAGACGAAGCCCAAGGGCACGTTGCTGTCGCCACCGACGCAGGCGCATTTGATCTCTCGCTTGTCGATGTAGACCGCCTTGTAAACCGACACGGCGCCGATGGTGCCGATGAACAGGGCAACCGGGATCGACAACCACATCAGCGCGCCCGCGACCATCAGGACGCCTGCCAGACCCTCGGCGAAGGGATAGACGTAGCCGTAACGAACCCACCTCTGGGCCAGCAGATCATAATTCAGGAACATCGTGGCGAAGCTTTCCACGTCCTTCAGTTTCTGCAGGGCCAAGAGACACATCGCGAAGGCTACAAACCATTCCGCCGCAGCCACCGTGATCAGCTGGCCGAACGCCGCCCAACTGGTGGCGAGAGCCATGGCTGCCGCCATGGCGAACAGGGCGATCACCGGGCGATAGGTCGTCGCGGTCTTGTCGCGGACGGTCTTTCCGAAATGACGCCGAAGATCGTCATAGCCACCGATCCGCTGGCCGCCAATGAAGGTCTGCGGCGTGGTCTGGACGTCATGCTGCTCCTTGAAGGCATCGACCTCGGCGCGGGTCGTAAGATGATGGTCCTCGACGCGATAGCCCTGACGTTTCAGCAGATCGAGCGACTTGAGTCCGTAGGGGCACATGTGTTTGGTCATGACCATCCGATGGAGGGTCGCGGTTTCAGGCGATGCTGATGGCATGGGGCCCCCTTAATAGCTTGCGAATATGTTTGTGCCGGAATCGCTCCAGAGAATGACTTCGAACGGCTCACTTTGATCGCCCATCTCCATGCCGGGCGATCCGATCGGCATTCCCGGAACTGCCAGACCAAGGACATCAGGGCGCTGATCCAGCAGGGTACGGATGGCCTCGGCCGGAACATGACCCTCGATCACATAGCCCTCGACAAGGGCGGTGTGGCAGGACCGAAGAGGCTGGGGCACGGCATGCTGATCCTTGAAGGCCTCGACGTCATCGGACAGAGTTTCTTCGACGGCAAAACCACTGTCTCGCAGGTGATCGATCCAGGCGCCGCAGCAGCCGCAATCGGGTGAGCGGACCACCGAGATGGAAGGTTTTTCCGGCTTGGGCAATGCGCCCAGCACCGTGCCTGCCGGGACAAGAACAGCAGCCAGCGTTCCGATGAAAATTCGCCGGTTGATCACGATGTAATCCTCCTCTTGATGTTGAGATCGGTTTTATTCTGATGCACGCGTTCGCCCGGCGTCATGGATTTCTGCGTCTCCGGGTTCTCCAGGTTCCGCAGGATCGGACAGTCCGGGCGCTCGTTTCCGACGCAGGATCGGGCCAGCTCGTCCAACGTGTTGGCCATGTCCTGCAGATGCGCGATCTTGTGCCGAAGGTCCTGAACACGCGCCTGCGCCAGTGCCTTTACATCAGCGCTGTGCCTGTTGGTGTTGCGCCACAGGTCGAGCAGGTCGGTAATCTCGCTGACAGGAAAGCCCAGATCCCGTGCCCGCGCGATGAACCGGAGCATGTGGATATCGGCTTCGGCGTAGTCGCGATACCCCGAGGCCGTGCGCATGGCCTGCGGGATCAGGCCGATCTGCTCATAATAGCGGATCATCTTGGCCGATACACCCGAGAGGGCAGAGGCGTCACCAATGTTCATGGGCTGGGCTCCGTCATATGTGTGGAGCAGATGTGGGGCTTCCCATCATGGGAAGGTCAAGACTTGTGTCGGATTTTTCTCAGCGAAAGCTGAAGGCGCGGCGACAGGCCTGAAAATGCTCCGCTGAAAGGTCCAGTAGAAAGAAACCGCGCGGCTGGAACCGCGCGGCTGAATACGTGTCACTTGGCGTTTTCAGCCAGCCAGGCGGTCATTTCTTCCATTTCGCCGACCTGTGCTGCGATGATCTCGCCAGCAAGCTTGATCATCTCCGGGTCATCGCCATGCTCAAGAAGCACCTGGGCCATGTCGATGGCACCCTGATGGTGCGCGATCATCCCGCAGGCGAAGGCCACGTCAGCATCCTCGTTCATCATCCCATCATGCATGGCAGGCATTGTGGCCATCATGCGGCGCATGTTCTCCTGAACATGCTCGGGCATGGTTTCCATATCCATGCCGCCCATACCCATCATGGCGCCCATGCCGCCGGGTTGGGCGGCATCGCCCATTGCAGAGCCCTCCATTCCAGCAGCAGGCATATCGCCGGCGGGCATTCCCGCAGCAGGCATGTCTTCCGCTGGCATCTCGCCAGCGGCGGGCATGTCGCCGGCCGGTGCTGCCATGGCGCATTGTTCAGGCAACTGGAAGTCCGCATCCTGGGCGAAAAGCGGCGTTGCGAGACTACTTGCAGCGACGGCCGCGACGATAAGAGCTTTGTACGAGATCATTTTCATTCTCCGATAATCGATTTTCTGGATCATTCCAGAATTTCAGTGATGGTCAGTTTTCCGCTCAGGCAGCTGCCCAAATGCAGGCAGTGCGGTTACGGCGGCGGCGGCACATAACACGAAGCGACGCGTGACGAAGTTCAACGCCAATCCTCCCAGGAAAGGCGGCCAAGGGCCGCCGACTGGCTTGTGGATTTTGCTGCAATCATTCTTCCGGTCCCTCACGGTCGGAGACCTTGGCCTGATACTCGTATTGGCGCTTGGGCCATGTGCTTTTGATGTAGGCCAGAGTGGCGCGGATTTCCGCATCCGTTAGAATGCCCTCGAACGCCGGCATGTCGCTTTCATAGCCGGGCACGACACCACTGACCCCCTGCTTGGTCAGCGCGAAAAGCTGACTGTCGGAGTGGTGCCATGTATGCCCTGTTTCGTCATGGGGCGGTGCCGGCATCCGCCCGTTCTTCAGCGGACGTTTCCAGTCGGGCTGTCCTTCCATGTCCGGGCCGTGGCATGACGCGCAATTTTGCGCGTAGAGTTCGTTTCCTTGCGCAATCTTTTGTGCGGTGACGGGGGCGCCCAGAATAGCAGCATCTGCGGTTTCGGACCGATTAACCTGTGCGAAAGCCGCCGCGGCCGCCATTCCGGCAAATGACAGTCCGACGAGCAACAGAACCCTTGATCTCATGCCGGCCCTCGCAGGTACTTGAGAAGGGCAGCGATGCCCAGGACCAAGAGGGCCAGGGCGAGAAGCGCAAAGAGTCCGCAGCCCAGCATCATCATGCCCGTCATGGGGCTATTCATCATTGTCATGCCGTTTCCCTCGAAAGGGGATGGTCACGCCATTCTTCCCAAACGGCATTGACCGCAGAAATCTTAGGGAAAAACTGAGTGTATAAAACTGAATGCAAACTCTGCTGCATAGGACACCTGACTATCTGGATTTGAAACGGGACTGCCGATCTAAGAGATTCAGCAGTCCTGGCAGCGGGCGAGCTCAAGGGGGCAAAACCTTGTGCGCACGCGTCGCCTGCCACAGCGGCAGTCAAATTAGATGAAGGGGCGTGGGGGGCTTCGTAACGGTAGCCAATTCAGGTCACTGAACATGACATCGGTAGTCTGCCGTCTCAGGAGACGCCGAGCCTGTCTTAGATCTGAGGTCTGGAATTCAGGAACCGTGACGAAGCCCCCCGCCGCACAAATCAGATTGCAGCCCGCCGTTCCAATTTCACCCCTGTCGTTGCAATCCAGGCATTCGGACATGCCAGAATGTGCCATTGCCATCATGCCGTCATCGGCCACTGACGCGGCAGTCGCCGGCGCGGGCATCATCGATCCAACCGCGAATACGGTGAAGGCGACAAGAAAGAGAGCCTGCAGATAGTTCTTCATGACTATCGAGTTAGCCGCATGTTGCAGAAAAATCCACGACAAGATGATAGCGTTGCCGTGACCGGAATGAGACGCATCTGACCGGGGCACTGCCGCTGAGCAGGCGCCCGCCCTTGTCTTTCGACCGATCGCTTATTAGGGCCACATCTGCGCGGCATGAAGCACGCGAAGGATCGTCACGACAGACGGCGTCTCAGCATAGATGACAATGTAGTTCGGGCGAACGACCAGCTCACGTGTCCCCTGAACGCGTCCTGACCGGCACCGCTTGGGATGCATTGGAAGCTGCGCAACCTTTCCCTGAATTTCCTCCATCAGAGCAAGAGCAGCATCAGGATTGTCATCCGAGATATAGTCGACAATTGCCATGAGGTCGGCGACCGCGAGAGCTTTCCACTCGAGTTCAGGCACCCCGTTTGCCGTCGATCAGTGCCCGGGCGTCACGCATGACCTGGTCATGTGGAACGCCAGATCGGGTATCTGCGAGCGCCTCCTGCACTTTCGCCCGGAACCAGCTATCATAGCTTTCAGGATTTGCTGTCAGACCGGCCGGCAGACCCCCTTCAGCCGCCACACGGGTCAGCAGAATACGGACTGCGTCTGATAGGGTCAGGCCTACACCTGCCAGTGCGCTACTGGCCTGTGCCTTGAGATGATCGTCCACACGGACATGCAGCATCGAGGTATGCGTAGGCATTCAAGCCTCCTATGTATCTCATATGAGATACACAATGACGTAGGAGAATCAAGACTTGTTTGGCCTCATCTGGCTCAGCAATGCGGAATGCTGCTTCAAGAATGAGACGGAAGGCATTGTGGCGTCTTAAATTATTGCTTTTATCCCCGATATTACCCCCGAAAATTGTGGATAAGTTCTCACCGCCCGGTGGCTGCGTGATGATGGCCAAGCTTAAGGTCAACCAAGGTGCGTCAGCAGAGGTGGTTCGGAAAAGGGACCGAGAGGTTAAGGCGCTGTTAGAAAAACAAGCGTTTTCATGCAACCCGCCTGCGCGCCGCTAGTACCACCGGAGTGCCAAAAAAGACGTTGCGAAAATCAAAGCGACTGTGCAGGTCGTCCCCGTGCTTTTCTGCCGACGGCAAGGTGCTTAGGAAGCATACGGCGCCCAGATCTAAGCGGCCTTTCACGCTGTGGGGAGCACTAGCAGCAGCTCTGGGTTGTTCACGTTGATACATGCGGGCCGCGCTGGCGGCAGCTATGCGGGACCTTCCGGCTATTCGCTGCGCCTGCACAGGGCCAAAGTCCGATTGGGTGTTCCAAGTGCCCTAAGAGCGTAAGCGGACCATCGCCGTGCCGCACGGTGATCTCGGCAAACTTGGCAAAGCGGTCATCCACGATTTACACTGCGATTGCCCTGAACCAACCCTCGCGACGGACGAAATTCGGTCCACCAAGCGCGCAGCACCGTCAGCGCAAATTCATAACAAAAGCTGACGGACAGCAGCGCACAGCGACTGAGCTACGATGCGTGACAAGCTTGACGAATTTGGCAAACTGTCCGTTTTTCAGCACATAGGTATCTCGGGCCAATCGTGGGGCATCAGATCAATTGATCAATCGGCACGAATACATTGCCGGTCTCTGAAGCTCGCCGAACTTTCAGCGCAATGAGGCGATCAAGCGACATGCCTTGCTCCATGGCCACAAACAGATCGCGCCCATCCAAACCTATGATCCGGCGACCCCGACCGAATGCGTTAAGGCCCTCGTCAGTAAATCCTTGGAAACTGATGAAAGCACCACGAGTCCATTGTGCCTTTTGCTCCAGCTTTGAATGGAAGGCACCAAGTTCAGCGATTCCGACCTTTCGGTTCAGCCATTTTGCTTCAACCAGATAAGTTTCCCCCGCAAGTTCGAAGCTTCCATCAATCTGCTCGCCAATATTGCGGAAAGGTTCACGTGCAGACATCCCAAAAGCGTTAAACAAATCCTGAAGGAATCCTTCGAACGCGTACCCACGCTGATGTGGAGATTGATCTCGTATTTCGAGAAGTCGCGCACGAAACCGGTCGAACTCTATCGCTTCGACGCGCGGCGCAGGGACAACATTTCTGGTCGAAGTCAGCCCGCTTCCCCTTAACCTCGCTAGAATGCTTGCGAGTTGCTGTGCTGCACGCGGGTAAGGTTCTTGTTGCCCTTGTGGTCTGATCGCCTCTCGGTGCTCCCATAGAACGCTGAGCAGCTTGGCCGCAGTGGCGTCATCCACCTTCTTAAGAAAGCATTGAAGTCGCTTCCCCTTGGATGTTCCATCCTCTGAATAGAGCGATGCATCAATGTCGACATCCATCTCTCGCACGAAGAAATCCGCGAAGGTGCGGTTGGAAAAATCGAGCACGTAGCCGCGGGTACCGCCATTCATAATTTCGTCGATCAATGAAAGGTCGACAGATCTCAAACTACTCATGCACGCTTCTCCGAAAGAATTTAACCCTACCGATGAGGCCTTCGGCGCCGATCTATAGAGTCCTACTGCCTTAGGGACAGGAGAGCAGCTACTGCCCTGCCGAAGCTACTATCAGATCATCAGGGCATTGATAAAGAAGACATTTCAAATGGACGTACCGGCTTTGCGCCCGATTTTTCGCGTTTGCGATAACTTTGCGGGACATCTCTGTCAGTTACAGAATGAACGCTGGCCGTCTTCCTGGCCATCTGCCCTCACTTTCCAGTTCAGTAGCAAAGTCTACCCCAGATATCCGCCGAAGCGTCGAAGCCGCGATGAACTGAGTTCCGAGCGCAAGCTTGACCACGGACAGTCGGCTCAAACCGGCCGGCGTATATCGACTAGCAACGTAAGGCGGCAGACTTTTGATAACGGCATGGACCCTGTCGTCGTCGTGATGCGGTTTCGCCGCCGCCAATTGTTCCACGAGCAATGATAGGTTGTGCCCGTCTCTTCCCTTTCGAAAGCTATCAGGATCGACCCCACCCCAAACAAGCGATGCCTTGATCGACAGCTCCGCAACCATGCAGATTGGTTGGAGGACTGACTCATGACTAAACGTGTTTGGCAACGTGTTCGCGGCATCTTCTAAGTTCGAGGTCGCCATTTTCCAGAGGATTTCTGCGGCTCCGTTCTGTCCTTGGACAGCATTCATTCCCATGGTCAGATCGTGGATATCGGCACCAGCGAACGCGACATCAGCTGCTATGTCTTGATCCTCTCGGCACCATTCCCACCATTCCTTCTCAGACTCAAATCCGGCAAGCTGCCAAAGATCAAGCTGACAACTCCCGAAAACCACTGGAAAGACTGTTTTCCTGACCTGATCAATCGAGGCGATAATCCCGATGCCGGATCCAGGCCAGCTCGCTTTTGCCTCAGGCATCATCGCATCATAAGCGTCGATGATGCGATTAACTTCCGGATTGCCGCCGATCCCTATCGCGAAATTTACGCCAAGGATGTCGTATGCTGCTCGGAACGGTCGTTGGTGCATATGAACACCTTCCTCGGCGTAACGCTTGTCTAGCCTACGTAGGTCTTCCAGAGTCCATTTGCTCATTGCGCTAGTTCCTCGCCTCACGCTTAGCTTTCGCTTAGCGAAATCGGATTTGCGCGGCCCGAGCAAGCTCGAAGGTGCGCAACCTGGCTCTTCCCCCAGAGGGGGCATCCATGGTTTCAGAGGGCTAATATAGCCATGACCGGAAGCGCTTTTGACTGCCGAAGTCAAAGAAAGAGGCATCATTGAAAGCCAACGTCTTGAAGTGAAATCAACATTCTTCCTCGATCTGCGGAAGAAGGTTCAATCAAAACCAGCGGCTTGCAATCCAATCCGGCAAAGGTCGCAGCGGCGAGCATATTTGGGTGCGCTCGCGACGAACGACCGCTTCCACGAACGCCACATTGCGACAGCAGCGTGTAGTGAACGTCCGGTAAGGCCGGTCTTGTCTTGCTGCGGCTGCAAAGGTTGCAAACGTCGCCTAAGGGCTTAGGCTGTGTGGAAACTTTCCCCTGTGCCGGCTTTCCAGCTCGACTGTCGTAGGATTGGCCTGTGTTGCGCCAGATGGAAACGGAACGAGGGTTGGGGGCCGGTTTCAGGCCCTCACTGCGGCCATCAACTCGCGGATCCCTATCAGTGCCACCATCCTCTTGATGTTGTAAGCGAGGACGTTCAGCGCAATCTCCGTCTTCACGTTCCCTAACCTCCGGGTCAGGAAATGCGCTGTGCCCATCCATGCCTTGATGGTGCCGAACGGGTGCTCGACTGTGCCTCGGCGGACGGTCATCGGCTCAGAGGGGCCGATGAGCCTGGCTCGCGCCGCCTCGATCAGATGTTCATGGGTCCACCGCGTGATCCGGCGTTCCTTGCCGGTCGTGCATCTGGCCTTTATCAGGCAGCTGCTGCATTCGCCGGTCCAGTAGCGGCGCAGCTCCAGCCCGTCTTCTTCGGTTGTGTAGCGGTAACGCAGCACCTCTCCCGCAGGACAGCGATAGACGTCTTCGTCAGCGTCGTAGGCGAAGTCGGCTTTCACATACATACCCTTGGCCCGGTTGCCCGAGGTCTCGGGGCGCGGGATCGTCGTGGTGATACCATCCTGGTGGCAGGCCAGGATCTGCCGCCCGCTGAAGTAGCCTTTATCCGCCAGCACATGCATCTCGTCGCGATGAAGCGCCTTCTTGGCCGCTCGTGCCATCGGCACGAGAAGATCGCGATCATGGCCCTGGTTGGTGACGTCATGCGCGACGATCAGGTGGGTTTCGGCGTCAACGGCGGTCTGAACGTTGTAGCCGACCATGCCGCTGTTTCGGGCGCTGGTCGCCATGGCGCGTGCATCGGGGTCCGTCAGCGATATCTGCCCGTCCGGCGCATCAGCCAAGGCCCGATCCATAGCTTGCAGGTGCTGGATATGCTGCCGGACACGTCCATACCGTCTGGCCAGATGCGCAACCTTTTCGGCCCGAACCTCGCCCTCTTCCTGCCGATCCACTCGGACCATTTCGGAGATGTAGCGCTCGACATCCGCCTCAAGGTGGGCAATGCGGCTAGCGATCTTGCCCTTGGAAAAGTTGCGATCCCGGCTGTTGACGGCGCGGAACTTGCTGCCATCGATGGCAACGCACGCACCCTTCAGCACGCCGATACGACGGCACAACTCCACGAACTGGGCGCAGCTGCGGCGGATGCCGGGGCCGTTGTCGCGCCGGAAGTCGGCAATAGTCTTGTGATCCGGAATAAGGCGGCCGGTCAGCCACATCAGCTCGACGTTCCGCCCGGCTTCGCGTTCCAGCCTGCGGCTGGAGGGGATCTGATTCAGGTATCCGTAGATGAACAGCTTCAGCAGAACAGAGGGATGATATCCAGGACGCCCCGTCCGCGCCGGAGCCGATCGCGCAAATCCGAGGTCAGGCAGATCAAGCTCATCGACGAAAAGATCGATGACCCGGACAAGGTGATCCTCGTCAATCCAGTCCTCAAGACGATCTGGAAAAAGGGCCGTCTGTCCCCGCGCAACACCCTCAATGAAACCCGACATGCCGATCTCCTGCCGCCATGCCAAAGTCTATCACGGTGTCGAGTTTTCACACATGGGGTAATCGCGGGAGCGAGTCGCCCGGGCTGTAATGCCAGCGGACTTGGGACGGGTGGTTGTTCCCCGATAGGATCCGGATACGGGCTCACGATGGACACCGGGCCCAAGCATCAAATG
>NZ_RQRT01000079.1 GCF_004335005.1 Paracoccus nototheniae | reverse complement strand
GGGGGCGGGGAGGTGGTCGGTCGATTTGCGCCCTTACCGGACGCTTTGGCCTCACGCCAGCGCTTGGCGCGTTTCGGCAAGTATCTGCGCGGTTCGTTCTCGCCCAACATAGATGAAGTGTTTGCACTCAATGAGCGTGCCTTTCGCTTTCCACCCTTGAAGGTGCGCGACCGCATCAGTGCCATGCGCAATCACCACTTTCGGCCTGCAAACGCTGATTAGAAAATCGAATGGCTCTGTCACTGGTCTGGGATACGCACTTTTCTTCGCTGAGGGTCGCGCATCTATATTTGCCTCAAGGACGCGAACCCCCGAGAGACCGCGCACAATATCTTCGATCTTCGAGCGGGTTTTACTCGGGCCTCCGCGTTGGGCGAGGTAGTATCTGAACCATTCTTTTTTGTGGTAACCATATTTCGGATCCCAATAGCGCCACCAATCACCATCCATCTGTGTGGCGGGGTTGTAGCCAACTATGAATACCTCGCAATCCAGTGGCGAGCCTTCGCAAACAAATGGCCGAAGCGTTGATGGCGCTCCTATCACCCTTGCCAGATCATCGGAAAATTTTCGCAGCTCTTCTTGTGGCAATGGCATGACCTCCTTCTTTTTTCATGGACGACTGTCAGCTCCGTCCCGCAGAGCGGATCTGCCCCCACGCCCCAATTCCTCTCACGCCCCGTGACTGCGGTCATATGCATTAACCGGCGGCACCTCATGTCCGGCCACGACCGGGCGGAACACCTGCACCAGCAGCGGATGGCAGGCGGCCACGTCCGAGGAATGCTGCCCCCCGCAATCGCCCCCCGGACAGGCGGACAGGGCGCCCAGCAGGTCGATCTCGGCGCGGAATTCCAGATAGTCGCCGGGGCGGACCGGGCTGGCCTTCATGAAATACTGGCCGGTGTCGCGGGTAAAGCCGGTGCACATGAAGACGTTCAGCACGTCATGGACATGGCCCTCGGCCTGATCCATCGGCAGGCCGGTCGCCTGTGACAGGGCGCGGGTCAGGTTGGAATGGCAGCAATGGTGGTACTGCCCGCCGTCGGACAGCAGGTTGTGGGTATAGGGGTCGCAGCGGGTGCCGATCACGTCATGAACGCTGCCGCCAAAGGCGTCGAAGCCATACCAGTCCAGCGTGTCATCGGTGATCGTGGCCATCGCGCGCAATGTCGGGAAATTCGACCACAGCCGGTCGCCGGTCGACAGATGCGTGCCGTGCAGGGCGCGGGTCTTGCCGGAATAGAAGCGTTCGGACAGGTCCTGCGACCACAGGTTCAGATCGCCGACCTGCGGGCCCCCGACGCTGGTGATGCGAAAGAAATGCCCTGCCGGAACGGTGAAACAGCGCGCCTCACGGGGCGGCACGGTGATGTCATGGATCAACTGCGCGCCCTGTCTTTGGGCCGCGATGGCGGCAGGGTCGGGCCTGGGCAGGCTGTCGGCGGGATAGCAGATCACCGGGTTCACGGCGCGGCGGGCCGTGGCGTCAGACGGGGCGGGATGCGCGGGGCGCTCGGGTTTCATGGCGGCCTTTCTTTGTGGAGGCCCTCATGCTGGCCCGAAATGCCGCGCGGCGCCAGAGGCCCCCTGCCCCTCAGGGAAACCGGCCCGGCACAGAAACCGGCCCGTCAGCCAAGCGTGGCCAGCGCCGGGAAGGTCTCGAGCAGCCAGAAGCTGAAGGCCGAAAAGGCGCCAGTCAGCAGCATGACCCCGACGATGACCAGAAGCGCGCCCATCGCCCGCTCGATGGTTTTCAGCCAGGGCTTGATGCGGTTCATCAGCCCGATGGCGCGGTTGATGAAGATCGCAGCCAGCAGGAAGGGAATGCCCAGACCCAGGGCATAGACCGCCAGCAGCGCGGTGCCGCGCGACAGCTCGCCCCCCGTGGCGGCCAGCGACAGGATCATGCCCAGCTGCGGGCCGATGCAGGGCGTCCAGCCAAAGGCAAAGGCCAGACCCAGCACATAGGCGCCGAATGCCCCGCCGCCCTGCTGGCCCGATTGCAGCCGCGCCTCGTGGTCCAGAATGGGGATGCGGATGACATGCAGGAAATGCAGGCCCATCACGATGACCATCACCCCCGCGACCTGCGCCAGAATATGCTGATATTCCAGAAAGGCGCGCCCAAAGGCCGAGGCCGCAAAGCCCATCACCAGAAACACCGTGGACAGGCCCATGACGAAGAACAGCGCGGGCATGACGGCGCTGCGTTCGCGGGTCTTCAGCCCGTTCACGCCCACGCCGGTCATATAGGCCAGATAGGGCGGCACGATGGGCAGCACGCAGGGCGACAGAAACGACAAAAGCCCCGCCAGCAGCGCGACGAAGGCGGCGGGCAGAAAGGCGGCGGTGGCAAGTTCGATTCCCAACATGGGCGCACCTTAGCCGCTGGCGCCGCAAAGGACAGGGGGCATGGCGTCACGGCTGCGTGGGGCGGACGGATCGGCAGGCTGCGCGGGCCAAAGAAAACGGGCGCGGGAAAGGATCCCGCGCCCGTCTGTCCTGATTGGTTTGGGGTCGGGCCTTAGCGGCCCGCCCACCAGCCGCGCCGCTTGGATTGCGGGGCGTCATCCGCCTGCGGTGCCTCGGGCTGGGCCAGAGCGGGCTGGGTCGGGGCGGGCTGGGCCACCGGGGTCGCGACCTCTGCCGTTTCGGGCAGCGGCGTGGCGGCGCTTTCGACCATGGCCTCGGCCACGGCTTCGGCACTGACCTCGGCGGGTGCGGCCGGGCCTGCCAGCGGGGCGGCATCGGCAGGGGTCACCGGCTCGGCTTGTGCCGCATCGGCATGGGCAGCGCGGCGTTGCTGGGTTGCCTCGGGCAGAGCCTCGGCCCGAGCGTCGGGACCCTCGGTCGCATCGACGACCTCGGGCATGGGCTCGGCTTCGACCGGCTTGCGCGACCGTCCGCGACCGCGCGACCGGGTACGGGTGCGGCCCGATGCGGGATCGGCATCCGCAGCAGCGTCGCCAGTTTGCGGCGCATCCGCCTGCTCCTGGTCGTCCTGACGTGAACCCGGCGCATCCGATGCTGCAACCTCGGCTGCCGGTTCCGCCGCGATGGGCTGCTGAGCCGCGTCGGCGTTGGCATCCGCATGGTCGGCGACAGGCTCTGCCGGGGAGACCTCGTCACGGACGGCGCGGGACTGGCGGCCTCCGCGACGGCGGCGACCACCCTCTTCGCGGGGGGCAGGCTCGGCTGCGGGTTCTGCCGCGACCTCGGCGACAGACACGGCCTCGTCGGCAGTGTCGTCCCCGGTGCTGTCATCCTCGTCGTCCTGATCGTCATCGGTGCGGGCATCGAAACCCTCGCCGTCGGGGCGATCGCCGGATTTCCGGCGACGACGACGGCGGCGACGGCGCAAGCGGCCCTCGCCATCGGGATCGCCATTGCGATCGGCCCGGGGTTCGGTTGCCTCGGCCTCGACCGCCTCGGCAGGGGCTGCGACCGCCGCTGCGACCTCGGCGACCGGGGTCTCGATCCGATCCTCGGTCTCGGCCTCGTCCTGATCGTAATCATCGTCGATGCTGGCCATCAGGTCGGCATTGACGCCCAAAGGCACCTTGGAGGGTTCCTGCAGCACCCGGGTCGCGGTCTTGAATTTTTCGATCGCGTAATCGGGCGAGACCAGCAACGGGTCGGCCTCGACGCGCACGGACATGCCATAGCGCGCCTCGATGCCCGCCACATGTTCGCGCTTGGCGTTCATCAGGAAATTGGCCACTGCGATCGGCGCCTTGACCAGAACCTCGCGCGAGCGTTTGCGCGTGCCCTCATCCTCGATGGCGCGCAGGATGGTCAGCGCAAGGCTGTCATCGCTGCGGATCAGGCCGGTGCCGTGGCAATGGGCGCAAGGCTGGGTGGTCGATTCCAGCATGCCGGGACGCAGGCGCTGGCGCGACATCTCCATCAGGCCAAAGCCCGAGATGCGGCCGATCTGGATGCGCGCGCGATCCGATTTCAGCTTGTCCTTGATGCGCTTTTCAACGGCCGCGTTGTTGCGGCGTTCGTCCATGTCGATGAAATCGATGACGATCAGACCGGCCAGGTCGCGCAGGCGCAGCTGGCGGGCGACCTCGTCGGCAGCTTCAAGGTTGGTCTTAAGCGCGGTTTCCTCGATCGAGCCTTCCTTGGTGGCCCGGCCCGAGTTCACGTCGATGGCGACCAGCGCCTCGGTGATGCCGATGACGATATAGCCACCCGATTTCAGCTGCACGACCGGGTTGAACATGCCCGCCAGATAGCTTTCGACCTGAAAGCGCGCGAACAGCGGCATCTGGTCCTGATAATGCTTCACGCTGTCGGTATGGGTCGGCATGATCATCTGCATGAAGTCGCGCGCGGCGTGATAGCCGCGTTCGCCCTCGACCAGAACCTCGTCGATCTCTTTCGAATACAGATCGCGAATGTTGCGCTTGATCAGATCGCCTTCCTCATAGATCGGCGCGGGCGCGATCGAACGGAAGGTCAGTTCGCGGATCTGTTCCCACAGACGCAGCAGGTATTCGTAATCACGGCGGATCTCGGTCCGGGTGCGTTCGCTGCCGGCGGTGCGGATGATCAGGCCCGCGCCGCGCGGCACGTCCAGCTCTCCGGCGATATCCTTCAGCTTCTTGCGGTCGGCGGCATTGGTGATCTTGCGGGAAATCCCGCCGCCCCGCGCCGTGTTCGGCATCAGCACGCAATAGCGACCCGGCAGCGAAAGATAGGTGGTCAGCGCGGCGCCCTTGTTGCCACGCTCTTCCTTGACGACCTGCACCAGCATGATCTGGCGGACCTTCACGACCTCCTGGATCTTGTAGCGGCGGGCGCGCGGCTTTCTGGGGGCGCGGACCTCTTCGGTCACGTCCTCTTCGGCCACCGACTCGATGTCGTCATCCTTGTCGGATGCGTCCTGAGCGTGATCGTCGTCGCCCTGCGCGTCGTCATCCTCGGATGTCGTCTCGTCATCCTGCGCGGCGCGTTCGGCACGCGAGGGCTTGCGGCGGCCACGGCCCCGCTCTTCCTCGGCCTCCTGCGCTTCGGCATGGGCGCGTTCCTCGGCCATCAGCGCATCGCGGTCGGCAGCGGGGATCTGGTAATAATCGGGGTGAATTTCGGCAAAAGCCAGAAATCCGTGGCGGTTTCCACCATAATCGATGAAGGCCGCCTGCAGCGAGGGTTCGACCCGCGTCACCTTGGCCAGATAGATGTTCCCGGCGATCTGGCGCCGGTTGGCTGTCTCGAAATCAAATTCCTCGACTTTGGTTCCGTCCACCACGACCACCCGAGTTTCCTCGGCATGGGTGGCGTCGATCAGCATTTTCATTGCCATGTTCTTGTCTTTCGCGCAGCCGGATGCCGGGCGGTGCCAATGACGCCCCCCGGACCGGTCTGCGGTGTGATGAGGACGCGGGCGCGCGGCTGGCGACGACGTTCGGACCGGCGATGCCCATGATGGCCCGCCGTTCCTGAAGTCTGCCGTCCAAAGCGCGCGTCATCGCGTCTGTTCCTTCGAAATGACCCGAAACCTGCAAGGCAGGCCGGGCCGCTGTCCGTCCAGCCCCCTGCGCGGTCCCGGTCACGGTGGCGCGGCAAAAGGGCCATGGTTTTCCGCGTGGCACCCCGCCTGCCCGCGATGGGAGCAGAGATGCCGCGCTGCGAAACTGTCGGCGCCGTGCCTTTCCGGTGACGGAACTGCCCAACGCATAGGCCCACCATAGAGGCGCGGGCGGGCAAAATTCAATGCCCAAAACGTTTTCTGCCCTGTGGCGGGCAATTTCCGGCTTGGGCTTCGGGGAATGCGTCGCGCGGCCTGCCCCGTCACGATCCTGCCCCGTCACGATCCTGCCCCATCAAGATCCGGCCCCATTACCATCCGGTACCGTCACGATGGGGTAACGCGATCTTCACGCCATTGTCGCAGCCTTGGGTCATGCTTTTGGCGGACGGGGCTGTGGATAAGGGTGCCTGATGGCGGTGATGGGGCTGAATGCGGATCAGGCGGCGCCGCAGGCGCTGTGGCAGGCCGCGCGGGATCTGGCCCCCGGTGCGCCCATCGTCGTCATGCTGCACGGCTATCGCTATTCGCCCCGCCTGCCCGCCCATGATCCGCATCGCCATATCCTGTCGCCGGGCCCCGAGGTGAACGGCGTGTCCTGGCCCCGCGCGCTTGGCTTGACCGGCGAGGGCGCCGAAGGTCTGGGCATCGGCTTTGGATGGGAGGCGCGGGGCCGCCTGCGCACCGCCTATGACCGCGCGCAGGTGGCCGGGGCGGGGCTGGGGGCGCTGATCGGCGATCTGGCGCAGATCTCGGGGCGGCCGGTGGGCCTGATCGGGCATTCGCTTGGCGCCCGGGTGGCGCTGCAGGCGCTGACCACCGCGCCTGCGGGCAGCGTCGGACGCATCGTCGCGCTGAACGCCGCCGAGTTTCAGGATGCCGCCCATGACGCGCTGGACCATCCCGCAGCCGCCGGGGCCGAGGTTCTGAACGTCACCGCGCGGGAAAACGACCCCTTCGATTTCGGGCTGGAGATGCTGTTGGCGGGGGGGCGCAGGCGGGCGCTTGGGGCCGGGCTGGGGCAGGCGCGGGGCAACTGGCTGGATCTGCAGATCGACGATGCCGCCACACTGGATGCGCTGGCGGCGCTTGGCTTTCCGACCGCACGGGGGGCGCGGCTGATGTCGCATTGGACCCCCTATCTGCGGGCCGGGCTGTTCGATCTGTATCGCGCCGCGCTGTGCCACCCCTGGGCGCTGCCCTTAGGGCTGCTGCGCCACCATCTGCCGCTGCGCGCGCAGCCGCGCTGGTCGCGGCTGAAGCCCCGTCCCGCGCTGGCCGGATTGCGGGTCTGACCCCGCCTTACAGCTTGGGGATATCGTCGCCCTCGGCGCCCTTCACCGGCAAGGCGTGGTCGCGGTACAGTTTCGCATTGCCCAGCAGAAAGGCGAACAGCAGCACCGGCAGGCCGAAGGTCTTGAAATAGACCCAGGTGCTTTCGGACAGGTTGCGCCAGATCACCTCGTTCGCGACGGCCAGAACCAGAAAGAAGACCGCCATGCGCAGGGTCAGCTTGCGCCAGCCCTCGGCATCCATCGGCAAGGCCTCGGACAGGACCGCGCCCAGCCAGTTGCGGCGCAGCGCAAGGCTGGCGCCCAGGATCGCCGCGAACATCACATAGATGATCGTCGGCTTGATCTTGAAGAACCGGGGATCGTTCAGCCAGACCGACAGCCCGCCAAAGACCGTCACCAGCACCAGCGTCGCCACCTGCATGGGCGACAGCTTGCCAGACAGCCGCCAATGGATTGCCGTGGTCAGAAACAGCGCCGGAATGAAGGCCAGCGTGGCCAGAATGAAGCCGCCATATTCGCGCCCTCCCAGCATCACGCTGTCATTGCGATACAGCATGAACACCGCAAAAAAGAGGATCAGCGGCCCGAATTCCAGCGCCGGCTTGACCCAGGGTTTCGTCGTCTGCATCCGTCAGCCTTCCCGTGATGCCGCCCGCGACGGGGCGGCGCAT
This sequence comes from Paracoccus nototheniae, assembly GCF_004335005.1. Classification (GTDB taxonomy): domain Bacteria; phylum Pseudomonadota; class Alphaproteobacteria; order Rhodobacterales; family Rhodobacteraceae; genus Paracoccus; species Paracoccus nototheniae. The sequence goes on along the minus strand of NZ_RQRT01000079.1, from coordinate 7,912 downwards.
TCAAAGATCTCCGCATCACAGGCCAGGGGCTGCGCGCGGTCGTTGCCCGCCTTGTCGCTCAGGACGGGCCTGCCCACAAGGGCCGCGCCATCGCGCATGCCCCGCAACCCGGCGCGTCAATCCAGACGGATCGCCGCCAGAATGGGACCGGGCAGGTGGCGTTTGGTCAGCATCTGCTGAACCAGCAAAGCGTGCCGGGTGTCGGTGGGAAAGCGGTCGTCATCCACATGTTCGGGGCGTACCGTCAGGTGCAGCGGCTGGCTTCCGTCCCATCGCGACAGATGCTGCAGCCCCAGCACGACATTGGTATAGATGACCGTGCGACCGCTGTTTTCGCCGCCATGCACCTCGACCAGACGTTCGGGGGCATAGCGGACCAGCACGACATCGACGCTGCCGCCCAGATCGGACAGGGGCATCAGCTCGATCGTCTCGCCTGCCTCGACCCGCTCTCGCTGGACGGACAGGGCGGCCGGGGCAAAGCGATGCGCGTCGATCAGCCCCATCAGCTGCGCAGGCCCCGGAGCGACCGAGGTGTCCTGCCCCGCCACGATCATCTGCGGGGTATAAACCGAACGCTCGCCCACGGCGCGGGCATAGGCGCCCTGCCGTTCGGTGAATTCGGGGCGGGCAAAGCTGTCGGCCCAGCCCAGATAATCCCAGTAATCGACATGATAGGACAGCGGCAGCACATCCCCCTGCCCCGCCAGCATGGACAGCATCGCATCCGCGGGCGGGCAGGACGAACAACCCTGCGCGGTGAACAGTTCGACCACCACCGGCAGCGTGTCCGAGGGCAGGCCGGCCGTGACCGGCGGGGCAGCATCCATCGGCGCAAAGCCGTTCACGCCCCCCGATTCCGTCAGCCCGTCGGGATTGAGCAGCGACGATGCGGTGGGCAATTGCCGTCCCGCATCCTCGGGCGCCAGGATCAATGGTGCCTCGACGGCGGAACCGGACATGCCATCGCCGTCCCGGCCGGCGATCTGCCCGCGATCGGATGGCGCGCTCATCGCGCCCGCCATTCCGTCAGAGGCCGCCGCATCCTGCGCCGCGACCGGCCCGGCCAGCAGCGCACAGGCGGCCAGCATCCCCGCCAGCGACCGCCCAAAGCGTCCCGGCAAAGCCTCAAAGCCGCGCAAAGCGGCGCGCCGCCCGGCAAACGGTCCTGCGGCCATCTTGTGATTCCCGATCCATGTCACGACCGTGGTGATAGCGGCTGGCGGCCCTGATGGCCAAATCAAGGCTTCGTCACCACCGACAGACGCGGCTTGCGTGCCTCTTGAGCAACAGCCCAGGGCATGGTATGCAATCGCATACAATCAGATGACGCCGCCCTTGCGTGCGCCCCGGCGATGGGGCAACACAGGGGGGAACGCCAGACCCATCCATTCTTGCAGACAGGGAGGCCTTGATGCCGATCCAGACCGGAACCGATACCGCCAAGACACGCCGCACACTGACCGTGGGCAGCCAGCAGGTCGATTATTACGCCATCGACGCCGCCACCGAGGCAGGGCTTGGCGATTTCTCGAAACTGCCCGCCGCCCTCAAGGTCGTGTTGGAAAACATGCTGCGTTTCGAGGATGGCGGCAGGACCGTCAGCACCGATGACGTCAAGGCCTTTGCCCAATGGGCGCTGGACGGCGGCAAAAGCAGCCGCGAGATCGCCTATCGTCCCGCCCGCGTCCTGATGCAGGACTTTACCGGCGTTCCCGCCGTGGTCGATCTGGCGGCGATGCGCGACGGCATCAAGGCGCTTGGCGGCGATGCACAAAAGATCAACCCGCTGAACCCGGTCGATCTGGTCATCGACCATTCGGTCATGATCGATGAATTCGGCACCCCCCGCGCCTTCCAGCGCAATGTCGAGCTGGAATACGAACGCAACATGGAGCGTTATACCTTCCTGAAATGGGGGCAAAAGGCGTTCAACAATTTCCGCGTCGTCCCGCCCGGCACCGGCATCTGCCATCAGGTCAATCTGGAATATCTGGCCCAGACCGTCTGGACCGACACGGATCAGACCGGCGCGACCGTCGCCTATCCCGACACGCTGGTCGGCACCGACAGCCACACGACCATGGTCAACGGCCTTGCGGTCCTTGGCTGGGGCGTCGGCGGCATCGAGGCCGAGGCCGCGATGCTGGGTCAGCCGATCTCGATGCTGATCCCCGAGGTCGTCGGCTTCAAGATGACCGGCGCGCTCAGCGAGGGCGTGACCGCGACCGATCTGGTGCTGAAGGTCGTGCAGATGCTGCGCCAGCATGGCGTGGTCGGCAAGTTCGTCGAATTCTATGGCGAGGGGCTGGACCACATGCCGCTGGCCGACCGGGCGACCATCGCCAACATGGCCCCCGAATACGGCGCCACCTGCGGCTTTTTCCCGATCGATGACGAAACCCTGCGCTATCTGCGCCAGACCGGCCGCGAAGAGGACCGCATCGCGCTGGTCGAGGCCTATGCCAAGGCCAACGGCTTCTGGCGGACGCCCGATTACGCGCCGGTCTATTCCTCGGTGCTGGAACTGGATCAAAGCACGGTCGTGCCTGCCATCTCGGGGCCCAAGCGCCCGCAGGACCACGTGCCGCTGACCGATGCCGCGCAGGCCTTCGGCGATTACATCCGCGGCGTGCGCCCCGCAGCCTCGGTCCCGGCCGAGCAGAAGGCCAAGATGACCGCCGAGGCCGGATCGCCCGATCCCGTCGATATTCCCGGCGGCGCGCACGGTCACCTGAACCGCGGCACCGTCGATGGCGAGGATTACACCCTGCGCGACGGGTCGGTGGTGATCGCCTCGATCACCTCCTGCACCAACACCTCGAACCCGTACGTGCTGATGGCGGCAGGGCTGGTGGCCCGCAAGGCCCGCGCCCTGGGCCTGACCCGCAAGCCCTGGGTCAAGACCTCGCTGGCACCCGGATCGCAGGTGGTCGAGGAATATCTGAAGGCCGCCAATCTGCAGGAAGATCTGGACGCGCTCGGCTTCAACCTTGTCGGTTTCGGCTGCACCACCTGCATCGGCAATTCGGGCCCCCTGCAGCCCGAGATTTCAAAATCGATCGCCGACAATGATCTGGTCGCCGTGTCGGTCCTGTCGGGCAACCGCAACTTTGAAGGGCGCATCTCGCCCGACGTGCGCGCGAACTATCTGGCCTCGCCGCCGCTGGTGGTGGCCTATGCCATCGCGGGCGACATGAACATCGACATCACAAAGGATCCCCTCGCCCACACGCCGGAGGGCAAGCCGGTCTATCTGAAAGACCTGTGGCCCACGTCGAAAGAAGTCGCTGAACTGGTCGACACCATCGTCACGCGCGAGATGTTCCAGGCCAAATACGCCGATGTCTTCAAGGGCGACGAACGCTGGCAGGCGGTCGAGATCACCGACAGCGAAACCTATGACTGGCCGGCCAGCTCGACCTATATCCAGAACCCGCCCTATTTCCAGGGGATGGCTCGGGAACCGGGGACGATCAGCGACATCAAGGGTGCGCGCGTTCTGGCCCTGCTGGGCGACATGATCACCACTGACCACATCAGCCCCGCCGGTTCGTTCAAGCCGGCGACGCCCGCCGGTCAGTACCTGACCGAACGGCAGGTCGCGCCCCGCGATTTCAACAGCTACGGCTCGCGCCGCGGCAATCACGAGATCATGATGCGCGGCACCTTTGCCAATATCCGCATCAAGAACGAGATGCTGGACGGGGTCGAGGGCGGCTATTCCAAGGATGCCAGCGGCAATCAGGCGGCGATCTATGACGCGGCCATGTCCTATGTCGAACAGGACACGCCGCTGGTGATCTTCGGCGGCAAGGAATACGGCGCCGGATCGTCGCGGGACTGGGCGGCCAAGGGCACCAACCTGTTGGGCGTCAAGGCGGTCATCGCCGAGTCGTTCGAACGCATCCACCGTTCGAACCTGGTCGGCATGGGCGTCATCCCGTTCGAATTCACGAATGGCGACACCCGCGCGACGCTAAAGCTGACCGGCGACGAAACGGTCACCATCGACGGCCTGTCGGGCGCCTTCAAGCCGCTGTCGCAGATCGCCTGCACGATCCGCTATGCCGATGGCACGGAAAAGACGATCCAGCTGAAGGCCCGCGTCGATACCGAGGTCGAGATCGACTATCTCAAGAACGGCGGCGTGCTGCATTACGTGCTGCGCAACCTCGCCGCCGCCTGATCAGCGCCCGTCCCTATCAGGGCCCTTCCTTATCAAGGCCTGTGACGACCAAAGCCCCCGGCATCACGCCGGGGGCTTTTTTGATGCGATCTGACAAGATGGATATTTGAGTGAAGAAGAAAGGCGGGCGCGTGCCCCTTCTTCTTCATGAAAATATCCGCGGGGGGATCGCGGAACGCGATGGGGGCGGCAGCCCCCTGCCCCCTCTCCATCCGGGTCAGCCGCCGATGGCGATGCCCTCGCGGCGCGGATCGGCGCCACCTTCCAGACCGTCAGGGGTGATCGCGATGCCTTGCAGGCCCGAGGTCAGTTCGGTCTCGTTCAGTTCGAACCCCATCGCGGTCAGCCCTTCGGTCAGGGCGGCGGGCAGCCCGGCCTCGACATCCATCGGGCCAAAGCGGTTGACCAGATTGGGGGCGGCGACGGCGGACTGGATGTCCATGCCCCAGTCCAGATGCGCGACGATTGCCCGGGCGACATAGCCGATGATCCGGCTGCCACCCGGCGATCCGATGACCAGCGCCGGGGCGCCGTCCTTCAGCACGATGGTCGGCGCCATCGACGACCGGGGCCGCTTGCCCGGGGCCACGGCATTGGCGATGGGCCAGCCTGCCGCGTCATGGGTCTCAAAGCTGAAATCGGTCAATTCGTTGTTCAGCAGGAACCCCGCCGCCATCACACGAGACCCGAAGCCGTTCTCGATGGTGGTCGTCATCGACAGCGCGTTTCCATCGGCATCCACGATCGAGATATGCGAGGTCGAGGGCAGTTCCAGCGCGGAATCCTGACCCCAGAGGCGCGCATGGCTCCAGCCCGGGCTGCCGGGCGCGACGTCGGGCAGGCTGTCATCGCCGGCCAGCAATTCGCCCCGCTCTGCCAGATAGGCCCGATCGATCAGCCCGTCGGTCGGCATGGCCACGAAATCGCTATCGGCCATGAAGCGACCGCGGTCGGCAAAGGCCAGCCGCGAGGCATCGCCGATCAGCCGCCAGGCCTCGGGGTTCTCGGCCCCCAAAGCGGCCAGATCATAGCCGCCCAGCATCCCCAGGATCTGCCCCACGGTCAGCCCTCCGGACGAGGGCGGACCCATGCCGCAGACATCGTGGTCACGGTATTCCACGCAGACCGCCGGGCGTTCGATCACGCGATAGGCGGCCAGATCCTGCATCGACAGCAGGCCGGGATTGCCCGTCGCGCCACGCACGGCGGCCACGATCTGTTCGGCCACCGGGCCGGTATAGAACCCGTCCGCCCCCTGATCGGCCAGCACGCGCAGCGTCTCGGCATAGGCGGGGTTTTCCAGCGGGCTGCCTGCGGCGGCAGGTTGGCCGTCGGGGAAGAAATAGGCGGCGGCGGCGGGATCGCCCTGCAACGCCTCGCCCTCGCCCGCGACCAGGGCTGCCAGACGGGGCGAGACGGTGAACCCGTCCCCGGCCAGCGTGATGGCATCATCGAAGAGGCCCGACCAGTTGGCGCGGCCCCATTTGCGATGCGCGACCTCCATCAGGCGCGGCGTGCCGGGGGTGCCGACCGACAGACCGCCGACGACCGCCTGCATGAACTCCAGCGGCTGGCCCTGATCGTCCTGAAACAGCGTCGGGGTGACGGCCATGGGGGCGGTTTCGCGCCCATCCAGCGTGGTCACCTGACCCGTCGCCGCGTCATACCAGACAAGAAACGCCCCGCCGCCCAGGCCCGAGCTTTGCGGCTCGACCAGACCCAGCACGGTTTGCACTGCGACCATCGCATCCGCCGCGCTGCCGCCCTGTTCCAGCACACGGGCCCCGGCCTGCACGGCCAGCGGATGGGCGGCGGTGATCATCCAGTCGTCGCCGGTCACCGCGCGCCCCTCGGATTTGGCGGTCAGGGCGTCCTGCGCGGACGCGTCCAGATCGCCGAAATCGGTGGTCGTCACGTCGGTGCCTGCCGCCGCCTCGGGCGCGATCGCATCGGTCGCCTGCTGGGCATGGGCCAACGCGGCGCTGCCCATCAGCAGTGCAAGGGCCAGTCCTGTCCGGGTCATCGCATCCCCTCCTCATGGTCGCGTGATGTCGCAGGCAGCATGACCGCTGCTGCCGAAACGCGCAACCGCCGCGAGGCCCGGAGGCGGGCCGTGGCCCGGCGCGCAGGTCTTTCGGCTTGCCGTCCCCGGCAAAAGCCATGAAAAAGCGCCTGACGGCCCCGCCCTCCCGACGGCCCCGCCCAGGGCGATGTCACAAGACAAGGATCCCGCAGGATTGCCAATCCACCAAGACCGCCGCGTTTCCCAAGCGCCCATGACGACCGCCACCGCCGCAGGGCCGGACCGCGATGATCTATGACGCCACGACCCGCCTGGCCGAGGCCGCGCTGCGTCTGCGCGCCCGCTTGGGCGGGTCGGCGGCGCTGCGCGAGCGGCTGGTCATGGGTGCGCGCCCGGCGCGGGCCCAGATCTGGCTGCACGCGGCCTCGGTCGGAGAGCTGACCTCGGCGCGGATGATCATCACGACGCTGGCCGCGCGCCAGACCCTGACCATCACCACCAACAGCGAGACGGGCCGCGCGCTGGCCGCCAGCTGGGGCCTGCCCGCGCGTCTGGCGCCGCTGGATCTGCCAGGCAGTCTGGGGCGCTTTCTGGATGCCGTGCGTCCGCGCCTGTGCATCACGGTCGAGGGCGAGTTCTGGCCGCTGCGCTCGCGCCTGCTGGCCGAACGGGGCGTCGCGCAGGCGATGATCGGGGCGCGGATGTCGGAACGCTCGGCCGGGACATGGGCGCGGCTGGCGCGTGTGATCGCGCCGATGCTGGGCCGGATCGCGGCGCTGTCGGCGCAGGATCAGGGCAGCGAGGCGCGGCTGCTGAGCCTTGGCCTGCCGCCCCGCGCGCTGCTGCCCCGGCTGGATCTGAAGCTGCTGGCGCCCGCCGCCACACCGCTTGCGCCCGCCACCCTGGGCCGGGACGGGGTGATTCTGGCAGCCTCGACCCATGAGGGCGAGGATAGGCCGGTGCTGGACGCTTTTGTTCAGGCCCGGGCGACACGGCCCGGCCTGCGGCTGATCCTGGCGCCGCGCCATCCCGAACGGGCGGGCGATATCGCCACCCTGATCGTCGCCCGCAACCTGCCCATGGCCCGGCGCAGCAAGGGTGCGGACGATGCGCCCGAGGGCGGCGTTTTGCTGGCCGATACGTTGGGCGAGATGGGGCGCTGGTATGACCGCGCGGGCCTGTGTGTGATCGGCGGCAGTCTGGCGGATCACGGCGGCCATACCCCTTGGGAACCGGCGGCGCATGGCTGCGCGCTGCTGCGCGGCCCCCATATCGGCAATTTCCTGGAAGCTTTCGACGCGCTGGAGGCCGCGGGTGCGGCCCGCCCCGTCACCGCCGATGATCTGGGCCGCGTGCTGGCCGGCCTGACCGGCGATCCGGACCGCAGCCGTGCCATGGGCCTTGCCGCCCGCGCGGTGCTGGAGACGCGGGCAGGTGATCCCGGCGCGTTGATTGCGCGGCTGCTGGATCTTGCCAAGCCCCCCGCCGGTGCCGATATGAAGGACAGATGACAGGAGCGCCGCGATGATCCGCTATGCCTTGCGCTGCGACAAGGGCCATGACTTCGACGGCTGGTTCCGCTCGTCCGAGGGGTTCGAGACGATGCGCGATGCCGGTCAGGTCGCCTGTGCCACATGCGGATCGGCGCGGGTGGACCGGGCTCTGATGACCCCCGCCGTCAGCGAGGGGCAGGCGCCCGC
>NZ_RQRT01000078.1 GCF_004335005.1 Paracoccus nototheniae | reverse complement strand
CTCAGGGGATCAACCGCCCCATCGCCGCCTCGACCGCCAGGGCGGCCGCCTCCAGATCGCCCAGCCCGGCCAGCGCGACGCTGACGCCCCGCCCGTCCTCGTGGCGCTGCCGGTGGCGCTGATAGCGGGGATCATAGTGGTGGCACAGCAGCCCCTCGGACAGATCCTGCCAGCTTTGCCGGTCCAGCATCCCGCGCCATGCGGCGATCCGCTCGGCCGGATGCTGAGGGGCCATGCGGTCGAGGATCGCCGAGACCCGGGCCGGATCGGCCACCATGTCGCCATAGGTGGCGGCGGTGAAACCCGCCCGCGCCGCCAGAGGCACCTGCAGCTGCAAGCGCGGCGCAGCGCAGATCGCCTGCCAGATCGCCTTGGGCAGGTTCACATCGCCGATGCGGCTGCTTTCGGCCTCGACCAGCACGGGGCGGGCGGGGTCCAGCGCAGCGATGGCCAGCGCCAGCCGCCCCTCGAACATCTTCTGGCCGGGCTGCCCGCCGGGCATGGCGCCGAACAGGCTGCCGCGATGCTGGGCCAGCCCCTCCAGATCGATGACCTGATGCCCGCGCGCCGCCAGCCGGTGCAGGATCGCGGTCTTGGCGCTGCCGGTATTGCCGTCCAGAACCACGACCTGCGATGCGATCGGACCGTTCTGGACCCGGTCCACGACCAGCGCGCGCCAGGCCTTGTAGCCGCCCTCGATCCGGCCCACCCGCCAGCCGATCTGTTCCAGAATGGTCGCGAAACTGCCCGACCGCTGCCCGCCCCGCCAGCAATAGACCAGAGGCTTCCACGCCCCGCCCCGATCCGCCAGAGGTCCGGTCAGATGCCGCGCCGCATTAGCCGCGACCAGCGCCGCACCCAGCTTGCGCGCATCAAAGGGCGAGGCCTGCTTATAGATCGTGCCGACGCGGGCGCGTTCCTCGTCGGTCAGGACCGGCAGATTGATCGCGCCGGGCAGATGATCCTCGGCATATTCGGCGGGGGCGCGCACGTCTATGATGTCGTCGAACCCCGCCAGAGCAGGGTCCGCCACATCGGCCAGTCGCAGCATCAAGATCAGAAGACGTAGACGGGCGTGCCGATCGGCACCTGATCGAACAGGCTGATCACCGCCTCGTTGCGCATCCGCAGACAGCCGTTCGACACCGCCTGACCGATCGACCCCGGCTGCGTCGTTCCATGGATGCGGATCGCGGTGTCGTTGCCGCGGTCGTCATACAGATACAGCGCCCGCGCGCCCAAGGGGTTTTCCGGCCCGCCGGGCATCCCGTCGGCATATTTCAGATAGGCGTCGGGGTTGCGTTCGATCATGTCATTCGTGGGGCGCCAGCTGGGCCATTCGACCTTGCGCCCGATGGTGGCCTTGCCCTTCCAGACCAGCTCGGCGGTGCCCACGGCCACGCCATAGCGCACCGCCCTGCCCGGTGCCGTCACATGATACAGAAAGAAATCGCGGCTGACGACGACGATGCTGCCGACTTCGAAATCGTCGCGGATGGCGACCTCGACGGGCGCATAGGGGTCGGCTGCGGGCACGGCGGCGACGGCGGGTGCTGCGGTCTGGCCCATCGCCAACGCAGGAGCGGCGGCCAGCAGGGCGGCCATCGAGATGATCTGACGACGGTTCATGGCGGGGGTCCTCGTCCGGGTGTCGTTTTGTCCCAGATACAGGCAAAACCCCCTGCACCGCAACTCACGTCCCTGTTGCGGGCCGGTTGCGGGGGCAGACGGGCTTGACCGCGCGGCATGGCGGCCACATCTGTAGGGGATGACGACAGCCGATCCCCGACCCGATTGCTGTGCCAGCCGTGCCGCGACGCGCAGCGCCGCCACCCGGCCCGCGCATCTGTGCCGGGGCCGGGGCGACCGCGCCTGCCGCTGCCATCAGGGCGCCCGGCCCCGTCTGGCCCGTGCCGCGCCCTCCCGACCCGAACCGCGTTCCGTCGATGCCGTCCCGCGCCGGGATCTGCCCGATCATGCCCCTCCTTGTCCGCAGGCGCCGCCGCTGTCGCTGATGCTGCATCCCCCTTCCCGCATCATCAGTGGACCCGGACATGACATCATCCCCCCGAACTGAACCGACCCACCTTGACCTGACCATCCCCGGCATCACGTGCGGGGCCTGCGCCGGTCGTGTCACCCGCGCGCTGGACGCCCTGCCGGGCATCCGCGATCTGACCGTGAATCCCGTCACGAAACAGGCGCATCTGGCACTGGATGGCGCGACCCTGCCGCAGGTCCGTCAGACGCTGATCGATGCGGGATATCCCGCCGACCTGCCCGCGACCCGGCTGACCATCACGGGGATGAGCTGCGCGTCCTGTTCGGGCCGCGTCGCCCGGACCCTGTCGGCCCGACCCGACGTGGCCGATGCGCAGGTCAATCTGGCCACCGGGCGCGCGCTGGTGACCCATGCACCGGGCCTGACACCCCATGCGCTGGCGCGGATCGTCTCCGATCTGGGCTATCCCTCGACGGTCTTGACGGACGGTCCCGCCCCCCTGCCGGTGGACGAGGCGCAGGCCCTGCGCCGCGCCTTTGTCATCGCGGCCCTGCTGACCCTGCCGGTCTTTGTGGCCGAGATGGGCGGCCACCTGATCCCGGCCTTTCACCATTGGCTGCACGGGCTGATCCCGATGCAGGCGCTGTGGCTGATGCAGATGGCACTGGTTCTTGCGGTGCTGGCCGGGCCGGGCGGGCGGTTCTTCACCACCGGCATCCCCGCCTTGCTGCGCGGCACGCCCGAGATGAACAGCCTTGTGGCCCTTGGGGCGGGCACGGCCTTTGCCTTCTCGGTCGTGGTGACGCTGGCGCCGGGCCTTTTGCCCCCGGCCTCGCGCCAGGTCTGGTTCGAGGCGGCGGCGGTCATCGTCACCCTGATCCTGATGGGCCGCTGGCTGGAGGCGCGGGCCAAGGGGCAGGCGGGCGCCGCGATCCGGGCGCTGATCGACCTGACCCCCGACCATGTCACCGCGCTGCAGGACGGCCAGCCCGTCCGCCGGGCCGCCGCCGATCTGCGCCCCGGCGATCTGGTCCAGCTTTCCCCCGGAGAGCGGGTGGCCCTGGACGGCATCCTGACCGAAGGTCACGGCGCCATCGACGAATCCATGCTGAGCGGTGAACCCATGCCGGTCGCCAAGGCCCCCGGCGATGCGGTAACGGGGGGGACGGTCAACGGCGCCTCGGCCCTGACCTATCGGGTGAAGGCGACCGGCGCCGATACGGTCCTGTCGCGGATCATCGCCATCGTCGAACAGGCGCAGGCGGCGCGGCTGCCTGTGCAGGCGCTGGTCGACCGGGTGACGCGGATCTTCGTGCCGGTGGTCATGGCGCTGGCGGTGCTGACATTCGCGCTGTGGCTGGCCTTTGGCCCGGATCTGGCCCATGCGGTCGTGGCGGCAGTGTCGGTCCTGATCATCGCCTGCCCATGCGCGATGGGGCTGGCGGTCCCGGTCTCGATCATGGTGGGCAGCGGGCGCGGCGCGCAGCTGGGCGTGCTGTTCCGGCGCGGCGAGGCGTTGCAGCGTCTGGCCCGGGCTCGGATCGTGGGTTTTGACAAGACCGGCACCCTGACCGAAGGCCGCCCCCGGGTCACCGAGATCTGGACGACAGGCATCCCCCAGGACGCGGCCCTGCGCCTGACCGCCGCTGCCGAGGCACGCTCGGAACACCCGCTGGCCACGGCGATCCTGTCCCGGGCGGCGGGCATCGCGCTGCCCCCGGCCCAGGGTATGACCGCCGCACCCGGTCGCGGTCTGACCGCCACGGTCGAGGGCCATGCCTTGCGCATCGGAAACCGCGCGGCCCTGACCGAAGCCGGGATCACCCCCGACCCCGCCCTGATGGCCCATGCCAATGCGGCGGCGGATCAGGGCGCGACGCCGGTGCATCTGGCCGTGGACGGCACCCATGTCGCCACCTTTGCGCTGGCCGACCCGCTGCGCCCCCAATCGGCGGCGGCCATCGCGGCACTGCACCGGATGGGGCTGGGCACGGCAATGCTGTCGGGCGATCTGCCCGCCACTGCGCAGGCCGTGGGCGCACGCCTTGGCATGACCCGGATCGAGGCCGGGCTGACCCCCGCCGACAAGCTGGACCGCATTCGCGCGATGGGGCCGGACAGCGTCTTCGTGGGCGACGGGATCAACGATGCCCCGGCGCTGGCTGCGGCAGGCACGGGCATCGCCATCGGGACGGGCACCGACATCGCCATCGAATCGGCGGATGCGGTGCTGATGTCGGGCGATCCGCAGGGCGTGGTCCGCGCCATCGGGCTCAGCCGGGCGGTGATGCGCAACATCCGTCAGAACCTGTTCTGGGCCTTTGCCTATAACATTGCCTTGATCCCGGTTGCCATGGGGCTGCTGGTGCCCTTTGGTGGGCCGCAATTGTCGCCGATGCTGGGGGCCGGGGCGATGGCGTTGTCCTCGGTCTTCGTGGTCGGCAATGCCCTGCGACTTCGGAGAGCCGGATGACCCTGACCCGACGCGACCTGCTGGCGCTTGCCGCAGCCCTGCCCCTGACCGCGATCCTGTGGCCCCAATCGGCCCGTGCCCAAAGCCTGCCGCGCATCCTGTGTTTCGGCGACAGCCTGACGGCGGGCTATGGCCTGGCCCCGGGCGAGGGGCTGGTGCCCCGGCTGTCGGACTGGCTGGTGGCCAGCGGGCGGCCAGCACAGCTGATCGATGGCGGACTGTCGGGCGACACGACCTATGGCGGGCGGGTGCGGATCGAGGTCTCGATGCGCCGCCACCGCCCCGATGCCGTCATCGTCGAGCTGGGCGGCAATGACATGCTGCGCGGCTGGCAGCCCGACGCGGGCGAGGACAATCTGGACGCGATCCTGACCACCGCAGGCACTGGCGGGCGCCCGCTGCTGCTGGTCGGCATCCACGCGCCTGCGGGCGATCCCGCATGGCGCCGGGACTGGGGACAGATCTGGCCGCGTCTGGCCGAACGCCACGGCGCGCTGCTGCTGCCCGACCTGTATGCCCCCTTTGCCGCCGTCGCCCCCGAGGCGCGCGGTCCCTTGCTGCTGCGCGACGGAGTCCACCCCTCGGCCACCGGGGTGCGGATGCTGGTCGATCATCTGGGGCCGGTCGCGGCGGATCTGGTCGCGCGCACGGGGTGAGACACCAAAAGGGCGGCCCCGCAGGACCGCCCTTGTCGTCTGCCTGCCGCGCAGGATCGGGATCAGTGATTCGCGTGCGGATCCTCGGCGGGGGCGGCAGGGGCGCCCGCGCCCTCGGCACGCTGGTTGTCGACGACGGCATCGGCTTCTTCGGTGCCGCAATCGCCGAAATCGAGGGTCAGGGTCAGGCTGTCGCCATCGTTCAGCGGCTCGGTCAGGCCCAGCAGCATGATGTGATCGCCGCCGCGCGCCAGATCGTGGCTTTGCCCGGCCTCGACGGGGATGCCGCCTTCGATCGCACCCATCTTCATCACGCCATCCTCTTCCAGATGCGTGTGCAGTTCCGCCCGCTCGGCTGCGGCGGTGGAGACGGATTTCAGGGTGCAGGGAACCTGCCGATGGTTTTCCAGCTGCAGAAAGACCGCACCCACCTTGGGATTGGTGCTGCGGACATAGGCGTCGTTGATGTGCATACCGTCATGGGCCAGCGCGGCCATGGGAGTCAGGGCCGCAAATGCGGCAAGGGTCAGGGTTTTCATGGTCAGTCCTTTGGATTCGGTCGGAATGTGATCGTCAGCCGCGCAGGGCGGCCGGAGGATCACGCACCCGCGCCTGCGCGCGCGCCACGGGGGCAGCAGCCGGGACGGGACCGGGGGCCAGATGCCGCGACGACAGGCGGCGGTCGTCCAGCACCACATCGGCAGGCGCGACGGCAGCCATCAGCGACAGCGCCATGTCGGGGCAGAGATGGGTGGAGGGGACCGATTCGCCGGGTCGCTGGATCACCACGACCCCATGCCCGGTGCACAGCACGATTTGATCGCCCATCCGCACCGTGCCGCGCGCAGCCCCCAGCCCGATGCTGGTCAGCATCACGGCAAGGATCAGGATCAGGGGCAAGGGGCGCATCATCGGGGCAATCTAGCCGCTGGCCGGGCCGGGGTCAGCAGGCAATCGGTCGCAGCGCGCGCCATCCCGCCGTTCTGAGCCCACCAGCATCGGCCCCACAGCATCCGCCAAACATGCGAAAGCCCCGCCGGAACGGCAGGGCCATTGCAGGGTCAGCCCGTGGCCGGATCAGGCCTCGGCGGTTGCCGCTTCGGCCTTGACCAGATCGCGCTTGATCTTCATCGCGCGGTCCGACAGCTCGGCATCCTTGGCTTTGGCCAGGAACGCGTCCAGACCGCCACGGTGATCGACCGAGCGCAGTGCCGCTGCCGAGATCTTCAGCGAAAAGCCACGGCCCAGTTTATCGGACAGCAGCGTGACCTCGTTCAGGTTGGGCAGGAACCGGCGACGGGTCCTGTTGTTGGCATGGCTGACATTGTTACCGCTCATCGGGCCTTTGCCGGTCAGTTCGCAGACGCGCGACATGGTGTGTTCCTTCGTCCAGGCTGGCAGGCAGTCCCCGATGGGTCCGCCCAATGTGAAAGGGCGCCGCGAGGCAGCGCCCGGAATTCCGTTCGCGGGTGGTTACAGCGCCCAAAGCCCTGCGTCAAGCCTTGTCGGGCAATTCCCCTACCGCGCCATAGCCGGTTTCCAACGCGATCAGCCGCTGTTTGCGCCACAACCCGCCCGCATATCCGGTCATGCTGCCATCCGTGCCGATGACCCGGTGACAGGGCACGACCAGCGCCAGACGGTTCGCGCCATTGGCCGCCGCCACCGCCCGGACCGCCGTGGGGCGCCCGATGGCCGCCGCCAACTGCCCATAGCTGCGCGTCCGGCCTGCGGGGATCGCCTGCAATTCCTGCCAGACCCGCATCTGAAAGGGCGTGCCCTGCAAGCGCACCGGCAGGTCCAGCCGACCGTCCCGCCCGGCGAAAAAGGCCTGCAACGCGGCCTCGGTCCGGTCGGTCACGGCGCTGCGGCCCAGCCCGATGCGCCCGCCCGCCAGCACCGACAGCCGCCGCAGCCCCTGCGGCAACGCCTTGCGGTCGGTGAATTCCAGCAGATGCAGCACATCGTCATCGGCAATCGCGATCATGCCCCCAAGCGGCGTGTCGATCCAATCGGCGCGCAGATCGGCGCCCCCCCGCATCAGATGCGGCGGATGGCCGAACAGCCGCGCGAACGCCCCCCGGAACCCCGAGGCCGAATCGAATCCGGCCTCCAGCTGCGCCTCGATCATCGGATCCCCCCGTGTCAGTGCCACCATGCCCTGCCGCAACCGCGCGGCCCGGGCCATCTGCAGAAAGCTTTGCCCCAGATGCTGGCGAAAGACCCGCCGCACGGTCGAGGGGTCGTGCCCAAGCGCCACCAGATCGCCCTGCGACCAGCGATGTCCCGGACGCGCGGCCAGGGCGGCGGTCAGCTGCGCCACCAGAGGCGGCACCCCGGCGTCGGGATGACAGCGCAGGCAGGGCCGGAACCCCGCCGCCCGGGCCGCCCCCGCATCCGCGAACCAGCGGCAGTTTTCCGGGCGCGGCTTGCGGGCCGGGCAGGTCAGCCGGCAAAAGATCCCGGTCGAGGTGACGCCCACCAGCGCCCGCCCGTCAAAGGCCGGATCGCGCGCCAGCAGGGCGGCATAAAGCGTGTCATGATCGGTCAGATCGCGCATCGGGGATGCCTCCTGTTCCGGCCATCCTAGGCGATTCGCGGGACGCATGGGGCGCCGGAACGCGCAGCGCATCCGGATGGTCCAGCCAGTCCAGCACCTGTTGCGCCGCCAGCCCCGGCGCCAGATGGCCCGCCGCGACCTGCCCACCCAGATCCGCGATCCGGGCACGGGCGGCGGGCGCATCGAGCCGCGCCAGCAGGCCCGCGCGCAATTCCGACAGAAACCAGTCGCGCGCCTGCCCGGCCCGCAGCCGGTCCAGATGCCCGTGCTCGCGCCGCCATGCGGCCAGCGCCTGCATCTGCGCCCAGGCCTCGTCGAGGCCCGCCCCGGTCGTGGCCGAGACCGGCAGCGCCCGGGGAAAGCCATCGGGGTCGTGCTCGCGCTTGCGCAGCAACCGCAGCGCACCCGCATAATCGGCGACTGTGCGTCGGGCGGTCGAGAGCAGCGCGCCATCGGCCTTGTTCACCAGGATCAGGTCGGCCATCTCCATGATGCCGCGCTTGACGCCCTGCAATTCGTCGCCGCCCGCAGGGGCCAGCAGCAGCACGAACAGATCCGACATCTGCGCCACCAGCGTTTCCGACTGGCCGACCCCGACCGTCTCGATCAACACGATGTCATGACCCGCAGCCTCGCACAGGCGCACGGCCTCGCGCGTGCGGCGCGCCACGCCGCCCAGCTGCGCGCTGGAGGGACTGGGCCGGATGAAGGCGCGCGGATCGCGCGACAACAGGTCCATCCGGGTCTTGTCGCCCAGGATCGAGCCGCCCGAGCGGGTCGAGGACGGATCCACCGCCAGCACCGCCACCCGCAGGCCCGCGCCGGTCAGCCGCAGACCGAACGCCTCGATGAAGGTGGATTTTCCGACGCCGGGCGTGCCCGACATCCCGATCCGCAAGGCCTGCCGGTCGGGCAACAGGGCCATCAGCCGCTGCGCACGGTCGCGATGATCGGGCCGGGTCGATTCGACCAGCGTTATCGCCCGCGACAGCGCCCGGCGGTCGCCCCGCACAAGCGGTTCCAGCAGATCATCCGTCATCGCCGCCCCATCGCCACAGGCCCCCTTTAAGGCCGCCAGACTGGACCAGCGCCGCGCGGGCGGCAATCCCCGTCAGCCGTGGCACGGCCAGCGGGGCTGCTTGTGCGATGGGCGGGCAAGGCGTAATCTGGACCATCGCCCTTGCAAGGATCCGCCCCATGCCCGCCGCCCCTTGGTCGATGTCCCGGCGCCGCCTGCTGATCGCTGCGGGCCTTGCGGCTTGGCCGGGCCTGTTGCGCGCGGCACCCCTCGACTGGCAGGCCCGGCCCTGGCAGCTGATGATGGTCGGTTCGGCCAGTTGTCATTACTGCCGCCAGTGGCGCGCCGAGATCGGGCCCGGCTTTGCCGCATCCCCGGCAGGCCGCGCGGCACCACTGTTCGAGGTGGATGTGGACGGCCCCTTTCCCGACGGGCTGGCGCTGGATCGCCGCCCCCGCATCACCCCCAGCTTTATCCTGCTGTCGCAGGGCACCGAACGGGGCCGGGTCGAGGGCTATGTCGGCCAGACCCATTTCTATCCGGTGCTGGAGGACATGATGGCCAGGTCGGGCCTGACTTTGGGCGGCCGGGCCGGGTGATGAGGCGGCAGGGGGCTCTGCCCCGTCGCGCAAGCGCGACTCCCCGGGATATTTGCGGACCAATGCAGGGGCTTGGGCTTTTGTCGGGCGGCGGCTTGCGCTAGGCCAAGCGGAACGTCAATCTGCGAAGGTGCCGCCATGCATGACATCCGTGCGATCCGTGACAATCCCGAGGCATTCGAGGCCGCGCTGCAGCGCCGCGGCCTCAGCGGGCTGACCGCGCAGATCCTGTCGCTGGACGAGGCCCGCCGCGCCCGCATTCAGGCCGCCGAGACCGCGCAGGCCGAACAGAACCGCGCCAGCAAGGCCGTCGGCGCCGCCAAGGCGCGCGGCGACGAGGCGGAGTTCGACCGCCTGCGCGCGCTTGTGGCCGAGACCAAGGCCGATATGGCCCGCATGCAGACCGAGGCCGGCGATCTGGACGGCCAGTTGCGCGATCTGCTGATGGGCCTGCCCAATCTGCCGCTGGAGCGCGTGCCCGATGGACGGGACGAGGCCGACAATGTCGAGCTGCGCCGGTGGGGCACGCCGCCCGCGCTGGACTTTACCCCGGTCGAGCATTTCCAGATCGCCGGCGTCATTCCTGGGATGGATTTCGAGACCGGCGCCAAGCTGTCGGGCAGCCGTTTTGTTGTCCTGAAGGGCGCGATAGCCCGCATTCACCGTGCGCTGGCCCAGTTCATGCTGGATCTGCATGTCGATCATCATGGCCTGCAGGAAACCTGGACCCCGGTTCTGGTCCTGGAGGAGATGATGCTGGGCACCGGCCAGCTGCCCAAATTCGGCGAGGACAGCTACAAGACCCGCGAAGGATACTGGCTGATCCCCACATCCGAGGTGACGCTGACCAACACCGTGCATGGCGATCTGCTGGATCATGCCGCCCTGCCCCGCCGCATGGTGGCCCACAGCCAGTGTTTCCGATCCGAGGCAGGCAGCGCGGGCCGCGACACCACCGGTATGCTGCGCCAGCATCAGTTCGAAAAGGTCGAGATGGTGTCGGTGACCGATGCCGAGACAGGTCTGGACGAGCATGCCCGCATGACCCGCTGCGCCGAGGCGGTTCTGGAGGCGCTGCAGCTGCCCTATCGCACGCTGGTCCTGTGCACCGGCGACATGGGCGCAGGCGCGCGCATCACCCATGATCTGGAAGTGTGGCTGCCCGGCCAGGGTCGCTATCGCGAGATCAGCAGCGTCAGCTATTGCGGCGATTATCAGGCGCGGCGGATGAATGCCCGCTATCGTCCGCAGGATGGCGGCAAGCCGGACTTCTTGCACACGCTGAATGGATCGGGTCTGGCGGTGGGCCGGGCGCTGATTGCCGTGCTGGAGAACGGCCAGCAAGCCGACGGCGCGGTGCTGCTGCCGCAGGCATTACGGCCCTATCTGAGTGGGGCGGGCCGATTGACGGCAGACGGCGCCCTCGTCTGATACAGGATTGCGCGAGGCGCGAAACTGCCACCGCCCAAGCGCGTTGGCCTGCATGACACGGCTTGGCACAACCCTGCAGATGACAATCTCGGTGATCTTCGTGATCGCCGGAGTTGCTTATGCGCTGTGGGGCGTCGATCCGGTCATCCCCGATGCGGCGCGCAGTCTGGGGCCGTTGACAGCCGCCCTGCCCCCGCAGCCGGGCAGCGTCGCCTTGTCCATCCCGCAGATCTATCTGAACCCTCAGAACCCGGTCATGTGGGCGCTGTTGGTCACGATCTGGGTGATGGTCCTTCTGGACGCGGTCGGCCAGTTCATCGACCCCTCGGACGGCCCCGAGATCCGGGCCGAACGTCCGCGTGTCTGGCCATTGATGACAGCGGCGATGATCGGCGCCGCAGGCTGGCCGCTGCTGCTGGACCGCCCGCTGCTGCTGGCCGCAGCCACCGGGCTCAGCGCCCTGTGCGCCACGCTTGGCGCGCGCCATGCTGCGGGCCGCCACCGCCCGGCCGTCGGGTTCTTTGCGGGATGGGCCACTGCGCTGACATCCGCCGCGCTGGCCGGTCTGGCCGCGGACCGGTTCGGGCTGCCAATACAGGCCGTCTCGGCTCTGGCGATCCTGCCCGCCGCGGCGATCGGGATGGCCATGCAAAGCTGGATCGGCCCCAGCATCGGATATTCGACGGCGTTGATCTGGGCGTTTTGCGGGCTGGCCGTCACCACCATGGGCAGCGATCCGGTCATCGCCCTCGCGGCCATTCTGGGCATCACGGCCATGGCTTCGGTTCTGGTCCGCGCCGCCAGCTGACCTTTCATCTTGGCTCAAGTATCCTCGGGGGGGATCCGGCGTCAGCCGGATGGGGGGCAGACAGCCCCCTTTCTGTTTCCCTTCCGCTCAGTCGCCCTTGGGTTTCTGGCGGTTCTTGTGCTTGGACAGGGCGCCCGATTGCACAATCTTGGTCGCCTTGGCCTTGAACGGGTTTTCCCCGCCCTGATCGCGGAAGAACAGCCGGATCGGCGTGCCGGGCATGTCGAAATCCGCCCGCAGCCCGTTGATCAGATAGCGCTGATAGCTGGTCGGGATCTGATCGGTATGCGTCGATTTGACGATGAAGGCGGGCGGGCGCGTCTTGACCTGCGTCATGTAACGCAACCGGATGCGCCGTCCGCCCGGCGCCGGGGGCGGATGGCTTTCGGTCATTGCACCCAGCCATTGGTTCAGACGCGCGGTCGGCACGCGACGGTTCCAGACCTCATGCGCCTTGATGACGGCATTGTGCAAACGGTCCAGCCCCTTGCCGGTCTTGGCCGAAACGGTGACAAGCGGCGCGCCGCGCAGCTGCGGCAGCAGCTTTTCGAAACTGGCGCGCATCTCGTTCAGCTTGTGCGACTTGTCATCCTCGGTATCCCACTTGTTCACCGCAATGACGACGGCGCGACCTTCGGTCTCGGCATAATCGGCGATGCGCAGATCCTGCGTCTCGAAGGGGATCTCGACATCCAGCAGAACCACGACGACCTCGGCAAAGCGCACCGCGCGCAGCCCGTCGGCCACCGACAGCTTTTCCAGCTTTTCGGTCACGCGGGCGCGCTTGCGCATGCCCGCCGTGTCGAAAATCCGCATATGCGTGCCCATGAACTCGGTCGTGACGCTGATCGAATCGCGGGTGATCCCGGCCTCGGGGCCGGTCAGCAGGCGGTCCTGACCCAGGATCTTGTTGATCAGCGTCGATTTCCCGGCATTGGGCCGTCCGATGACGGCCAGCTGCAGCGGGCGCGCGGCGGTCGGGCGCCAATCCTCGGCACCGACCCCCGATTCGGCCTCGGCTTCCGAGATGGCCAGATCGGTCACGGCCTCGATCGGCGCGGGCCGGTCGGCCTCGATCTGATCCGACAGCGGCATCAGGACGCGGTACAGATCGTCCATCCCCTCGCCATGTTCGGCCGAGATGCGCAGCGGTTCGCCAAGACCCAGGGCATAGGCCTCCATCGCGCCCGCCTCTCCGGCGCGGCCTTCGGATTTGTTGGCGGCGACGATGACATGCTTGGCGCGGCGGCGCAGGATTTCGGCGAAATATTCGTCGGCGGCGGTGATGCCAAGGCGCGCATCGACCACGAACAGGCAGATATCGGCCTCGTCCACGGCGCGTTCGGTCAAGCGCCGCATGCGGCCCTGCAGGCTGTCATCTTCGGCCATTTCAAGGCCGGCGCTGTCGATCACGATGAATCGCAGGTCGCCAAGACGTCCCGCGCCTTCGCGCAGGTCGCGGGTCACGCCGGGCTGGTCATCGACCAACGCCAGCTTCTTGCCGACAAGACGGTTGAAAAGAGTGGACTTGCCGACATTGGGCCGTCCGACGATGGCGAGTGTAAAGGTCATCTATACGCATGCAACTGGCCGTTGCGTGCAACGACGTAAAGGGTTTGACCGGCAACCGCAAGGGCCGAGGCAGCCCCACCGGGGATCTGCACCTGACCGACCAGCGCGCCGGTGGCGGGATCGAAGCTGCGCAACATGCCATCACTGGAGGCGACATGCAACCTCCCCCCCGCCAGCACGGGTCCGTAATGCGCATGGACCGCATCCTGACGCCGCACCCGGTCGGTGGTGAAATAGGGCAAGGGCTGGCGCCAGATGACCCCGCCCGTGGCGGCATCCAGCCGCACCAGCTGGGCCTGATCATTGACCGCAAAGACCGATCCGCCCGCCACGGTGACCGGGCTTGCCGCCCCGTCGCGCGCGGTCCAGTCCTGCAGCCCGGTCGCCAGATCGACCGCATCCATGCGCCCTGACGAGCTGCCCACATAGACCCGCCCGCCCGAGATCACCGGATCGCCCGACAGCTCGCGGATGACCGCGATGGCCCGTCCGGTCCGGGTGCCCGCGATCTGAGCCGTCCAGTTGGTCAGGCCCGTCGCACGATCGACGGACAGGATCTGACCCGAGGAAAACGGAAACACCACCGTATCGCCCTGCACGGCGGGGGCCGATCCGCCCATCACGCCGGAATTCGACGCCGTTCCCGAGGTCTGCCACAAGACCCGCCCGTCGCTGGCCCGCACCGCCCAACCGACCGAGGCGCGGTCGGCGACATAGACGGTCCCGTCCTGCACCGTGGGCGCCCCGGCAATGGCCGCATCGACGCGCTGGCGCCATTGCACGGCGCCTGTCGCGGCATCCATCGCCACCAGTTCGCCAAAGCCGGTCGTGGCAAAGACCTGCCCCCCTGCATAGGCCAACCCGCCGCCCGAGGCGCTTTCGGGGTTTTCCAAAGGCGGGGTGATGTCGGTGGACCATGCCCGCCCGCCGGTCAGGGCGGTCGCGGTCACCCGTGCGCGGCTGTCCATGGTAAAGACCCGGCCCGCCGCGACGATGGGATCGGCGGTGATGCGGTGGCGGCGATCTTCGGCCTGCCCGATCGGCGCCGAAAACAGCCGCTGCGTGCCCGCGCCCAAGGCCAGATGGCCGGGCGCATGGGCGGCATTGCCGCCGCGATGGGACCATTCGGCATTGCTGACGGGCGCGGTCAGCGACAGCGCGGTGCCGGTGATGCCCGGGGGGCCATCGACGGCGGGACCGCCGGGCGAGGTCACGGCCAGCGGGTCCAGACGTTCTCCGGGCAGGATGATGTCGCGGTCGCCACAGCTGGCAAGTCCCAGTCCGGCGGCCAGCGCCAAGGTCAGTCGCAGCATGGCGGTCATCCCTGCCTCTCCCCTCGTCCAGTCTTCGTCGCGCCTGCGGGCATTACTGGTCCGCGACGCTTGTCATCGCGCCTGCCGTCTCGGCAGGCTCGGGCTCGACGCCAAGGGCGATCATCATCTCGGACAGGCGGCGGCGCAAGGCCTCGGTCAAGCCGTCCTTGTCCTGGATCTGGCGGATCAGGGTGATCGCATCCTCGGGGCGTCCGGCGCCGATCAGCGCGACGGCCTTTTGTTCCAGCGCCAGCAATTCGAACGGGGCGCCCGCGCGCGACAGGCGGGTCAGCACCTCGTCGCGTTCGGCGGGGTCCATGTCCTGTCCGCCCAGCATCACCAGCTTCAGTTGCGCCAGTTCGGCCAGCGCGCCTTCCGGGGCATCGGTGGTCAGCTGTTCCAGCGCGGTGGCCGCGGCCTGCGTGTCGCCGGCCTCGACCTCGGCCGAGGCCGCAAGCAGGCTGGTCAATGCCGCGCGTCCCGCCGATCCCTGCGGATCGACCGCCAGAATCGCCGCCGGATCGCCCGAGGCCTCGGCCGCCAGAACGGCGTCGCCCCAGTCCTGCGCGGCGGCCCGGTCCTGCGCGCGGCCATATTCACGCCATGCGGTGGCCGCGACGACGGCGATGATGACCAGAACCACGATCCAGCCATAGCGCCGCATGAAGCCGTAAAGCCGGTCGCGGCGCAATTCGTCGGTGACCTCGTCGATGAAGCTGTCGTTCTGATTGGCCATGGGCGCGTATCGTCCGATCTGTCCTGCGTTCCCGTGGTCTTATACCGGCCCGACCGGAAAAGCCAATGGCGGCGCAGCGGTTCGCGCGCATGCAAAAGGCCCGCCGATGGGGCGGGCCTTGCAGCAGGTCTGGTGGACCGGGTCAGAGGCGCGAGGCCACGTTGTCCCAGTTCACCAGCTTGTCGAGGAAGTTTTCCAGATATTTCGGACGCGCATTGCGGAAGTCGATGTAATAGCTGTGCTCCCACACGTCGCAGCCCAGAAGGGCGGTCTGGCCGAAGCACAGCGGGTTCACGCCGTTTTCGGTCTTGGTGATCTCCAGCGTACCTTCGGCATTCTTGACCAGCCAGACCCAGCCCGAACCGAACTGGCCGACACCGGCCTCGGCGAACTTTTTCTTGAACGCATCGACCGAACCGAAGCTGTCGGTGATTGCGGCTTCCAGCTGGGTGGGCATCGCGCCCGGGTTCGGACCCATCATTTCCCAGAACTGGGCATGGTTCCAGTGCTGGCTGGCATTGTTGAAGATGCCATTCTGCGCCACGGCGCCTTTCTGATAGGTGCCGGTGACGATGTCCTCCAGCGACTTGCCGTCCCATTCGGTGCCTGCGACCAGCTCGTTCAGCTTGGTGACATAGGCGTTGTGGTGCTTGTCATGGTGAAATTCCAGCGTCTCGCGCGACATGCCGCCGGCTTCCAGCGCGTCATGGGAATAGGGAAGATCGGGAAGGGTGAAGGCCATTTTGCGGTCCTTTCGAAAGGGTTGTGCTTGGTTCGGCGCAGAGCGTCGCGCATTCGCAGGCTCAACGCAAGGGGGCGGAGGGGGTTCCGGCCTGTGACCGATGGCGGTCAAGACGGGGACGGCCAATTCACCCCCTGAGGATATTTGCGGACCGCTGCAGGGGG
>NZ_RQRT01000077.1 GCF_004335005.1 Paracoccus nototheniae | reverse complement strand
CAGCGCATCGGCCACCCGCAGCGCGTTGGCCACGATGGTCAGGCCCGGATTGACCCCGGTCGATGTCGGCATGAAGCTGGCATCGGCCACATACAGATTGTCCAGATCATGCGCCCTGCAATCGCGGTCCAGCACGCCGCGCGCCGGGTCGTCGGAAAACCGCAGCGTGCCGCAGGGATGCGCGATGTTCAGTTCGGGCGCATGGCTCAGCCACAGCGATCGCACGCCCCGCAGCCGCCGTTTCAGCTGCTTGCGGAACCGCTTGCGCCGGGCCAGCAGATCGTCGGACATCGTATAATCATAGATGATGACGCCGGGCCGGGCCGGATCGAAGCCGACATGATTGCGGTCATCGGGCAGATCCTCGAGGATGCCGGCAAAGACCCGCGCCTCGCCCAATATCCGCGCGGCGATCAGGGTGGGGATGCGCAGGAATTCGCGCCCCGGACGGACCCGTCGCAGGACCGAGCGGTCGTATTTTTCATGCAGCACATACAGGATATTGCCGAAATCGGCGGGCAGGCCAAGCGACTGGAACAGGCCCATCCGGTCGCCCTGATGGCGATAAAAATCGCGCATCGAAAAGGTCTTGCGCGGACCGGGCGAGGATGGCGGCGCCTTGCGCGGCGGCCACAGCGCGATGCGTTCGTTGATGTGAAACATCAGCCCGCGCCCGACCAGCCCGCTGGAATTGGCCCCCCCCTGCGGCCAGTCCGGCGTGGCCGAGGCCATCAGCAGGCGCGGCGAGGCCAGCCCCCCGGCCGCCAGCACCACGGCGCGGGCACGCAGCATCTGTTCGGCGCCGTCATGGGCCACGCGCAATCCGGTGACGGTGCGACCGTGACCCGTCAGGGCCAGAACGCGCGCGCCCTCAAGCACCTCGGCCCGGCCAGTGGCCAGGGCGGGCCAGACCCCGGCGGAGCGCCCGTCCATCTTGCAGTTGCGCGGGCATTTATGGCCGATGCATTCCATGCATCCCTCGACATTGCGGATGCCCAGCTGCGCGCGATAGGGATGCAGGCCCGCATCCTGCAACGCCTGCCCCAGGGCCGCATCGCGGGGCGACAGGGGCCGGGGCGTGGCCAGCGGGCCGACCGGATCGCCCAAGGGATCCTGCCCGCCATTCACGGCCATGATGTCGCGCGCGCGGGCGAACCACGGCGCGAATTCGTCATGGGCCACCGGCCAGCCGCCGGTCGGATGGGGCATGTCGGGGGTGGATTCGAAATCGTGCCGCTCGGGCTGTTCCAGCGCTGCCGCGTAAAAGGACGAGGTGCCGCCCAGACCGACGCCCTGCGCGCCGAAGGCCGTCGTGCGCACGCCATTGACGGTCGCATCGACGGGCAGGGGCCAGCAGCCGAACATCTGCCGGGTAAAGGGATCGTCGCGCGCGGCCTCTTGCGTGTTTTCGGCCAGACGCGGGGTGGCGGGGCCCTGTTCGACATACAGCACCCGCAGCCCCGCCTCGGCCAGCGCGCGCCCGCAGGTGCCGCCGCCCAGACCGGCGCCGACGACGATCACGTCCCAGATCCGGTCAGGCCGCAGGATGTTGCTCATCTGGCACCTCTGGCATGGGTTGGGCGGTTCATCCGATCACCGTGCGCAGCCGTCCGCGCGGCTGCGGCGCGGTGGTGGTGGCGGGGGCCGCCGCATCTGCCGTCACCCCGCGCGCCGCCAGCCCCGCCAGCGCCCCTGCGCTGAGCCATGTCAGCGGCGTCACGGTGGCGTTGGGGATCAGATCGACCAGATTGGCCGCCATGATCAGCGCCAGCCCCGCCGTCCAGCGGTCCAGAACCCGGCCCCTGGACGCGATCCACAGCCGCAGCACCGATCCGCAGAGCAGACCGAAGGCCGCGACATAGCCCATGATCCCGCTGATCGACATGACCACGATCCAGTGCCCGTCGCTGACGCTGGTATATTCACCCGAGATCGGGTCCACCTCAAGATTGCGGCCCCATCCGCCCCAGCCTGCCAGCGGCTTTTGACTGGCGCGGTCCAGCAGCAACGCCTCGTTGTTAAAGCGGAACTCCAGCGAACGGCCGCGTTCGGCATCCACCGCCATGGCCGCATCCTTGAACAGATCGACCGGGAACAGCCCCAGCCACAAAAGCAGCGGATAGATCAGCGCCGCCGCCGCCAATCCCCCCGCCAGCCGCATCTGCCACAGGGTCGGTGCCATCAGGATCAGCGGCACCATCAGCAGCGCATAGAGCATCGAGGCGACGCTTTTGCACAAGAACAGCACCGCCAGAAGATACAGCATCGCCGCCCATGCCCGGACCCGCGCAGGCCCGCTGCCGCGCGGCGTCTCGCGCAGGGTCACGGTCGCGGACAGGGCGGCCATGGTGGCGAACAGCGCCACCCACAGCCCATGTTCCAGAAACACCATCGGGCGATAGCCGCCATAGCGGATCGACTGGCTGAAATCATGGGCAAAGAACCCATAGATCCAGACGTTCAACTGGGGGCTGAGCCGGATCTCCAGCATCATCGGCAGGGAATAGGCCAGCCCCGCCAGCACCAGCGCCCCCATCCAGGCCCGCACCCCTTCGACCGAGGACAGGATCATGTAGCCCAGCAGAAAGGGCAGCAGTTCCAGCATCGCGCCGATCATGCCGTTGATGCCGTCAAAGATCGACAGGCCGGGGCGATAGGTGATGCCCTCGACCAGCGCCTCGGGATTGGTGACGACGGTGGCCATGGGGGTCAGCACGCTCAGCACCATCAGGGCGATGACCCACCCTTCGGGGCGCTGCCAGGGCAGGGGGGACTGCTGGCGCAGGATCAGCGCGCCCGCCGTCGCGGCCAGCGCGGCGATGGCATTCTTGTTCAGTTCGGGCAGCAGGGGCGGATCGATCCCTACAACCGGAGGCATCAGCAGATATCCCGCAAGGATCGTCCAGATCACCGCCTGCAGATAGCCCAAGCGCGAGAACAGGATCGCAGCTGCGACCGGCCAGGCGGCCAGCATCATCAGCGCTAACGGATTACCCAAAACGACCCCCGGATTACTGAGCCATCGCCTAAGCGATACTGCCTGCCATTTCCATACAAATCTGTTTGAATTACCATGCATCCGGTTCGCAGCTTTGCTAAGGGTCCGCTTGCAGGTTCAGGTTGTGTATCCTGGTCGGCCGATGCCTCGCGGCGCCGGGGAATGAAGTTCTTAGTTTGAGGGAGAGGTGATCTTGTCCGGGATCCCAGCCAGCACGCGTGATATTGCCATTGTCGGTTTCGGTCTTGATCTGCCGGGGGCGGCGGATCCGGGGGCCTATTGGGCCAATCTGCGGGCCGGGATCGAATCGATCCGCGACCTGTCGCCCGATGATCTGCGCGTGGCAGGCGAATCGGAGGCCCGCACCGGCCATCCCGATTATGTCGCCCGCGCCTCGTTGCTGGACGGGTTCGATCAGTTCGATGCGGAATTTTTCGGCTTCAGCCCCAAGGACGCGGCGGTCATGGACCCCCAGCACCGCAAGTTTCTGGAAACCTGCTGGCATGCGATCGAACATTCGGGCCACCGGGCCGATGATCTGGGCGCCGTCGGGGTCTGGGCAGGCTGCGGCATGGGCACCTATTTTTCCGTCAACATCTGTTCGAACCGCGATCTGGTCGAAGAGACGGGGATGTTCCTGCTGCGCCATACCGGCAATGACAAGGATTTCCTGTCCACCCGCGTCAGCTATACCTTTGATCTGCGCGGCCCAAGCGTGTCGGTGCAGACGGCCTGCTCGACCTCGCTGGTCGCCGTGCATGCGGCCTGTCAGGCGCTGATCGCGGGCGATTGCGACGCGGCGCTGGCGGGCGGCGTCACGATCGAGCTGCCGCAGGGGCGCGGCTATCTGTACAAACCGAACGAGATCCTGTCGCCCGACGGCCATTGCCGCGCCTTTGATCACCGCAGCGAGGGTACGGTGTTCGGCAGCGGGGCCGCCGTCGTCATGCTGCGCCGCCTGTCGGATGCGCTGGCGGACGGCGATCACATCTGGGCGGTGATCCGGGGCAGCGCGATCAACAATGACGGCTCGGCCAAGGCGGGCTATCTGGCGCCCTCGGTCGAGGGGCAGGCGGCGGCGATCGCCGAGGCGCATCTGCTGGCAGGTGTCGATGCCGCGACCATCGACTATGTCGAATGCCACGGCACCGGCACGCGGCTTGGCGACCCGATCGAGGTTGCCGCCCTGACGGAAGCCTTTTCCATGGGCAGCGGGGGCGGGCGGACGGGTCTGGGGTCGGTCAAGACGAATATCGGGCATCTCGATACGGCGGCGGGCACGGCGGGGCTGATCAAGGTCGCGCTGTCGCTGCATCACGGCGAGATCCCCCCCAGCCTGAATTTCGAGGCCCCGAATCCCGTCATCGATTTCGACGACACGCCCTTTCACGTCGTGGCCGCGCGGACGCCATGGCCCGCGACCCCGGGTCGCCCGGCCCGCGCGGCGGTCAATTCGCTTGGCGTCGGCGGCACCAACGCCCATGTCGTGCTGGAGGCCGCGCCCGCCCGCGCCGCTGCCGCCGAGACGGACTGGCCGGTGCAGCCGCTGGTCATCTCGGGGCGGACCCGCGCGGCGCTGGATGCGAATGCGGCAGCGCTGGCCGGGTGGCTGCGCGACAATCCCGATGCCGATCTGGCCGATGTGGGCTTTACCCTGCAGCAGGGCCGCAAGACATTCGACAAGCGCCGCGTGCTGGTCGCGGCCGACGCGACCGAGGCGGCAGACCTGCTGGAACGCGCCGATCCGCGCCGGGTCTTCACCCATGACCGCGGGGCCGGGGCGCCGAAGCTGGCCTTTCTGTTCCCCGGCGGCGGTGCGCAATCCATCCACATGGCGCGCGGCCTTTACGACACCGAGCCGGTCTTCCGCGACTGGATGGACCGGGGCCTTGCGGTGCTGGAACGGCTGACCGGGCGCGATCCCCGCGCGATCTGGCTGCCCGAGCCCGGCGCCGAGGATCAGGCCGCGCAGGCGCTGAACCGGCCCTCGGTCCAGCTGCCGCTGATCATGATCGTCGAATATGCGCTGGCGCAGCTGTGGATCAGCTGGGGCGCGCAGCCGCAGGCGCTGGCCGGGCATTCCATGGGCGAAAACACCGCCGCCTGTCTGGCGGGCGTCATCGGCTTTGACGATTGCATCGCGCTGGTGGAATTGCGGGGGCGGCTGTTCGACACGGTCGCGCCGGGCGGCATGCTGTCCGTGCCGCTGCCGGTCGATGAACTGCTGGCCGAGGCGGGCGAGGGGCTGGATCTGGCCGCAGACAATGCCCCGGGCCTGTCCGTCGTCTCGGGGCCGCGCGACCGCATCGACGCGCTGCAGGCCCGGCTGGCGGCGCGCGGCATCGACTGCGCCCGCATCGCCATCGACATCGCCGCCCATTCCCGCATGCTGGACCCGATCCTGCCCCAGTTCGAGGCGTTCCTGCGCTCGATCCCGCTGCAGGCCCCCCGCATCCCGCTGCTGTCGAACCGCAGCGGCGACTGGATGACGGACGCGCAGGCCACCGATCCGCGCTATTGGGTCGACCATCTGCGCCATTCGGTCGATTTCCGGGGCTGCATCGCCACCCTGCGCGCCGATCCCGACCGCCTGTTCCTGGAGGTCGGTCCGGGCCGGGCCATGTCCGCGCTGGCGCAGGCCAATGGCGCCGCCCCCGACCGGGTGGTCAGCAGCCTGCGCCATCCCGATCAGGTGATCGGCGATGATGCGTTCTTCCTGATGGCCTTTGCGCGCCTGTGGGCCGCCGGTCTGCCGCTGAACTGGACGCCCATCTGGGGCGAGGGGCGCCGCCGCGTGCCGCTGCCGGGCTATGTGTTCCAGACCCGCCGCTATTTCATCGAACCCGCCGCCGCCGGGACCGCTGCCGCCGCCGATGACAGCACGCCGCTGCGCCTGCCCGACAGTGACGCGTGGGGCTGGCGTCCTGCATGGCGGCTGTCGGCACCCGATGTCGAACTGGACGATCACGGCCAGCCGCTTGGCACGCCCGAACGCTGGCTGGTGCTGGCCGATGACAGCGGGCTTGGCAATGCGGTCATCACCCGCCTGCGCCGCGCGGGCCATTCGGTCGTGACGCTGCGGCCCGGCGACCGCTTTGCCCAGACCTCGGATGACGAATTCACGCTGGCGCCTGAAAATGGCGCTGCCGATTTCGAATTGCTGATCGCCGCGCTGGTCGCGCAGAACCGCCTGCCGCAGCGGATCGTCAGCTTCTGGCTGGTGCCCGATGCGGGGCGCGAGGGCGCGCGGGCGGGCTTCAGCCCGTTCCACCGGCATCTGGAACAGGGCTTCAACACCGCCCTGCATCTGATCCGCGCTCTGGCGGGCGAGGGGGGTGGCGCGCCGGTCGATCTGGTCGTCGTCACCTCGGACGCCGTGCGCACGGGGTCGGAACCGGTGCGCAGCCCTGAAAAGGCGATGGTGCTGGGGCCTCTGGCGGTGGGAATGCGCGAATTTCCGTGGTTGACGGCGCGCAGCATCGATGTGGCGATGGCCTCGGACATGGCCGGGCTGGCGCCGCGACTGATCGAGGATCTTCTGGACCCCACGCCCCCCGCCCGCGCCGCTTGGCGCAGCGGTCGGCGGCTGGCGCGTCATCTGGTGCCTGCGGCCCTGCCTGCGCCCGCCGGCCTGCCCGCCTTTGCCGACGGGGTCGTGCTGATCACCGGGGGTCTGGGGGGCATTGCGCTGACGCTGGCGCGCCATATCGCGGATCAGGGCGCCGCCGTGGCGCTGTTGTCGCGCCGCCCTTTGCCGCCCGAGGATGAATGGGACGCCCGCATCGCCGCCGATCCCGATCACCGTCAGGCCCGGCAGATGCTGGCCCTGCGCGCCCTGCGCGCCAGCGGCGCCCGGATCGTGGTCGAGGCCGCCGATGTCACCGATGCTGCAGCCCTGACGCAAGCCGTGGCCCGCATCCGGGCCCAGCTGGGTCCGGTCACCGACCTGATCCATGCCGCAGGAGTCGTTGCCGACGCGCCCATGCAGGCGAAATCCAGCGCCGAGATCGAGGATGTTCTGGCCCCCAAGGTCCATGGCACCCGCAATCTGGCGCTGGTCTTTGCCGATGCGCCGCTGCGCCGGACGGTCCTGTTCGCGTCGACCTCGACCGAGATCGCGGCAACGGGGCAGGTGGATTACGTCGCCGCCAATGAATATCTGAACGCCGTCGCAGGCGCCGGGATCGCGGCCCTTGGGCAGGTCACATCCGTGAACTGGGGGGTCTGGGCGCAGATCGGCATGGCCGCCGAGGCTTTGTCGGGGCGCCGCGATCTGGCCCCGCCCGTGCCCGTGACCCAGCCCCTGCTAATCGCGCGCAGCGAACGGGACGGGGCGATGCGCTTTACGGGGCGGCTGTCGGCGGATGACTGGATCATTGCCGAACACCGCACCCGCGACGGCGTGGCCCTGTTGCCCGGCACCGGCATGATCGAACTGGCGGCTCAGGCTCTGCAGGCGGCAGGCCGCGATGGCAGCCCCTGGGCGCTGCGCGATCTGACCTTCCTGAACCCGCTGATCGTCGCCCCCGGCGAGACCCGGAATTTTCAGATCTCCCTGACCCCGCATGAAGGCGGCACCGCCTTTCTGCTGGAGGCCGATTTCGGCGCAGGCCCCGTCCCGGTGGCCGAGGCGCAGATCGCGCTGGCGGGGCGCCCCGGTCCGACGCCCGATCTGGCCGCCCTGCGCGCCCGGATGCGGGTCGATCAGGCGCCGACCGGGCATGCGCTGGAATCGGCGCAGGAAGGCCAGCTGGCCTTCGGCCCCCGCTGGCGCGTGCTGCGCGCGACATGGCTGTCCCGGCCCGGTGCCGCGCCCGAAGGACTGGCCGAGCTGTCGCTGTCGAAAGACGGGCTTGCCGATCTGGAGCAGGGCTATCTGCTGCATCCCGCGCTGATGGACATCGCCACCGGTTGGGCCATGTCGCTGATCGACGGTTATGACCGCGCCCAGCTGTGGGTGCCCCTGTCCTATCGCGCGCTCAGCGTCCATGCGCCTTTGGGCGCGGCAATCGTCAGCCATGTGCGCCTCAGCCATGCGGCCGACGGCTATGCCAGCTTCGATGTCACGCTGACCGACCGCCAGGGCGCCGTTCTGGTCGAGGTCGAGGGGCTGACCCTGCGTCGTCTGGACGGCGCCCCCGCCATGCAGCTGACGGCGGCGCTG
The DNA here is from genome assembly GCF_004335005.1 of Paracoccus nototheniae. Taxonomy (GTDB): domain Bacteria; phylum Pseudomonadota; class Alphaproteobacteria; order Rhodobacterales; family Rhodobacteraceae; genus Paracoccus; species Paracoccus nototheniae. Next base: position 8,267 of record NZ_RQRT01000077.1, on the reverse strand, counting down.
CCCGGCGGGCAGCGCGCGGTCGATCACCCGGGCCATCACCCCGGACAGGACCGTCTGGCGCGGATGGTCGCGCAAGGCATCCCGCCCGATCTGGGGCCGGGCCTGCTGGACCGCGCCCTGCGCGCCGGTCTGGGGCAGATCGCCATCTCCAGCATGGACCTGCCGCAGCTGATCGCGCAGGAAACCCGCAACAGCCGCGCGCGAGAGGCCGGTGCCGCCACCGCCTTCGAACGCCCCGAGATGGATCACGATTTCATCGAACCGCGCAATGATCTGGAACGCAGTCTGGCGGGGTTCTTCCGCGAGTTGCTGGGCGTGCAGCAGGTGGGCGTCGAGGATGGCTTCTTCGATCTGGGCGGCCATTCGCTGATCGCGGTCAGGCTGTTCGCGATGATCCGCAAGGCCTATGGGCTGGATCTGCCGCTGGCCACCTTGTTCGAGGCGCCGACCGTGGCCGCCCTGGCCGCGATGATCGAACGCCGCATTGGCCCCCGTGTCGAAGGCAGCGCCACCCCCGCCACCGCCCCGCGTCAGATCGCCGAAGGGTTCACCCATCTGATCCCGATGAGCCAGGGCGCGACAGGCGGCGGCAGGCCCCTGTTCATCGTCGCGGGCATGTTCGGCAATGTGCTGAACCTGCGCGCGCTGGCGCAGCGCATCTCTCCGGACCGGCCGGTCTGGGGGTTGCAGGCGCAGGGCCTGTTCGGCGACACGCCCCCCCATGCGACATTGGCCGAGGCCGCTGCCAGCTGCATCGCCGAGATCCGCCAGATCCAGCCCGACGGCCCCTATCTGATCGCCGGATTCTCGGGCGGCGGGTTGACGGCGCTGGAAATCGCGCGCCAGTTGCGCGACGCGGATCAGGTGACGGCCCGGCTGATCATGCTGGACACGCCCGTGCCCGAACGCCCGCATCTGACGCGTCGTGACCGGCTGATGATCCGGCTGGCCGAGATCCGTCAGGAAGGCCCGGCCTTTGCCGCGCGCTGGCTGCGCGACAAGCTGGCCTATCGCCGCGCACAGCGCCGCGCGATCCCCGATGCGGGCACGACCGGGTTCCACAATGCCGCCATCCATGCGGCCTTCCTGGGCGCCCTGCCGCAATACAGGATGGAGATCTGGCCGGGTCCGGTGACGCTGTATCGTCCGCGTCTGGACCGGCGGTTCCGCGTCTCGGGCGGGATGCATGTCAGTGCGGCGCGCGAATATGTGTTCGAGGATAACCTGTGGTCCCCATGGATGCCCGACCTGACAGTGACCGAGGTTCCGGGCGATCATGACAGTATGGTGCTGGAACCCTGCGTGCGGGTTCTGGCTGCGCGGATGCGCGACGAGCTGTCCGCCGCCGACCGCGCCGATCCGGCCATGCTGCCAAGGGCTGCGGAATGATCCCCGGCTCGGTTCATGTCATCATCCTGAACTGGCGCAGCGCCGACATGACGCTGCGCGCGGGCGCCTGCGCGGTGACCGCGATGCAGGGGATCGCGGGCACCGTCACCCTGATCGACAACGCATCCGGCGATGGCAGTTTCGAGACGATGTCCCAACACGCGGCCCGGCAGGGCTGGACCGACGGGGGGCGCCTGCGGGTGCTGCAATCGGGGCGCAATGGCGGCTTTGGCGCGGGCAACAATGCGGCGATGGGCGTGGCCCTGCCTGAACCGACGGAATTCGTGCTGGTCGTGAATTCCGACGCCTTCCTCGACCCCGATACGGTGGCGCGGATGCGCGATTACCTGCAGTCCCATCCGCAGGTCGGCCTGCTGGGCTGTCGGGTGGTGGGCGAGGATGGCCACCACCACGCCACGCATTTCCGCTTTCCCGGCGCCGCAAGTGAGCTGGAGGACAGCGCCCGCACCGGCCCGCTCAGCCGTCTGCTGGCCCGCCATATCGTCGCCCGGCCCATGCCGGAAACGGCGGGACCGGTGGATTGGGTTGCGGGGGCTGCGCTGATGATCCGGTCCGCCGTGCTGGACCGCATCGGCGGCTTTGACGAGGCGTTTTTCCTGTATTACGAGGAAACCGATCTGTGCCTGCGCGCCGCCCAAGCGGGCTGGCCCACGCATTACCTGCCCGAGGCGCGCGTGGTCCATATCGGGTCGGTCAGCACCGGCATGCAGGACTGGTCGCTGCCGCCCGATTACTGGTTCGCCTCGCGCGAACATTACTATCGCCGGAACCATGGCCGGGCCTATGCGATGGTGGCGGTCGCGGCCCATGTGGCGGGGCTGGGCATCCGCCGGTTGCGCGGGCTGATGGGCCGCGCCGATCCCGATTTCCCGAAAGGGCAGGCCGGTGCGCTGATCCGCCATGCGCTGGCGCCTTCGCGCCCGCGCCAGATTTTCAAGACCCCAGATTATTCGACCCCAGATCTTCCCACCGGAGAATGACCGTGACCCAGCTTGACATCGCGCTGATCGGCAACGCCTCGCTGACGCTGGAGGCGGCGCGCATCCTGACCGCGCGCGGGCACAAGGTGCTGTCGGTGACCCTGCAGGATCCGGCGCTGGCCGACACGGCCCGCGCCCAGGGGTTGCCCGTGGGTCCGGTCGTGGCCTGCGATTATCTGCTGAGCGTGGCGCATCTGCAGGTGATCCCGCCTGCGGTTCTGGCGCTGGCGCGGCGCGGCGCGGTGAATTTCCACGACGGCCCGCTGCCCGAACGCGCTGGTCTGAACGCCCCCCTCTGGGCGCTGATCGAGGGCGAGACGCAGCACGCCCTGACATGGCATCGCATCGGCGGCGGCGTGGACGAAGGCCCGGTGCTGCTGCGCGTGCCCGTCCCGATCGCACCCGACGACACCGCCCTGACCCTGAACGCCCGGTTGTGGGAGGCGGCGGTGGCCAGCCTGCCGGATCTGGCCGATCTGCTGGAACGGGGCGAGGATGCGGGCACGCCCCAGCCCCATGCCCCCCTGCGTCGGCATATGCGCGACGACCGCCCGGACGGCGCCGCCATGCTGGATTTCGGCAAGGATGCCGACAGCCTTGCGCGGCTGGTCCGCGCGCTGGATCACGGCCCCTATTGGAACCCGCTGCTGCGCCCGCGCGTGGCCCTGCCCGGTGGGTTGCGGCTGGTCGGTCAGGCCGATCCCGCGCCGCGCCTCGCAGGAATGCAGGCGGCGGCTGCGGGCGAGGTTCTGCAGGCCGGTCACGACCATGTGCTGATCGCCTGCGGGGATGGCGGTGCAATCGCCCTGTCCGGGCTGACCGGCATGGACGGGCATCCGCTGCCCGCTGATGTGGCCCATGGTCTTGCCCAGGGCGACCGCCTGCCCGTCGCGGCGCCTGACGCCGATCTGGACCGGACGATCCGTCAGGCCGCCCGCGACGAACCCTTCTGGCGCGCCCGCATGGCCCGGCTGGCGCCCTTGGTCCTGCCCGAGATCATCGCGACCGATGCACCACCCGACTGGCAGGCCGCCCGGCTGGTCCTGCCGCAGCCGCAGGGCGCTGGCGCTGTGGTGGCGGCGATGGTGGGGGCGCTGGTGCGGATGATCGGCTCGACCGCCTTCGATATCGCTCTGGCGCCGCCTCTGCCCGCCGGGGTCCGTGATCACCTGCACGGCTTTCGCCCCCTGCCGGTCGATGCCGAGGATCAGACGTTGGCCGCTTTGGCCGACACGCTGGACCGCGATCTGGCGGCGGCAAGCGCCCGTGGCCCGATTCTGGCCGACCTGATCGCCCGCGCGCCCGAACTGGGCCGTCCCGGCACGCCCGGTCTGGTCGTCGCCCGCGATCCCGCCGACGCGCCCCAAGGCGCCGCGATCTGTCTGGACCTGCCCGACGATCCGCAGGCCCAGATCCGCGTCTGGTGGGACCGCGCCCGCCTGCCGCAAGGCGCGTGGCAGGCCATCGCCGACCTGACCGAGACTTTGGCCGCCTGCGATCCGGCGCTTGCCCTGCCCAACGCGCCCACCCTGCGCGAGGGGCGGGCGCCGCTGATCGCCGTGAACACCTTGACGGCTGGCGATGCGGCACCCGCCACCATCGCCGCAGGGTTTGCCGCGCAGGTGGCCGCAACACCCGATGCCACCGCGCTGGTCTTTCGCAACGACAGCCTCAGCTATGCCGAACTGGACCGCCGCGCGACCGCCTTGGCGCGGCAGCTGGCGGCCCTGGGGGTGGGGCCGGGCAAGCCGGTCGGGCTTTTTGCCCCGCGCGGCATCGGGCTGGTCACCGGGGCGCTGGCGATCCTCAAGGCCGGGGGCGCCTACGTGCCCCTGGACCCGGAATACCCGGCCGAGCGTCTGGAACATTACATCGCCGACAGCGGCGCCGCCGTGGTGCTGGCCGATCCGCGCATCGCGGACCGGCTGCCGCCCCACAAGGCCCGCGTCCTGATGCTGGATGCCAGCGGGCCCGAGGCCGATCCGACCCCCGCAGGCCCCGCCGATCTGGCCTATCTGATCTATACCTCGGGCTCGACCGGAACGCCCAAGGGGGTGATGGTCGAACATCGCAATGCGGTGAACTTCTTTGCAGGCATGGACAGCGCCCTGCAATCGCCCGAACCCGGCACATGGCTGGCGGTCACCAGCCTGTCCTTTGACATCTCGGTGCTGGAGATTTTCTGGACCCTGACGCGTGGGTGGACGGTGGTGATCGCGGGCGATCTGCTGGGCACCGACGCCCCCGAGGGCGCGCGTCAGGGCACCCAGATGTCGCTGTTCTACTGGGGCAACGATGACGGCGCCGGGCCGCGAAAATATGAATTGCTGCTGGAGGGGGCGAAATTTGCCGACCGCCACGGCTTCGCCGCCGTCTGGACGCCCGAGCGTCATTTCCATGCCTTTGGCGGCCCCTATCCCAACCCCTCGGTCACCGGGGCGGCGGTGGCGGCGGTCACGAAAAATATCGGCGTGCGCGCCGGGTCCTGCGTGGCGCCGCTGCATCATCCGGCCCGCATCGCCGAGGAATGGGCGGTGATCGACAATCTGACCAACGGGCGGGCCGGGCTGGCCATCGCCTCGGGCTGGCAGCCCGATGATTTCGTGCTGCGCCCTGAAAACATGCCCCCCGCCAACAAGCCCGCGATGATCCGCACCATCGACCAGCTGCGCCGGTTGTGGCGGGGCGAGGCAGTCGAATTTCCCCGCGCCGACGGCACCCCCTTTGCGGTGGTCACGCAGCCGCGCCCGGTGTCAAAGGAACTGCCCATCTGGGTGACCACGGCGGGAAATCCCGAAACATGGCGCGAGGCCGGGCGGCTTGGTGCCAATGTCCTGACCCATCTGCTGGGCCAGAGCATTGCCGACATCAAAGCCCGCATTCCCGAATATCATGCCGCCCTGCGCGCGGCGGGCCATGATCCGGCTGATTTCACCGTCACGCTGATGCTGCACAGCTATCTGGCCGACACGCGCGAACAGTCGATGCAGGTCGCCCGCGAGCCGATGAAGGCCTATCTGCGGGCCGCCGCCGCGCTGGTCAAGCAATATGCCTGGGCCTTCCCGGCCTTCAAGCGCCCGGTGGGCGTCAGCGATCCGATGGCGATCGACCTGTCCTCGCTGGACGAGGACGAGATGGAGGGCATTCTGGATTTCGCCTTCCAGCGTTACTTCAACGACAGCGGGTTGTTCGGCACGGTAGACGAGGCAGAGGCCCGGGTGGCCGATCTGAAGGCCATCGGCGTGACCGAGATCGCCTGCCTGATCGACTATGGCATCGCACCGGCGCAGGTGCTGGCGGGGCTGGACCATCTGGCGCGGCTGCATGACCGGGTAAATCCCGTGACCGACGCCGATTTCGGCATCGCCGCCCAGATCACCCGCCACAAGATCACCCATCTGCAGGCGACCCCGTCCATGGCGCGGCTGCTGCTGGAGGATGCGGCCTCGCGCGCCGCCCTGTCGCAGTTGAAACTGATCTGTCTGGGCGGAGAGGCGCTGAGCCCCGGTCTGCTGGCCGATCTGCGCAGCGCCAGCCCGGCGCGGATCATGAACATGTACGGGCCCACGGAAACCACCATCTGGTCGGCCACCGCCGATCTGGGTCATGCGGGCGATCAGGTCTGGCTGGGCGATCCCATTGCCGCGACCAGCCTGCATCTGCGCGATCCCGCCGGCAATCCGGTCGCCGATGGCGTCGCCGGAGAGCTGTGGATCGGCGGGGCTGGCGTCACCCGCGGCTATTGGAACCGTGAGGCGCAGACGGCGGCGGCCTTTCCGCAGACGCCTGACGGGCGGCTTTACCGCACCGGCGATCTGTGTCGCCGCGACAGTGCCGGGCGGCTGCGGTTTCTGGGCCGGGTCGATCAGCAGGTCAAGCTGCGCGGCTATCGGATCGAGCTGGGCGAGATCGAGGCGCGGCTGGCCCGTCTGCCCGGCATCGCCGAGGTCGCCGTGGTGGCGCAGGCGCAAGGCTCGGGCGAACGCCAGCTGATCGGTTTTGTCACCGGCGCGGCGGATCTGAACCCCGCCGATCTGCGCGCCGCCCTGTCGCGCGATCTGCCCGATTTCATGGTGCCCCTGCGCATCCATGTGTTGCCTGCGATGCCGTTGACGCCCAATGCCAAGATCGACCGCAAGGCGCTGGCCTCGACCACGCCAGCCGCACCCGTCCGACCGGTGGTTTCTTCGCCGGTGGCGGTGGTCGCCGCTCAGCCATCGGGGCAGGGGATGGCGAATGGCAAGGCCGTCAGCGAAACCGCTGCGGATGCGGCGGATCTGCAACCGCGCCTTGGCCAGCTGATGGCGCGGATTCTGGGGCTGCCCGCCGTCCGGCCCGACGACAATTTCTTTGATCTTGGCGGGCATTCGCTGCTGGCCGTGCAGTTGCACCGCGCGATCAAGGACGAGCTGGGCGTGCCGCGCAGCGCGATCACCGACATCTTCCGCTTTCCGGTGATGCGCGATCTGGCCGCGCACCTGTCGGGCAACCGGGCCAAACCGGCGCCCGTCGCGGCCCCGGCGGCCAGCCCTTCACCGGCAGCGACGGCGGTCCCGGCGCCCGAGGCCTCGGCCCCGGCCTCTGCGGCAAACGATCTGATGGCCGCGCGCCGGGCCTTGCGCGCGCGGATGCGGCCCACGGGCGCCGGGCAGTGATCCCGGCGTCGCTGCGCGATCTGCTGCCCCCCGGGGTGGGGATCGCGCTGCGGCGGCTGACGGATGCGGCCCCGCCCCTGTGGCCGGGCGAAGCGGAGGCCGTGGCCCGCGCCGTGCCCGCCCGCCAACGGGAATTCGCCTCAGGCCGGGCGGCGGCGCGGTCGGCGATGGCTGGGGTCGGCTGGCCCGCGCAGGCTTTGCCCGCCGGGCCGGACCGCGCGCCCTTGTGGCCCGCCGGTCTGGTCGGCAGCATCAGCCATACAAGGTCATGGGCAGGGGCGGTCGTGGCACATCAGTCGGACTGGGCGGGGATCGGCTTTGATCTGGAACCCGCCACGCCGATGCCCGATGATCTGGCGGCGATGGTCCTGGCACCCGGCGATCAGCCCGGCGATCTGCTGCCACCCGCTTTGGCCGCCAAGCTGATCTTCAGCGTGAAAGAGGCCGCGTTCAAGGCGCAGTTCCCCCTGACCGGACTGTGGCTGGATCACCGCGACGTGGCTGTCCGACTGTCACACGGTGCGTTTTCTCTGCGCGTCCGCGATGTCGCGCTGAAAGGGCGATGGGTTCAGACGACCCCGATGCAGGACAGAAACATGCAGGCCGGGGACATGCATGATGGAAACACGCAGGCCGGGGGCATGCAGGCCGGGGACATGCCGACGACCGCCATGTTTGCCTCAGTCCTGCTGGTGGGCGCGGAACAGGGCCGCCAGCTTGGCGGCCTCGGCGTGGATGTCATGGCGTGACAGCGCGCGGTCGCGTGCGGCCAGCCCCATGCGCCGCAGCCGGTCGGGGGGCGTGGTCGCCGCCTGTTCCAGCGCGCGGGCCAGCGCATCCGCATCGCCCGCAGGCACCAGCCAGCCGGTCTGACCATCGACCATCAGTTCGGGGATGCCGGCGATCATCGTGGTGATGGCGGGGCGGGCGGCGGCCATCGCCTCCATCAACGCGACGGGCAGGCCTTCGGCAAAGCTGGGCAGGATCATCGCATGGGCCTGGGCCAAAGCCTCGCGCACCCCGGCCTCGTCCTTCCAGCCGGGCAGGGCGACGCGGTCGGCCAGACCGTGACGGGCCACCGCCTCCCACAGGGCCGAGGCCAGCGGGCCGTCCCCGACCAGCGTCAGATGCACCGGTGCGGTGGTCCGGGCCATCGCCTCGATCAGCAGCATCTGGCCCTTTTGTTCGGCAAAGCGCCCGACGCAGACCAGCCGCAGCGGAT
>NZ_RQRT01000076.1 GCF_004335005.1 Paracoccus nototheniae | reverse complement strand
GTCAGGGCCGTGATGATGCGGATATCCAGCGGCCGGGCGCGCAGATCGCCAAGCCGCGTGACCTGCGCCGTCTGCAGCGCATGCAGCAGCCGGCCTTGCAGTTCGGGCGGCATTTCGGCCAGATCGTCCAGAAACAGGGTGCCGCCATGGGCCAGTTCCAGCTTGCCGGGACGGTCGCGCTGCGTGCCCAACTGGTGGCTGCGCATCTGGCCGAACAGCTCGGCCTCGATCGCGTCCGGGGCGTGGGCGCTGCATTTGAAGGTGATCAGCGGACGGCGATGGCGGGGGCTGTCCTTGTGGATGGCGGTCGCGACCAGCGCCTTGCCGGTGCCCGCCTCGCCGGTGATCATCACCGGCGCATCGGTCGGCGCGACCAGCGCGATGCGGGTCAGCACCTGCCGGGTGGCCCCCGATCCGCCGATGATGTCGTGGTGCGCGCGTTCGCTGGTGATCGCCTCCTGCAGATAGGCATTTTCCTGTTCCAGCCGGTCGCGCAGCGCATCGACCTGTTCCAGCGCCTCGTGCAGGCGGCGTTCGGCCTCGTAGCGTTCGGTGATGTCGCGAAAGATCACCACGGCCCCGGCCAGAACCTTGTGATCATAGATCGGCGTCGAGACATATTCGACCCGGATCGGACGGCCATCCTTGCGCCAGAACACCTCGTTCTCGATCCGGTGGATCTGTTCGAACCGAAAGCTGCGATAGATGGGGCAGTCATGGGCGGGATAGAAATCGCCGTTCAGATGGTGATGATGGATCACCGAATGAATGTCGCGGCCCAGCAGGTCGGCGGCGGTCCAGCCCAGCATTTCCTGCGCCGCGCGGTTCAGGAATGTCGTCTTGCCCTCGGCATTGACGCCATAGATTCCCTCTCCGGCGGCATTCAGGATCAGCTGGTTCTGGCGTTCCAGTTCCGCAAAGAAGGTCTGGGCGCGCTTCCATTCCATCAGGCCCGACCGGAATGTCTGCGCGGCCTCGGTCGCCTCGGCCCGCAATTCCAGTTCGGTCAGGTCCAGCAGGGTCAGCAGCAGTTGATCGGGACGCCCGGCCAGCGGACGCGCCCGCAATTCAAGCTGCAACGGGCGGCCATGACAGTCCGACAGCGCGATGTCGCGGCTCCAGGCCTGTCCGCGATGGGCCACCTCATCGGCAAAGACCACCAGCTTGGGCAGCGCCGCCCCCAGCAGGCTGGAAAAGCGGATGGTGACCGGATCGGGCAGGGCGAGCAGGCGGATGGCCGCCTCGTTCGCCCAGGCAATGCGGTCGCGCCCGGTATCCAGCACCAACGCGGCCAGCGGCAGGCTGTCCAGCGGTGAATCGGTCGAGGGGATCTGTTCGCGCATCGGCGATATTCTGCCGTCTGCGGCGACGAATAACCATACGAATAATCGTAAATTACGAATTATCATAAAAATTGGCGCGCGGAAAGACGCACTATGCCATTGAAATTAATGATAATAAATCCACATACGTTTTTCAGCAGCAGGGGTTTTGTCCCGCATGCTCTGCCGCAAAACTGGACCCAACCAATCTGGATGAGGTCCGACATGACGATCAAGGCTTTGGGCGATCCCTTTTCGGCACAGACCGACCTGCGCCATGGGGCGGGCTGCGCCTGCCGCGGCTGCGCCAGCATTGCGGAAACCGCGCCCCAATCCGCCCCGATGTCGTCCGAGGCGATGATCGGACGCGCCGTCGAAAGCGCCATCGTGCGGTCAATGTTCGGCCACAGCGATCTGTCGCGGCGGTCCTTCATGGGAATGCTGGGCGGCGGCACGATGGCTGCCGCGCTGGCCTCGGTCCTGCCGCTGGATCAGGCCAAGGCGGCGGTGATGGATGCGTTGGGACCGCTGGAAAAGACCGATCTGAACATCGGCTTCGTGCCGATCACCTGCGCCACCCCGATCATCATGGCCGAACCGATGGGCTTTTATTCGCGCTATGGGCTGAACGTGTCGGTGATCAAGACGGCGGGCTGGGCGGTGGCGCGCGACAAGTCGCTGTCGGGCGAATATGATGCCAGCCACATGCTGACGCCGATGCCCCTGGCGATGACCATGGGGGCGGGGTCCACGCCGCAACCCTTCATCATGCCGGCGGTCGAGAACATCAACGGTCAGGCGATCGTGCTGTCGAATGATCATCTGGACAAGCGCGATCCCAAATCGTGGAAGGGCCTGACCTTTGGCGTGCCCTTCGAATATTCGATGCACAATTTCCTGCTGCGGTACTATGTGGCCGAACATGGGCTGGACCCCGACCGCGACATCCAGATCCGCGTGGTGCCGCCGCCGGATATGGTGGCGAACCTGCGGGCGGGCAATCTGGACGGATTCCTGTCACCCGACCCCTTCAACCAGCGCGCCGTATGGGAGGGGATCGGCTTTATCCATCTGCTGACCAAAGACCTGTGGGAGTGTCATCCCTGCTGCGCCTTTGCCGCCCCCGCGCGTTTCGCGACCGAGATGCCCAACACCTATGGCGCGTTGCTGCGCGCGATCATCGATGCCACGCAATATGCCAGCGATCCGGCCAACCGCACGGAAATCGCCGCCGCCATCGCGCCCGCCAATTACCTGAACCAGCCCGTCCCGGTGATCGAACAGGTGCTGACGGGCACGTTTGCCGATGGTCTGGGCGAGGTGCGCCAGGTGCCCGACCGCATCGATTTCGACCCCTTCCCGTGGCAGTCGATGGGCGTCTGGATCCTGACTCAGATGAAGCGATGGGGCTATGTCGAGGGCGATGTGGATTATCGCGGCATTGCCGAACAGGTCTATCTGGCCTCGGACGCGCGCAAGGTGATGGCCGAACTGGGCTATGAGGCGCCTGCCGACAATTACCGGACCCATGACATCATGGGCAAGACTTTCGATCCCGCCGACCCCGAGGGGTATCTGGCCAGCTTTGCCATCGGTCGCGGCGCATGAACGGGACATGGTCCGAAAACAGCCGCGCCGCGCTTTTGTCGGTGCTGATCCTCGCCACGCTTCTGCTGGCCTGGGAACTGGCGATCCCCGCCCAGCAGCTGGCGACCGAGATGACGGAATACGAACGCCTGATGGGGGCCGGATCGGCACGGGCGGGCATTCCCGCACCCTCGCAGGTCGCCACCAAGGCGTGGGAACAGCTCAGCAATCCATTCTATGATGCGGGGCCGAACGACAAGGGGATCGGCATCCAGATCGCCTATTCTCTTGGCCGGGTGCTGACCGGATACGGGATGGCCGCGATCATCGCGATTCCGCTTGGGTTTCTGATCGGCATGTCGCCGGTCGCCTACAAGGCGCTGAACCCGTTCATTCAGGTGCTGCGCCCGATCTCTCCTCTCGCATGGATGCCGCTGGCGCTGTTCGTCATTCAGGACAGCGAGGCCAGCGCGATCTTTGTCATCTTCATCTGCTCGATCTGGCCGATGCTGCTGAACACCGCCTTTGGGGTGTCGGGCGTGCGCGCCGATTGGGTCAATGTCGCCCGCACCCACGAACTGGGGTCTTTGCGCACCGCGCTGACCGTGATCCTGCCTGCCGCAGCCCCCACGATCATCACCGGCATGCGCATTTCCATCGGCATCGCCTGGCTGGTCATCGTCGCGGCCGAGATGTTGGTCGGTGGCACCGGCATCGGATATTACGTCTGGAACGAATGGAACAATCTGGATCTGGCCTCGGTCATTTTCTCGATCCTGCTGATCGGCATCACCGGCATGCTGCTGGACAGCGTCTTTGCCGTCCTGCAGCGCCGCCTGACCTATGCCGAATGAAAAAGGACATCCCATGACCAAATCCTTCGTCAGCGTCGAGCGTCTGTCGCAGCGCTTCCCCGACGGCAAGGGCGGCCAGACGACCGTCTTCGAGAATGCCAGCTTCGGCATCGACAAGGGCGAATTCGTCGTCATTCTGGGCCATTCCGGCTGTGGCAAATCGACGATCATGAACATTCTGGCCGGACTGGCCCAACCCACATCCGGCGTGGTCACGATGGACGGGACCGAGATCAGCGGCCCCAGTCTGGACCGGGGCGTCGTCTTTCAGAACTATTCGCTGCTGCCCTGGCTGACGGCGCTTGGCAATGTCCGCTTCGGGGTCCGCGCCCGCCACCCCGACTGGACCCGCGCGAAGATCGACGAGGTCTCGACCGAATATCTGTCGATGGTCGGCCTGACCGGCGATCAGATCAACCGCAAGCCCAGCCAGCTGTCGGGGGGCATGCGCCAGCGCGTGTCCATCGCACGCGCCTTTGCCAACCACCCCAAGCTGTTGTTGCTGGACGAGCCCTTCGGCGCGCTGGACGCGCTGACGCGGGGCACCATTCAGGACGAGCTGCTGAAGATCTGGGGCGGCACGAACCAGACCGTGTTCATGATCACCCATGACATCGACGAGGCGATCCTGTTGGCCGACCGCATCCTGCTGATGACCAACGGCCCCTTTGCCCGCGTGGCGGAATCGGTGCAGATCACCATTCCTCGCCCCCGCGCAAGGACGGAAATCGTCGATCACCCCAACTATTATGCGATCCGCAACCATCTGGTGCAGTTTCTGGGCAATCGCTCGAAAGAGCTGTCGGGACAGGCGCCGGACGGTGCCGCCCAAAGTCCCCGGACCGTCCGCATCGACATGACGGCGATCCGGGCGGCGGCGGAATGACGCGCCCTCCGCTGCCGCCGTTTTCCGGCGATGATGCCATCACCAAGGCCCGCATGGCCGAGGATGCGTGGAACAGCCGCGACCCCGACCGGGTGGCGCTGGCCTATACGCCCGACACGGTCTGGCGGAACCGCTGCGACTTTCTGCAGGGCCGCGATCAGGTGCGGGCCTTTCTGACCCGCAAATGGCAGCGCGAACGGGATTACCGTCTGATCAAGCAGGTCTGGAGCCACGGCGCCGACCGGATCGCGGTGCGGTTCTGTTATGAATGGCACGACGCCGCGGGCCAGTGGTTTCGCAGCTATGGCAACGAAAACTGGCAGTTCGACGCAACGGGCCTGATGGCCGTGCGCCATGCCTCGATCAACGATCTGACGATCGCGTCCGGCGACCGCCTGTTCCACTGGCCCCAAGGCCCGCGTCCGCCCGATCATCCGGGCCTGTCGGACCTTGGCCTGTAACCCCGCTTTGACAAGGAGAGACCCATGAAAGACCAGACCCAGATGACCGCCGCCCTGACCCGAGAGGATGTGACCGCCCTGATCCTGACTGCGAAAAAGGCAGGCCGCCTGACATGGGAGGGGATCGCCGAGACGATCGGCATGTCCCCCGTCTTCACCCATTCCGCCTGCATGGGCATGAACGCCTTTCCCTCGGACAAGGCGCAGGCGCTGGTCGCGGCGCTGGATCTGCCCGCCGAGGCTGCCGATCTGCTGTCCGAACCGCCCACCAAGATCTGGAGCCAGGCGGTGCCCACCGATCCCTGCATCTATCGCCTGTACGAGATCGTCGGCGTCTATGGCCCGACCATCAAGGCCCTGATCGAAGAGAAATTCGGCACCGGCATCATGTCCGCCATCGATTTCGAGATGAGCCTGTCGCGCGAGGCCAATCCCAAGGGCGACCGCGTCAAGCTGGAGATGTCGGGGAAATATCTGGGCTATAACGCCTGGTAGGGTATCCTTGCGCCCATGGTCGCGGCCTTTCGGGATGGGGCGGGCGCGATGTCCGCTGCTGATCGCGCAACCGTGGCCACCGGCATCAATCGCCATCGATTGCCTGCCATCGGGACGGCTTTCACGCAGCACTCGTCGGTCGGGGCGGCATGGATTATCGCCCTGACCGGCCGCACCGTCCGGGGCAGGGGCCACGGCCACGGCCACGGTCGCCTGACGGTGCGCCCGGACCCGCGAACAGGGCGTGGCGTCATCGCCCGCCCTGTCGCCCATGTGCTAGATCCGCGCTTGCCGCTGCAGCGTCCTGACCTGTTCCGCGGTCAGATAGCCGCTTTCTGCCGCGCCATTATCGCCCTGCCAGCGGCGAATGGCATTGCGGGTCGCCGATCCGAAAACACCGTCCGCGCCCCCGGTCAGATAGCCCAGCCCGATCAGCCGTTGCTGGACCCCGGTCCGCTCGGCTCTGGTCAGCCCCAGCAGGTCTTCATCGATCGCCGCCGCCGGGCGGTCCACCGACCCGGTTCCGCGCGCATCGGCAGCGGCCTGCAGCGACCGGACCTGAGCCGCGGTGACATAGCCCGTCGCGCGCTGACCGTTGCTTTGCTGCCAGCCCCGGATGGCGTCGCGCGTGCCCATGCCGAACAGCCCATCCGCCCCCTTGGGATCATAACCCAGGGCTATCAGGTTGCGCTGGATCTGCACGCGCGCGTTTCGCGTCAGCCCCAGATCAAGCTCGGCCTGCGCGGGCGATGCGGCAGAGTTGTCGGGCCCGGGTGCCGGGGCAGGGGCCGCCTGATTGGCACCCAGCAGCCTGCGCGATTGATTGGCGTTCAGATACCCCTTGCCCGGAAGCTGCCGCGAGGCCTGCCAGGCCGCAATCGCCCGCCGCGTTCCCGCGCCAAAAACACCATCGATGCCCGAATTATAGAAATCCAGCGCGGCCAGCCTTCGCTGGATGGCCACCCGGTCGGCCCGCGTCAGACCAAGCCGGGCTTCGGCTTGCGCGGCGGTCCCTTGACCGGTGGTATTGCCCGGCGCGCTGCCCTGTTCCAGATCCGACAGCCGCTGCCGCGCCTCGCGTGCATGCACGCCTTGGGGATAGGTGTTCAGATATTGGCGATAGGCCGCCGCCGTGCCGTTATCGACAACCCCGTCCCACAGCGCCGCATCCTGGGCGACCTGCTGCTGCTCCATCAGGGACCGCGCGATGGTGCCGACCATCTCGCCCAGATCCGGGTCTGCCCAAGCGGCATTGCCCCCCAGTGCGACCCCGCTGGCAAGCATCGCAGACAAACAAAGACGTCGCACCATCTTATCCTCCCCCTTGATCATCACGAACCGCGCGGCTGATGCCGCATCATTCGTCATGCCGGACCCGGAAAGCCGGGTTTCCCGTTTCCAAAGAGATTGATACCTGAAATATCGCGCAATGCATCCGTGGAACGGGTCGGATAAACGAGATGTGTCCGGATGTGTCGGGGCGAGGTTAAGGCTGGACGAGGGGGCACTGGGGTGACATTTGGACAGAATAATCTGTCTTATGTAACGAAATTCGCAGCGGTCCGAACGCGACGTCCGGTCGCGCAGATGGGCACTGTCCGGTTGATCTGCCGGGCGGGCTGCAAGGCAGCGCGATCCTTCGACCCAAGACCATCGCGCCTGCCTTTGGTGCCCTGCATCCGTCCGTGCTGCACGCTGTCCAGCATCGTCCCGAACAGCCGGAGCCTGTAAGAACCCCGGCACAGACCGACCGGACCAGCCGCATTGCCAGACCGCATGCGACAGGTCGGCAGAACAGATGACCGCCGGTCCGGAACCCCTGTGGCCGAAGACAGGCACCAACAGAACGACGGATCGTGACGGGCATGCCCCCTGTCAGCGCCCGCAGCTGACGGCGATGCTGTCGGCACCGACCGCGCCGATATCGACCTGCACATCGTCTGGCCCGGCACGGTCCAGCTCTTGCGCCAGTGCCGCCCGCAGGGTGGCGGCATAGGCGTCATCCTGTCCGCGTGTCTGTCCCGATTGCAGCGAGGCCTGGCATCCGGCGCGGCCCTGAATGACGACCTGCGACGGCATCGCGAAATCCACATAATAGGTCGGGTCATAGACCCGGACAAAGACCGGCCCATCGCCCGCCACCGGCGGGCTTAGCGCATGACGGCGCCGGGTTACCATGCGGTTCCCCTGCCACTGTGTCGACAGATGGCGCGGCTGCGCAAGAACGGCAGGCCCATCCGGCGGCTCTACCGTCAGCCTGCCGCCGTTCAGCGGATCCCAATTGGCATCCAGCCCCCGCAGCGCGGCCATCTGGCCCGGATCGACAGTGCCCTCGACCCCCGCCTCGGTCAGCATCAGCAGCGAATACAGCTCATCATAGGCCCAGACCTCGTCAATACCCGCCAGCCGTCCCTGCGCGTCATAGCGCAGCGTCAGCGAGACATCGACAAAGACATGCGGATGTGCCAGCGCTGCGCAGGGTAAAACGGCACAGATCACGGCGGCCAGACGGAAGGCATGAAGCATTTGCGTGACATCCGATGCGGGTCTTTCACCCCACCCTGCGCCATCCCGCGCTGCGGGACAAATCACCATCGTGCCAGCCATAGGCCGTCCCAGATCGATCCGCGCGCGGGTTCGGACCAGACCATCGCCAATCATATCGACGAGGCCTGTCAGGCTGCGAAAGGGATCAAAAGCCGTGCCTGAAATTCCAACGTCCCGCATCGACAGGCTGTTGTCCTCCATGGGCTATGGCTCGCGCACCGAAATCGCCCGACTGGCCAAAGCGGGCCGGATCACTCTGGACGCTGCCAGACTTTTCGACGTCACCAAACGCGTGCCTCTCACGTCGGATCTGCCGGTTCGCATGTCGATCGACGGCCGGGCGCTCGACCCGCTTGCGGGCATGGTCATTCTGCTGAACAAACCTTTGGGTATGACCTGCTCGCACAAAGAGGACGGCCCCCTCGTCTATGACCTGTTGCCCGCGCGCTGGAAACGGCGCGATCCGATGATCTCGACAATCGGCCGTCTGGACAAGCAGACCTCGGGCCTCTTGCTGCTGACGGATGATGGTGGCCTGCTGCACCGGATCATCAGCCCCAAACGAGAGGTCAGGAAAACCTATCGCGTGACGCTGGCCCGCCCGCTGGACGGCAGCGAAGGCAGGGTGTTTGCCTCGGGGCATCTGCGGCTGGAAAGCGACGACAAGCCGCTGGCCCCCGCCGCGCTGGAGGTCGTCTCGCACACCGAGGCCCTGCTGACCGTGACCGAGGGCCGCTACCATCAGGTTCGCCGCATGTTCGCGGCCACGGGCAATCATGTCGAGGATCTGCACCGAGAGCGTCTTGGGGGTCTGTCTTTGCCGGACAACTTGGCGCCCGGTCAGTGGAGGCTGCTGACCGAGGAAGAGATCGGCCTGATCTTGACTTGAGGCCGAGGAAGCCCCGATCGGCCCGTCGTCTTCTTGTGGCACGATCTGGACCATGTGCTGGCCGGGATGCCTGACGCGCGAGATGAAGGCCAGTCGGGGGGGCGTGACGGCGGGCGAGGTCCGAACCCTCCCCTCCGGCAACTGACCCCGGCCCGGACCTCAGGCGTGACCATGCCGCGCCGGTTCGATGGGCAGGCAGGGATATAACCCTTTTCGATCTTGCCGTCGCTGATGGCGCGGTTGTGACCCTTAGGCCCGTCGCCAAAGACCTTGCGAATGCGGCAGCCCAAAGAAAGGGCTACGCCCGCCACCCGAGCCGCTGCCGGCACCCTGTTGCCGGTCCTGCAGTCATGGGCGATGCCCTCATCCCGAAAGACCGGTTGGGCCGTCCCGGTCAAACCCTCGGCGGTCCTGCCGTTGTCCACCTGCGGGGTGATGCCCGCATCGGCGGCGCCAAAGCGTTTCTGATGGTCGCGGACCCTGTCGACGCCCGGACCGGCCCGCGCATGGCGCAGCGTCTGGCAGGCTGGCCGGGCAAGGCGCCAGCGCAACCGCCACGGGCGGTCGCGCTGGCAGATGAACCGACCCGATGCAGGGCAGACAGGTCAGCTGCGCGGTTTGAGGTTTTGCGGATCGTATAGCGGCTTATAGCCGACGCCCGCCACCTCAACAGGATAAACCTCGTCGAAATAGCTCACCTGCAGCCTGCGGCCTTCCTGACAATAGTCCCAAGGCAGATAGGCCAGCGCGATATTCCTGCCGACCGTCGGACCATAGGCGACCGAGGTGGTATAGGACCGGCGCCCCAGATCGTCGATCAGCACCTTTCCGGTCTCGGGGTCCATGACCGGCAGGGTGCCCACCGGAAAGCGCGCCACGCCGTCCTTGTCGATATTGTCGGTCATGACCAGCGTGCACAGCATCGCCGGCTGGTTGGCGCGTTCGCGGTATTCCTGATGTTTCGCCTTGCCGACGAAATCCGCATCCTTGATCTTGGGGCGCGACAGGTCGGCCTCGTACAGGTTGTATTGGGTCAGCAGATCCGCATTCTGCAGGCGCAGCGATTTTTCCAGACGGCGCGAATTGGCATAGGTTTCGACCCCCACGGCCATGACCCCCGCGTCGCGCAGCGCATCCCACACCGCCAGCCCGTCGGCATAGGGCATGTGCAGTTCCCACCCCTGTTCCCCGACATAAGAGATGCGGAAGGCGGTGACGGTCCTGCCCGCGATCCGGATGGGGCGAATGGCCGCAAAGGGGAAGACATCGGCGTCCAGCGCATCGGGTTCGGCCACGATCTTCTTCAGGTTTTCACGGGCGTTCGGACCCCAGATGCCGATGGTGGTATAATCCTCGGTCACATCGGTGATGGTGACGTCGAAACCCTTGTCCTGCGCCACGCGGCGCATGTACATCAGATCGCGCGGCCCGGCATCGGCGCCGTTCACCAACCGGCAGCGGTCGGCCATGCGGAAGACGGTAAAGTCGGCCCGGACCATCCCCTGCTGGTCCAGCATGTGGGTATAGATGCCCTTGCCGATATTGGCATCCCCGCCGATCTTGGCCGCGCACAGCCATTCCAACAGCGCCACATGGTCCGGCCCGGCAATGTCTGTCATGTGAAAATGCGACAGGTTGATGATGCCGCAATCGCTGCTCATTTCCAGTTGCTCGGCATTGGACACGCGCCAGAAATGACGGCTGTCCCATTCGTTCAGGCGCTCGGGCACCTGACCTGCGTATTTTTCCAACAGATGCTCGTTGGCGCCATAGCCATGGGCGCGTTCCCAGCCCCCAAGCTCCATGAAGTACCCCCCCAATTCGACCTCGCGGGCGTGAAAGGGCGACCGGCGGATGCCGCGGCCATTGCCGAAGGGCTCTCGCGGGTGAACCGGGGGGTTATAGATCTTGGCGGCGGTTTCCTGACAGCGCCCGGAAATGAAATCCTCGGTCAGCTGGAAGTCGTTGAAGCGCGCATAATCGATGGCGTGATGGTCGATATCGGTGCGGCCCTTGGTCATCCAGTCGGCGATCAGCTTGCCCATGCCGGGGCCGTCCTTGACCCAGATCGCCACGGCATACCACAGGCCCCGCAGCTTGCGGCTTTCGCCCATCGACGGGCCACCATCGGTCGTGGTCTGCAGCAGCCCGTTGAACGAATGGCTTTCGTTGAAACCCAGTTCCGCCAGAATCGGCGTCAGCTCCATCGCGCGTTCCAGGGGCTCGATCACGTCATCCAGCACCAGATCGCGCTGCGAGGGCGACAGGCGCGCCTGATGCTTTTCCAGCAGATCGCGCGGGTGAACCATTCGCACGTCTTTTTCATAGTAATAGCCCCATTCGATCTGGCCACCCTCGGTCGTGTTCGGATCGCCCGTATCGCGCAGATAGGCCGAGTTGCCCTGATCGCGCAGCAGCGGGCGCCCGATCTCCAGCCCGGTTCCGGCGAATTCGTCATAGGGGCCGAAAAAGGTCAGAGGGTGATCGACCGGCATCACCGGCAGATCCTCGCCCGCCATCTCGGCGATCAGGCGGCCCCACAGGCCCGCACAGACCACGACATGATCGGCCATGATCGTGCCGCGCGAGGTGCGCACGCCGGTGATGCGGCCATTCTCGTGCAGCAGTTCCAGCGCCGGGGTGTTGGCAAAGATCTTCAGCTTGCCGTCATTCACGCCCATGTCCACCAGCTTGCCCGCCACGGTCTGAGAGCGGGGCACCACAAGGCCCGCGTCGGGATCCCACAAGGCGCCCTGGATCTGGTCTTCCTCCAGCAGGGGGAATTTCGCCTTGGCCTCGGCGGCCGAGATGATGCTGACATTGGTGCCGAAGGCCCGGCCGCTGTCGACGCGGCGCCTCAGTTCGGCCATGCGGGCGCCGTCGCCCACGCGCGCGACCTCCAGCCCGCCGATACGCTTGTAATTGCCCAGCTTTTCATAAAAATCCATGGAATACATGGTGGTCCAGCACGACAGCAGGTCATGGCTGGTCGCATAGCAGAAATCCGAGGCATGCGCGGTCGATCCGATATCCGTGGGGATGCCCGACTTGTCGATGCCGACGATATCGTCCCAGCCATTCTCGATAAGGTGATGCGCGACCGATGCACCGACGATGCCACCAAGGCCGACGATGACGACACGGGCGCGTTGCGGGAATGAAGACATCTGATTGATCCTTGAGGCTGGAAGGGTACGGCCAAGCCGCTGGTCTGTTACAGTTTTGGCAGTTTCAGGCAATAAAATCGACAT
Organism: Paracoccus nototheniae; assembly: GCF_004335005.1. Classification (GTDB taxonomy): domain Bacteria; phylum Pseudomonadota; class Alphaproteobacteria; order Rhodobacterales; family Rhodobacteraceae; genus Paracoccus; species Paracoccus nototheniae. Next base: position 4,313 of record NZ_RQRT01000076.1, on the reverse strand, counting down.
CCGAGCGATCCGCCCTGGCGCGAAGGATCGCGTGGTGATCGACGACCCGGGTCACCGGAATGGTCATGACGGTTCCCCTTGTTGGACAGCCCTTCGGCGGGCGGCCGGATAGATGCGTCGCATGATGCGGCGATTGGCCCCGACAATGCCCGTTCGCGCGCCCCCCCGACAGGATATTTGCGTCATCGCAGGATAAGGGCTACGACACGAAACATCCCTATCCCGTTCCGCATGGCCCCGATGTCCCCGCTGCCCGCCCCTGCCAACCCGTCCGTGACACCTGCGTCCGGGACACGCCCGCTGCGCCGCCGACAAGGCAGCGCCCGCCTGTCCGTCGGCTTCATTCTGGCGCGCCACTTTACCTTATGCGCATTCGCCAATTTCGTGGACGTGCTTCGCCTTGCTGCGGACGAGGGCGATCGCAGCCGTCCGATCCTGTGCAACTGGACGGTGCTGTCGGAAAGCAGCGACCCCGTCACCTCCAGCTGCGGGATCAGCGTCCAGCCCAAGGAACGGTTCGGCGACCCGGCCCGCTTTGATTACATCGTCGTGATCGGCGGCCTGATGGAGGAAGAGGCCCTGTTGCCCCCCGCCTGTCACCGGTTCCTGCACGAGGCTGCGGCGGCGGGCGTGCCGCTGGTGGGCGTCTGCACAGGGGCGTTCCTGTTGCATCAGGCGGGGCTTTTGCAGGGCTATCGCTGTTGCGTCAGCTGGTTTCACCATGCTGATTTTCTGGACCGGTTCGAGGGATTGGACCCGGTGACCGACCAGATCTTTGTCGTCGACCGCGACCGGCTGACCTGTTCGGGGGGCGCCAGTTCGGCCCATCTGGCTGCCTATCTGGTGAACAAGCATGTCGGTCCCGCGCAGGCCAGCAAAAGCCTGCATATCATGATCATCGACGAGGCGTTGCAGGCCGACAAGCCGCAACCCGGCATCACGATGGATTTCAAGACCCGCGACCCGATGGTGCTTCGGGCGCTGCTGATGATGCAGCAGAACATGGAACAGCCGCTGACCGTAGCCGATATTGCGCGGCGTATCGGTCACGGCAAACGCCAGCTTGAACGCCATTTTCAGGCGGCGGTGGGAACCTCGCCGCAGGCGGCTTTTCTGGACATGCGCCTGTCGCTGGCCCATCATCTGATCGTCACCGGGAACCGGCCCATCTTGCAGATCGCGCTGGAATGCGGGTTCTGCGATTCCTCGCATCTCAGTCGGATGTTTCGCCGCAGGTACGGCCAGACACCGCAGGCCGTCCGCGTGACACGCGTCTGACAGGACCGGATGTCAGCGCCGTTGGCTGACGCGGCCAGGCCGATCACCCGGACCGGGACGATCTTGCCGGCGCCCTGAATGCGACGATGATTGCCGGGCACCGGTCGCCTGCCAAGCCGGGACCGCGTTTTCGCTGCCCGACAGTGCGTGACGGTGTGGTGATATCGGGCGGCGCGGCGGATGCGTGTTTGGGGTTAACAAGGGCGTGAACATTGCCTAAAAGACCTCATTGCCAGCCCGGCCCGCAGCCACAGCCAGCGTCAGACCCCGTCCCGGAGGAGACACTGATGCCCGCGAACCGTATGGCTGCCCTGCTGCTTGGCACGGCCCTTTTTCCCACGATCGCCCTGTCCCAGACCGTTGTTCTGGACCCGATCACCCTGACCAGCGACAGCGCCCAGCCCGGCCAGATCGCCGCATCCCCCGAGCAGATCGAGGATGCCCGCACCGGATCGCTGGAAGACGTCTTTCGCGCCGAACCAAGCGTGTCGGTCAGCAGCGGCATCGCCATTTCCGAACGCGTCTTCGTCAATGGTGTGGACGAGACGCAGCTGGCCGTCAGCGTCGATGGCGCGGCGCAGAACAACCGCATGTTCCACCACACGGGCACCAACATGATCGACCCCGGCCTGCTGAAGGCCGCACGCGTCGATCCGGGCGTGGCCCCGGCGGATGCGGGTTTCGGCGCACTGGCCGGGTCCATCGCCTACGAGACGAAATCGGCGCTGGACCTCTTGGAGGACGGGCGCGATTTCGGCGGACGCGCCACGCTTGGCTATACCGATAACGGCAAGACCGCGACCGGCGCGCTGACGCTGTTCGGGCGTCAGGGGCCCATCGATGCGCTGGTCTATGCCAAGCGCGCCACCGGCGAGGCCTATGATGACGGCAATGGCCGCACCCTGCCCTTCACCGGCGCCGATCTGAACAGCTATGCGCTGAAACTGGGCGCCGAATTCGGCGAATGGCGGGCGGAACTGGGCGCGATCAGCTTTCAGGACGAATCGCTGCGGCCCTACAGGCCGAACTTTGGTGGCCAGTCCGAGCCGCGCCTTTACGCAATGGACCAGCAGACCCAGACCCTGCGCCTGACCCGCAAGGCCGCGGATGGGATGTTCAACCCGGAAATCCAGCTGTCCAGATCGGATTACCAACTGGACACGCAAGATCTGCCCCGGCCCGATGGGCGCCAGGCCGCCTTCAACAACGGCGATGCCGAGACGGTCACCTTCACGGCCAAGAATACCATGACCCTGGGGACGACCGAACTGAGCTTTGGCGTCGATCATCAGGATTCGGATGCCCGCTATGACGGGCTTTACTACGACCGGGCCGATATCGAGCAAACCTTTGCAATCTTCAGTGAAAGCCGCAAGAACACCGGGATCTTCGCGCAGGCGCGGGGCGCGCAGGGGGCCTTCGATTACAGTGCGGGCCTGCGCTATGACTGGAACCGGTTCACCGGCGCAGGGGGGCAGGATCTGGACAGCGACGGCGGCAGCGTCAACGCCGCCGTGACCTGGCACGCGACCGACGCGCTCAGCGTGAATGCTGGCATGTCCTCGGTTTTCGGGGGAACGCAGTTGTCCAGCGTCTATGACATGGATTTTCCGCTGCTGGAGCCCGATGCCTATGACGCATTGCGGCCGACGCGGGCGCGCAACCTGCTGCTGGGCGTCGAATGGACGCGGGGCGGCACGACGCTTGGGGCCGAGGCGTTCCGCACCACCATCGGCAACCTGCGCAAGGGCCTGATCTCGCGCGAACTGGAAAGCGAGGGGTTCCGCATCTCGGCCCGGCAGGACTGGCAGGGCGGTTTCGCCGCGCTGCGTTACAGCGACACCGATGTGACCTTGGATGGCGAGGGCGCGGGCAGCTATGATCTGCGCGACATCGGCACCATTCCCGGCGCGATGCTGGTGCTGGAGGCGCGGCACGAAATCCAGACGGGCCTGTCTGTCGGCGGCATCGTGCAGCATGCCATCAAGGAAAAACATGATGGTCCCGATACCGACCGCGACTGGCCCAGCTATACGGTCGTGGATGTGTTCGCCGAATACGAACCGGCGGCCTATCGCAATCTGACCCTGCGGGCCGAGGTGAACAACCTGTTCGATCGCGCCTATGCCGACCGGGCGACCTATGGAGCCGATTACTCGTCGCTGGATCAGCAACTGGAACCGGGACGCAGCATCGCGATCACCGCCGATCTGCGGTTCTAAGGCACGGGATCGATCCGACATGACCGCCGCCCGTGCCTCGAGGCACAGGCGGCGCTTGCCTTCGATGTCAGCGACGGGGCCGCGCGGGGAAAGGGCCGCGAAGTCCGCAGAACCATCCCGATGGTTTTATCCTGTCAGGTCAGCATCGAATAGTGTTTCAGCACGGCGTCGCCACAAACCGGCACCCGAGAAATCCAGATCGCCGCGGAAAACCCCATGCCGCCCGGAACGCCGATCAACGCCTGCACCCCGCCTCCAACGCGATGCCCTCAGACCTCACGCCCGGCATGAGGCCGATAGCCGTCGTCAGGGTCTGATGCAGACGGGACGCGATCGGGGCGCGGCCGGATCTGTCTGCCTGTCATCGGATTGCTCGCTCCGTCTGGCGCATGGGCTGGGTCGACGCGGCGGCAGGGGGACGGACCTGCCCCTTCGACACCCGCGACCGATAGAAAAGCATTCTCTTTCGCGGGGACTTTTTAGACTCGCAATACACGATAAACATTGTAGTGTTATGTGAGTATAAAGAGGCGATCGCAGCGGCCCCCACGGCCCGGACCCGGTCGCCGGAACCGCAGACAAGACCGGAGGACCACATGTTCGACATCCACACAGAAGCCTATCTGCGTCGCAACCAGTCCATGACCGACCGCGAAAGCGCCTTTCCGATCCTGCCCGCAGCCATCGCCGCCAGCCTGATCCTGTGGGTCGCGGTGCTGCTGCACACGCTCTGATCGGGTTCTTTTCCCGCGTCCGCCCCGTCGTTCCGATCCCTCAGGTTCCGACAAGGAGACCCGCCATGAAGATCGACCC
>NZ_RQRT01000075.1 GCF_004335005.1 Paracoccus nototheniae | reverse complement strand
TGCCTGCTGCGGACCGGCACCCCTGCTGCTGGCAGCGCTGGCCCGACCCGGCAGCGCCTTTTTGACCGCCGAGGCACGGGTCCGCGCCTTGATCGAGACCGCCCTGACCAAAGCCCGCGCCCATCTGATCGCGGTTCACAACCCCGGCTTTTCCACGGGCCAGCGCGGCCCGTTCTGCCAGAACCTGATCGAGGGGGTGGGCTGGCATGATTTCGACGCCCGCTCGGCCCGGCTGATCGCGGGGGCGGCATGACCGGCACCACGGCGCCCATCGGCAAGCGCATCGTCATAGTGTCGCATTCGCACCCTGCCCTGCGCTATGGCGGCGGCGAGGTCGCGGCCTATCGCCAGTTCCAGCATCTGCTGGAGGGGGGCGAGGATGCCTATTTCCTCGGCTCGACCATTGGCCCCGAGGACGAGGCGCGGTTCTTTGGTCCCGGCCAGCAGATGCTGTCCTTTTCCGACCGCGATTTCTGCATGCGCGGCACCGGAATGGACAGCTTTCCGATGGAGCATCCCCGTATCGCGGACGAGGATCGGGTGCTGGACATCCTGACCGCGCTGCAGGGCGACATCTATCATTTCCACCATTTCTGGAACATCGGCGCGGGCACGATCCGGCGGCTGCGGGCGCGGTTTCCCGACGCACAGATGATCTGCACCCTGCACGAGATGACGGCGATCTGTGCCAATCACGGCCAGATGGTCAAGACCAGCGGAGAGCTGTGCTATGCCGCCTCGGACGTGGCCTGCGCGGCCTGTCTGGGCCGCCCGCCGGTCGATTTTGCCCTGCGCCGCACCCGCATGGCCGAGATGCTGGACCTGTTCGACACCCTGCTGTCGCCCAGTCAGTTCCTGGCCGACCGCTTTGCGGTCTGGGGAATTCCGCCCGACCGGATCGGAGTAATCGAAAACGGGCTGGACCATACCGACCCGCCCCCGCCGGTGACCGAAACCGCGCTGCTGGCGCGCAGCCGCCGCTTTGCCTTTTTCGGTCAGGCGACGCCCACCAAGGGGCTGGACGTGCTGGTCCGCGCCGCCCTGTTGATCGAGGCCGGGGCCAAGCTGGCTTTGGCGGCGGGCCGCCCGACCGCGCCCATCGCGCTGGATGTCTATGGCGTCACGGCCGAGGCCTTTGCCCGCCTGTGGCCTGCGCTGGACATCCCGGTCTGGATGCGCTTTCGCGGCCGCTATCGCCCGCAGGATTGCGTGGCGATCATGCGGGGGTTTGGCTGGATCGTCATTCCCTCGGTCTGGTGGGAAAACTCTCCGGTGGTGATTCAGGAGGCGCGGGCGGCTGGCACGCCGATGATCGCATCCGATATCGGCGGGATGGCGGAAAAGACTGCAGGCTGGGGGCGGCAGTTCCGGGCGGGCGACGCCGATGCCCTGGCCGCCGAGATCATGGCCGTGCATGACCGCCCCGATCTGCTGGCCCAGCACATCGCGCTGATCGAGCCGCCGCTGGATCTGGCGGGTTTCACCAAGGGCTGGCGTGACCTGTGCGGGCTATGAGGCGGACCCGGGTGGTTGCGGGTCGGTCAGCCGGGGCCCGTCCATCCGAGGCAGCGTGACCCGGCTGCGCCGGTCGGCGTTCCAATAACTCGTGGTGCTTTTATACGTCAGCGGCACATGCGGATCAAAGACCAGCCCGGCCATGTATTGTGGCAGGATGGTCAGGGCCGGCGCCGTGCCTTTGCGGGCACAATCGTCCAGATACCACGCCACCGCACGGGTCAGCAGCCCCGGCCCGGTCTTGGACCAGACGCTGTCATTGTGGCGCTGATCCAAGGCATGCCGCGCCGCCACCGCCGCCCAGACCAGCGCCGGATGGCGCGGCATGGCGGCGATGAAATTGTTGGCGACCGCGCCCACCGGCTCGCGCAGCAGGATCAGTCCCCGGCCCCGCGACAGCAGTCGCCGGGGATGGCCCGTCCGCCAGTCGTCGCAATCGGCATAGATCCCCCCCTCGACCGCCAGCCAGCAGAGGCGGAAAAAATCGCTCTCTTCGGTGGGCGAGCGGGCCTTCTCCAGCGCCAGCCGCCAGTCCCGGCCAAGACGGTCCTGCAGGAACTGCCGCGCCGCGCCGCGGTCAAAGCGCTGATAGCGCCAGCCCCGCAGCCCTGCCCAGCTGGCCGTGACCGCAGCGATGTCGCGGGGCAGGCTGGGGCTGTCCCAATATTGCACGATCTGCTGGGGGATGGGGGGGGTGTCGAACGGCGCGTCCAGGATGGGCGCAGCGCCGATCCGGCGGATGGCGGCGCTGACCAGCAGGGCGGCATTGTCCGGTTCGCCGCCGGGGTCCATCTCGGCCTCCATCTGCAGTACGCCGTTGATCGAGGGGCCGAAATGTGTGCCCCCCCGGGCGCCCGCGACGGCGCCCAAGCGGTCGAACAGCGCCCGGGCCTCGGCCACGCGGCCAATCCGCAGCAGGCAGCGCGGATACCACAGATCCCCGCGCGCGCTGCGGCGGTCGGGCGGCGCGCGCTCGGCGATGCGGCAGGCGCGGTCGGGCTGGTCCAGCTCGGCCCAGCTTTGCGCGACGATCATGCGCCAGCGGGCGCCGGGCTCGTCGGTGTCGATGCGGCGCAGCAGGGCACGGGCCTCGGCCAGAAACCCGGCCTGCAGCAGCGTGCTGAACTGCAGCCGGAACAGGGTCGGGTCCAGCCGCTGCCTGCGCAGGACCATTCGTTGATGCCGCGCGGCCAGCTGCACCCGGCCCGTCTGGCGCAGCAGCCGTGCCAGCAGGATCAGCCGGGCAGTGCGCAGCCGGGCAGGGTCGCGCCCCTGCGGATCGCGGCGGCGCCGGGCCAGGGCGGCGGCGGCGCCCTGATCCAGCGCGGCCAGTTCACACAGGAACAACGCCCGCTCGGGTTCCGCCAGCCGCAGGGCCAGAGGCGTCGTCTGCTGCACCCAGTCCGGCTGGCCGTTTGTGAAAAGCTGCATCAGCAGGCTGCGGGCCAGAGCAAGGTCCATCCGGGGCCGCGCCAGCAGGTCGGATAGCAGGGGCTCCAGATCAGGACCAAGGCCAAGCGGTTCGGCCAGCACGCAGATCTGCCAGATCAGATCGCCGGGCAGAGCGGCGGCGCTGATCCGCAACCCCGGCAAGGCAAGGCGCAGCAGCCCGGGCAGCGCATCGCCCGGCAAGGCCGTCAGCGCCCGGCAGAGACGCAGCGCGGCGACCGCGTCGGGGGTTTGCGACAGGATCGCTGCGGCCTGATGGGCCAGCGCAAGGATCTGGGCGTGATCGGCCAGTCGAATCAGCATCTCAAGCTGTTCCTGCGCGGCGCCGGGATGGTCGGGCTGCAGCGCCAGCGCCGCCCGGCAGGCGGCCAGCCCGGCCCGCGGATCGTCCGATTGCCGGCAGATTAGCGCCAGCTCCAGCCACAGCCGGATGTCGCGGGGATGACGCATGACGGCCAGATCGGCCCGACGCCGCGCCTCTTCCAACTGCGCATCCAGACGCAGGATGCGCAGCTGGCGCAGCATCAGATCGGCATCATCCGGGGCCTGCGACAGCAGCGGCTGAAGTTCGGACAACGCGCCACCGGCATCGCCCGAATGGGCCCGCGCATCGATCAGGGCCAGGCGCAGCCCCGGATCATCGGGACAAAGCCGCAGCCCCTCGTGCCCCGCCCGCACCGCGTCGGTCAGTCGATCATCTTGACGCAGCAGCAGAACCCGACGGCGCAGCATCGCGGCATCGGCGGGGATCTGGGTCAGATGCCGGGTGATCTGATCCAGAGCATCCGCAACACGACCCGCCTCGGTCAGCGACTGGATCAGCAACAGGCGGGCGGGACGATGGACGGGATCCTGCTGCAGGATGAGGCGGCAGGCATCGCGGCAGGCAGGCCCATCGCCATCGCCCGCCATCTTTCGTGCCAGCAGCAAAAGCTGCCGCAGGTCGGACGGGCCGGCGGGCCTTGGGATCAGGCCGCAGGATTGATGGGCCAAAGCCGGAGGCGCGCCATCCGGCGAACCCGGATCGTTGATCAGGGGCAATGCCTTGGCCTGAATGTCGGGCATGCAGGCTTGGGCCTGCGACAGCAGGGTCAGCCGGTCGGGGACCACCATGATGGGAACAGCTTGGGCCGACAAGGCCACGACAAGCGCCGCCCGGCCCGGCCCTGATCGAACCTGGCCGGGCGGCGCCGATCGTGATCAGGCGGCGGTCAGGCGCTGCATCAGCGCCTCGGATTCGGCGGTGACGGATTTGGCAAAATCCGCGATGCCAAGGCGCTGCGCCAGCGCGCGGGGCAATTGGCGCGCAGCCGAGATGCGGGGCCGGGACATTTCGGGAATGATCCGTTCGGACCCGTAAAGATCCAGATATTCCTGATAGTTGTCGAAGGCGCGGCGGGCCGCATAATCGATGAAGGTTTCCGCCGCCACACCCTCGGCCAGAACTTCGTCATGGGCTTCGGTTTCGATATGGTAATAGGTGAACTGCGCGGGCAGATCGGCGCGCGCGGGGATCGTGATCGTCGTGCCGTTGACCAGCACCCCGGCATTGACCAGCAGCCCGTCGACGACCAACGCATGATCGGCCGAGACCATCAGATCGCGCAAGGGCAGACCCCGACCCAAGGCACCGGCAGCGATCCGCACCGGCAGACGGTTGGCCGAGGGGCGTGGCCCGGCGGCACGCGGATGAACCAGCTGATGCCCCATCCAGCGGATCGCCACGCTGCGGCCATCGGCGGTCAGCACCTCATCGCCGATGGCGAGGGTTTCGACGGCGCGCGCACCGGCAGGGGTGGCGATCTGGGTGCCCGTCACGAAGCAGAACGGCTCGGCAGCGTCGATCTGCCAGCCGGATTCTGTGTCCAGATTATCGATATTGACGAAGACACGACGCGGAGAAACCGGCAGCTCGCCATCCGATTCCGGGGTGAACAGGGCATAGCGCGTCTCGCCGGATGTCGTGGTCCGCGAGCCGATAAAGCCCATGGTCACGTCCGTATCGGCATCGGTGACATTGCCCCGATACACCCAGATCTCGGCCGAGCCGCTGTCCGTCGGCACGAAAAACTGCTCTCCCTCGCGCAGCACGTCCAGTTCGGGCAGGGTCTCGCCCGGGTCGCGGCGGTCATCGACGCCGATTTCCGTCCGCGTGGGGCCGTTGCCGGTCCTGAACCGGAAGACCGGCGGCCCCTGATTGCCGTTGTTGAGATACATATTATAGGAATTGGCCATGTGACGCCCCTTTGTGAAAAGGCCGCAGCAACGCATCCCAGAAGACGAGCGACGGCAAAATGATGAACTGATCTTACGGTTCATCATGGGCATGGCGGGGCGAGTCGGGCAATATAAGTACAGAATAGTTTAACTATTTCCGTGACTTAGAACTGACCCGTTCAGGGACTCTGCCGTTTTTCCAGCATGTTGGGGGCGTGACAGCTGTCGGAAGGCCTGACGATGCGGCGCCAGCATCCGGTGCACATAGGCATAGATCGCGATGTCCAGCGGGTTTGTGCGGCGGATCATCCGGCGCAGATCCTGCGAGATATCGACCTTGGTGGCCTCGGTCTCGGGGGTCTTGCGCTTGTGCTCGCTCGGCCACAGGCCGTCATGGCCCATCAGCCGAAAGACGATGTTGAAGGACATCGGGTATTGTTCCAGCAGCCCCAGAAACAGGTGGCTTTCCCCCACCTGCGCCGCAGCCTCGGCCGCCGAGACGCCTTCGGTGCCACCCAGCAGGAAATCGGCCATCTTGTTTTGCGATTCGGACGACCGGACATAACTTTCCAGCGTCGGAAACGCGCGGATGAAGTCCTGATGGGGCGGATGCATCGGCGTGCGCTGATAGCGGTAATCCGAGATCACCCGCGCCTCAGGCTGGCGCAGAAAGGTGATCACGCGGCAATCGGCACTGGCCTCGGCCACGCGCCGGATCTGCGGCAGCTTCAGATGACCCGAGGCCGACCGAAACGGCTGGTCCTGCGCCATCTGCAGGAAGGTGGTGACCGATTGCGCGATCTTGTCCTCGTGCGACATCGAGGCATCGGCGTAATCCACGCAGATGTTGCGATAGGGCCGGTTCCGCGTGCGCAGCTCAGTCGAAAACGACGATCCCGCCGTCTTGGGGATATGCTGGAACAGCCACAATGTGCGGTCATCGCCGCGATGCGTCTCGATGAACCGCGACAGCGACATGCGGGCAAGATCGTTGAAAGCCATGGGCGAACCTGGTCCTGAGCAAAAGGGATGGGACCGTCGCCGGTCCCGTGGCGGCGGGCGTCAGTCTGCGATCATGGCGGCAATCCGGCCGAATCGCGACGGGTGCAGATACAGATCGTTGCCGACATTCGCGACGACGGTGGTGCGGTCGCCATGTTCCTCGACCAGGGCCAGCCGGGGCGTGACGCCGCAGATCAGGCTGGTGTCGTGAAAGCTGGCCGTGCGGCTGACATATTGCCCCGAGGTGATCTCGATCAGGCGGGCGCCCTGCGGAGCGAAGACGACATTGCTCAGCCCCGCGCCGTGGACGCCGACGACCGCCCGCGCTTGGGCCATGACCTGACGCTGTTCGGCCACGCTCAGCCGGTCGCCGATCATCACCTGCAGGTCGAACCGCGCGGCCAGATAGGCGATCAGCTGATCCTCGTTGATCAGCCGCCGGTTCCCCGCATTCGCGCGCGAGACAAAGATCACCTGCCCGCCGGGCCGGTCCCCGCGCGCCAGATTGCCCAGGAACCGGATGGCTGAGGTCGAGATCCGTGTTTCGGGCTCGCGCGTGGGATCGCGCAGACCGCTGGTCATGAAACACAGCCGGTCGGGGCGCACCAGCGGCTTGCCTGTCACGAAGGTCCGGTCCACCAGCCGGGGAAAGAACGCCTGCAACGAGGGCATGACAAAGCCCGGCAGCTGGCCGAAATGCAGGATCAGCCTGTCGACCTGCGCGTCCAGTTGCGCATCATCCATCAGCGACAGACGCGGCAGGCATTCCACCATCCAGTGAAAGTAATTCGCCGTTCCGGGCTTTTGAAAATACAGCAGCCCGCCGGCGGGGGTCTCCATCACCTTGCGTTCGGTCAGCCGCAGGATCCGGGCATGCTCGGCAGGCAGGGTGTCGCGGATATTGGGGTGAAAGGCATGCTCGATCGCCGTGTTGCCGGTCCAGATCTGGCCGCGATACATCACGAAGCCGTCGCCGGTATGCATCTGGTCGTCACGCGCCGGCACCGGCTGCGTGTAAAGCTGGGCCACCTCGGCGATCGCGCGGCTGTGCTGCGGGTTGGCATATTCGGCGATGCCCGGTCGCCGCAGATCGACCAGCGCCAGCCCCGCGCGGGGCACCTGCCGGTCCTGGGGATCGCGCCACAGCAGCCGCGCGCCCGCCTGCCGGGCGCTGCGGACGTTCACCGTCCCCGGCTCGGCTTGCGCCGGACAGGCTGTGTCGGGCATCGGGGCCTCCGCTGATCTTGCACCGTCGCGGCCGCAGGGCATCGGGCCCCGGGCGCCTGACCGCACGATGACACGAGGGGCGGGGGCGATGCCAGCAACCACCGCAACAGCGCAGACAATAATCGAACGGATGGGTTTATCTTGCCGCAGGACGCGCGGCCCCGCCCGCATCTGCGTAAAAGCTTTGCAATTCCGTGATATGGCTGGTTTCGGTGCAGCAGCCCGGAAAACCGGCCTCGGCGGCCATGCAAAGTCAGACGAGGCCTAGGAAGGCCGAACTGGGTAGTTTAGTATGCGCATGAAGATCATTTCGGCAAGGATCGCCATGAGCGCTCAGAAGACCTTCGAAGCCCGCAGCTTGTGCGAGCACGAGAACTACATGATGACCCTGCATGAAAGCCCCGGAAACACCGACAACCGCTTGCTGATCACCTTTGGACCGGCGAATTCTGATTTCTCGACCAGCGGCTTTGCGACCGCTGTTGCCAAGAAACTGGGAATCGACAGCATCTATGTCGCACAGCGTTTGGGCACCTATTACCAGGGTCTGCCTTTAGAGGATTTTCTTGGGGTCGTTGCGCCGCTTCTGCCCGGTCGCGATGTCATCACCTATGGCGGCAGTCTGGGGGCATGGTGCGCATTCTATTATGGCGGCCCGATCAATGCGCGGATCATTGCATTCTCGCCTTTGAATCCCGGGCATCCTGATTACAAGACCAATGGGTTTGCTGTCCCGTTGCTGGACTATGCGCATGGCGATCTGCGATCCGCAGCTATTTCGACGCATTGTCCGATTTTGGCCATCGATCCTTATCGGCAGGGCGATGTGGACTTTACCGAACAGTTTATCGCCCCGGCCTATCAGAACGTGATCCGCTACGAGGTTCCCTATGCGGGCCATAACATCCTTGACCGCATGCGACGGGCCGGAACGCTCAAATCCTTCGTCACGGACGCGCTGGCGGGACAGGTGCCAGAAAAGATCGTGATCAAGGAAGAGGGCTGCCCACACTGGCATTTCGAGCGCGCGCGTCTTTTTCGGTGGAAGAAAGACAATGATGCCGCCGAGGTCGAATATCGTGCAGCCCTGAAAGCAGAATTCAACCGGGTCACCGTCACCAATCTTGTCAGCTTTCTGTTGCAGGTTCGCACCGATGCCGATCTTCGCGCGGCGATCGCCGAAATCGGTCCGGCACAGGTGCTTTCGATGCTGCCCGCCCGGGTTGCAGATCCCCTGATCAAGGCAGGATATTTGCAACCAGCCTAGGGGGTTGCAGCATATTTTGAAGGCATTGCGAAAAGCAGCGCATGGGGTCAGCCGGTAAATCTTGACCCGTCATTCGACGGAATTTTAACGTCGCTGTGGCGACACACAGCTTGAGGGTACAATGGACGTTCCGACATCTACGGCAGAGGCGCCGCAAATCACCCTTGAATCGCTGGCCGCCGACATTCAGGATCTCAGGCTGAGGATCGCGCGGCAGGTCACGCGCGACGTGGCGCGTCGCAACAAGCTGCTGGCTTTGCAGGCGGCCGTTGTGCGCCGCCATGGCGATGCGGTCTGCGATTCCGACGACGTCATCGCGCCGGTCTTTCCGATCGAGCGTGTGGCGCATGACAAACCGATGGCCCGCATTCTTGCCTTCGGGTCGATGGGCGACAATTTCGGCATGACGACCACCGAGTTCTTCAAGCAATTGCATGCCTTTGATGTCGAGGTCTATTTCTTCAAGGACTTCGAACAGATCTGGTACATGAAGGGCCTGCTGGGGCTGTCGACCGATATCGACAGCACGGTCACGGTCATCCGCGAGATGCTTCCCGATGATGGCCTGCCCATCCTGACGCTTGGCGCCAGCAGCGGCGGCTTTGCCGCGTTGCTGTTCGGGCGGCTTCTGGGCGCCAGCCGGACGATTGCCTTTTCGCCCCAGTCCGAAGTCAGCCGTCAGGTGTTCAGCCGGTTCAAATCGGTCGATTCGAATGACGAGGATTTCGAGATCATCAAGGCCTATGGAAGCCTGCGGAAGGTCTATGACGAGACGCCCGCCACCGGCAAGGCCAGGATCCTTTTTCGCCGAGCGCGCCCCCCACGACGCGCAACAGGCGCGGCTGATGGAAGGATGCGACGGGGTCACCATGGCGCCCCTGCCGTGGAACGGGCACAACACCGCCAATTTCCTCAAGCTGCGCGGCCAGCTGCAGGAAACGTTGTCCGATTTTGTCCACGGCACCGGCTCTTTCGCCGACTGACACGGGCTATAGTGCCGATGCGTGGTCGGGTGCCCCCCGATCCCGCGTCGGCAGATCCTGACACCAGGCCGGTGATCGCGTGCCAAGCCGGTTCCCCCGCACCGCAAGCGGCGCCCGTTCGGATATGAGTGTATTGTCACGGAAAGCCCGGACATCGATTGCCTTCCTGAATCCAGCGATCCTTGAAATTCAGGACCGGAGAGGATCGTTCCAGCCCTGGTTCCGGCACGGCTTTCTCTGTGTGCCGTGACCATCGGCGCGACCATGCCGATGGGCCTGGCGTCTGTGACGGCCTCGCCTGCCTGTCAGAAGAAGACATCGGACAGATCATCGCTGTCGGGGGCCGTCGCCGCTTCGGCGGGCATGTCGATCGGCGGACCATCACCAAAGACGGTGGCAAAGATCATGCGCTCTTCCCGCATGGTGTAATGCGCCGACAAAATATTGGTCAGGGGGGTCAGATCCACCGATCCGGTCCCTTCGGGATCCGCGATGGCCAGCGGTCCGAGGGCTTGGGCCGCCGCCTGCATCAGCGCCAGTCCGGTCAGATGTTCCTTCATCAGATCCTTGGCGCGGGCGACCTTGTCGGGGACGGCGGCGGCGGCGGCCTCGGCATCGGCCAGCTGGTCGAGGCACAGGCGTTCGGCATTCTCGACCGCGCCCAGAACCGCTGCGAACAGATCCCGGATCGCCGTCGCCTCGCGAATCTCGGTGGGCAGCAGCACGGATTGCAGGTCGCCCGCCGCATCGGTGGTCTTGCCGATGCCGATGCGGATCAGATCGGCGCCGCCCTTGGCATTGGCCGCGTTGTCGCGGATTTCATGGGCGATATAGCCGATCGTCCGGTCGCCGCCCTGATGGTCGGCGGCGTGAATCGCAGCATTGAACCCGGCAAGGCGCAGCGAAAATTCCACATTGTCCAGCGCGTCGGTCATCGAGGCGAACTGCTCGGCGGCTTCGATGCATTCGGCGAGGCTGGCGAATATCGCCTCGCGCCGGGCCTCGCGTTGCAGGAACCGATGCTCCATTTCTTGGGCCTGACGGGTGATGCCCATGCCCAGACCCGCCTCGGCGGCCGAGCGGTCGACCTGCAGCATGCCGCCCACCAGTCCGGCACCGTTGCGCGCCTGACCCAGAATGATGTCCAGACTGTCGCCGATGACGGCCATCCGGGCCTGATACAGCTGCACCAGATCGATCAGTTGCGCACGTTCCAGCCGGGCGATGCGGGCGATGAACAGGTGCCGGGCCGGGATGTCCGGCGGCAGCGCATCATCCGTCAGCCCACCGCCTTGGGCCAGATGGAACATCAGTTCCAGATGGGTGATCGTGTGTTCCAGCCGCTGGCGGGCGATGTCGTGGAATTGCAGAACGCCCACGACCTCGGCCACCGATTGCGCAGCATCGGAAAAGGCCAGACGGGCTCCCTGCCGGTTGCCATCTGCCGACAGGCGCCGCGCGGTCAGATCCTGTTCCAGCGACCTGATGACCTCAAGCAGGGATTTGGTGCGGGCCTCTTCCATCTGGCGGTCGCGCAGCTGATCGGCGGCGTCCTGAAGCGAGCGGTGCAGATGCGCAAGCCGGTCCGACAGCTGGCCCGCCAGCGTCCGGCCCGTGCCCACCAGAACGCCGACCTGCACCAGAAAGGCCGAGAGGCTGCTGCCGCGTTCCATCATGGCACCGGTATGGGTCCGGGCCACAAGCGCCACATAATCCAGCAGTGAAAAGGCGCGGACGACCTGTTCGTTACCGTCATGCGCATCGCCGCGTCCGTCCAGCACGTCGCCAAGCCGGGCGCCGATGGCCCGTCCGTTCCGCTCCAGCGTACAGGCGCGTTCGGCGGCCTCGGCGAGGCGGGCGTCGATGGTCAAGATATCCGTGCCGGTCATGATCTCGATCGTGCGGGCCATCGCGCCTTCGACCGCCTTCAGCATGCCGTGGATCGCCTGCAGATCCTCGCCCACATGCAGGTAAGCGCCTTCGCTGTCGGCATTCCAGCGCGCAAGCGTGTCGGTCAGGGCGGCCAGCGCCACCAGATCATCGGGAAGCGGGCTGGCGCTGGCAGCAGGAACAGCGGCGGAAGAAACCTGTCGGATGGCCTGTATCATCATGTCACGCCCTGCTTGGTGAGGAAGGATGGTCGGCTGCGGCAAAGCGCATGACCTCGGTTGCCAGCTTGGTCAGGGGCAATTCGGTTTCGACCCCGCCAAGCTTTTTCGCCTCTTTCGGCATGCCATAGACGATACAGCTGGCCTCGTCCTGACCCAGGGTGCGGGCGCCGGTCTGGCGCAATTCCAGCAGGCCCTTGGCGCCGTCATCGCCCATGCCGGTCATGATGATCCCAAGCGCATTCGGCCCCGCGGCCCGCGCGGTCGAGCGGAACAGCACGTCGACCGAGGGGCGGTGCCGTGACACCAGCGGGCCTTCGCGAACTTCGACCCGGTATTGCGCGCCGCTGCGATGCAGCAGCATGTGGTGATCGCCCGGCGCGATCAGGGCAAGGCCGGGGATCAGGCGGTCGCCGGTCTTCGCCTCGCGCACCTCGATCCGGCACAGCCCGTCAAGGCGGCGGGCAAAGGCGGTGGTGAAGCCCGCAGGCATGTGCTGGACGATCGCAAGGCCGGGGGCATCGGCGGGCAGCGCCTCCAGCAGAACGCGCAACGCCTCGGTGCCGCCGGTCGAGGCGCCGACGACCACCAGCCGGTCGGTTGTGTGTTCGACCGTCCGCCGCCCCGCCGGGGGCAGCACCGCATCCGCCGTCAGCTTGGCCGCCGGTTCCAGCCGGGCACGATAGGGTTTGACCTTGGCCTGCGCTGCGGCGCGCACCGCGTCGCAGATCCGGGTCCGGGCTTCCAGAATGAACTGGGCGGTGCCCATCTTGGGCTTGGTGATGATCTCGACCGCGCCGGCCTCCAGCGCGGCCAGCGCCGTGGGCGATCCGGCATTGGCCAGGGACGAACAGATCACCACCGGCAGCGGGCGCTGCTGCATCAGTTTCTGGACGAAGGTGATGCCATCCATGCGCGGCATCTCGATGTCGCAGATGATGACGTCGGGCATCTCGGTGCGCAGCCGTTCGGCGGCGAAATAGGGGTCCGAGGCGGTGCCCATCACGGTCATCCCCGGCTCGGCCTGAATGATGTCGCTGAGGGCGGTCCGCACGCTGGCCGAATCGTCGATGATCAGAACCTTGATATCAGGCATGGATCAGTCCTCCAGGCGTTCGTGGATGTTGTTGCGCAGCAGGCGCAGGGGGGCCTGCCGTTCCCGGCTCATGTCGGAATGGCCCAGAAACAGCAGGCCGCCGGGGCGCAGATGGGTGCAGAGTTTCCTGACGATCTGCTGCTGGACGTCATTGTCGAAATAGATCAGAACATTGCGGCAAAAGATAATGTCCATCAGCCGGCCCGGCAGATAGCGCGGGTGCATCAGATTGATCTGACCGAACCGGACATGGCGGCGCAGCGCGGGCGCCATGCGCACCGCCGCGCTGGCCCCGTCGCGCGCCCGCATCACATAGCGCGCGGCCATCTCTGGCGGTACCTTGGCGACATCGCGCGTCTCGTAAATGGCGGTGCGCGCCTGCGTGAGGGCCTTGATCGAGATGTCGGTCGCGACTGCGGACCAGCTCCAGCGTCCGGCCTCGGGCAGAGCGGTGCTGGCGGCCTCGGCGGCCATGGCCATGGTCCAGACCTCTTCCCCGGTCGAACAGGCGGCGGACCACATCGACAGCTGTCCCGCCCGCCCGCCTTCGGCCAGCTCGCCCAGCCTTTGCGGCGTCAGAAAGTCGAAATGCGGGCGTTCGCGAAAGAACGAGGTCTCGTTGGTGACGACGCAGTCCACAAAGGCCTGCATTTCGCCCTCGGGGGGATTGGGGCCGGTCAGCAGCGCCTGATAGGCGTCGAAATCATCGACGCCTGCAGCCTTCAGACGGCGGCTGAGCCGGGTTTGCAGCATCTGGCGCTTGGACGGGGCCAGCGCGATGCCGCATTTGTCGCGGACCAGAACGGTCAGGCGGCGAAAGGTGGCCTCGGACATCTGGGGGGGATTGCGCAGCGGGCCGCCCCCGGGCGGCGGGGCTGGCGAAAGACGGGGGCGTGGCATGGTCATTCACAAGGTCCTGCGTGATGGGGCTGGCCAAGGACGGCGGTCCGGATGGCATGGCAACCGGCGGTGGTCCGGACCCGTCGGACGGGCGCCGGAAGCGGTCGGGACGCGAGCCTATCCGCCGTCGAACATGCCGTCGCGGGGGCGGAACACGGCCTCGATATCCAAAAGCGTCATGAATTCCTGATCGCGCCGCCCGATGCCGCGGATGAAGCTGGCATCCCAGGCCTCGCCAAAGCGGGGCGGGCTTTCCAATGTGGCGGGGTCGTGTTCCACCACCTCGAGCACTGCGTCGGCAATGATCGCGATGACCTGCGGCGCGTCACCCGCGCCGATTTCAAGCACGACGATCCGGGTGTCCGATCCGCCGCCAGTCGTATCGCCCATGCGCAGCTTGTGCTTGAGATCGACCACGGGCACGCCCTCGTGGCGGACATCGACCATGCCCACAAGGCTGGCCGGTGCATTCGCGACCGGGGTGATCGGCGTCACGTCCAGCACCTCGCGCACATGCCGGACGTCGATCCCGAAGACGGTCTGGCCAAGCCGGAACGTCAGGATCTGGGGGGCATCCTCCTGCCCGTCCAAGACGGGCAGGAGGAAATCCTGGGCTGCGGCCTGCGCCATCATGCGCTCATTCTTTCAAAGCTTCCGTCATTCTGATCGTCGTTCAGATCCAGATCGAAGCCCTGACCGTCCCTGGCCGCAGCCGAACCCTTGGCCTTCAGCGGCGACGGTTTGATCTTTCCGCGCTTGCCAGCCGTCTTGCGGGCGGGTCTTGCCGCCATTTCGGCCTGCATCTGACGATCAAGATCATCCTCCGACGCTGCGGCCTTGGGCGCGGACCGGCTGTTGCGGTCCAGCGTGAAGAAGGCGGCCCGTTCGTTCAGCATGGCGGCCTGCGCCGACAACTGCTCGGCGGTGGCCGACATTTCATTGGCGGCGGCGGCGTTCTGCTGGGTCACCTCGTCCAGCTGCTGGATGGCCTGATTGATCTGTTCGGACCCCGAGTTCTGTTCGCGGCAGGCGGCCGAGATCTCGCCCACCAGTTCGGCGGTGCGCTGGATGTCCGGCACCAGATCCTGCAGCATGCGCCCCGCCTCTTCCGAAATGGCCAGCGTCGAACCCGACAGCTCTCCGATTTCGGTCGAGGCCTGTTGGGACCGTTCGGCCAGCTTGCGCACCTCGGAGGCGACGACGGCAAAGCCCTTGCCATGCTGGCCCGCCCGGGCGGCCTCGATCGCGGCATTCAGCGCCAGCAGGTCGGTCTGGCGGGCGATTTCCTGCACGATCTGGATCTTGTCGGCGATGGTCCGCATGGCCTGGACCGAATTGGCGACGGCCTTGCCACTTTTCTCGGCATTGACGCTGGCCTGACCGGCGATCTTTTCGGTCTGGGCGGCATTTTCCGCGTTCTGACGGATGTTGGCGGCCATTTCCTCCATCGCGGCCGAGGCTTCTTCGGTCGCTGCCGCCTGTTCGGTCGAGCCCTGGCTCAGCTGTTCCGCCGTGGAAGAGGATTGCTGCGACCCCGAGGCCACCTGACCCGAGCTGGAGATCACGTCGCCGACGATCTGGCGCAGGTTCTGGTTCATGGTGCTCATGGCACGCATCAGGTCGCCGATCTCGTCGCTGCCCCGGGCATCGATCTCTATGGTCAGATCGCCGGTGCCGATGGCGTCGGCAATGCGAACGGACCGCGTCAGCCCCCGGGAAATGCTCAGTGCCATCCACAATGCGGCGGCCGTTCCGATCGCGATGGCGCCCAGAATGATGGCCAGCAGCGTGGTGCGGGTGGTTTCATAGGCGGCCTTGGCGTTCGCATTCGCGGCAGTCGCCGCAGTATCGCTTTTCTGGGAAATTTCCTGCAGGCGATCGTCAAGCAGGATAGCGGCGGGTGCCAGCTGTTCCTCCATCGCCTTCAGGGCGTTATATTCGTTCAGCTTTGCCGCATCGCGCAGCTGGATCTGGATCAGATCGATCGAGGCATCCCAGCCTGCATTCAGTGCAGGCAATCTGTCACCGAAGAACTCGGCGATCACTGGAACCGTCTGCAGTTTCTGCAGGGCATCGTTGACCTCGGCGATGCTTTCGTCGGTGGTCGAGATCGAATTCGACACCTGCGCCGGATCCAGTCGGACGGCGGCGGCCACCATGCGCATCCGCGCCCAGTTGGCGCCGCTGGATACCCCCTCGATCAGTCCTGCGGCCTCGACCAGTTGCTGTCCGGTCAGGACGCGGTCGAACAAACCGCCCGGAGGGGCCGCGGCCAGTTGCTGCAGATCCCGGGACAGGCCTGCGACCTCGGCCAGAAAGCCATTGACGGTCTCTCGGATGGAATCAAGGGCGGTGCCCGCGGCGTTGGGATCGGCAGCCGCCGACAGCCGCATCGATGTCTGCGCCTTTTCGCCGAAATCTGCGATCATGGCGGGAAGGTCGGAAAATGTCTCTCTCTCATGCAGAGGCAGGGCGGCCATCAAACGTTCTAGATTGACGTCGATTTCCGACAGCACCGTCCCGACCCGTTCGGCCAGACCGGCGCGAACCTCGGCGTCGCGGCTCATATACATCTGACGTGTGAACAGACGGATCTGGGTCACGCGCTGCCGGATGGCGCGGCTGTTCTGAACCTGCGCAAAAGGCCCCGAGACAAAGCTTTCCAGCTGGTTTTGGGACTGCGCAAGGCTGGTGACGGCGACATAGCCGCTGCCACCGGTCAGGGCGAGGATCACCGCGAACGAGGCGATCAGTTTGGTCTTGATGGTCAGGCGCATGATGCGTGTTCCTGTCTGCTGCAAAGGGGCTGGTGAGGGGTCATCACTGGGGACGGTCGGCGTCTATGGCGGTGATCTCGTCCAGATCGAGGATGATGACATAGCGGTCATTGCGCTGGACGACGCCCCGCATCAGCGCGGCGGGCCATCGGGTGCTGTTGGGGGGGGCGGGGCGGATGCTGTCCAGGGCGATATCGACCACCTCATAGACGGCATCGGCGCGCAGCCCGACCAGAAAGGCATCGCCCTGCCGGTCCATCCGGGTCACGATGACCCGCGTCGTGTCACCATCCGCGACCGGTTCCATGCCAAAGCGCGTGCGCAGGTCCAGCAGCGGCATGACATTGCCGCGCACATTGACAAGGCCCGGCGTATGGGCGGGTGCATTGGGCACCAGCGTCATGGGCGGCGGGTCCAGCACCTCGTGCACGCTGGCGACCGGCAGGGCAAAGATATCCTCGTCCAGCGCGACCGTCAGATAGTCATGCGAGGCGGTGGTCTGGGATGACGGCTCCATTGCGGATCCTTTCGTCAGGCGGCGTTGCGGGCGTCGCCGCCAGCCGCAGGGTTGCGACGGGGTGCGGGCGGGCATTTGGCCAGCGAGGTGATGTCGAGGATCAGGGCGACCGAGCCGTCGCCCAGAATGGTCGCGCCGGCCAGACCGGGCGTTGCGCGATGCAGGGGCGACAGCGGCTTAATGACCGTCTGGTGCTGGCCGATCACCTGATCGACGACCACGCCGATCTTGCCGCCATCGATTTCCACCACCGCCACGACCGTGCCCGAATGGTCGGTGCCGAAAATGCGGTCCGTCCACAGCAGCGGCACCATCGTGCCCCGGATATCGACAAAGTTGCGCCCGTTCGAGGTGCGCGTCTCGACCTGGGTCAGCTCGACACATTCCTCGACGCTGGCCAGCGGCAGGATGCACATGGTGGTGCCGATGGCGACCTGCAGCCCTTCGATGATGGCCAGCGTCAGCGGCAGGCGCAGGGTGATGCGGGTGCCGCGGCCGGGTTCGCTGACGATTTCGATCGCGCCGTGAAGGTCGGTGATCGTGCGCTTGACCACATCCATGCCGACGCCCCGGCCCGACAGACTGGACACGCTTTGCGCCGTCGACAGGCCGGGATGAAAGATCAGGTGGTCGATCTGGCCGGGCGGCAGATCCTCGTCGGCGCCGACCACGCCTGCCGCAACGGCCTTTTCCAGAATGCGGGCGCGGTTCAGGCCGGCGCCGTCATCCTCGATGGTGATCACCATCTCGGTGCCCGACTGGCGGGCGGACAGATGCAACGTGCCCCGGCGCGGCTTGCCTGCGGCCAGTCGCTGATCGGGCATCTCGATGCCGTGATCGATCGAGTTGCGGATGATATGGACCAGCGGGTCGCCCAACCTGTCCAGCACGGTCTTGTCCAGTTCGGTCTCCTCGCCGGACAGGACCAGATCGATCTCCTTGGCCAGATCGCCTGACAGATCGCGCACCACCCGGCGATAGCGGCTGAACAGCTGGTCGATGGGCAGCATGCGCATGTCCATCGCGCTGTCGCGCAGATCGGCAGAGAGGCGTTCGATTTCCTCGACGATGGCGGCCAGGGCGGGGTCGCGGCGGTGATGGGCCAGCGCGGTCAGGCGGGCCTGCGCGATCACCAGCTCTCCGACCTGATCCAGCAAGGTGTCCAGCCGGGCGGCCGAGACACGCACCTGATTGTCGCCACGATCGGCCTGAGGGGCTGTGGCA